>NZ_QWEK01000039.1 GCF_009935845.1 Pseudoflavonifractor sp. 524-17 | reverse complement strand
ACTCTATTTCCGGGCTGTTGTCTGCCTTGCATGTATCCTTAGATGGTTACTTTGACAGGTTTTAAACAGACTCTAGCGGACAAGGGATTTTC
Source organism: Pseudoflavonifractor sp. 524-17 (assembly GCF_009935845.1). Lineage (GTDB taxonomy): Bacteria > Bacillota > Clostridia > Oscillospirales > Oscillospiraceae > Pseudoflavonifractor_A. Next base: position 34,068 of record NZ_QWEK01000039.1, on the reverse strand, counting down.
AAAATCCTTTGTCCGCTATGTACACTGGGCCTGTTATGGGTTACTTACATTAGAAAAAGGGCTTTTGCTGAAATTGTTTGAGGGCACTATCGCTTATCTCTACCGTATCAAAACTGTCCTTCAATAATGTGCCGCTGACCTGCGTGGATTCTTTCTGTTTGGCCGCTTCCCCCGCAGTCGCTCCTCCAGCGGCATACAACAATTCCGAAACTCTTTGCTGCGCGGCAAAATAGGCATCGGTTAGCTTGTTGCGCTCCTGCAAATAGCTTTCAAAATCATAAGGAGTCAGGCCATATTCCTCGCAATAGGAGGATACACGATCACGCCATTGTTTAGCCCCTGTTTCCATACGGTCAATCATACTGGTGGTTTGGGATACAAAATTTTCCTCGGTGTATTCAGTTTGACTCTGATACTCATATGCGGCATACCCGCTTTGGTTGGTGTTCTTCAAATAATCCGTATATTGCCGCTGCGAGTTCGTGTATCGGTTTGCCTGCTCGACAAGGGCAGTGATATCATGGTTTACCGATGCAAGCTCATTCTCCAGCGAGGATACGCGCAGGGACAGCCTGTTGTGTTGGGTAATATCCAGTGTGGTTTCAGTTGCGGCGTAAGCCTCATAATCAGCTCTGGCAGCGGACAGTTCATTTGTAAGTTCATCACGGCGGCTGCTCAAGGTTTGGAAATTCTCTAACTGCTTTTGCTGTACGTCCAGTTCATCCTTATAGGAGGTCTGCCGAGAGCGCAGGGCGCGGTAGCCGCTCAATGCGTTTTCAATTTTCTCGTTCCGATGTCCATCCAACTTGGTCTTTGCATCAAGAAGGGCCTGTTTCGCGGCCTCCAGCGGAGACTGCCTCTCCGCTTTGTCGTTCAGCATGGAAACGAGCTGATCCATTGGAGCGCTTTGCTGTGCCTGCTTTTGCTGGATGTTATAAAAATTAGGGAAGTTTGCCACATTCATAATATCATATACCAGCCTTTCTCTTTATACCTTTACATCAAAACTATTTTATCTTTTAATGTATTATATCTGCATATCCACACTCTGCCGGTAGCCGTCCAAGATGCTGGTATCAAAGGGCTTTCCCCAATCCCAACTTGTATCTTGCTGATGGACAAACTCTCCCAGTCGAGTGGCCTCGCTATGGAATATCTCATTCAGCATCCATGACGCACTGAGTCGTTTTTCTGGGGCCAGGGACATGGTATAATCCCGGATGACCTTGCTGATGTCCTCGCCGTCGCTGATCCCGTAGTCGTTTTTCATGTGATCGAAAGCAATCTGCTCGACCTGCTGCACCACGCCCTCGTCAACAGAAACGATTTTCCGATAATCGCCCGCATCGCTCAAACTCATGCCGGGTGTACCGTAAGGATTGACATGAGGCTGGCCCTGGATTCTTTGAGAAATCTCGCCAATCCGCTGGTAATGTTGATTTTGTACCATCTGCGTGATTGTCATAGAATAACTTCCCATCTGCCTGTTTGCTTATATCGGAAAACATGGCGTTTATCAGTTCCCTTGTGGCAAATATATACTTTATTTATTTCATCGGCATTTTACAGTAGAAGTTAAGTATTTCAGTGAAAGCGCAAACAGCAAGCAATTCGGGTGTGTCCATACCCTGAAACTTTTTCTTGATTCCAAATTAAAGCGTGACTATTGATTTATGCGCCATATAAAATAGCGGGCAAAGGAATCACTCCTTTGCCCGCTATGTACGCTGGGCCTGTTATGTTTTATCCGACTTTCTTCTGCTGGCGAATGGCGTTCCGATGAAGCAAATCCAGGAATGGCTGGGGCATAGCGACTTCTCGACTACTGCCAACGTCTACGCACATTTGGACTGCAATTCCAAGCTGTCCTCTGCTGATGCTATGGTAAGCGGCTGAGCGGTGCGTTGCAGGCAATCAAGTGACCCCGCAGGCGTATTGCAGACCGCGGAGCCAATACGCCGCTGCATAGCAGGTTTGAATCCCAGCTTTCATAGACGTTTTAGGAGAGAACTGGCGGTCAAATGGAGGAAGGTCAGACAAAAAAGAAAAGCCTACAAACGGCGCAAACCCGCTTGTAGACTGATCTTTTTGGCGCAGCGGGAGGGATTCGAACCCTCGTGGGATTGCTCCCAAACTGATTTCGAGTCAGCCCCGTTATGACCACTTCGATACCGCTGCATCGTGTCTAATATAATTGCATCCAACGCAAGCAAGCCAGGGCAACGGACAGAATCACATCCGGCCTGCGGGCAACCGCATTTCCGACACAAGAAATCATTTGCAGCCCTGCAAAATCCCGCATGGCGGCCTCTCTTCTGTGCAGAGCGCATTCTATCGGCGAGACAAACTTCACAATGCCAAGCTGAACTGCGTCAGATTCAACAGACCTAATTAGCATACCTTATTTTCGGCTGTTTGTCAATATTGCGCAGTGGGGCAAAGTAGGTTATAATAAAATCTACTATATCTTGAACATTTAAGCGAGGGGCGACATGAAGGAACTGAGACAGCGTATTTTGGAGGAGGCCCGGGTTGACGAGGGGGACATCATCCATGTGGACATGTTCCTCAACCACTGTATGGACATTGAACTGCTTGAGCGGGTGGGGCAGGAGCTGGCCCGCCGGTTTAAGGGGGAGCGGATCACCAAGGTACTGACGGTGGAGAGCTCCGGCATCGCCATCGCCTGCTTTGTGGGCCGTGCGTTGAAAGTGCCGGTCATCTATGCCAAGAAATTTCACACTGGCTACATCGACCAGGAGGTTTATACTGCGGAGACGCACTCCTTTTCTATGGAGAAGTCGTATACCCTGCGGGTATCCAAACGGTATCTGGAGGAGGACGACGTGGTGCTGCTTATTGACGACATTCTGGCCAACGGGCAGTCTATTTTGTCCTTGCTGGAGCTGGTGTCCAAGTCTGGGGGCGAGGTGGCCGGCGTAGGCATCGCCATTGAAAAGGCCATGCGGGAGGGCGGCAAGGTCCTGCGCCGCATGGGTGTGCGGGTGGAGGCGCTTGTTACTGTAGAGCGCATCGAGGACGGACAGATTCAGCTGCAATAGTCCTCCTTCTTAGAACCTGTATTCACAACCGCGAAACGCCGGCTTACCAGGTCTTCTGCCGGCCTGCCGCGGCAAACAAGAGGGCGCTTACCTTGAATTGGTAAGCGCCCTTATTTTTGGCTGACAGGCGGTATTACACCTCTGCCGGAGCCTCTGGCTGGCCGCCGAAGGCCTGGATTGCCTTCTCGTTGGCCTCCCGCCGCTCCTCAATGGACTGTTTCAGGATCATATCCTTCACTTTCATCAGGCGGATGGTGGAGGACCGCTCGTTCTCGTCCAGCTTCATGGTGATATACTTGATGGCCTCCTGCATCTGGGGTATTTTTACATACTCCAGCGCGTTCACCCGGCGGCGGGTCTTTTCAATCTCTTCCGCCAGCAGCTGGGAGGTCTTTTCCACCTGGGCCAGGCGCAGCATATCCTGAAACACGCTGGCCATGTTGTCCACCGCGTCGTCCAGCTCGCCGGAGGTGGTGGCGAAGCCGTAGGGGTACACCTCGCCGGGGTCCTCGCTGCGGGTCTTGAACTGGTAGACGGGGACGTTGACGGACATTACGTTCTGGAAGCTCATATCCAGCTCCACAGACTGCTTGGGGTAGAGCAGGGACTGCTCCAGCATCTCGCCGGACATGAGGGCGGAGGCCACGGTAAAGGAGCCGTAGGCCTGCATCAGGCCGTCCTCTACCTTCTTGCGCAGGGCCCGGTTTTCCCGCACCACGTCCATGAACTGCTTCATGAGCTCGTCCCGCTTGTCTTTCAGGAGCTTATGGCCCCGGATGGAGGTGCGCAGGCGCCCCTTCAGCCGGGTGAGCTCCTGACGGGTGGGGTTGACGTTGATCGCAGGCATTTACCCCACCCCCTTACGCGTTTTCTTTCTTCGGCAGATATTTCTCAATGAACTCCGGCTTGATACGCTTCAGCTCCGCGGGGGGCAGGATGCTCAGCAGCTCCCAGCCCAGGTCCAGGGTCTCGATAATGGAGCGGTTCTCGTCGGTGCCCTGGGAGACGTAGCGCTTCTCGAACTCGTCTGCGAACTTGGCGTACAGCAGGTCCGTGGGGGAGAGCGCCGCCTCGCCCAGGATGCTCATCAGCTCCTTGTTCTCCTTACCGGTGGAGTAGGCGGCGAAGAGCTGGTTCATGGTGCCGGCGTGGTCCTCCCGGGTCTTGCCCACGCCCACGCCCTTGTCCTTCAGACGGGACAGGGAGGGCAGCACGTCCACCGGGGGGCTGATGCCCTTGCGGTGCAGCTCCCGGGACAGGATGATCTGGCCCTCGGTGATGTAGCCAGTCAGGTCGGGGATGGGGTGGGTCTTGTCATCCTCAGGCATAGTGAGGATGGGGATCATGGTCACAGAGCCGGACTTGCCCATCTGACGGCCGGCCCGCTCATACATGGTGGCCAGGTCGGTGTACAGGTAGCCGGGGTAGCCGCGGCGGCCGGGGACCTCTTTCTTGGCCGCGGACACCTCGCGCAGGGCCTCGGCATAGTTGGTAATATCGGTGAGGATGACCAGCACGTGCATATCCTTCTCAAACGCCAGGTACTCCGCAGCGGTGAGGGCCATACGGGGGGTGGCGATACGCTCGACAGCGGGGTCGTTGGCCAGATTGGTGAACAGCACAGTGCGGTCAATGGCGCCGGTGCGCTTGAACTCCTCCACGAAGAAGTTGGACTCCTCAAAGGTAATACCGATGGCGGCGAAGACCACAGCGAAGTTGGAGGAATCGCCGCCCAGCACCTTGGCCTGGCGGGCGATCTGGGCGGCCAGGTTAGCGTGGGGCAGGCCGGAGCCGGAGAAGATAGGCAGCTTCTGACCACGGACCAGGGTGTTCAGTCCGTCAATGGTGGAGATGCCTGTCTGAATAAACTCGTTGGGGTAGTCCCGGGCGGCGGGGTTCATGGGCAGGCCGTTGATATCCCGGTGCTCCTCGGCCAGAATCTCGGGGCCGCCGTCAATGGGCTGGCCCATGCCGTTGAACACACGGCCCAGCATATCGCCGGACACCGCCAGCTCCAGGGGGTGGCCCAAAAAGCGGATCTTGGAGTCGGCCAGGTTGATGCCGGCGGAGGGCTCAAAGAGCTGTACTACAGCGTTGTCGCCGTTAACCTCCAGCACCTTACAGCGGCGGATGGAGCCGTCAGGCAGCTCGATCTCGGCCAGCTCGTCGTAGGTGACGCCGCTGACCTTGCGGACCACCATCAGGGGGCCGTTGATTTCTTGGATGGTACGGTATTCCCGAATCATGCCTCAGCACCTCCTTTGGCGATGGCCGCGTCAATCTGCTGCGCCATCTCGCGCTCCATTTCGGCATAGACCTGGACGTACTTGTCATCGGGCACGCTCTTGGCCCGGCCCATACGCTCACGGAAGGGAATATTGAACAGGTCGGCGGTCTGGGCGCCCTTCTCGATGGCGGCGCGGCAGAGCTTGTCATACTCCAGGATCATGGCCAGCATCTTATCCTGACGCTCGTAGCTGGAGTACCAGTCCACCTCCATAAAGCCGTTCTGCTGCAAGAAGTCCTCGCGCAGCATCTTGGCGGTTTCCAGGGTGAGCTGATCCCCGGGGGACAGGGAGTCCTTGCCCACCAGCTGCACGATCTCGTTCAGGCTGGCCTCCTCCTGGAGGATAGACATGGACTTGTCGCGGTTGACCATGAACTGGGTACCCAGGTGCTCGTCGTACCAGGGCTTCAGGGTGTCCAGGTACAGAGAGTGTGAGTTGAGCCAGTTGATGGCGGGGAAGTGGCGGCGGTAGGCCAGGGAGGCGTCCAGGGCCCAGAAGACCTTGACGATGCGCATGGTGGCCTGGGACACGGGCTCGGAAAGGTCGCCGCCAGGCGGAGAGACCGCGCCGATGGCGGTCAGGGAGCCACGGCGCTCCTCGTCGGAACCCAGGCACTCCACCATGCCGGCCCGCTCATAGAACTGGGCCAGACGGGAGGACAGGTAAGCGGGGTAGCCCTCTTCGCCGGGCATCTCTTCCAGACGGCCGGACATCTCGCGCAGGGCCTCGGCCCAGCGGGAGGTGGAGTCGGCGATGACGGCTACGTGGTAGCCCATGTCCCGGAAGTACTCGGCGATGGTGATTCCGGTGTAGATAGACGCCTCACGGGCGGCCACCGGCATATCGGAGGTGTTGGCGATGAGCACAGTACGCTTCATCAGAGACTCCCCGGTGCGGGGGTCCACCAGCTCGGGGAATTCCCGCAGCACGTCGGTCATCTCGTTGCCGCGCTCGCCGCAGCCGATGTAGATGACGATATCCACGTCGGACCACTTGGCCATCTGGTGCTGCATGACGGTCTTGCCGGAGCCGAAGGGCCCGGGAATGGCGGCGGTGCCGCCCTTGGCCACGGGGAACATGGCGTCCACGATCCGCTGGCCGGAGAGCAGGGGGGTTTTGGGGGGATATTTGTGCTTATAGGGGCGGCCCACACGCACGGGCCACTTCTGCACCATGGTCAGGTTGTGCTTCTCCCCCTTGGCGTCCACCAGAACGGCCACGGTGTCCAGCACCGTGAAGGAGCCGGACTGGATGGACTCGATGGTGCCGCTGAGGTTGGGGGGAACCATGATCTTGTGGAGCACCACGCTGGTCTCCTGGACGGTGCCCAGAATGTCGCCGCCGGTGACCTTGTCGCCCTTCTTGGCCGTGGCCTTGAAGTCCCACTTCTTGTCGTGGTCCACGGCGGGGACCTCCACGCCGCGGGGCAGGTTGTTGCCCCCGGTCTTCTTCATAATCTCCTCCAGGGGGCGCTGGATGCCGTCGTAGATATTCTCAATGATGCCGGGGCCCAGCTCCACGGACAGGGGGGAGCCGGTGGAAACCACCTCGGCGCCGGGGCCCAGGCCGGAGGTCTCCTCATAGACCTGGATGGAGGCGGAATCCCCGTTCATGTTCAGGATCTCGCCGATGAGACGCTGTTCGCCCACGCGGACCACGTCCGCCATGTTCGCGTCCTCCAGGCCGGTGGCAACCACCAGCGGGCCGGAAACCTTTACAATTTTGCCCATAGGTCTTTCTACCTTCTTTCAAGGAACTGACAATTTGACAACTGCCAATTTTTACTCTTGTGGGAAATGGGTCTGGCTGCCGGACGCTTTATAGGATGTCCGCGCCTACGGCCCGCTCCACCGCCCGCTTCACATTAGCCATGCCGATACCCAGAGAACCCTCTTTCCCCGGGATGAGGATCACGGCGGGGGTCAGCTCGTCCTTATACCGGGCCACCTCGTGCTCCAGCTTGGCGGCGTACTGCTCGGTGAGATAGATCACCGCATACTCCTCCTTGGCCAGACGGTGGAGGGTTTTGCGGGCCTCCTCCACAGTGTCGGAGGGGAAGACGTCCAGCCCCAGGGCCTTGAAGCCCAGGACGCTGTCCTTATCCCCCAAAACAGCGATCTTATACATAGGAATCACGCAGCCTTTCCCGGATGGTATCCGCGTTCAGGCCGGCCATGCGGCCGGACAGGATGGTCCGGATGGCGGTGACCTCCGCCTCGCGGGCGTAGAGGTAGCCGATCACCGGATGCTCCCCAAAGGGGACCCGCCGGGCCTGGCTGAGATAGTCGTTCACCGCGTTGTCGCACAGGCGCTCAAAGGCGGTAAAGGAGCCGCCCCCGGCGTTGACCAGCGTCCCGCCCAGCTCCGCCGCGGCGGACAGCCGCCCGCTGCGGAACAGCGCGGTGAGATCCCCGCCTTTGGCGGACAGAATAGACCGCTCGGCCACGTTTCCGCCGGGCACCAGGGCCCGGGACAAAAAGTCGGATCCCTTCCCCATCCGGGCGGCCCGGACGGCGGAGCGCAGGTTGGCCGCATCGGCCAGCAGGCGCACATAGCCCTGCAAAAACTCGCTTCCGCTGTCCTTGGCGGCGGCGGTCATCTCGGTAAAGTAGGCCTGATCCAGCAGGAAGTCGGCCAGCTGGGGATCTCCCGTGCCAGCCATGACCTCTTTGGCCTGGGCGGCGGCGGCGCGGAAGGTCTCGCTGCAGTCCCGCAGGTCGCCCCGGCGGAGATCCTCCGCCAGCTTGGCCGGGGCGTAGCGGCCCCCGCTGCTGAGCAGCCGGTCCTCCTCCACCCCCATGGCCTCCGCTTTCAGCAGGACCTTTACGTTGTGGTAGTCATATTTCATCTGGAACACGTCGATGAGGCTGCGCTCAGGCACCGCGGAGCTCATATCCTTATAAACCCCGTCCCGGGCCTGGGCCAGAATCTCGTCCAGGCCGCTGGCCGTCACCTGGTTCAGTTCCCCGTAGCCGCACTCGGTAAGGACCTTCGCGGCCTCCTCGTCGGTGCGCGCCTCAATCATCCGCTCCATGCGCTCCCGGGTCAGCAGGCGGTTCTCCATGGCCCGCACCCGGGTGGAAATGCTGAGATAATCCGTGTCTTTCCGCTTTTTGTGCAAGACACTTCCTCCTTTCCGGTCTGCGGAGCGGCGCTAGACAGCTTCAAAGAGCACCTTGGCCACCGGTCCGTCCAGCTCACGGCGCTGAAGGCGGACCAGGGTATCAAAGGTACAGTTCACTTCCACCTCTCCGTCGCTGAGGATAAAGCCCCCCTGGATGGCCCGGCTCTCGGCGGACAGGGTCAGATGGCCCTTGTCCCCCAGCACCTCGTTGGCCCGGGTGACGGCGGCCTTGCCGAAGCGGGGCCGGTCCTTCTGGGAGAAGATGATCTGTTCGCTTCCCGTCCGGCTGGCCTGGGCGATGAGCTTGGCCAGCAGGTCTGTGTACTCCTTTTCAGGCAGGCTGAGCAGATCCTCCAGCGCCTGGGAGAAGGTCTCCTCCAGCACCTGCTGCTTGGCGGCCAGGATCAGCTTGCGGGCCTCCAGCTCAGCCACGCTGGCCAGGCGCTCTTCCCGCTCCGCCGCGGCCTTGCGGCCCCGCTCCAGGATCTCCTCGGACTCCCGCTTGGCACGCTGGGCGTACTGCGCGGTGATCTCCGCCGCCTCGGCGGACGCCTGGGCGTTGATCTCGTCAATCTCCCGCTGTACGTCCGCGTTGATGCGGCTGGTGATTTTTTCGATTCCGTTCATGTCGAATCCCCTTTTCTCAGTGGGATGATTACAGCTGGAGCAGCATCAGCATGGAGGCCAGCAGGGACAGAATGGCGTAGAACTCGACGATGCCGCACAGGATCAGGCCCTTGGACCAATCGTCGGGCTTCTTGGCCAGGATGTTGATGGAGCCGGCGGCCACGCGGCCCTGGGCGATGGCGGACAGCAGGCCGCCGAGGGCCATGGGCATACAGGCGGCGAAGATGGCCAGGCCCTGCTGCACGGTCATGGAGCTGGCCACGGCGGCGGCGTTGCCCATAAAGTTCATGCGGATCAGGGCGAAGAACCACACCACCATGCCGTACAGGCCCTGGGTACCGGGGAGCAGCTGAAGCACCATGACCTTACCGGACTTGGAGGGATCCTCGCTCAGCAGGCCGGTACCGGCCTCACCGGCGATGCCGGTGCCCTTGGCGGAACCAACACAGCTCAGACCAACCGCGAGACCAGAGCCCAGCAGAGCCAGCGCCAGGCCGCCAAAAGATTCCAGAAAACTCATGATAATTTCCTCCTTGTTATTTCTCTTCTACGTCTACAAATTTTGTGGTGATGTTCAAAGGACGGAAGGGTACGCCGCCGTCCTCGTAGAACCGGCCGAAGAACTCCAGGCACTGCAGGCGCATATCGTGGACGAAGCAGCCCAGGATGTTCAGGGCAAAATTCAGCGCGTTGCCGATCATAGCGATGATGACAAAGGCAACCACGTTGCCGGTAATGGCGCCCAGCTGGTTGAACACCTGGGCCACCACCGCCCCCGCCAGCATCAGCGCCATCAGGCGGGAGTAGGACATGATATCGCTGAAGTAGCCGGTAATCCCGTTGTACAGGGAGCCGAAGATGCCCATAATTTTGCCTACAATCCCCTTCTTGCCGTAGCTCTGGGTGATAACGAGCACAATCAGGGACGCAATCAGGCCGGGGCCCACCATGCCCAGGGCAATGCCGCCGCCGGCCAGCAGGAACACCAGATACCAGGCGCCCTCATTGCACAGGGCGTCCATGGTCTCACCCCGCTTAATCTTCTTGTACATGCTGATTCCCATACCGGTAAAGATCTGCACCACGCCCAGCGCCAGCGCGCCCATCAGCACCACCAGCGCGTCATCCAGAGGGGAGAACAGGGCGGGCAGGGCGGTAAAGGTGGTATTGGGGTTGATGATATGGGCCAGCTGGGGCAGGAAGTCGCCAAAGAAGCCGCCGGTCAGGGCGCCCATAATAAAGGTGCTCACGCCGCACAGCCCCAGCAGGGGGAACATATGCCGCACGGTGGGCCCCTTTGGCTTGGTCTTCTTGATGACCAGGGCGGAGATGAGCATCATCACCAGCCCGTACCCCATATCCGCCATCATAATGCCGTAGAACAGGATAAAAAAGGGCGCCATCAGGGGGTTGGGATCCAGCGATCCGTAGGCCGGCAGGGAGTACATATCCGTGACCATGCTCATGGGGCGGGTCAGGCTGTTGTTTTCCAGCTGGACCGGCACGGTGGGATACTCCTCCTGGGCGGGGTCCTCCGTCTCCCAGGCGCACAGATAGGGTTTTAAGCACTCCTCCAGCCCCTTGACCTCCTTAGCGGGCATCCAGCCCTCCAGGAAGAAGACGGACTGGGTGTCCAGCAGGCGGCCCTTGGCCTCCTCCCGGCTGATCTCCTGGGCGGCCCGGTCGGCGCAGCGCTGGAGCACCAGATGCTCGCCCCCGCGCTTGCTCAGCCCCTCCTTCACCGCCTCGGTCTCTGCCGCCAGGGCGCTGATCTCCGCGTCCAGACGGCGGTCGTTCTCCTTGGCGGTGCCGGTCCAGCCCCGCAGGCCGGCCCGGGTGAAGGCGTACTCCTTCAGCACCTCGTTCACCGCCTCCTCCGCGTCCCGGTGGAACACCAGCAGGAGATAGTGGGCCTCGGTGTCGGAGCTGACGTGGGTCAGCTCCTGCAGATCGGTGGCGGCGTCCAGCCCGCCCTGGAGCTCCTCCAGCTTGACGGTGTTGGGCACGGTGCCCAGCACCACCGCCATCTCTTTGGTGGAAGCTGTATCCAGCGGCACGTCCAGATCCAGCCAGGGGGCCAGCGTCAGCTTCTGCCCCCGCAGCTTGCTCTGCTCGGCATAGAGGGCGTGGATCCGCCGCTCGGCGTCGTTCACCTCTTCGGCGGTCTTCAGCGCCGCGGCGTAGGCCCCGTCGTCAAAGAACTCCTTCTCCGAGATGACCGGGCGGCTCTTGAGCAGGCCGCCCTTCACCGGCGCGTACTTTTTCAGCACCTCCAGGGCGGACAGGGCGGACGCCCCGGCCTCTCTGGCCGCGGTGAGGGCCTGGCCGTCGGGGCGGGACACCCCCGCCCACTCCGGGTCCTCCAGCTTATCCGCGGTCTCGCTTACCTCCACGCAGCCCGCGTGCTGCAGTACCCGCAGGATGTCTTCCCTGTCTGACCTCATGCCAAAGAGCCGCAGCCGCTTCATTTTGACAATAGCCATCAGACATTCACTACCCTTCTGACAATTAACGCGGCGGCGTCCTTCTTGCGGCCCCGGGCCGCTTTCTGAAGGGCGTCACAGGCCTGCTTTGTCTCCGCCACAACCTTTTCCGCGTGCTTGGACGCTTTCTCTTCCGCTGCTTTCATGTACTCCCGCACCTGGGCCTCCGCGCTTGTCCGGGCGGCAGCCACAGCCTGCTCCCCGGCCTGTCTGGCGTCCGCCACTGTCTTCTTAGCCTGGGCCTGGGCCTCCGCCCTGCGCAGCTGGGAGCTCTCTTCTGTCTGCGTCACTTGCTTGATTCCTTCCAAAGACATTTTTTCACCGCCTTTCTCTCCAATCTCTTCACATCGCATAAACCATAGACACTTCCCCAATTCTATTGGAATCATACTTGAAAAATGAATAAATTGCAAGTTTATTTTTTGCTCTATTCTTTTTGAGTCCCGCGGTTTTGGGAACTTTACCGCCTGCATTTCCCAAAAACCTGTTAAATTTTTGACCTGCCTGTCCTTTTTCTCTAATTTCCATTCAATTCTCTACAGTTGCCCCCAAAATCGCAAAAAAATGACCAGCTTTTTTGTGTACTTTTTATGCTGCTAGGTTCACCTTCCTTCTTGACTTTCTCAGATCTCCCTGACGGTACGCCGGGCGGCGCAGGAAAACTCCTGCGCCGCCCGGTGTTTTGTTTACTCTACCGCTCCATAACGGCCCAGCTCTCCGCCGGGCCCCCGGCCTGAGAGACCACAGGCACAAAGTTCCGCTCCGGTTCCTCCAGCCCTGCCGCGGCCAGGGCCTGGATCCCCTCCTCCGGGCTGAGGTTTTCCAGGGGGCACCAAACCCGGCCGGCACTGCCTGCCAGCCCCGTCAGGCTTTGGCCGCTGGTCTCGTCCACACCGTTGACCAGAACCCCCTCGTCGGTAAGGATGGACAGGGTGACCTCCGGATAGTCCGCCAGGGCCCCCTTCACCTGGGCATAAAAGTCCTCCACAATAGCCTGGAACTCCTCCCGGTTGTAAGCCGCCCCCTTTTTGATATAGTTCAGCTTCCCTGTGGTGGGGTAGGCGCTGTAGTCCAGCAAAATTTCGTCAAACCCCAGCTCCGCCAGCTCCACACACACATCGGTCACATACTGCCGCGCCTCCGGGCTGGTGGGGCTGATCCAGCGGATCTTGTCCCCGTCCTGCCAGTTGTAGCCGCTGTTGGTCTTGATGGCCAGAGAGCGGTCCCCCCGGGGGGCTGTGTTGTCCCGGAAGCAGCACACCCGGGCCACCGTGTACAGCGGCCCGTTGTTCAGGGCCTGAATGGCGTTGTTGCGCTCCGGCTCAGAGGCGGAGGACTTTACCGTCTTGGCTGTCTCCAGGTCGGACACATAGCCCAGGGTGCCCTCGTCGTCCTTCATGTCAACGATTACCGCGTTGGCTCCCGCCGCTTCGGCCTTCTCCTCCGCGGCGCCGTTGAGCACATCGGCCCGATCCACCCATACCGCCTGAAGGGGCTTCTCCGGCTCCGGCGTGGGGGTGGGCTCCGGCGTGACAATCACCAGCGGCTCCGAGGGCGGCGGAGGCTCGCTCTCCTGGACCTCTTCTGTCTCCTCTTTGCCGAAGGGCAGCTCCAGACGCACCCCGTCCCCAGAGAAGACCAAATGGTCCTCCAGGAAGAAGAAGAGCGCCAGCGCCGCCGCCAGAATCAGCGCCAGAATGACAATAATCACCTTCAGGGCCCCCTGGCCCCGGGGGCGGCCGCTGTACCCGGCATAACCATAGTGATTCCGCTTGCTCATAACCCCGCATCCCACCTGTTTCTACACATTACATTCTCACACACAAACCGGCTCTAAGTCCTGCCTGGCCCCTCGCAGGCCGCCGCCAGCACGGCGTCCAGCTTGCGCAGAGCCTCCGCCACCATGTTCTTGTCCTCTGGTGACATTGTGTCCAGCAGCGAGTTAAAATAGCCGCTGACATCGGTGGCCGCCTTTTCGTGCAGCGCCTGGTACTTCTCCGTGGCGGAGACGTAGATTACCCGCCGGTCGTTTTCCGACCGCTCCCGGCGGGCCAGGCCCAGCTTTTCCAGCCGGTCCACAATGCCGGATACCGTGCTGTTGGCGCTTCCCGTCCGCTCCGCCAGGGCGCTGATGGGGATGGGCCCCTCCTCCCCCAATACATTCAGCACCAGCGCCTGTGGGAAAGTCAGGTTCAGCCGGCCAAAATGGGTGCGAAATTGCTGGGACATATGTTGCGTGACCCGCAGATAGGACATCAGGACACTCGGCATCTCTTCCATTCGATCCCCACTCCTTTATGTTTTTATATAGAGGATATCCTCTCTGTGTTCGTTTGTCAATTCTCCGCTTTCTCTATATTTTGGGCCAACATTTTGTCAATTTTACCGGATGTGCCCTCCGTCCTTTTTCAGGAATGAGGTAAAACCGCCCACTCTCCCTTTTAATTCGCCCCCATTCTACAATATCAATTTTAAAAAATTGTGAACAGATTGTCAATAATCCAATGAAATTAAACCTCTTCTTTTCCTTTGACTGGCTGGAGGGATCCAGGAGGAAGGGGAGCGGGTTCTATGTCAACCCCTCCATTTTGTCAAAGGACGTCCAAATCTTTTATAGCGCTTATTATTTTTTTGCTTGCATTTTTTCTTTTTACGTGATATACTACTATCAAGCTATAGCTTAACTAAAACTAACTTTATAGAAGGAGGCATTACCATGAAAAAATTAGCCACTCATTTTCGTCTTGCGCTGCTCTTAATGGTTACATTTGCTCTCCTAGCCATTCCTGCATTCGCTGCAACCCCTGCTATCGTATGATGATAGTGAAGCTGTTCTGATCTCTTCGACACCGTTTACCATTCTTTTAGATAAGGATCATAATCTTGTTGACGTAATAACAGGTGATGAACCTATCCCGCTCTCCAGTTATCACGATGTCTTCGTTGAGTACCACTGTTCTGGCTCCTTCAATCTGTACCGTGCCCCATCTAGTGCCACTCCATACTTTGTACGTCTTGAACTCTCCACCTATAATAACTATTCCATATCCAGAGTCGCTTTTAAAATCCGTCCTAACGACACTACAAAATGGAGTTCTCTGGACAAATCTTATTCCAACTCCCCAAAAAGCATTGCGGAAACTCTCACTTTCTCCTACACAAAATCTCACCAGGAACTATCTGTCGACGTGAAAGACTTACAGATTTGGACTGATACCGGTTTCGTTGTGGATGATTATTTCATCTCTGTTCCTTTCACTTTAGATACTCAATAGTTTCTCTAAAAGCACCATTTGGTTTACCCTATGTAATACACCAAATGGTGCTTTTGTTACTTCAACAATTTTTCTCAAGTACATTTTTAAAATTTGGTGGTATTATGAAAAAGAAAATACACATTCATTGGTACAACCTGCTGCTGTACTCCCTTATCATTGCAGTCCTGATTCTTGTCGACTACCCCGCTCTGATTACCCGTCTGAAGCTTTGGGTTCTGTCCATAGTTCATCTCACCAGTCAGAGCGGGGCTTCTGTCTATGGGGCGTTTCTTCTGCTGGGCGCCGCCGCCGGCATTATGGTCAGTCTTCTTTTGTTGATTACCGCAAAGAAAACGGTCATCCCCCGGCTGATCGCTTTTATCGTTTCCCTGGCTGTCTGGCTGTTTGTTCCCTATCCTCCCATCACCTCGCTGGCCCTGGGGTTCCACTGGTTCAGCGCCCTGCTCCTCCTCCCCTCCCTTCTCGTCAGCCCGGCGCGGGTTATCTCGGTCTCCCAATAATACAGCAGGCGCGGCGAATGGAATTCGCCGCGCCTGCTTGTCTGATTTACTGCGCTTTCTCCAGAGGGAGGGCCTGCCGCAGAGCCCGGGTGAGCTGATCGGGGCAGGAGGTGGGCTTGCCGCCGCAGCGGATGCCCTCCAGCCGCTCCACCACGTCCTCCGCCCGCATCCCTACCACCAGCCGGGAGATGGCCTGAAGATTGCCGGGACACCCGCCCTGTATCTCAACGGCGCGGATTACCCCGTCCTCCACGTCAATTTTCATATGCCGGGAGCATACCCCCTGGGGGTTGAATTCAATGGTCACGTTCATTTCTCTCCTTCGTTCAACAGAAAAACCTATGGACGGCGGTTATTCTACCACACCGGCGGAAAATCCGCAACGGTTTTTCCCCGCTGCCGGCCTTACGGACTGCCGCCCCGCGTGGTATCATGGCCACAATCTTATCATTGCCGCCAACCAGACAGGAGGTGCGCGCATGACGGAACCGGAGGTAAGCCTGCGCCTCGCCCTGTACTATCTGCGCCGCCGCCTGACCCGGCGGGAGGTCCGCGTCTCCATTGACGGCGCGCACATCAAAACCGGGAACACGGTTCACTTTGATATCCGTGGATTTTTATCGGAGCAGGGCTGTACCAAGGCAGACGGTGACCTTCACCGCTGGCAGGGGGGCTACCGCAGCGGGCAATTTGCCCCCGCCCTCCTGGTAGACTCCCTGCCGGGAGCCGGCGATGTCCGGATTGCTCTGCCAGATGGCCGGACTTTATACGTGGAGAGCAAGAAGAGCCGGCCGGGCCCTCCGTCTCATGAGTACTCCCTCATGCGGGAGGCCATTGGCCAGCTGATGACCGGCTGTCCTATGGATGAAACCATCCTCCCCGCCGTGGCGGTTCCCCGCACGAAAAAGAGCCTGGAGCTGGCCCAGCGCTGGTCCGCTCTGGCGCAGATCCAAAAAGTAGGCATCCGGTTTCTTCTGGTGGGGGAGGACGGCTCCATCTCTATGTTTTGAGCAGCGCCGCCATATCCTCCGGCAGAGGGGTTGTCCAGCGGAGGAATTTTTGGGTGACTGGGTGGACCAAAGCCAGCTCCGCCGAGTGGAGCGCCGGGCGGGAGATGAGGCTTTTATCCTCCTGTCCGTAGAGGAAGTCCCCGGTAAGAGGACAGCCCAAGTGGGCCATGTGGACCCGGATCTGGTGGGTGCGCCCTGTGTCTAGGGCCAGCTTTACCAGGCTGCGCACCCCCTTTTTCAGTACCTGATACCGGGTCCGGGCGGGCGCGCCCTCGGGCTGTACCTCCCGCCGCAGGATGGAGTCCGCACTCCGGCCAATGGGGGCGTCCACCACCCCCGCCTCCGGCACAGGGCACCCGCCGCACACCGCCAAATAAATCCGCGCAAAGGCCGGCGTGTGGAGCTGCCCCTTTAAAATCTCCTGGGCGTGGGCGTGCTTGGCCACGCACATCAGCCCGGAGGTCCCCCGGTCCAGCCGGTTTACCGGGCGGAATTTTGCAACTTGGCTTGTCATTTTGTAATAATTTATTATAAAATTACCTAAAGTATCGTCAAAATGTCCCGGGCCAGGGTGGACCGCCACGCCGGGGGCCTTGTTGAGAATAAGAATGTCCCCGTCCTCGTAGACAATATCCACTGCGCCGGGGGCAGGCAGGACGGAATCATCCCACTGCGTGTCCCCCACCCGCACAGACAGAATCTGCCCCGCCTGTGCCTGGGCCCGCACGGTAACCGGCTGTCCATCCAGCAGGATGCCTCCCGCCGTCTTGGCCCGCTTTACGCTGGTCCCTGACAGGCGCAGCGTCCGCCGCAGCAGCGTGTCCACCCGCTGTCCCGCCTGCTGCGCCCCCACCGTCAGTGTGAGGCGGCGGGGGCCCGCGCCCGATCCCGCTGCCAATTCCATATTTCCCTCCTTTCACAGTCTCGGCCCCCGGCGGAATGGTTCCGCCGGGGGCCGGTTGTGCCAGAACAGACAGAAGTCAGTATGCCACGCCCCAGTAGACCATATGCTTGGCGGGCTTGCCGCAGCAGGCGCAGGTGTCGCCCAGGTGCTCCTGCTCCAGGGGGATGCACCGGGAGGAGACCCCGGCCTCTTCCTTCATTTTCAGCTCGCAGGCCAAGTCGCCGCACCACATGGTCTTGGCGAATCCCCCCTGGGCGGCCATCTTCTCCTTGACCTCCTCCAGGGAGGAACAGGCGTAGGTGTTCTCCTCCAGATTTTTCAGGGCCTTGGCGTACAGCCCGTCATGGATCTGGTCCAGCATCTGCTTCACCGTTTCCTCAATGCTGTCCAAGGAGACGAACTGCTTCTCCCCGGAATCCCGGCGGACCAGGACGCACTGGTTCTTCTCCATGTCCTTGGGGCCCAGCTCCAGCCGGAGGGGGACGCCCTTCATCTCATACTCGGCGAACTTCCACCCCGGCGACTGGTCGGAGCTATCCATTTTCACCCGCAGGCCGGCCTTTTGCAGCCGCTCCACTACCGCCTGGTTGGCCTCGATAACGCCGCTCTTGTGCTGGGCCACAGGGATCACAACTACCTGGATGGGAGCCACCCGGGGGGGAAGAACCAGTCCATTGTTGTCGCCATGGACCATGATGATGCCGGCGATCATCCGGGTGGACACCCCCCAGGAGGTCTGGAAGGGGTGGTGGGGCTGGTTGTCCTTGCCGGTAAAGGTGATATCAAAGGCCTTGGCGAAGCCATCGCCGAAGTAGTGGCTGGTGCCGCCCTGGAGGGCCTTGCGGTCGTGCATCATGCACTCCACGGTGTAGGTGGCCTCGGCGCCGGAGAACTTCTCCTTGTCGGTCTTGCGGCCCTTCACCACGGGGATGGCCAGCACGTCCTTATAAAAATCGGCGTAGATGTTGAACATCCGCTCGGTCTCCGCCTTGGCCTCCCCGGCGGTGGCGTGCATGGTGTGGCCCTCCTGCCACAGGAACTCCCGGTGGCGCAGGAAGGGGCGGGAGGTCTTCTCCCACCGCAGCACGGAGCACCACTGATTGTACAGCTTGGGCAGGTCCCGGTGGGAGTGGATGATGTTGGCGTAGTGCTCGCAGAACAGGGTCTCGCTGGTGGGGCGGATACAGTAGCGCTCCTCCAGCTTGTCGCTGCCCCCGGTGGTCACCCAGGCGCACTCGGGCGCAAAGCCCTCCACGTGGTCCTTCTCCTTCTGGAGCAGGCTCTCAGGGATGAGCATGGGGAGATAGACATTCTCGTGGCCGGTCTTCTTAAACTCGCCGTCCAGAATATGCTGGATGTTCTCCCAGATGGCGTAGCCATAGGGACGGTAGATAAACATGCCCTTGATGGAGGAGTAGTCGATGAGCTCCGCCTTTTTGCACACGTCGGTAAACCATTTGGCGAAGTCTACCTCCATGTCGGTGATCTGTTCCACCTTTTTGTCCTGTGCCATATGCTTTCAATCCTTTACCAGTTATTCAAAAGCGCTGAGATGGGGGAAACAAGCAGCCCGCCGCCTTAGATCCTGTATTCACAACCTCAAACGACCGGCTGGGCGGGTCTTTCCGGCCATACTGCGTTGAATTTTCTTGAAATACATCCAGTATTCCTGCGAAAATTTGCCTTGTCTGGTCGGGAAATCCCTCGCCCAGGCGGCAGTTTCGGTTATGAATACAGGTTCTTACAGCAGAAGCACCAGAGTAGCCCGGAAGACCAGGCCGTCATAGGCGCCGAAGCACATCACGCCGTCGCCGGTCTCCAGGTCGCTAAGGGACAGTGTGGTGTTGGTGGAGGCGGTGGAGCGGATGACGGCGTCCCCCACGTACACGGTCAGGGCGGTGGAGGTGTTGTCATCCCGCTGGACCAGCAGCTCCCACTCGCTCCGGTTTACATACAGGATCGTACCGGTGAGCTGATTGGCCTGGGCGGTGCCGCGGGAGACCTCAATGGAGAGGATCTGGCTGCCCTCCAGCACCATGTCGATCTTGAATCCGGGCTTGAGGGAGTCAATAGATACCGCCTTGCCGTTCTGGGTGACGGAGACGGTCTCATCCACCAGATAGGCGGCGGCGGTGTTGTCGTCCAGCAGGACCTCAATGGTAGTGCCGCTGTTGTCCAGGCTCACCTTCTGGATGGTGCCGGAGGCGTTGGCGCTCTTGGGGGTGGCGTCGATGCGGGTGACGGCGTTGTACCGGATGGTAAAGACCGCCTCGTCGCCGCTGCGCAGCTTGTCAACGGTGGTGCGCACCTTATTCCGGTACACCAGGGGCGGGGCGTTGAGATCCACGTCATAGTTCACCACAGTACCGTCCCGCTGGGCCAGCTGAATGGTGGTGGGACTGCCGTACAAAATGGCCTGGATGGTGCCCTCCACCGTGACGGATCCGGGGGAGGCGGCCACGTAGAGGGCGTTGCCGTCGTCATCCAGACGGATGGTGACAAAGTCGCCCTTGTGGAGATCGCTCACGTCCACCAGGTTGCCCTCGTAGGTCACCTCGGTGCCACTGAGGAGGGAATGTGAGGTGGTTTTCCCCTTCAGTGCCTGTTCCACGGTGAGTTTGCCGTAATTTTTCGTGCTGATGGTGCGGATGGAGCCTTGGATGTACTCGGTCAAGGTGTCTATCTGCACCTCGGACACCTGGGTGCGGTCCTCAGTGGACACCCGCAGGGTGACAAAGTCCCCGATCTGGCTGGAGCTCAGCGCCCCGGAGGAGCCGTTGACCAGCACAACGGCTCCAGCAGGGATGGCATACTGGGTGCGGGTGCCGTTCTCCCCGGTGAGCTGAATCTGGGCGCCGCCGCCGGCGTTGAACTTCACGTCGGAGAGAATCCCCTCCTCCGCCTGGGTGCCGCCGGAAAAGCGGATGGCCGCCAGATGGCCCATGGCGTCCACAAAGCACTCCGCGGAGGTGTAGCCGGCGGAGGCGTCCAGCAGCTCCAGCCCGCCCACCTGACTGCCGTTTTGAATTTCAATGAAGCGGTCAGCCGGGAGAGTACGGGCCACCCCGTCCTCCCGAATGGTAAGGCTGTCCTTCTGAATGCTCACCACAGGGCCGCTGACGGTGGTGAGGGCGCCGCCGATGCGCACACTGGAGGCAGTACCGTTGTTATTCTGGTTCACCCGGACATAGATCCCGTTTTTCAGGGCCGAATCGGTAGTGAGCATGTTGTCCTGATAAATTTTCACATTGGATGGGAGGGTGACGGTGCGGATCGTGCCCAGAGGGCTGGCCAGGCTGAGAACCGTATTGCCCTTACTGTTGGCCTGCACCGTGCGGATGACGCCCCCTACCCACTTGTTGGTGGTATACTGCGGCAGCTCCACTGAGATGCCCCGCGCGGTCATGAACTCCAGCCCCCGGCGCAGCAGAGAGGTCATGGAGGCCCGGTTCAGGCTGCTCTTGGGCTGAAAATTGTTGAACTCGTCCCCCTTCACAATGCCGTAGTTGCTCAGCACATAGACATAGGGCTGTATCTCCTGGGAAATGGCGCTGGTATCGGCAAAGTCCAGCGTATAGGTGGTCAGATGTTCCGCCATGGGGGCCAGCTGCATGGCCCGGGCCAGGTACTTGGCCACATCCTCCCGGGGGATGGCGGACATCAGGCCGTCCCGGTTGGTCAGGGAGCGCAGCTCGTCCATGGAGATGATGCCGGTGGCCAGACAGACGGACAAATCGCTGGCCGCCCAGGACATCATGGACGCGGGCAGCACCATGCGCAGCTCGTCGGTCCAGTCGGTGACGATAAGCCGCTTGGTATTGGAGTCCAGAACGGGAATGCGGGCGCAGAAGAGCAGCGCCTCAATGGTACTCATGGCGGCGTCCGGCTTGAAGGTGCCGTCGTTATATCCGCTCACAAGGCCCTGGGTGCTCAGATACTCCACATCGGCCTGGGCCCAGTGGTTCTGCATATCGGTAAACCGGGCCGCCGAGGCAGGGACGGACAGCATGCCCGCCGCCAGCGCCAATGACAGCGCCATAGATAACACTCGTTTTTCTCTCATGATACACCTCCGAATTGCGCTGTTCCGCCGCCCCTGCGGCCGCTGGGATGCGGGGCGTCAGTCATATACTCCAAATTATACCGGCTTCGCCTGGAAAAAGCAACGGGGGCCGGCGGATTTTCCGTCCCGCGCCCATTATTTCCGGCGTCCTGCCGCCTGCCGCAAGCCGCTCACAGCCCCAGCACATGGCGGATCGCCTGGGCCACGCCGTCCGCCTCATTTGCAGCGGTGACGTACCGGGCCAGGGCCTTCACCTCGCCGGGGGCGTTGCCCATGGCCACCGGCATCCCCACCGCGGACAGCATTGCCATGTCGTTGGGGCTGTCGCCGATGGCGATTATCTCCTCCATTCCGATGCCCAGGCCAGCCGCCAGGGCGGCCAGACCGGTCCCCTTGTCGATACCGGCGGGGAGAATTTCAAAGTTATTCCAGGCGGAGGAGGTAAGGGTTACCTCCGGACGGGCCCGCACCCCCTCCAGAAGGGGCGGGAAGCAGGCCGGGTCGCCGCAGGCAAAAATTTTATTCAGGGGCAAATTACCCTCCTGAAAATACCGCAGGGGGTGCTCCACCACCCGCTTGGCGCGGTGAAAGCCCTCGCTGGGATAGGCTTGAAAGATTGCAAGAGACCCGGGATTGACCAGCAGTTCGCTGCCGGAAAAGTAGACGAAGCCCAGGGGCTGGTCCTCCAGCAGCGCCAGCAGGGCCAGGGCGGCGTTTTGGGGGATCTCCCACAGGCGGGTATTGCGCCGCTGCTCCAGATCGGCCAGGGCCGCGCCCCCCTGACAGACTATCATCGGGTCGCAGCCAATCTCCGCGGCCACCTCCTCCGACTCCTGCCAGGACCGGCCGGTACACAGCACCACCCGCAGCCCCGCGGCTTTGGCCTGGGCGATGGCGGCCCGGTTGGCGGCGCTCACCCGGCCGTCCTTCCCCACCAGGGTCCCATCAATATCCAGCGCAATCATTCGATACATGTCCATACTCCTTTAACGCTTGACTCATTTTTTCACAGGTCTGATTATACGCAATTTCTCTCCTGGAACGCAAGGTATGTTCCCCACAAAAACCCCGCGGGAAATGGAGGAAATCCCGGTAAATTCAGCGGTATAATCAAACAGCCTGAAAAGAATCATGGATTCTTTTCAGGCTGAGCGTGTCGGAAAAGCCTCGCAGCCCGGCTGCCGGAAAAGGCAGCCTGCGGGCCTGTGATTACAGCATGGAGTAGAGCAGCACCGCCACCTCCGCCCGGGTGATGGGCTGCATGGGGTTGATGCGGTTCTGATAGCCGGAGACAATCCCCTGGCTCACCAGAGAGCGCATGGCGTGCAGCGCCCACGCCGGCACATCGCCGGCGTCAGCATAGGCGAGGGGCTCTGCCGCGTAGCCCCGGGCCTGGGTCCGGTCCAGGATGGCCATGACCTCGGCCCGGCTGATGTTGGCGGCGGCGTTGACCTTCAGGCCGTCTCCGTTGTCGGTGCCGCTGAGGATGCCCAGACTGTACATCGCCTTAATCTCATCCATGGCCCAGGGGGGGATGGCGTCCACATCGGCGAAGGGGAGAACCACATCGGCAAACTGGCTCAGATCCAGGTCCATCCACCGGGCGGTCATGGCAAAGAATTCCCCCCGGGTGATGTTCCGGTCGGGACTGTAGAGCAAAATCTCCCCGGTGCCGCTGGTGACTCCCCGGCGGTAGAGATAGGTGGCGTAGGTGGCGGCCCAGTGGCCGGCCATGTCCGCAAAGACATTCTGCCGCCCCGGGTCGGGGGCGATGTCCGCCGACGCCCGGGCCAGGTTGCCGCTGTTGTCGGTGACGGTGACGGTGACCCGGTGGGCCATGCCGTCCGGCTCCGGCAGGGTGGCGGTGAGAGTGTTGGCGGCGGTGTCCCAGCTCTTCTCCACCACGGCGCCGTCATAGGTCAGGGTGACGTGATCCCCGGGAATGCTGCGGTCCATATTATCGCTGGCGCTGGCGGTAACCTGCCGGCCGCTGACCTTGACGGAGACCTCAGGGGCCTCGCTGTCCCGCTCCGGCTCGTTGGATGTGGTAAACTGATCCAGCCAGAGGACGCCCCGGGCACTCTCGCCGCCGCCGTAGACCACGGACAGGCGGGTGAGCTTGGCCGCCCCCTCCGGCAGGGTAACGGACACATGCTTCCAGCCGGTAAAGTCCAGGCCGGTGAGAACGACGGGGATCTCCTGGCCGTCCTGGGCGGCGATGGCGGCGGTCAGGGTATTGCCGGATCCATCCCCATACACCCACACACCCAGATACTGCTCCTCCTCCCGGATGGTGAGATCCGCCGTCAGATCGGCGGTTCCGCCGGAGCTGTCATAGGTCAGCTTCAGGCTCTGGACGCCGTTGTGGACATGGGCCAGGCTGGTCTCAATCCCGGCGGAGGCGGTTTCGGTATCCGTAAAGGCGGAGGCGTCTGCCTCGCAGTCCTCCACGGTGAAGACATGCCCGGCGATGCTCACCGGCAGGGAGACCGACTTTCCGCCGGCGCTGACCGTAATGATGCCGCTGGTGGCGTTGCTGCCGGCGGTGAAGACCCCCTCCTGGTCAATGACCCCCAGGGCCTCGGGACAGCTCCAGGCATAGCAGCTGTCCTGAGACAGCAGTGGGAGCTTGCGGTAGACGGCGGCGGCCTTCAAATCCACTTGCTCTCCGGGGATAAGGTTGAGGCTGGTCACCGGCGCGCCGGTCTTCTCGTTGCTCAGGGTGATGGCGTCTGGGGTTTTCACCACCGTCATGGAGGCGCTGCCCTCCACAATGCCGTCGCTGGCGGTGACCAAAGTGACGCTGTTCTCCCCGCCCGCGGTAAACAGTCCGTCCGCGGTGACGGTGCCGTCCCCGTTCTGGATGTAGTAGGAGACCATCTCCGTACCGGCCATTGGGTAGAAGGAGGTGTCCAGCGCCTCGGCGCTGAGCTGGATGCTGGCCCCAGACAGGAGCATGGCGTCGGTGGGTGTGACGTAATAGCTGCCCAGCGTGTTGGTGGCGGGCAGGGTGGTGGTAAGAAAGATAGCGGTGCTGTTGGCCCGCTGGGCCCCTTCAGAGGGGCGGTTCAGGATCTCCATGGCGCTGTCGCCGGGATAGGTTGCCCCCAAAGTGGTGGAGCCGCCCCCGTCCAGGGCCACAGCCTCCACACAGCCCAGCTCCCGCAGGCGCATGGCCACCTGGGCCAGTGTGCAGCCCACGCTGTACCCGGAGGCGCCGGCGTCAATGGTATAGAAGATAACCGTGCCGTCCTCCTTCAGGCCGATGGCGGTACGGGCCCGGTTGCCGGAGGCGTTGGAGTCCCCCTGGAAGCTGTTGTAGTCAATGGTGCCGCCGTTGAGCAGGCGGCTGGGGGCGCCGATGCCGTTCACCGCGCCCAGCCAGCGGGCGTCGGGGCTGGAGATGTCAAAGCTCACCGTCTCCCCCGGCTGAAGGGCCTTGAGGGCCTCAATCAGGGCGGCGTCCCCCTTGCCGTTGATGGTGAGCACCAGCTTGCCGGCGGGGATGGGGATGGATCCCTCAGACTCCAGCACCTGGTCTACCGTGCAGGTGACGCGGCCCCCGATGGTGAGCTGGCTGCTCTGCACCAGCACGGAACCCCCGGCGTCCACCACCTCCTGCCCCACCTGATCCACCACGGGGGTGAGGATCACATCCACCCCGGGGCTGGTGTTCTGGGTGCTGGCGGCAAAGTCCTGGGTAAGCAGGGTATATCCTCCCAGCTCGGTGCGTATCTTATTGATGCCGCCCCCCAGGGGATAGGTGCTGTCGTGAAACGAGGCCTTGAGCGCCAGGGCGGGCTTGCCGATGAAGGCGGTGCCGTCGGAGCGGAAGCCGACCCCGTAATACCACGCGCTGGCGGGTCCGGCGGCGGAGCGGACCACCCCGTCGGTGAGCACCAGGCCCACCGGGGATCCGGTGGCCATGGCGTAGTAGTCACCGTTGATGCCGCCTACCACCCGCTTGCCCTGCCCCTCCAGGGTCTTGGCCATGGCGGACAGGGTCTGGCGCTTGAGGACGCTGTCTCCGTAGGCCACTGTAGGGACGATGTCCTCACTGGGGGTGTAGGTGAGATAGCGCTCGGTGCGCAGGTCGGAATATGTATCGCTCCAGAAAATCTGGCGGCTGACGGCAGCGCCGGGGGCAAGGCCCACCTTCCCCCCATGGATATCATGCCCCAGCGCCTCCGAGGCCATGGCCGCCGGGCCGGCGGCCATCAGCAGGGCCAGGCCGGCGGCGGCCGCCCGTTTGAGCCGGATATGTTTCATTGCTACCTCCTTTGGATCAAAAACAGCGCCCGGCCTGGGTCTGTTGCGGCCGGGCGCGCAGGACGTAAAAGAATACTGGTATCATAACACACCGCGCAGATTTTGTAAACAGCGGCGGGGGAAAATCAGGCTGCCATTATTTCCCCTTTCTTGGCTTTCGCGGCGGCTTTTCCGGAGGCTGAGGGGCGGATTCCCGCTCCTGGCGGAGCTTGGGCAGGAGCACGTCCAGGGCGGCGTCCTCCTGCGCCTCCAGAAGGCTGCCGATCAGCTGGTTGGATACCAGAAAGCCCTTGGGCGTAAAGTACCACCGCCGGTCCTGCCGGGCGGCCCAGCCGTGGCGCTCAAACTCCTCCAGCTTCTGCTCGATGGGGTCGAAGTTCATAAAAAACTCCCGGCGGTACTCCCACTCCTCAATGCCCCGGGTGGTGCGCAGGCGGAGCATCAGATATTCGCCCCCCCGCTCCCGCTGCGGGATGAGGTCGGAGCTGTCCACAATGCAGCCGCCCCCCTCCAGCACACCGCTGACGTAGGCGTCCAGATCCCGCACGAAGGAGTAGCGCCGTCCGCCGAAGTCGGAGTGGGCCCCCGGCCCCAGTCCGATATAGGGCCGGCCGATCCAGTATTTCAGGTTATGCCGGGACTGGAAGCCGGGCCGGGCGAAGTTGGAGATCTCGTATTGCTTGTACCCCGCCTGGGCCAGCCGCTGCACCATCCACAGGTACATATCGGCCTGCTGATCGCCGTCAGGCAGGCCCTCCCCCCGGGCGGCCCGGCCCCAGAGAGGGGTGCCCTCCTCCAGCTTCAGGCCGTAGCAGGACAGGTGCTCCGGCTGGAGGGCGACCGCCCGCTCGACGGTCTCCTGCCAGCTGGCCAGGTCCTGCCCAGGCAGGCCGTAGATCAAGTCCAGGCTGAGGTTTTTCAGCTTTGCCTGTCTGGCCCAGGCCACTGCTTCCGCCGCCTGGGCGAAGGTGTGGGGCCGGTGAATGGCGGCCAGCTCCTGGTCATTGGCGGACTGCACCCCCAAAGACAGGCGGTTTACCCCCGCCCGGCGCAGCTTTGCCAGCATCTTTTTGTCCACGCTGTCCGGATTGCACTCCACGGTGATTTCCGCGTTCTGGGCCACGTCAAAGCGCTTTTCCACCTCGGCGAGCACATTCCGCAGGCGCTTTTCCCCAAAATAGCTGGGGGTGCCGCCCCCCAGGTAGATGGTGTCCGCCTGATAGCCCTGGGCCAGAGAGGCGGTCTCCCGGATATGGACCAGAAGGGCTTTCAGGTAGCGGTCCATCCGGTCCTCCCGCCCCGCCAGGGAATAAAAGTCACAGTAGTCGCACTTGCTGCGGCAGAAGGGAATGTGGATGTAGATTCCGATTTTTTCCGGCATAGCTGGACCACCTCGCTGTCTTGTACGCTGGGTCTGTCAGTGCCATTATACCGCTTTTCTTTCAAATTGAAAATAGGCAGCCCTATTTTCTCATATTTTCTCACGTGTGTACTACAAAAAAAGACCTGCCTCCCAAGGGAAAGGCAACGTATGGAATGGGTCAGATGGATGAACAATGTTAAGAACAGGGCAGAAGAAATGACCTGCCACGAATTGATTTATAACTGATGGCAACGGCAGCAGGAGTTTCCTGCCGCCGCATTTTTATGTGTATTCCTCCAAATGGGCCGTCAAATCTCGTCCCTTAGCACATACCGCCCAAATATAAACTATTTGTTCCTTTTCATTGACAGAATAGAGAGTTATATCATTGCGGAACGTGAATTGCCTAATCCCCTTAGCGCTCCACTTCTGGACATGATAAAGGGGGTATTTGTAGGGAAATTGAGTTAAATCTTCCAAGAATTCCGTCCTAAGCTTCAAGTACTATTTTCTGCCAAACCAGGATCGTGAAAGCTGAGGGAAATATAGTCCACCTTTTCTTCCATATCCCGGATAGCAGATCCAGTATAAATAATCTGATACTTTTTATTCATGACGGAATTTTACCTTCAACCGTTCATCTGTTTCAGTAAGTTCCTCCCAAGATTTGAGGGTGGAACGGAAGGGCATCCCACCCGCCAAAAGACTCTGCTGTGCGAAAATGCGGACAGCTTCAGCAAAAGATGTGCCAAGATTACGGTAAAGTTCTTCGACGTTATTTTTGATTTGACCATCCATACGAACCTGCAATGTAGCGTCCATGGACATAAGGCCACCCCCTTGTAATGCTATTGTACTACACCGACCGCTGAAATGTCAATATTTGACGAGGTTTCCCAAAAGGATAAAGTAGTGACCGTTATCAAACATAGTAAAACGTCTTTGACAATGGTATAATGCGAAGTAAAAATTTTTAGATTTTCCAGATAGCCCGATATGCTATCAAGCTGAGAGGTTGAAACAGAATTAGCGGTGAGGTCGGCCACCAGCTTTAACTGCTTTTGCCGTTCTGTGTCCAATTCTTCAATCCGGCTATTTGCATATTGCAACAAGAGAGGGTTTGCCCCGGTCAGTGTGTCAATCAGCTTTTCAATCTCGCTTTCGATTTTGGCGAGTTTGGCGCGGGCGGCGGTGAGTTTTGGATTGTACCCCTCCGCCTTGCCGCTCCTCAGCGTCTGAAATTCCCGCATCTTCTTTACCATTTCATCATACACCGGTTTTTCCAGTTCCTGCCGTGTCAGCGTTCCGGGCCCCGGACAGCTTTTGTTTTCCACGCGCTATCTGCATCTCATGTACGTCACCCCGTTTGCGGCGTTCAGACCTACTAATGCATATCCGCAGCACCCACACTTGATTTTCCCCGCCAGCCATGTATTGTGACATTTCCGGCCATTCTGGAACGTGGTATTTTGGGATAGCTTGTGCTGGACGTTCAGCCAGAGCGCCGAGGGGATACGGCCCTTGTGGGGAGCGATAACAAGAATATTCTCCTCCCCCTCCCGGCCCTGGTATAAGTAACAGCTATAATCGCCCGTGAACAATTCCGGGGGGCTTTCGATTTTCGCGCCCTGTGCCTTGAAGTGTTCGTAAATATCCATGTCGGCCTGGACGTAAACCGGGTTCCGCAGGAGCTGCGCCACAAATCCCCGTTTCAGCGTTTTCCCGTACACTTGAATTTCATTCTCGGTGAAATACCGGGTAATATCGCCGTAGGAGGTTTCGGGTTCCGCATACATTTCATACATCAATTCGGAAAATTTTTTGATAGCGGGAGGGATGCCGCTAGGCATGAAAAGGGGGCGGCACTGTGAAAAATACCGCCCCGGCTTTGGGACATTTTGTCCCAAACTTCATTTGGACTATGTAGGAAATACGTCCCGACTATTTCCGGCCCCAGTGTTGCCCTCTCATATACCACCAGAAAAGCGGACAGAAAAGAGGGGTGACTTGTTTTGAAGTGGTTCTTCTGATTGCTTTTATCCCGACAGCAATAAAGAAGCCAATTATAATTCCCAGAAAGTTACAAATCAAGTCATCAATATCGAAACTTCTGCCGAGAATAAGCTGGAACAGTTCTACGATAATCGGGACTGCTGCGGCCATTGCAAAAATATTCTTGCTGTTCAGCTTTTCGGTGACAAATGGGAGGAAAAAACCAAATGGTATAAACATCAAAACATTGCCGATAATCATCTCTTTTACCCAACTGCCGAGAGAGTATTCACCACTTAGACACTTCACGATAGTAGGTATCAAGTTAATCTCACCGAGCTTAAAAAGCGGCACCATTTCTTCCCACCAGCCGAAAAAAATACCATCAAAAATGTCCAGCCAAAAACCTATTGGCAGGATAACAAGGCTGCACAGTCCGGTCAGATAACACACAAACAGCAACCGCATCGTTTCTGACATCCATGCAATATTGCCGTTCCTTTGCTTTAAGAATACTAATCTGCAAACTGCATACAAAATCCCAACAACAATCGTAATCGGTACAGCTTGCAAAAAGTAACCTAAAATTGTGCCGGAGTTCATTTCCATTCTAAATGAATTATATATTACAAGAAACATATGTCCCTCCACAAACTTCTGATTTATCTATTTGCTTGGAAATCAAGTATAGCATACTTTTATATCGCTGTCTATTCCCTCAGCTTTGGGACAAAATGTCCCAAAGCTGAGGGAAATTTATTCGTACTTATTAACGATAGCGGCTACTGAAAATAACGGAGGGAACTGGATGTCTATTCCATCATTATTCAGTGGGAAGATTGTAGTAAAAACGGCTGTTCAAGACATCCCTGTCCTTGTAGTAGTTATAGATATTCTCCACGCGCCTCCAAATCTGTTCATCAAAGTAGATGTCGCTCCGCTGGCTGACCATGCTCTCCGTATGCTGGCGGAGATTTGTGTAAAACAGGTCAGTCACCTCGTAGCAGACATACTGCTCATCTTCATATACTTTGTACTGCTCCAGTTCACCAAAAGTCATGAGCTGTCCGTGGATAAAGGCAATATCCTCTGGACTTTGAATGTCCTTCACATTGTAGGTAAGGAAGTAAAGCAGGGGGATATCTACGCCGCCATCAACCTCTCCTTTGTGCTGGGGAACATACGCGCTCAAAACCAAGGCTCTTTCGCCTTCGGTAGAGCCAACCGGGATGCCATAGCCATCAAGGCTGCGCCAGTGCAGACCGGTCAGCCAGTGTTGTGTCTCCAGAGGAGCAGTCCCATCAAAGATAACCTCCGGGTTTAGCCCGTCAATCGCCAGGGGAGCCTCTACTGCGGGGACTACATCCCGATCCAGTGTGGTCAACAGTTCTTGGCATTTCTGAAGGTAACTGCCCGCGGCCTCTCTCCGCTCGTCGATATTGGCAGGATAGGTTTCAAAATAAGGCCGCAGTTCCTCCATAATTTGTGCAGCCAGTTCTCTGTCGGCCTCGGCAGCAGGAATGGGGAGCGGCGTCTCTACCACCGTTTTGATTGGCTCCGCAAAAGAAACAGAACACATCCAGTCCTGTCCAAACACAAAATTGTTGTTCGTCAGCACGAAATAATAATGGTCATCGGTGAGCGGCTGTTCCAGCACATCCATGTTGTACGCTTGGGAGAGATCCACCGTCATCACGCCGCTGGTATGCGCTCCGAACTCAGTGCCGCTGAATACAGTCTCGCCAGAGGTTGGAACGATTTCTTCGGCGGTAGACCATTGCATCAGTCTCAACTGCGGCTGGAAACTCAGATTTTTATTTGATCGGTTTTCTACTTGAATGGATACGAGGCCATTCCCCTCATAGGTGGCGGAAAGGCTCAAATCATCTCCGTCCAAAGAAGAAAACAGGCTGACCGCAAAGGCAGTCGTTGTGAGGCAACACACCATCACAGCCGCCATAAGCACAGAGACTCCGATAGGACGGCGGCGGGATACCAATTCAGCGCCGGTTTTTTCCTCGAAAATATCTTTTATGTTCTGCAAATTTGTTTTACTGAAAGAACTCATATTGTCCTCCTTCTGAGCGCGTAAGCATCTCACGCAATCTCCGTTTTGTTTGGTACAGCCGGTTGTCGATTTGTTTCACACTCATATCCAGCGCCAGCGCGATTTCTTTGGGCTTTTGATTGTAGCAATACCGGCGAATCAAAATTTCACGATCCGGTTCACCAAGAGCGTTGACTGCCGCGAGCAAGGCTTTGCGTGTCTCCGCCTCCAGAACGGCATCCACAACACTGAGCTGGTCGATAAAGTCTGTATCTTCCAGAGGGAGTGTATTGCGCTTTGTAATTTCCCGATATCGGTTCACAGCCTGTGTGCGGGCAACGATAGACAGCCAGGTTTTCAGTTTTCCCCGCTGGTGATCGAATCTTTCCGGATGTTCCCATACGTAGATGAATGTATCAGCAACACATTCCTCCACATCTTGAACTGACCCGATATGGCTCAAAACTGCCTCTGCCACCGACCATAACAGCTTAGAATACTTTGTGATTGTCTCGGTAATCGCTGCTTCGTTTCGATTTTTGATGGCTGTTATTATTTTTTCATCATTCAAAAACTTCACCTCCTGTGTTGATTGACCGGTCATATATAGTACGTTAAAAAATGAAAAAACACTGAAATTTTTCTGGAGCTTTTTGAGAACATCTGCCTTGATTTATTTTACACCTATTTCGCTTACTATCAATATATCATGCACTTGTTCCCATTTTTCTTTACGACTGAATATGAGGTAACCTCTATCTTTGAGATAAAATGTCCCAAAGCAGGAACCCTCAATGTTAGCATTTGTGGAACGAATAGGGCGCAGAACATATAAACATACCACCCCCTTGCCAAACACGCCCGGAAACCCTTAATACAAGCGGCTTTCAAACGCCTAAATGCTAACAGTCCAGCCGTGGAAAATAAGCGATTTTTACAGCGCGTTCACCCCTATCCCCCCCTTTCCCATTCATGGGAAAGGGGGCGGCTCTGGAGGATATATCCCCCGCCGCGCCGGAGGGATAGCACAGCCGGGGCAGACCGTCAAGGGCAAGCCGCCGCAAGCGGCGGTGCTACGCATCCTTGACTGCCCACTCCCGCCTGTGCTCAATAGTAGGCGGCGACGGGGGATATACCACCAGAGCCACTATGCAAAAATGCGCGGGGACAACGATAGCTTTGGGACATTTTGTCTCAAAGTTGCTATGGAGATAATTTGTCTTTTCGGGTGGAATGGCCGGGGTCTGCTGGGGGCCGCTTTGATAACCAAAACAGGGTGGCCCCCAGTGGGCCCCGGCCATATCACAGAAAAAACCGCCGCTTTGAGTTTCCCCAATAGTGGCGGTTTCGTGTAGGTTGGCTCCATTCTTTAAGTGTCGTGTTATTATGCCCTTGTCAAATACGCTAAGGAATAAAAAGCAAAGCAGATGCCCGCATATAGAAGCTGGTGCATCTGCTTTTCCCAATTCTGTCTGACAGTCTGCCATTTATTGATTTTTCTTGCGACTGTCTTACGGATACCGCCCTCTTCGGCGCGACTACCTCCGGGAGTATAAGCCCGGACTGTGGATGGTGCTGGTGAACAGCGGCAAGCTGGCCGATCATCTGAAGGGCATCGAGCGGATGGCGGAGCAACGCGTGGACACGCTCCTGCCGCAGTTGATGAAAGCCGCTGGCGTGACCGAGGAATTGAAAGCCCGTGACCAGATGGCGTGGGTAGGTCTGGTCAATTACTGCTGGGCACGAGCTGACGAGATCATCCTGGCCGATCTGGTTTATGCTTGAGGGGGCGGGGCTGGTGCTGACCTTTGAGAAAGTGATGGAGGTTTTCAAGGACTAGCTTACCGAGGACATCCGATATGAAATAGTCATGACCTCTCACGGCTACACAGTGCTGGAATGGGATTCCAGAGCCAACACCTGGGCAGGCGAGGAACTGTGCGCTACACCGGAGATCATGCGGGATGTGCTTCTGGACTGCTTCACCGGGTATCTGGAACACAAAGCGATCACCGCCAGTGGGGAAATCACCAAGGCTGAACAGGAGCGGATCACTGCACAGCGGCAGATGTTTTTGGAGAAGCTGCAATAAAAATCGGCAGCGGCCTGGGGATAATGCCTGGGCCGCTGCTGGCTTAACCGCCAATATTTTGATGCCGATAATTTGAAAAAGATAGAAAATTCCATACTCTCTCCACATTGCCATGTTACACTATGCCGAAGGAGGTGCGCCAATGGCAACTTTACTAATCGTTGAGGATGATATTGATACCAACGAGGCCGTCTGTGAATATCTGCAAGACGCTGGACACCACACAATCTCCGCTTTTGATGGTGACGAAGCAATAACCCTGTTTTCTGAAAATAAAATTGATCTTGTTGTGCTGGATATTATGTTGCCCACCATCACAGGGCTGGCCGTCCTAAATTCCATCCGCAAAACGAGCCAAGTTCCGGTACTCATGCTCACGGCTATGGAGGACGAACAAACCCAAGCCGCCAGCTTTGACGGGCAGGCCGATGACTACATGACAAAGCCGTTTTCTATGGTCATCCTGGGAAAGCGGATCACCGCTCTGTTGCGCCGGAGCAATCCGGCTGAAAAGGTAGACGTATGGACATACGGCGATCTGACTGTCAATTTCTCCGGCTATTCCGCCCATGATGCCAGCGGAGAATTGGAAGTCACCGCAAAAGAACTTGATCTGCTGAAATTGCTGGTTGAGCATCAAGGGCTGGTGCTATCCCGAACACAAATTCTGGATGGTGTATGAGGCGATAACTCCTATGTGCTTGACCGGCTGGTTGATACCTACATCAAGAACCTGCGAAAGAAGTTACACCTGGACTGTATTAAAACGGTCAAAGGGATCGGATATAAACTTGAGGACAGCCAATGAAAAAATTAAAGATTTTCCCTAAAACATTTCTCTATACTTTGGGCCTGATGTTGATTATAGTGATAGTACTTGAAAAAGCACAAATCGAAGTAGTATAATGGAGATATGAGTTATCCAATAAAATACAGAGAACGAGCAATAGAATATCGCAAGGAAGG
>NZ_QWEK01000038.1 GCF_009935845.1 Pseudoflavonifractor sp. 524-17 | reverse complement strand
AGGGGCGTCCCCGACGCTAGGAGGGGAGAATAAAACACTTTGCCCCAAACAGGATAAATCACATTGCCCTACGACATGGTGATATTCCCAGATTAGGTTTTTGGGGAAATGGCAACAGGCTTGAAAGCCTTGCTGTCAGGGGCTTTGAGCAATCCAGCTATCCCAAAAGCGCAAGCCCCAATTCCCCAAAAGTAGGCTGACTTCGTTTTTGGGGATTGCTTTTGGGGAACTGGCAGAGTGTTCCCCCAGGGGAGGACTGCAAGCATGAGAAAGAAGAACTTCAAGGGGCGGTGCGAGAAACGGGTGATTGGCAAGTGCTCTGAGGTGTGCAGGACGTATGATGCTGTCCAGTATGCCTATGCCGACCTGCTGCAAGCATCGGACGAAATCAAGGAGATCAAATGTAATGTCCTGCTGGATGGGCTGGAGGTTGGCGAGTACACATCTGACTTCGTATGCACCAAAGCCAACGGTGATCTGATGGTGCGGGAGTGTGTGTTCAGAAAGTTCCTGATGAAGCCTCTGACAGTGAAGCTGTTGGACGCTTCCAGGGACTACTGGCTCAGGCACGGGGTCACAGACTGGGGGGTGGTCATTGATGAAGAAGTATGATCTGCTTCGGTCTGGTGACAGTATCATCCGAGTGCTGGGAGTGCAGGGTGACAGGGCTCTGGTGATCGACTGCATCAAGAGGACGATGCCTGTCTGGGTGGATGTTGCGGAGCTGGAATCCTACTCCGAGTGTACCAGTGGTGAGCTGTCTGAGGCTACGGGAGTTGTTCTATCCGATGTTGATGCTCTCGATGTCGACCAAAGGAAAACCATGTATGAGCGGTACACGATGATAGCTCCTATCCTGTCCTTCGTGGCTGATAATTGGATGCGTTCTCGGTTGATCTGCTCTGTGTCCGAGGAGTACGGCGTATCAAAGCAGACGGTCAGAAGCTATCTCTGTCTGTATCTGTCCTACCTGGATGTGGCTGCTCTTGCTCCCAAGCATCGGGAGGATGATCGAGCGTTGACCCAGGACGAGAAGAACATCCGCTGGGCGTTAAATAAGTTCTTCTACACCACGAAGAAACAATCTCTCATGACAGCCTACACAATGATGCTCAAAGAGAAGTACTGTGATGCCCTGGGGGTACTGGCAGAAGAGTACCCGTCCTTCTATCAGTTCCGGTACTTCTATCGTAAGACCAGGAACCTCCAGAACTTCTACATCTCCCGTGATGGTTTGAAGAATTACCAGAGGAACAATCGTCCTTTGACTGGTGACGGGGTACAGGAATTTGCACCTGCTGTTGGTGTGGGGATGTTTGATGCTACGGTCTGCGACATCTATCTTGTCAATGACACTGGAAGTCTGGTGGGTAGACCTATCTTGACAGCCTGTGTCGATGCCTACAGTGGCCTATGTTGTGGATACTCGTTGTCATGGGAAGGCGGAGTGTATAGTCTCCGGGGACTGATGCTCAACATCGTGGCTGATAAGGTGGATTGGTGTAATCGGTTCGGTATCTCCATCCATCGTGAGGACTGGGACTGTGATATGCTTCCAGCTACATTCATCACCGATATGGGAAGTGAGTATACATCAGGGAACTTTGAGCAAATCGCAGAGCTGGGTGTCAAGGTGGTCAATCTTCCATCTTACAGGCCAGAGTTGAAGGGGCTGATAGAGAAATTCTTCGATCTGATGCAGGAGAGTTACAAGAAGCACTTGAAGGGTAAGGGAGTTATTGAGCCTGACTATCAGGAGCGAGGAGCGCACGACTACCGGAAAGATGCCTGTCTGACCATGACTGACTTTGAGAAGATCGTACTGCACTGTATCATCTACTACAACTCTCAACGGATAGTCGAGAGTTTCCCCTATACCGAGAACATGATCGCCGCTCAGGTGAAGCCCTACGCTTCCCAAATCTGGAATTGGGGAAAATCCCAAATTGGGGCCAATCTCATTGAAATTGGGAAAAGAGAGCTGATGCTGACATTGCTGCCGAGGACTACCGGGAGATTCAGCAGGTCAGGATTGAAGGTCAACAAGCTCCGGTATCACCGTGAGGGGTACACAGAGCAGTACCTATCCGGCGGTGATGTGACTGTGGCCTACAATCCAGAAGACGTGTCCTCCGTATGGGCGCTTGAAGATGGTATCTATACAGAGTTCATCGTTATAGAATCTCGTTATCAAGGCAAAGACCTTACGGCAGTACAGGAACTACAGACCAGCCAGAGGGACATTGCCAGAGGTGAAGTTAAGTATAACCTACAGGCTCAAATCAACCTTGCCCAGCATATAGAAGCCATCGTAGGTAGTGGCGCTGGCCGTAGTGATGTTCACATGAAAAATATCCGCAGCACCAGGAGGCAGGAACAGACTAAACGCCATCGGGACTACATGAAGGAGGGAACGAGCCGTGAGTGATTTTACAGACATTATCCATATCCTGCCACCGATGAAGTCCGGGAGCGAGTTGCTGTCTGCCTTAGAAGTGCTGCCAGAGTATGACGCAGCTATCTGTGATGCCGAAACTCCTGTCCGGCTCATGGCTCTATCTGACCTCTACCGGGTGTATGTCCCCTCTCAGATGTCTTTGGAAATTTACAGTAAGCTATACTTGGCGCTGATACGGTCGTTGCAGAAGAAGGGTACGAAGCTGGCAGTCCAGCAGCAGAATCAGAATTTCAAAGCCATCATGCAGCAGGAGTACAGTGGCATCATGGGTGGTTCCGACAGTTTCACCATCATTGGGGCCTCTGGCATAGGTAAGAGTTCGGCTATCAGCAGGGCAATTACCCTGATTACCGAGGGGCGAATCATTGAGGTGGAGAATCCCTACACCAAGATCATCCCCTGCATCTGTGTCCAGTGTCCCTTTGATTCTTCTGTGAAAGGCTTGCTACTGGAAGTGCTGCGGAAGGTTGACGAGGCTATCGACAGCAACTATTATCAGAACGCATTGAGAGCCAGGGCTACAACGGATATGTTAATTGGGAGCGTCAGTCAGGTGGCGTTGAACCACATCGGCCTGCTGGTGGTAGACGAGATTCAGAACGTGTGCAACAGCAAGCATGGCAAAAGCCTTGTGGGGATGCTCACTCAGCTTATCAACAATAGCGGTATTTCAACCTGTATGGTGGGTACGCCTGAGAGTGCTGTGTTCTTTGAACAGGCTATGCAGCTTGCCCGGAGATCATTGGGCCTGCGGTATGATGTGATGGGGTATGGGGAGGACTTCAAGACGTTCTGTGAAGTCCTATATTCCTACCAGTATGTGAAGTGGAGGACAGAGATCACAGATGCGGTTATGACGTGGCTCTATGAGCATACGTCGGGAAATATCTCGGTGGTGGTGTCCCTTATCCACGATGCTCAGGAGATCGCCATTCTCAACAGCAGAGAGGTCTTAAACCTGGAATCGCTGAATGAAGCCTACCAACAAAGATTATCTATGCTCCACGGGTTCATCCAGCCAGAACAGAAGAAACAGACTTCCAAGGCCAAGCGCAAGATGTCTACTGTGGGTATGAGCCTTCCTGATAGTGAAGAGTGTGGAGAGTTTACGATTGCTGGTCTGGTATCTCAGGCCAAAACCGAGGGCGTTGACATCGTGGAGCTGTTGAAGAATCATCTGCCTGTGGTGGAGGTAGCGGTATGATCTCCTACTTTCCTGCGGCGTATCCTGACGAATTGCTCTACAGCCAGTTAGCCAGGTACTACACCAAGTCTGGATACATGGCCTACACCTATGCCGCCGAGGAGCTGTATGTATCAAAGACGGTGCGGCCTGATATGAACTTCCTCAACGTGTTTACTCCTGATGCTCTGCGGATGATTAACAAGGATACGACAATGGAGGATGTGGTGATGAAGCACACCATGTTCTCCTACTACGGGAGGTTCCTGCCCTTGGAGCGCAGGCAACGGGCTTTCCAGGCTCTGGTATCCATGCAGGGGAACTATCATAACCTACTGCCAATTCCTACCCGGAAAGGTAATTCTGATAGGTGCTTGCGGTACTGTCCCATGTGTGCTGAACAGGACAGGCAGGAGTACGGAGAAACCTATTGGCATCGTACCCCCCAGATGATCGGGCTGGCTGCGTGTCCGGTGCATGGATGCTATCTCGTTGACAGCAGTATCGTTATCAGCGGGAAGATGCCGCCCATGCTGAGATCGGCGGAAGAAGTTATCCCTGCATCAGATGTGGTGGTAATGGCCTCTGAGCTCGAA
This sequence comes from Pseudoflavonifractor sp. 524-17, assembly GCF_009935845.1. Lineage (GTDB taxonomy): Bacteria > Bacillota > Clostridia > Oscillospirales > Oscillospiraceae > Pseudoflavonifractor_A. The sequence continues at coordinate 30,807 of NZ_QWEK01000038.1, read as the reverse complement.
CGCCGTCTAGCTGTCTATATGACCGAGGTTGTTCAATCTGATGTTGATATGCAGTCGGATGTTGCCGTGGGGCAGTTCCTTTATTCCCGCATGGCGAACACAAAGTATCGGTCTGTCCGGGGAGAGCAGAGGAATATCAAGCTGTTGCACTCTGACTTCTTGGAGTTCTATCGGGAACTACCGGGCAACTGGTTTACCAAGCTATGGCAGATACAAAAGGTGCTGACCAATGATAGGATAAACTCCTGTGAAGTCTGTATGCTGGCTATGTTCCTGGGTGTCCCTGTCGCTGATCTGGTCAATATGAAGCTGCCGGAGAAGTCCCAGCAGCAACTATTCGATGAAGAGGTCTATCGGCTACACGATGAAGGCTTGAAGTACCCAGAGATTTCCAGGCAGCTAAATGCGTCCTATAATACCGTCAAGGCCATAGGTGAGCAGCGGTATGGGACGTACCATAAGTCACCGAAAGTTCCCTTGAAGAGCGGAGCCAAGCCCCAGGACTGGGAGAAGATCGACAATGATACTCTCCCTCTGGTGAAGGATGCGATCAGGCAACTACAGGGTGATGGAACCACCAGACCACGACGGGTTACGGTGTTCGCTGTCGAGCGGATGTTACATCTATCCAGTAAGAAAATCTCCCTGTATCTGCCACAATGCTTGGCTGAGATACGGCGGCACGAGGAATCACAGGAACAGTATTGGGCCAGGGAAGTGGTGTGGGCTGCTAACCAGCTTATATCTGCTGGCTCCCCGTTGGTATGGCGGAGGATACGGGAGCTGACCAATATGCGGCCAGCGAATTGTAGAGCATGTCTGCCTTATATTTCCATATTTACCAGTTCAGTGATAATAGATGAACTACGCTCCATTATAAAATACGGCGGCAAAAAAGGGTAGGGACCACATCCCTACCCCTTCATCGTACTGTCGCCTTACATTAAATTGCTGAGTTTGATAGAATAGAATCGCTTGCCTCCAATACCGTTGACCTGTTGGAAGATGTCCTTAATGGAAAGGCTTTTTTCTGAACTTTTTACGGTCTGACATCCTCGTTATATTACTGAAGTTTGATTTAGGCTGTTTGGATTGAGACACAGCAGGGGATAGAAGTCGCTCTTGGGCATCTGAAGGCCTATCAGGGACTTCTATGTCATGATCTTGTGCTGACTCAGTATCGGTCGGTATATCAAATAAATCCAACCCCTGATTTGATGCGTCCTCGGTAACATCACTTGTGTACCTATGACTATTCAAAAATTCCTCTAGCTTATCCTGATTCACAGTCCTAGGTAACTTTGTTCCCTTCTTCTGTTCCGATATAATTCCGGCATCTTCTAGCATCTGAAGGAATCTATTTGCCCTATCATACCCCATCTCAAATTTGTCTTTGAGCTGTTTATTAGAAATTTTCTCCTTCTTATCATCACGCATCCACATGACAATCTCGATGAAACGCTGCTTATCAAGGTCGGCTTCTATTTCAGTATCGCAAGTAATCAGGGAGCTTCCTAATTGAGTGTTTTCAAACAATGTTTCGCTTCCTAGTTGGACCTCATCATACTGCTTCCCAGCACTGATCTGACTAAAATCCATGGCATCGAGCATATCTATGATTTCTTCGGTGGGCATAAATGAACCTTGTAATCTTCTAAGGCCCTCATACTGGTCACATCTAAAGTACATCGCCCCTTTCCCAAATAAATTCACAGCATCAGATTCACCGATTATCACCTTTGAGGTGTGCCAGTTAGTACATCTAAAGGCAATGCCCGCAGCCAGATTAGTATTTTTAATTCCTGTACCGGCCTTGGTTGTGTCCTGGGCTGTTAATACCAGATGAATCTTAACCTTCCTGGCACGTGCCAGCAGGTCTTCGATAACAGCAGATGACTTCTTATTTCCTCTCCCATAAGATAATTGCTGGATGAATGCTGGAAATTCATCGATAATACAGACGATGGATGGCCAGCGTTTGCACTCTTCAATGAACTTTCTTTCATCAAATGAATCTTTCTTCTTTAGGCGGTTTTCCATTTCCCTTTGGAGCCACGATATATATTGGCGTCCCCGTTCAATCTCATGTACTCTTATAGTGGGCTGCAACATATGTGGAACTTTATCGAACATCTTAAGATCAGATGCACCAAAATCAAATAGCAGCAGCTTTACCTTATCAGGTGGCTGTTGATAGACAATGCTCATTATCAAGCTGAACAAGGCGCTTGATTTACCAGACTTCGTGGTGCCTCCTATCAGTAGATGGGGGAATTGTGCGACATCTGCAATAACCATCTCACCCATCATATCATAGCCAACGGCATATGGTATTTCCATCTGGCTTTCTTTGAAATCCTGACTTTCCAATATCTTAATCAGGCTATTCTCTTTCAGAGGCTGTTCAGAGACAATCAGCTTTATTGAATGGGGCGTTACATCAGGAGTGAGAATCTCCACTTCTAATAATCTCCTGACCTCCTCCGCAAATCGGCTAATCAATTTCCCGTCTGTTCCAGGCAGCAACTTAACTGAAAAGACATATCTGCCATCCCTGTATTCAGCCTCCGGCGCTATCGCTATGGAAACCTTATAGCTTTGATAGTATTTTATGATGTCTTTAGCGTATGCTGTGCCTTTCCGGTTAATACGTTTCTTCTCCGTTGCATCAGAAAAACCTGTATCAATGTTGATGGTTTCCAGTTGTGTTGGCGCATATGCAGCATGAAGTTTGAACAGAGCATCAACAGCCTCATCTGCTATTTTCTTCACCAACTCTCTTGGATTGTGTTTCCGATATTGCGCTCTATATGCAAACTCCGTTCCCTCAGATAGCCGTATAGAACGCTCGAAAACCTTCATAAAGTGTGAAAAGAAGTACGCCAGATAACTGATGTTAGTTATGTCTTTTGAAGTGACTTCTGTCCTTCCTCCATACTTTGTCCGCAAACGATCAATACTGTCATCAAGATCGTATAATAGAGGAATCTTACCTCCGTATTTGTGGCGTTCAGCTATCTTTTGTGTAGCTGATAGAGAAGAGTATGCAGTTGAATTATCCGCATCAAAGTATTTCTCTGCATCTCTCACAAGCTCATATGTCCAAGAGCCTAATTGCTGTCTGCGTGAGGAAATAAGATCGATATACTCATCATCAACCTCCAGCTCCGTAAGATTCATATTAAGGACGTTGCGGAATTGTGATTGAATCGCTGGACATAGAAAAATTGGAAGCACCTTGAACTTGGCTTTGATGTCAAGCCTCTTGGTTCTGTTAGGGATGTTTGCTGTCTCACGGAGCAAGGCTATATATAGTTTCTCATTTTCATATCCATCCACAATCACAGGAATGTCTCGATAATACAATAGGCTATCCAACGAGTTCTCTGATGTGCTTTTAGGGTAAATTGTTGCGTGAATATGGTCACATTCAGCGTAGTGAAATTCCTGGCATTTGTCGAATAATCCCGCATTCACATCGCATATCTGAACTACTTCATGTACCAGTCTATATGTATTTGAGTTGTGTCTGCAAGCTATTTGAAGGAAATAGGGAATGCCCCTATGCTGAGTTTTTAACAAGCTGCTGAACAGGGCAGTGATACAGTACCCAAAGAGATAGGTGGTGACGGCCCCATATTCTTTATGGAGAAAAATGTCATCCATATCTGAAAACACTTTAGCTGTTGCATTTGCATCATTGTCTATGAGCTGGTTGCGTCTGCACCGCTGGTCAAAGTGAAGACACCTGTTGTAAAATTGATATGTATCGCCCTGCCAGCCATAGCCAGACTGTTCAAGAAAAGACTGTATTTCCTGAACAGTGTCTCGCTCCTTTAACCGAAGCACCGACAACACGATTTTTACCTTTTCCATATCCCAGGTGTAACCGCTTGCTATTGTATCCTTGATATGCAGCATTAACTCATATAGGTGCTTATCATCATCGCTGTGGCACCCAAGGAATTTATTAAGCTCGTCACACACAATGTGGATGATGTCCGTTCTGAGGATACGGTATTCACTGTCGTCCAATGCAACCCCTCCGTTTTCTTTGAGTTATCTTGTTCTCTTATCTTTTTAGAATATACTTTAATCTAATTATATAATGTATATTGAGAAATGTAAAGTATAATTTGATAAGATAATAAGATAAGCATGTCAAAACGGCCCCTACATCTCGTGGCATCATCTGTCCCTATGAGTGGAGAGGGGGTAACTGTTTTCTCAATTTCTGACTAAAAACAAGTACGAGGGGCTGCCCCACACGCAGCCCCTCACACTCAGACTTCCAATCCTAATTTCCCTCCAATCTCTTCCGGTGTAAGTCCGGCTTCCTTTGCTGCCGCCATCACTGTTTGCATGTTGACGGGATGTAGGAGCTTTTGCATCTGAGCTTCCAGAAGTTCAACCTCTGTCTGCGTCTTTGCAATCTTCTCGTCAATCGCCGCGATCATCATTTTAGAAAGTAGGAATATAGGTTATCCAAGTGCTTGACCTCATGCCGCTTGCTGATGGTGACGGGCGACAGGTGAATCTGAGCAAAGGCTTCCATCACTTTATCCACATCCCGACAGTTCATCTCTTTCTGAGCAAGGTGGAGAGACTTTTTCTCCGGGATCAGGGCAAGGAGCCGCAACATTCTTCTCCGCATGATACTGTCCTTGACCTCGCTACGGACGATCTCGACAGCGGCATCCATCTTGTAGAAATCCCCGAAGGGAACCACCCGTGTGAACGTGCCCATGAAGGCATCGGTGCTGTTCTTCATCATCTCAACGATCTGGCCGGATGTATCGGTTGCATCTGCGTACTCCCGGATGGCCTTTGGCTTTGTCAGCCGTATCTCTGCTCGGAGGATTCCCTTGATCCGTTCACTCACTGATTGTAGCTGCTTCCGTCCTGCATCTGCATTCCGTAGTTGATCTATGGTGGCCTTCTCCAGATCATACAAAAGAAAATCCGTGTCGTTGCTGTTGCCGCTCAGACAGAAGCTGGCCTTTTCGTCAAAACAATCATAGCTGACAGGGGAAAAGCCTTTGACTCTGCCAACCCTCTTTATGCCTTTTAAGTAGTCCAATACCTTTTCATGACTGCCAACGTCTATGTCAACAGTAAAGGTCACACCGGACAAAGTGAAATTATTCAGCGTGTACTTGTGATCGAAGTATCCACCAATACGCTTATCCAGTTTATGGAGCAGCTTGTCAGTGTTAGACAGGTCATTCACGACCATGCCAGCATTAACGAGAACTCGAATTTTCTTTTTATAGCGGCTGTCTCGGTAGATGATGGTAAGTCCCTTTGTTGCCAGGGAAGTGTCGAGATACTCATCATCAAGCTCTTTCAAGTATACGCTCTTGCTGGTAAAGAGCCTTTGAAAGTGGTCTGTGTCCAGTATCATGGACAGCTCCAATGTCTGATTTAGAACCATAATGACCCGCCTTTTTTACGAAGATATTTTACGGATAAGTTGTGTGTGATTGCTATTTCTATCCTATATAAACGGCGGTATGCAGTGGTATGGAACGGTATACCACCGTCACTGTTTGCCAGTGGTGCGTCTTATAGCCTAATGCCCGAACTGATACAAATACGTCAACTGTGAAACACTCTCTTAACCAGGTCGGAAATAGGATGAGTGATGGGAACCGGCGTAATCAATCGCCTACGCCGGTGTCATAGACAAAGGCCTCTACTCTTTGCCATAATCAAATCCCTTGACTATCTCTGCCTGTTTCATCGGATATCTTGAAAACAAGTGAACTGTGCAATCATGCCGCAGGAGCCTGGCTCGCCCTGTGGCTTGATCCAGTTCACTGTCCATCATCCAGAGATGGACTTTTCGGAGATTCTCATTCTGGTAAGTATTGATCCACACTCGATACCCATTCCGATAGACGATTTGAGGTGTCATCTCTTCATCTTCGTCGAAGTCGTAGCCCAATGTAAAAGCAATCAGCTTGTAAAGAAAATCAGCATGATATGGTGTCCCAACCACAAGAATATCCTGACCTTCCAGAGCATTGCTCCCCTCAGTATTGCCAAAATGGAGATCCCCAGTTTTTTCTTTCTTGAAAGTTATAAGATGGCTCTTATCAAGACCAAAGTGTTGTACCAAACGGGAAACAATTCCTTTATTGTTGTCTATACTGGATCGGCTCATTGACTTATCTGGATACTGGAGCATCTTTCCCATATATTGAGCTTGCTTGCACTCATAAAAGGCAACGTCTCGATCCTCGCCAAAGAACTGGCGGCAAATATCCTCATCAACGGTGGCAGAAACGATAATGTGCTTCATGTTCTTTAGAGCCGAGGGCTTTAAGAAAGAAACGGTGTCCGCTTTCAAGTTCCGCTCATTCACCGCTCTGCGAATATAGAAATGTCTGGTAGCGCAGAATGATGCTATGTCCAGGGGGACTGATTTTTTATTATTACCAACACCTACATCTTCCTCGCTCTCATACTCAAAGGAGTCCAACTTAATGCAAGATTTCACTTCAGCCTGAGCCAACAACTCTTTGATCTTATTGCTAAGCCTTGAGTCCGTGGTGCTTCGTCTCAGTTTTTTCAAAGCGGAGACGGTGATCTCACCTTGATTCGTGATAATGCTCTTGAAGATAATATCTTCGTCAACAATGATGTTGTCAAACTCGTTCAGGCGGTCCTCGTCCATCGTAAGCATATAGCGATGCGTGGTGATGAGGCAGCCTTTCGACTTCCTGACCCGTTCCTTCTGCTCCATGTACTCTTTCAAGCAGGTAATGCCCTCAGTCTCAAGAATTTTCTTGATGTAGAGAGCCACCGGGCGATGCTGTCCTCGCTTATAAAACCACTGAATTCTTTCCCATACCTCTGATGGGATCTCATCCTTGATCTCTTCCAATGAGGGCGTCACACACACATTGCTTCCCATACCCTTCGCCTTTTTGTACAGCTCATTCTTCAGCAGATTCGTTGGGGCAGCAATCAGGAATCGTTCACCTGGATTCTCCTCCATGATCCGCAAGTAGCTGTGGGACTTTCCAATCCCAACTTGGGCTTTGATGATGTGGATACGATTATCGTTTTGCATATAAGCCTCGTGGATAACTTCATAAACATCACTTTGAGCTTCTTCCAGCGAGTAGTATTTCACATCGTAATTGGGGTCCGGTTCCATCAAATTACGGCTGGGGTGCGCTGTGGTCAGGATGGTTCTAGCGTGGTTGCACTTTTTACAATACGGACAGTATCTATCACACGTTGTCGGTGATTTTTGGGCTTCTTCAGTCCGTTTTACATCGATTACCCACTTCCACGCTTTATCGTACAACTCTGGGTATTTTGACATGATGTTGATGAACCGCGAGGAACCAGACTCAACGAAAATCAGGTTGCATAACAAATGGAAAGATTCATTATGTTGAAGACCTCTCTCTCCATCCTCGAACTCTCTGTACAAGAGGCAACATTGACGAATACTCTTGATGGTGGAAGATCTGTACTGTTTATGATTGTCGGAGTGGCTTTCTGACGAACCCACTCCGACAGAAGGGTTATTGGTGCCACGATCGCTAAAGTTAATAATGTAAAATGGGGGATTTTCGCCATCACCTGTTTTATTATACATAATAATAGTATTTGGCGAATTTCCCCCATTTTTGGTAAAGCCTGATGCACCAGTGCCTTCTGTCAGATGAGCTGGCTCGTCCGGCTCATCTGACTTAGATACATCTAAGAACCCCTTCTTAGTCAGTGAGATACCTGTCTTCTTCGAGAATCGTTGGAGCTTCTCTTTGTAATGTCTCTCTCCGTACTTCTTCTTGATACAGTGATGAAGATTACGGAAGATCGTGTCTATGTCGATCATGGGAATAGTTTCATCAAAGTAGATCAGTTCCTTGCCGCCAAAGTACATTTTGGACACGTCATTATAGCAAGATGAATCGGCTTCAGGGAATATCTCTCCTACAGCAAGCTGCGTTGCCCTGGCTACTCGTGGATCAGAAATGGAAACATCATTGAGGAACAGTAGTCGAAATCTGGGATGGTCAGGTGTGCTTCGTAGAGAATGATACGCAAACAGAGGGTGAAGATCGTAGTAATCGGATCGTTTTTTTATCTCGTCAAATGTGACAGCCTTTCCCTGTTTATCATTGTCGAAGTCCATCGCTATGAGTTGCTGTTGTACAAAGTTCTCCTGACACCGATGACTATTGGAGAACGTGGCTGTGCAGAATGTGTATCCTTGGGTGCTGACCTTCTTAATGAAATCTTCCAAATCAGCACGGTTGCTAATTTGAGTGGTACAACCGCCAATCCTTGCACTGATGCCTTTAATAGCAACAGCTTTGGGCTTTGTTGAGAAAGGATTCTGGTCGAGGCATAGCTTAATGGGATACATGATTATCAGCTCCTTAAATTCTAATTTTTTTACCTTTTCTGTAGGAGCTGATTGAAAAAAATAATTGTGAAAGGCAAGGGATAGATATTTGAACATCCCCTGCCCTCCACGATCTTCCAGAATCAAATCTGATATCCCAGTATCAAACAAGCGGTCAATTATAAACCAGACATCTCCTTCACCCGCCTGTAAAAGGTGGTCTTACTCATTTTGAGAGTCTGCATGGCCTCAACCGCTGTAATCTCTCCGTTGCGCCATTGTGCAACCACACGATCAAAGTCCGGTGCTGGCGTGGGCTTTCTCCCGGTGTACTTCCCTTGCTCCCTGGCAATGGCGATGCCCTCCCGCTGACGTTGCAGGATGTACTCTCGTTCCAGCTCTGCCACGGCCCCGAAGATGGTCAGCATGAATTTCCCTGTTGGAGTAGTGGTGTCGATGGCCTCCTTCTTACTGACGAACTCAACACCTTTGGCAGTCAACCGCTCCACCAGCTCCAGCAGGTCGCGGGTGTTCCTGGCAAAACGACTGATGCTCTCCACGATCACGGTGTCCCCACGACGAACATACTCCATCATCCGTTGCAGCTCTGGACGGTTGGTATTCTTGCCGCTCATACGGTCGATGTAGACCTCATCCACACCCAAGGATTCCATCAAGACTTCCTGCCGGATGGTATTCTGCTCCTGTGTGCTGACCCTGATATAGCCGATCTTCATATCCATCCCCCTCATATAAAAGTAAAAGTCCCATTAGGGCCGGTTTCCAGTCTGGAACGTACCAGAACTCGAAAACCAACTCTAATGGGACGCTTTTTCATAGTTCCGTTAGGGTAAACCCTAACGGAACGCTATATGAAATCGGACGCACTCATTCCGGGGGCATCCCACGGATGGGCGGGACTGTAATCGCCACCTGTGCTGGATGGAGCCGTAAGATTATCGGCATCTTCACTTGCGGAATTTTTGTACTGCTCCATATCCAGCCCAAAGTATTCAGCCTCGGTGTCCGACAGTTCGGCAATATCAGCCATGTAGCGGTAAGCTTCTTCCTCGCCATCCTCGATCAGCCCATCCTTTAGGACCGTAGCGATCTCACTCATTCTGGCCCAGGAGATGTGTCTTTTACTTATCCGCATCAGGTAGTAATCCAACGCCTTGAAAAGAGCCTCAGCTCTCGTCATCTCGGAGAATTTACCGAAGTCGTAGTAGCAGCAAGTCCAGTCCCAGCTTCCGATTTCCTTATCCAAGCCACTCACAACGGCGTACTGCGTCATACTCTCACCCCGCAGGATAAGAGCATACTGCCCGTTCTCCTCAATAAGCGTATATTTCATTGTGATTCCTCCTCATCATCGGCTAACTCGTCTATTGCAGAGGAAGGATGCTGCCAGTCGCAGTAACGAAACAGGCACTCGGCCATCTCTGCATCACCGCCGCACTCGTCGATGAAGTCCTGGCCTGTGTAGCAACGGCTCAAAACCTCGTCCAATTCTTCCGGGTTTGTAACCTGGCGTTCAAAAGGAATATGGTTCAAGGCTACATCAGGAACATAGATTACCACATCCCCAGGATAGAATCTGTCGGCCTTGAAGATCTCGCAGTCCTGGCCGGGACCAAATGCCAGAAAATCATTGAGCGCATGGCCCTGCTGGAGCTGTGACCTCAGTATAGCCTTTGTTATCGTGGACTCCTGCTCAACCTCCCAGCAGCCAATATAAAGGTACTCCCCGTAGCTGCCCTTCGGTGTGGCCTGGCATACGAAAGAGCCGTCCTCAGACTGGATCGTCACCAGATCATTCCACTCGTAGAATCGGTTTTCCCTGGCAAGGCGTCTCAACTCGGGCAGGGCCTTTGTGTTGATCCAGCCAAAGAACGCATCCTGCTCCCTCTGGCTCCCATCCAGCCGCTCAAAGCTCTGGCGGTCATACAGAAGGCACAATACCTTTCCAGGTAGACCGCTCTGTCGTTCAAGGATGGCCCTGGCCCCCCAGTACATCTTCGGGGTGAAGTTCTCCGGGTGGTTTCCCCACTCATGACTCATAATCTTCCTCCTCGAATTGTTCTGGATCGTCCATATTATCAAAGCCAACGTCTTCCAGGTCAGGTTCATCCATCTCATCAGCCGACGGGAGCAAAGACCGCATAACGTCCCGCCGTGTCTGCACCGACGTAGGTTTTGCGCTGCCAGCGGATACCGTGTGATTGTACTCCGGCGATGTAGAGGGATGCCCGCTGAAGAACTCGGCCAAGGTGCGGTTGATCTCATCCTGGTTCACGTCGTTTTCAACTGCCAGACAGCAGTAATAGACGCAACTGATGAAGTGCGTCCTGCCCTTGACGGTACGGAGGACCTTGTTATTGACATCAATCAGACTCCTGGCGAACACTGAATAGGCATCCAACCCAGAGCTGATCGTGTCCAGCACTTCGCTGTCAACCTCTACCTTGCTGGCCCACTCCCTGAAGGGCTTAGTGGAGAAGTCGGGGGATTCCTCTGTAATAAGCTGGTAAAGCTGCATGGCGATCATTTCGTCAGTGAACCGCTTCCTGCCAGCATCTGAAACTACGAACTGAATTGCCTTGTGCTTGGCAAGCTGCTGGAAGATCGACAAGCTGGGGACGTTGGCACGGGTCAGCTCAATGGAGCTTAAAGGCTTGCCGTTGTTCAGCCTGCGGAAGAACTCTCTGATCTCCGTTTCTGTCATCCCCTCATAATAGTAGATCGTGAGGTTGTAGTCTTTGATACGATCCCGCGCCCATTCCGGTAGCTGCGAGAAATACAATCCGCTGACATCCTCCACACATCCGTTGTCATCTACGACAGCAGGGGTGTCGGTGGACAATGCGAACTCATCATGGAGAAATTCGCTGATGGTGTTTGACCGCTGCTTCCCATCCAGGCTGTCATAGACGCCGTTCTCTTCACGAGTAAAGTACATGGCGGGGATCGCATAGCCGTAGATCATGCTGTGGATCAGGAGAGACTTTTTGTCTGCATCCCACACAAGATTGCGCTGCACGGCGTTATCGTAATTGACCTTGCCCTTCTCCATCTGATTCACCAGGGCCTTCGCCGTCCAGTTGATATTGAATCGCTGCATATTATCGCCTCTTTCCAATCATCAATTTTATTGCCTGTGATAAGAAAGATGGGCATCCCACATTTCGTTGTGAGATGCCCATGCTCAATTTTCAGGCAGGGATCATAGAAAGAAACTCCTGTTCGGTCAGAACAGGGATGCCCAGCTCCTGGGCCTTGGTGAGCTTGCTGCCGGGCTTCTCCCCGCAAATGAGGTAGCTGGTCTTGCGGGTGACGGAGCTGCCGGCGGTGGCCCCGAGGCTAACGATCTTGCTGTTGATGCCGTCGCGGGTGAAGTGCTCCAGCTTGCCCGTTGCGACGATGGTACAGCCGTAGAAGGGGCTGTAGGTTACGCTGTTTTTGTTTTCCATGGTGATACTTTCCTTTCTATCTTCAAATGTAAATTCTCCCTGAAGTGTTTTCCACAGCTCCAGATTGTCGGGAACGCTAAACCATTGATGGATATTTCCGCTCAGAGTTGCGCCAAAGTCCGGCAACGCAGTAAAGTCAAAACCGCTTGTGGCCGCTTTCTCAAACATATCCAAGTTGCCGCCAAAGTAGTTATCCAACGCTCGGCTTGCGGTCCTTCCAATCATGGGAATGTCCATAGCCACCAGATAACGTGCAAAGGTGGTCTTTCTGCTGGCGTTGATGGACCTCTGGAGCTTTGTGTAAGACTTGATGCCGAAGCCCTCTATGCCTATAATCTGATGACGGTATCTGTTCAGATGGTAGAGGTCTTGATATGTGATCAGGAATCCCGCAGAAATGAACTTGTCCAGTATTGCTTCTGAGATACCGGAAATGTCCATGGCCTTTTTCCCGACGAAGTGGACGAACTTGCGCAGCGTTTGATTGCCGCAGTCAGGATTATCACAGTGGAGTGTTGCCACTTGGCCCCCTTTGACACCAGAACGAGCATAGATTCTCGTAGGCTTTCCACAGCAGGGACACCGTTTCGGGATCAGGCTGGGGGCATAATGGCCCCGGTCAAGATTATCCTCAATATGGGGAATTATCATGTTGCGTTTGGAAACGAGGATACGGCACCCCGGGCGCAGTTCCAGTTCCTTGATGAAGGACAGGTTATGCAGGCTGGCTCTCGACACAGTACAGCCGTCGATCTCCACGGGATCAAACAGGGCAACCGGAGCGATCTCCCCGGAACGGCTGGGCGCCCACTCAATAGAACGGAAGACTGTCTCCATCACATCGTCCTCAAATTTGAACGCGATGCCGTCCTTGTAGTGATGCCCTGTCCTCCCCAGCGTCTTGGAGTAGGAAATGCTGTCATAGTGCAGCACGATCCCGTCAATGGGCAGCTTTTCAGTATTGGCGATGGACCTCAGATGATGGATTTTGCTTTCCACCTCCGCTTGGGATGTGCCTTTTGACATACGCACAAAGGGGCAGACCTCAAAGCCAAGAGGCTCCAAATCTTCCAGAAGCCACCCACGGCTGTCGGCGTTGCCGCCAAGGGTATCCATGCCCTCAATAACATTGAAGGCATAGAAGTAGATATGGCGATCCTTACAGATGGACGGATCAAGCAGCCGAATAGAACCAGCAGCCAGATTCCGGGCGTTTCTGATGTCTTTGCCCTCGGAGTCCTTCATCTGCTCGAAATCGTCAGTATGGATCAGGCCCTCTCCCGTGATCGTGAGTTTTCCTTTGTGGGGGATCTTCAATGGCACGTTGCAGAACGCCGGAATGTTGTGGGTGACATCCTCGCCGACCTCACCATCCCCTCGGGTGGATGCCTGGACCAGCTTGCCGTTTTCATAGCAGAGCTTAACGGTCAGGCCGTCCAGCTTCAGCATGAGCAGAGCCGGAGCCACGGCAAGCATGGAAACCAGATCGTCGACCTGCTTGGTCTTGTCCAGGCTCAGGAGCGGGATCGGGTGCCTGACCTTCCGTAGCGCACTCACGGGAGTATAGCCTACCGTCTGTGTCGGGGAATTGCTGAGGATGATCCCCGTTTTCTGCTCCAACGTTGCCAGCTCGTCAAAGAGCCTGTCGTAGACCGCATCGGACACGCTGGGCTTTGCGAGGTTGTAGTATTCATGCCGATAGCGGTTGAGAGTTGCAGTCAGCTCAGCGATCCGCTGAACACTGGCGGTATCAGAGTTAGCCTGTTTTTTCCGCATTTTCTTCACCATCCTTTATGATCTTCTCGGCTGTTGTACTTTCTGCCTTGTAGAATGTATTGTGGTAATTATCGTCCAGAGTGAAACACCATCTGCCGTTGTAAGACTTTTTCGGCTTACGGGTAATGGTCTTTCCGCTCCCATCAACGGGCTTTAGCTGAATCGTTGCAGTGGTGGCCTTGATAATCTCATAGGTGACACGAACAGATTTCCACCTGTGCGTACCATCTTGGACAAACTGCTCCGCTGTGAACCTCTCGCCAACCGTGAAGGGATGTGTCTCTGTCTGTTCGGTAGCCTGGATGATCTCGGCGATCTCCGCATAGGCGGCTGTCAAAACCATGCCCTTTGCACCCCCGGTCAGGATACGATAGGTGATGTTCTGTGGGCCAGCTCCAATCACTTCAACCTCGGAATCAAATCCATCATTCAATCGGACCTGAAAGCCAATTTTGATGTTGTCCTTACTGAACTAGATACCGCCGCACTGGTCAACACAGGCTTCCAGGAACGCTTGCTTGTCTATGGCCTTTTCTATTAACTCAAATTCGTGTTCCATCCAGCCAGCAACCTCCTCTACAGAGATTGGCGTACCGTCAAACCGCTTTTTCTTTTCGCCGTTCTCCATGGCAGCCAAAATTCCCTCGTAGTGGACGATGTTCTTTTTCCTGGCCCGGATTTCCTTCTTGCACTCCTTGATACGGCGGTCAAGATAAGCGACATCCCGGTATTTAGCCCCATCTGCTGTTGCCTTGGCTGTCTTTGCTCTGTCTTGAAAATATCCGCTCTTGCGGTATTCTTCAAAGCCTTTTTCGTACTGAGCGAACATCCTTTCCCGCCGATGTGTAAATGCCTGACTTCCAGCATGACCAGCAATAATCGGCTGGGTAAAGAACGCAATATCGCCGTGCATACGGTTAAGGGGCTGCTGCAAGGCTGCTCCCCGGCGCTCGGCGTTCTCGGCGTACTGTTCGTAACGCTCGGCTCGTCTCTCGGCCCGATCTGCCTGACGCTCCACCTGTTCAGAGAAGGAAAGGCGCTCACCCTGACGCTGTTCCTCAGTGAATCCCAGTTTGGCAGCGATCTTCTTCGCCCACCAAAGATTCGGTTCCTTGGCCCTGCTCACCCAGCAGCCCCCGGTACGGCTCCACAGGAACGCACTTTTCAAATCGGCCTTCTGGTCAGCAGTCAGGGCGTTGTACTCGGACTTCTCGAAATGAAGTTCAATTTTGGTCGTTTCCAGATTGAAAATGTACTGTTTCATGTCAGACCGCCTTTTTCTGGATGCCGTACACATCATCCACATAGTAGGCCCCAGTGAAGAAGTTGAAGATCGCCGTACACCGTACACCGTTGACCTCGGCCAAATAGCGGTTGTCGCCAATGCACTCAATGATTTCAGCCTCGCCCATCACATGGCGGTCATGCTCATGGCCTTTCAGACTGTGGATATACGCTCTGACTTTCATGTTCTACCTCCATAAAATAGTAATGAACTGGAGCCGATGAATACCGACCCCAGCCATACGTTACAAATCACAGCACCAGTTTTCTTCTTCATAGGCCGTACTATAAGTGCGGTTGAACTCCCGCACGGCCTCGCCGGGAACATAGGTTTCTCCGTCCGGGCAGAACCGGCCCTCGGCGATCACCCGCCGCAGTGTGTCTCTCATCTTCACCTCATCATCGGCAAAGATGTCCCGCTCCTCGGCATCGGTGATTCTGATAACAGCCCCTATCCGAATCCATAATTCTTTCATCATCAGCTCTCCCAACTCAGCCGATAGCGGCCCTGGCCCGGCAACAGAAGTTCTCCATGCAGTTCATAGCAGCACCCTTGGGCATCTTCAGGAGCCGTGCGGCCTCATGGAGCGCAAAGCCGTCTACCAGCAGTTCAATGATTTTGTTTTCCTTTGGCGTGGCTATCTTTGCCGCCTGCTCCAGAAGGGCCTTGTCCTCAGTCTGCCGTTCAACGTCCTGCTTTTGGTCAGGGATGGTGCTGTGGCGTCCCGCAGTATCTAGGCTGACAGTGTAGCCGCAGCGTTTGGCACGGGCGTTGTATTCACCATCCCGGAGAACGGCATCCTTCATGGCTCGAAACGCCATAGCCTTGAACTTCACGCCAGCCGGAGGATTGCGGAAATACTGCTGCACAGCGGAGAGATAGCCGAAGATAACAATGTCGTAGTAATCGTTCATTGCAAGATGTTTCTTTCGGATATACTCAGTTACCAGATCATGATTCTGTTCCGCAAACTCTCGTTCCTCCTGTGTCATAGGACGCAAAGCCCTCATTCTTCTCAACTCCTTCATGATGGTTTGATTGATATATGGGATGGCTTTCAGCAGGGGATGTCTGCCACCCCGACCAGCCATAGACTGTCCGTAGTAATCAGATGGTGTTCCCATGTGAGCTTCAGATGCCGGGAGATCAATTTCTCAGCCAGCACGATTCCAATGCCGCCGACATCTACACCGCCCTCATCAGGCAGGGCATCCTCCCAGTCCTCCGGTGTGGCCTGTGTAGCCTGTAAGAGCTGGCAGAGTTTGGGAAGGGGGAGACGGCAATTTATAAAGGTCACGTCCCAAAATGAGCCGTCTATCACATTGACCTTGCACGGGACTTGAAGCCCCAGGACTTCCTTGATTTCTTCCGATACAATGCCACCGACCTCGGACCACCTCAGCTCGACAGTACGTTTCTCAGATATGTCCCTCATATCTGGCTGACCTCCTATAAAGAAGCAGCGGGGCAGTTACCCACCCCGCCGCTCCGCTAACTATTCATACGTTCAAATTCCTGCTCAGACAGGACCCGTGATTCCCAGTGCCAGAGCCTTGACCAGCTTACTGCCGGGCCTCGCTTCCAGAATCAGATAGCCCGTCCTCCTGCTCACCTTGGATACAGGTTTGGCCCCCAACTCCAATAACCGGGCTTTGGTGCCATCACGGGTGAAGAGCTCTAGCTTGCCAGTGACAGCTATGGACTTCCCGATGAAAGGGTTATCAGGATTCATGCGCTCACCCCTCAATCGACCTCCAACGGCAGGCAGACGATGTGACCGCCCATGCCCCAGAACATTTCAGGGGTGTAGAACAATTTTCGATACTGCTCGATCTGCTCCATGGTCAGGCTGGTGAAGTGGTCACTGTCGGCGGGAGTACCGCACAGGAAGAAGGTCCCGAACACGATGTCATACATCTGTCCGGATTTATTCCGAAGACCACGGTTCGCCGGCAGGTTCATCAGCTTGCCCTCGTCATTGCAGACCAGAGCAACAGAATTATCGAGGTAGATGGGCTGAATATAGCCGCCTACAATCTCCTGCATGGCCTTCAAGGAATCGTCGATCTCCCGTACTTCCGGCCTGCGCTCCGGTTCAACTACTAAGACACGCATAGCAGCACTCTCCCACCTCAAATTTCCCACGCAGCCAGCGGACAGCTTGACGTTTCCGAGAAAACTCTTCTGTCCAGGCATCCCCAGTGGTATTGTCCACCGCCACCCATGTACGCCCTTCCTTCGTCAGAAACAGCCCCAGCGGGGTACGGGAATCTATTACGTTCAGCAGTCGCTTTTGGTTGACCCGGTGAATCCTGATCCTACTCATCCGTTTCCACCACTTCTAAAGTAAAGATAGGAAAGCTGTCCCAGTTTGCGTCCGCAGGGGATTCAATCCCATACAGCGCAAGAACAGCTTCCTGTGTTTCCGGTGTCAGATCCCGGAAATAGATTTCAAGTTCTTTCATGGGTTTTACTCATTCCTCACGAAAAGTCCGCTTCACTCAGGCAGCCGATCCAGTAGGAGGCTCCGGGCGTGTGATTGAAGTCGCAGTTCTCGATCCGCCGCTTGATCTCCGCCAGCTTTTCTTCCCGCTGCTCCGAGTGGTTATGGAAGAACTCTCTGGCCTCCCGCCGTCCCTGCTCAAATTTATCGTAATCAAAGGTTTCGTTCATCATGCGCTGGAGAGCTACCGCAGACATTTTTACGGTTTCAAACAACTCTATTTCCCCTTTCTGAAAAAGCAAATGGCCCGGCATCCCCACCGTAAGGCAGGGGCACCGGGCCATCATAGCGTATTTTATCTTAGCTGGCCTCGGCCAACTCCGGCATCATCTGGGCGGCGTTCACGATCTCCATGAACTGCTGCCCGAACGTCCTCGCTTGGGCCGCTTCTTCCGGGCTGAGAGTACCGACCGTCTGGAAGTTAAACAGGGCGTAGGGTTTTCCCTGCTTGCTGGTGGCCTTCTCCAAGGTGATCTTCGTGACCACGCTGCTGATCGGCGTCAGGGTACTCAGCAGACGGGTGGAGTATTTCAGGAAACGGGGCTTGCTGGTCACGGGAACGCGAACCAGCAGGGGAATGATGCTATTGGGCCGCAGCAGGAACAGCAGCACAGATTCCTTACACGCTTTGGCGTTGCTGTCGCCGTCCTTGGAACCGAAGTCATTGTACGGACACAGAGCGCAGGACTTCCCATCGTGGGAGATAATGCTGTTCTGGCTCATGCAGACGGGCGGCGTTCCCTCTACCGGATCGGGCGTATCCCAGTAGGCCCGGGGCGTGGTGTAGTCCAGCACAATGCCCGACAGCTCCGTTGCCGCCTCGTTTCCAGTCAACCCCGGAACCTCAAAGATCGTGGAACCGCCAGACGGAGACTTCACGATGTCGAACAGGTCGAGGGTCAAGGGCTGGCTTTTCAGATTCGCCCGGATGATGTCGAGGGCGTTGTTATTCAAGGCCAGATAGCTTGATTCCACTGGGGCCAGCGAAGCAGCGGCGGCAGAAGCGACGGTGATATTCTGATCTCCTGCCGGCTGCTGCAACTCCTGTACTTTACCGCTCATACGGCCTTTCAGTTTCGTATTGTCCATGATGAACCTCCATTCAGCTTGCCGCCTTGATGGTAAAGCGGCGGTAGGATGTTTTATTGGTGTACTTCTTGCAGAGGGCAGGATGCTCAACCTTCAAGGTCTTGCTGTCGAGCCGTTCCTGAAACACGCTCTTCCAGGTGACGATGCGATCACCAGCAGTCCCGACCTCGTTCTCGCCCATCATCTCCTTCAGAAGATTCTCGGCCTTCTGTTTCCGCTCGGTAACAGCTTCCAGTTCTTCACAGGCCTCATCATATTGGGCCAGCAGATCAGCGGCGGTGTCCGGCAGGGTGATGTGGGACTGAGGGATGCTGTCACGGAACCGATTAGCGAGGAACTTGGCAGAAGCATTGGAGCCATCCAGCGGCGGGGGAGTACAGTCCTGCACATGGTTCCAGAAGGCCGACTCCAGCTCAATGAGCATAGAAATCAATTCCTCGTCACGCTCCACGAACTTCCACTTGAAATTGTTGCCGCCAATGAGGACGGCAATGTAGGTTCCGGCATACCCAGTGACAGCCATGTAGTGCTGCACTTGGAGCATGTACTCGTCCGGGATGGTATCTTCCCACTCGCCAGCCTTGTAAGCGGAGGCGGTCTTGGCCTCGAAGATACAGGTGCCAACGTCAGGGACTTCGCAGATGCCGTCCAGGTTCGCCAGCATGAAGGGGTGTTCCTCGCTCTGAAGAAGTTCACTCTTATGGCAAACCTCAATCCCGGTACGCTTGGTGAACTCGGCCCGAACGAAGGGTTCAAGCTGCGTCCCCCAGTAGGCAGCTTCCCCGGCCTCCTGCGCTTGGAGCTGGTTAGTTTTTTCCATCCACAGTTCCACAGGAGACTTGTAGCGGTTGATGCCGCAGACCACGGATGCGTCCGAACCGCCGATACCCTGTTTCCGATACTCCAACCAGTCCGCATAGGGCATATTCTCGGTGGACACTAAGATTTTTGCAGGCATATGATAACCTCCTTTACGCTGCTGCCAGAGCCATCCTATACGCCTTGTCGATCATGGGATTGCCCTCAACAGTCCGCAGGAACAGGTTCTCGTTGTAGTTCTTGGTCTTGCGGATAGGATCGGCGTGGGTGGCGAAGTCGCTGATGGCATTGACGAATCGGTAGCCGTTCTTCCCCACGTTGGAGAGGTCAGGAGCCTCCCAATACCGGGCCTTCATGTTGTCCAACATACGCAGATTGTTCTTGCGCTGGACATCCGGCAGATCAAGGGTGACAGGGAAGAACTCGTTCATGAACTCCATGACTTTCTTATCGGTGAGCTTGATCCGGGACAGAGCATCAATGCCACGGCCCAGCTCGCCCATGTACTTCTCGGCCAGTCCCAAGGTTTCCTCGGCCTCATGGACACGGAGCATGACATTCTCGGTGTGCTTGGTGGTCCAGACACGCTTGGCACGATCCAGAGCCAAGTTGAGGGTGTTCTGGCAGACAACCCGGATGGGAGTCATGGCGACCTTGATGCCAGAGCTGCCGTCATGGGAGTTCATCACCACCAGATAGGGGGCGATCTCATCCCCGGCGATGATGTAGCGGTGGGGCATACGGGCCAGCATCCAGACCTTACGGCCACCCTGCAAGGCCCCGGCAGTCTCGTAGGTCACGCCAGCCCCCAGCAGGTCATCGGTGAACTGGAAAGCGTCCTCGTTCTGTACCACTTTGTATCTGTCGGACACGATGCCCAGGGCGGCGTTGTCGGTACTGCGGGTGTTGACCTTGTACCCAGGGATCAGGGAACCATCCTCGGCGTAGACGTTCTTCTGCTCCACCGTCCAGTCAAGGCCGGCGCAGATCAGGGCGTCGGCGGAGGTGGGAGCCTCCTGCACCTCAGTCCCCAGGCCATGCCAGGGCTTTTCACGGACATAGAACATGGTTTCAACATTTGCGGGCATAATCATTCCTCCTAAGATAGATTTGGTTTGGTGGATTGCACTCAACCCATGACGGACATAGACATAGAGGGCCTCCCACATGGGAAGCCCTCTATTCCAGGTGCGTATCAGGGTTGTCGTAGAACTTCGTAGGTTCCTCCTTTTCATCAGAGTTTTGCACCGCTGTCAGCAGCACAGAAAGGGCCAGCAGAATTGCTTTGAGAATCTTTTTCTTGGACAATATAAATCACTCCATTTCTTATTGTGCTGCAATTAGAATATATCGCTGCAATGGAGTGAGATGCGATGGTTTACTGCCCTTTATTTCTGCGCCATTTCCCCTTTTTTGCGGTCTAAATTCTGATGATAATAGTAGAGAAAGTTTTCCAGCGACCCGGTTCCCTTCATAAGTCGGCTTGCCTCCTGAAGCACATCCCATTCCAACTTGTCATCCCACTGGTCGATTTTTTCCAGCCACAGAATAGGTGGATGCCCATGATACATTTCCCCGCCGTCAAGAAATTCAACTGTGAGGCTGATGTTGTCGTAGCTGGGGGGATTTCCCGAGAACCGTTGGTATTCCGCTCTAAGGCACTTTTCCAGTCCTCTTGACTGACCTCAACAATGGCGGGACGGGAATCCCCGGCTATCTTCACAATGTCCCCAAGCTCAAACGGGTTTTGCAGGGGGATATACGCATCTTCAAAACGGGATTGGTACGGATGACTGAAATTAATACTGGTTTCCTCGGTATAGCACGCACATTCGAGGAGCACACCGCCCTTCGTATACTGGGCCTGACCGCCTACATACATTTTGTCAGAATCGTTGTTCGCAGCACTGCCGTCAAACTTGTCCGTAAAGGATTCTTTTCGTATCTGGAAGGTTTCCTTGGAATGGTCTTTGCCGTAGGCGATTGCGGCATCTAAAGTAGAGAAGTAACGGCTTCCCCACTCGTCCTCGTCATCCGGGATAAAGATGAAGAAATAACTGCCATCATTTTCAAGAAAAATCCGTTCATTTTCTGCTTCTGCGGCAAGCCGTTCCCGGATTTGCTCTTTCAGCATTTCATCCGTAGTTGTACTGGCAATTTCACGAAGGGCATCTAATATTTCCGGCATTGGCAGATCAGAGTTCCAAATGATGGTGGCCTGTTGGGAATCTGTAAATGTGATCCCCTGCTCTCTGTAGTAGTTCCGCATGAAAGTGGACATCGGTAATTCTATCATGTCGTTAATTCCTTCTATAGAAAAATATTTTTCACTTCCGGCCAAGCGCTGCCTTCCATTCTAACATAGTCGTATATCTCCATCCCCAATTCCGGCTTTGCGCGAATCAGTGGGGACAACACAGCGAAAGGCTCCTCTTCGTCGGTCAGCTCCCCCGTCCATCTGGCAGCGCGGTACAGACATGAAACCCTGGAACTATCCCCCCTATGACTGAGGAAATGGTTATGCTTAAACGCCCCTGTGCACAAAAGACCGTCCTTGCCAATGGACAGAACCGATATGCAGCAGCAGTCCCGATTATCTCCTATACCCAAAATGAGTACCCGGCAGGGTGCGGCATAGGGCAGACAATCAGCCACTACAATGTCTCCTGGCTGAAAGGGTACTGGAAGATTGGGATAATCACCGAGATAATCAAGCAAATCCAACCAGTCCTTCGGAAGTTCACGCCTGGAACATTCATACTTGAAATACCAAAGTTCCTGTGTGTTATTCAGATACCAGGTACAGTATTCTCGCAGCCCATCCCTTCCATCTGGTATGTATTTTGTGATGGTATAGCTCAATCCCTCAAATGCACAGTCATTAGGATTCTCTTTTGCCTGTTGCTCAAGATAGCGGATAGCGGCGTCAAACTTCGTGAAAAAGGCATTATCAAACAAACAGCTTCCATTGTCATCATAGCTGGATGCTTTCAGCCAGAATACAGTTCCATCCGGGCCGCTGTACCGTTCCGCTAAGGCAGTACAGCAGGACTGGGCGAAGCGGGAAGCATAAATTGGTTTCCCATTATAAGCCAATAACGGCTCGGCCTCCTGAACAATCCGCTCCAGCACAGGCAGCTTTCGTTCAATAGGTGCTGGGGCATATGCGACAATATCAGCACAGAACGTCGAGATAGATTTGAATTTAGGCAGTTCCACCCGAAGATAATCACGCATCTCCTTGGATTCTATAAAAGACAGGGATTCTTCAAGATATGATTGCACTTCCATTATCTGCGCCCCCGTTCATCAGCAATCGCCTCCTTCTGGAATCGCTCAAATGTCTGGTAGCCGTTCTCTTTGCATTGGGGGCAGGGATTGACTGTTGTATGTACCAAGCCCAACCTGTAGGGACACCTGGAACAAGGCGGTTTTACCTGATGAATCAGCTTTTTCAATTTCATGGTCTGTATCTCCTCCCGTTTCATCAAAGCAATGTTGTGATTTTCCCTGTTGGGTCAAATTTATACCAAGTATCGGAGCCGTGCGAGTCTCCTGCAAACGCAAGGCATACCATCAGGGAAGCGTACTCATCGGGAATAAACTCGGATTCTTTGACGGAATAGATTGCGCTGATATGCTCCTTCCACCGTCCATTTTGAGCTTCGGCGGCGCGGCAGATATAAGTAAACTTCCCTTCCGGGGCATCGTTGTGCCTTGCGGATATTTCATGGGTGACACGCAGTTCATCACACCACGCAGAAAACAGCGGACCTATTGTTCCCATCGGTGTTACATCTTTCCTGACACGTTCCGTCTCCTCCCGACTGGCAGGAGTTTCCTTCTCTGGAAAGTAGCCAGATCCATAAATCCTGTAGACGCGCTGGGCACTGCGAACGGTATAACAGCCTGCCGGAAAGGTCACTGCGGACAACTCCCCAGGCAGCAGTTCGCCTTCTGGTACTTTCTTTCCGATTTCGCTCCACTCCCACGCCGCTATGTGCAGCGCGTCGGTAAACACAACCGTTCGTTTCCAGTGTTCCCGAATTGTAACACGATCTTCATTTTTTATATTCATTACAAACACGCTCCCTTCTCTCAGAAACGAAAACAGGAGGACGGCCACAGCCGCCCTCCTTAAATCAGCAGATCATCCCTCGTACCCTTTGGGGTATTTGATATCCAGCAGTGGACGGTCATTGGGATTGGTGATCTTCACGGCCATGATAGCTTTGTGACAGGCCATGAGCTGATCTCTGACCATTTCCAAATGCGCCTTACTCTGCGGGACGATGTACTTCTTGGATCCGACTTCCAGCAGTTCAAGATACCAGTTGACCATCTCCAGTTTGCCAAGGCAATAAGAGGAGATCATCATCTTGTCGTTGGCATCCTTAATGGCCTCCGTTTCAATCTGAATGTAGGACACCAGATCAGAGGGAATCTTTTTCAGCTTTTTTGCTTTTCCAAACATGCGTATGTACTCCGTTCAGCGGCTTTTATACCGGATTTATTCCCCATCAATCCCACATTCTTCGCCGGATGGAAGCATTTTGAAAATAGTTTTCGTCGTATTTTGCAGCCCGCAACTCTCCAAATTCTGACGGTGCTTTTCACTTACCCGCACGTAGCTTTCTGTGCCATCTTTGAATACAAGCTCATAATAATAGTAGGTTTTCGCCCGGGTCGGCCTAAACTTCTTTTCCACATACCTGCTGCGCAACACACATTCAGGGGTTAAGTAGACGAGCTCATGCTGCTCTGCATCTACCACAATGCAGGACTTCGTTCCGGCAAAAACAATACTACAATCATGGAAACGCCCTACTTTCACCTTGCTTCCATGGTCTTTTTTCAACTCCGCTTTAATTATTTCCGGTAAATCACCTATGTACTTTACAATGATGTCGCTTATCGCAGTTACAATGTTTGCTGTGCCTGCATCAGCGGCATCCACCACATCGGGAAATCTTTCAGCAATAATCTCCCCTTTGGTTTTTTTAGGCTGCATTTTCCCTGCCACAAGATCCCCTGCTGCATCTACAATTTTCGCGGCATTTCTATCAACCGCATCAATCATCTCTACCTGCTTTGCAACTTGAATCCCCTTCTCTGCCAACTCTAATTGAACATTTGCATCCTTGCCTTCGCCCATGTTAAAAAACTCCTTTGCTTAAATTTGTTTCACATTTATGCTTCAAGGCCTTATTTGATATATCCTTGAATTTACTTGTGTGAAGGATTTCTCACGCGCATCCGCAGCTCTCCTTCCGGAGTTGTGCCCACAACCTCAATTTTATCCGATAAGAACATTCCGTGTAAATAGGGAATAAATTCGAGCCATAGCAGATCATATTGTGATTTGCGGGTTTCATCCCGTAGGCCAAAAGTCATGGGAACTCCATACTTTTCAAGCACTTCTTTATCGAACTTGGAGATTTCGCTGTCATAATACGCAGCAAATGCTTCGCGGCCTTTTCGCCCATATCCCAAGTCTGAACGGCAGGCTCTCAGCACATACAGGCCATCTTTCCTTCCGATTTTCAGCCCATGACTATCGTATATCAGATCAACGCGCTCCGTTTGTCTTTTCGCAAATTCGTGATGCCCAACAATTATTGTCCTGGGAAAGTTTTTCCCTAATTTTTTCATAGGTTCAAGATATTCTCTGCAAAATTCCTCGGAGTCCATAACGGCAATCTGATAACTGGGCTCTGAAGCATATATGTATTTTGATATATTTTGGGCTGCGTCATATGGGGCCTTACCATCATATACAATAAAGACAATGCTTTTTAGTTTTTGTAAGACTTCCTTCCACTCCTTTTCTTGCCTCTTGCGTTTTTCTCCCAGCTTTTTTTCTACCTCTAAGCCAAAGTACCCAAGAGCAAGTATTTTCACAAAATCTTCAATCATGGAAAAACTCCTTCTATCAGTTCAGATAATAAAGTTGTCTGTAATAGATTTTCCTGCTGATGTTCGTCCTGCGTCCCTCATCTTTCTTTTTATTATATCCCAATCGCCCCTTTTAGTCAATATAAATACCCCTTTTCGATATTTCTTCCTGTATATCTATGCAGGTAAAATAATTAGGGGGTGATCGTATGGACTATAAGAGGTTAGGAGAGCGGATCAGAGAAGAACGCTTACGGCTAAACCTCACCCAAGCCCAGCTTGCAGAGGCTATTGATATATCAGATACCTACATGGGCGCAATTGAGCGAGGAGAGCGGAGCCTTACGCTGGATACTCTGGTGCGGCTCGTCAACCGTCTTGGCGTGACTGTGGACTACCTGTTATCTGATTCCGTGTCCGACAGCGATGCCAACATCATGGAGCAGTTCAAGCAGATCATGGATCAGCAGCCCTTGGAGCGCAAGCAGATGGCAATCAATGTACTGCGAACAATCTTCACATATTTTGACGGGGAGGGGGTGTAGCGGACTACCCCCCTTCCGTTTCTTTTCCAATGCGGAGACTTCTTACAAAGTCAACATCATCCATCAACCGCCGCACAGCCATATTGACAAGGTACTCGACGGACAAATTGTACTCGGCAGAAAGCGTCCGCAGCCTGTCATACAGCAATGGGTCGGTGAGTTGGACAGTAAAGGTTTCTCTCTCAAACATAAAATTCCTCCATCGTGTCTAAGCACAGGCATCCTAACCAGCCGCCTTGAAATGCACAGCCACAGTCGATGTCGATCAAATTTCCGTTATGATAGATCTTTGCCGGAGTATCTTCCTTGTCATCTTCCACCGCAAGGAGCTGAACAGGTGTGTGTCCAACAACAACGTACTTATCTGGGTAGTAAACGGTATCCGGCTCAGGACGGCACCAAAGAATCTCATTCGGCTCATAGTCAGATAAGGGCCGAGAGGGAGAAAAGTTGTCCAATCCTCCATGTACGAGAACGAAGCACCGCCCTCCAATCTCTACTTCCCGGTAGAGCGGCATTTTCCTCATATACTCCCAAACAATTTGTGATGGTTCATCGTTCAGCCAGAGAAAGTCTGCTAAAGACAGCTCTCCACCATTACGGAACCACAGTTTCAGAGCCTCCGTTTCATCCTTAGTCAAAGCTGTTTTCCTGATTTGCCGGACGTTACGCATGATACCGGGGAGTGCTTGGATCGCCATTGTCTCGTGGTTTCCCATCAATCCTACCACATTGGGCCGCTGAGCCATATCCAGCAAAATCTTGAATCCATCCGGGCCACGGTCAATGACATCGCCCAGGACGTACAGCGTATCTTCGGGGCAAAAGCGAATAACGCTCAGCAGTTGCCGGTACTTGTCATAACAGCCATGAATATCTGAAATAACATAGGTCATTGCGTTTCTCCCTTCTGGTTATTCAAAATATTGGCTCCCGTCTGTTGGTTCTCATTATAGCAGGCTATCCTTCTTCTGTAGTCAACCGCCAGTAGACTTTTGCAAATTTTTATCTTCCCCCTTTCTTTGCTCCGTGGTATCTGGTATAATTTCAATATCCAATCTATGGAGGGGTGTGTATGGGAGAAACGTCGTACAAATCCAATCGAAATCTTTTGGGTGCAGAGAGTATTGCGAGTTTTCTGGCAACGAATCAGAATAATATGCTCTATATGACCCTTTCGGAGTATTTAATGGCTCTGCTCAAACAAAGGAACCTCCGGCGTTCTGATGTAGTTCGTGATTCCGGCCTTGAAAAAGCATACGTCTACCAGATTTTCAACGGAGAGAAAAAGCCCTCCAGAGACAAGCTGATCGCTATTACGTTTGGCCTCCATCTTCCGGTTGAGGAAACCCAAAGGACGCTGAAGCTGGGCGGTTACAGCGAACTGTACGCACGGGTAGCGCGGGATGCTGTCATTCTGTTTGCTGTCAGCCATGAAAAGGACATTTGGGAAACCGATAGTCTGCTGCACAACAATGGTTTTCCAACTTTACTCGCTCTGGATAAATAACCGATTTTACTGGACTGGACGGTATAGGCATTTGTAGTCACCTCTTTTCATCATCAACGAAAACAAACCTTCCTGTGCTGCACATGAGCAGCATAGGGAGGTTTGCTTTATTATGAGAAGAATATATATCTACCGCCATCACTCATACGTCCTATTTATCTTCGATTTTCAGCGAAACTGGGTCGAGAATTATAATCTTTTTCCCCAGCTTTTGAGCGTATCGCACCGTTGCCGCAGTCCCTCCCCTCCGCTCTCCGTTGTAGACAGCCAGCAACACCCCAGCAGCTTCCACCAGCCGATGATTCCGATCAAGCATACATCCCTCATAATACTCCTGGCTTACATACTCCACAGAATCGGCCTGCCTCAAAATCGAGCGATACCGCTCCTGTGCTGAATCACCCCACCTGTCAGCTTGTCCTTCATGGGGTAAGATCAGATGGAGCTTCAGCGCAGGATTCTTTTCCCTCAGTTTCAGGACAATCAAGGCCGCCCAGCAGTCTACCCCATCTGCGCCGCCACTGTAGAAGTCTGTTATCCCGGCCTCAGTCAGCTTTGTAATCTGCTCTGTCAGTGCGACTTTCAATGCTACACATCGACTATCGTATTCGTTGTACCGCCACGGGAGCTTGTGCGGACGATGGCCGGTGAAGGCGCAACAGTCATCCAGCATAGAGGTTCACCTCCACAAAGAGTTTCGCTCAATTATACTCTATACGTCGAGTTTTGTCCATAGCGTTCTGGATTTAACACGTCTAATTCGCTCATAATACAAATGAAACATCGACGCAGGAGGGATAGCAGTGGATTTCAAGCAGGGTGGACAGGCAATACAGCGCATACGCAAGGAGCGAGGCATGACCCAGGAGCAGCTTGCCGAGATAACGAACGTTGCCTCCAACTCGATCTCACGGATCGAGCGTGGGTTGCTGATGCCTGCCCTGCCCACCTTGATCGACATTTGCAATGCCCTTGGGACTGGTGCTGACTCCATTCTGGCAGCGTACATTGCAACAGACACTCCCATTCGATGGACACCTCTGGCGGAGAAGCTGGGAGGGCTGGACTTGGAGAAGCAACGCAAGATCGAAGCTATCCTCGACTGCTTGATTGAGACGATTTAGCCATTTCAGCTTTGTCTTGACTCATATTACGACGGAAAATGTAACTGAACACTTGATTTTTGACCTCTGCTCGCCAATTATATATGCTATATTCTTCGATTCGGTATTATGGGAGGATAATCATGGCTTTTTTGTTTGACATCAAGGGCCAGCTAAATACAATGCATCTTGCAGATTCAAAAGCCCTTTGGCCACTATTTGAAGCAGTTGTTAATTCTATTCAGTCGATTGAAGATTCACCTAATCAAAATTGTGGCAAGATAGTTATTCGAGCATATAGAAAACCATCTACTCAATGTGGATTGGAACAAAAAGAACCCCTTGAACGTTTTGAGTCTTTTTCTGTTACGGACAATGGTGTGGGGTTAAATGACGAGAATTATAAGTCCTTTAATACTGCATATTCTACATTAAAGGTACAGAAAGGTTGCAAGGGTATAGGAAGATTTCTTTGGTTGAAGGCATTTGATTCTGTTGAAATCAAAAGTGTTTTTGCAGAAGGTGAGTCCTTTTTTTGCAGAGAATTTCTCTTTACTTCAGATGGTATCTCGCCGGAAAATAATCAATTTGAAACATCTACGCAAGAACTTGCTACTACTATTCGATTAAACAATTTCCATACTAACTATCAAAATACCGCACCAGTCGAATTAGAAGTGGTTGCAAAACGAATCATTGAGCATTGTCTTCCGTTCTTTATTTCTGGTAAGTGTCCTAAAATCATTCTTTTGGATGATGAATCTATCCCAATAAATCTAAATCAATACTACGAAGAAAATGTAAAAGATTCTCTGCACCAAGATCATTTTTTAATCAAAGACACAAAATTTACCATATATCATTTGCGTTTACCAGAAGGCTTTTCTGGGCACGAGTTGCATTTGTGTGCAAATATGCAGGAGGTTCGTTCTGTCGAGTTAAAAAAATATATCCCAGATTTACAAAAGAAAATCGTTCCAAAAGATGGTTCGAGCGGTTTCTTCTATGTAGGATATATTGTTAGTGACTATTTAGATTCCAGAGTTAATTCAACGAGGACAGAATTTAATTTTGATGAAAACTACGACCAGATTTCTTTTTTTGGAACTGGAGAGGAATCTATTCTAACTGCGGCGATGGAGTACATTAAAGGATATTTGGCGGACTATTTATCTGACATAAGGAAGGAAAAGCGGCAACAAATAAACGATTTTGTACAGCAAGATCGCCCTACTTATCGCTATTTGCTGCAAATGAGGCCGGAGGTCTATGACAATATTCCAGCCGGTCTAAAGCCTGATGCATTGGAACTTGAACTCCACAAAGGGGTTCAAATATGGGAAATGGAAATCAAAAAACAAGCAATACGATTAGAGAAAGCAGCAAAGGAGGCGGCCTCAGAGAAAGATACAACTTATCAAGCCTTATATGAAAAGTATTGGGCTTCTGTTACTGAAATTAGCAAAACCGCTCTGGCTGAGTATGTGACAAGGCGGAAAACCCTTTTAAATTTGCTCGATAATGCGCTTACGGTACAGAATGATGGTAGTTTCAAAAAAGAGGATGTTATTCACTCTTTGATTTGTCCAATGCGGCATACATCTGATGATATAACATTTGAAGAAATGAATCTTTGGATTGTTGACGAAAGGCTTGCTTACCACAGGTACTTAGCTTCAGATAAAACTTTGAAGTCAATGCCAATAATCGACAGCAGTAGCAGAAAAGAGCCAGATATTGCAATTTTTGATCGAGCATTTGCCTATTCCGATAGCGATGAGCCGTTTACAACTGTAACAATTGTAGAGTTCAAGAAACCGGATAACGACAGCAAAAACCCTATCAATCAGGTCGGTGAGTATGTTGATCTTATTCGGTCAGGGAAAAAAGTAAAAGCGAATGGCCAAGCATTTACCATTACGGATGGCACCCTTTTTAGATGTTATGTCATATGCGACTTGACAGATAAGATGCGCACCCATTGTTTGAACAGCAGTTTGCTACCCACAGCGGATAATCTTGGATATACCGGTTTTAATCAATTCCGGCATGAATATATTGAGGTCATCTCCTATTCCAAACTCCTTGCGGATGCCAAGAAGAGGAATCAAATCCTATTCGATAAACTCTTTTCTACTAAGCCAGGTGAAGTGATTCATATACCGGATGCAAAGGGAACTACTTAAATGCCCTATCTAAGAAAGGAGTCTATAGTTGACGTAACAAAAATTCCTCAACTGTATGGAGTTAAAAAGCCGGGCGGAATCGAGTCAGGGAATCAGCTTAAATTAGGATGTCAGAAGGATATTTAGGCTTGCAATGTAGAGTAATGCCAGCTATAATAAAGAGGCAAGGTCAAGGATACTATGTCGTAGGGCAATGTGATTTATCCTGTAAAGGGCAATAACACTTAGCCTACGCCATAGAAAAAAGTGACCTTGCGT
>NZ_QWEK01000006.1 GCF_009935845.1 Pseudoflavonifractor sp. 524-17 | reverse complement strand
TTTTTCTCACCCTGCTCTATTTTACCTCGTTTATATGAAAAAGTCTGCCGAAGGGCAGACTTTTTCGACAGGCTGGGAACACCTCCAAGCCATTTGGAGGTGTTCCTTTTCCATTTTTTCAATTTAGAAAGTCCTTGAGCTTTTTGCTCCGGCTGGGGTGGCGGAGCTTGCGCAGGGCCTTAGCCTCAATCTGGCGAATGCGCTCCCGGGTGACATTGAACTCTTTGCCCACCTCTTCCAAGGTGCGGGTACGGCCGTCCTCAATCCCAAAGCGGAGCTTGAGCACCTTCTCCTCCCGGGCGGTCAGGGTGGACAACACCTCCACCAGCTGCTCCTTCAGCAGGGTAAAGCTGGCGGCCTCAGAGGGCTCTGACGCGTCCTCGTCGGGGATGAAGTCCCCCAGATGGGAATCCTCCTCCTCGCCGATGGGGGTCTCCAGACTCACCGGCTCCTGAGCGATTTTCAGAATCTCCCGCACCTTGTCCACCGGCATATTCATCTCGGCGGCGATCTCCTCGGGGCTGGGGTCGTGGCCCAGCTCCTGGAGCAGCTGGCGGGACACCCGGATGACCTTGTTGATGGTCTCCACCATATGCACAGGGATACGGATGGTGCGGGCCTGGTCGGCAATGGCCCTGGTAATGGCCTGACGGATCCACCAGGTGGCATAGGTGGAGAATTTAAATCCCTTTACATAGTCAAACTTTTCTACCGCCTTGATCAGGCCCAGATTTCCCTCCTGAATCAAATCCAAAAAGAGCATACCCCGGCCCACGTACCGTTTGGCGATAGATACCACCAGGCGGAGATTTGCCTCCGCCAGGCGCTGCTTTGCCGCCTTGCCCCGCTTGATGGCCTTTTTGATGGCGGCTTCCTCCTCCGGGGTAAGGGGATAGTCCTCCCCGGCGGCACGGGCCCGCTCAATTTCCTTCCACTGCTCCTCCGCCGCATCTCCGGCGCCCATGTCCTGGGCCAGCTGTACCTCTTCATCCGGGGTGAGCAGATTTACCTTGCCAATCTCCTTTAAATACATCCGCACCGGGTCATCAATGCCGAAAGCGTCCACCAGAGTGTTAGGATCTACGATCTCCTCCTCGGGGATCTCCTCCAGTTCCTCAATGGGGGGCACCGTATCATCGTTCAGGTCAGGCAGATAATCCTCCCCAGCAGTGTCGATCCCCAGATTTTCCAGGGTATCGTAGATCTTGTCCATCTGGTCGCTCTCCAGGTTCATATTCTCCAGCACGTCCATCAGATCGCTGGCGGAGAGCTTGCCCTTCTTTTTCCCCCGCTCGATGAGCTCACTGAGCTTTTCCGCGCCAGGTACGCCCTCCACTACCTTCATGATCTCCAGGCGGCCGGCCTCAATCTGGGCCTCGCTGGGGGCGTTTACCTTTTCGCTCTTTGTGCCCATAACCTTCTTGTCACTCATGTGCTCATCCTCCGTAGGCTTTTTTTTCTCTGTACCTCTCCCAGGCCGCCCGGATGGAGTCCTCTCCGCTCTCCCCGGTCCGCTTGACGGCCTCGGTCTGTATGGTGGCTATGTAGTCCGCCAGGGCCTGCTGGCTGTTGGCCAGGGACTCCGGCTGGCCCAGAATCGCGGCCAGATGGCTGCTCTCCTCCGGGGACAGCTCCCCGGCCAGGGCGGCCAGCTGAAGACTCCGCCCCTCTCTCGCCCGGCGGCACAGCAGGTCATAAATTTTCCCCAGCACCGGCGCGGAGAACTGCTCCGCAGTCAATCCGCCCAGAGAGGAAAACAGGGCCGGCTCCAACAGGAGCAGCCGCAGCACCCCCTCCTCCGCCCGGGCGGAGCGCATGTTGGTGTATCGCATTCCATAGGCCTTGGGCTGCAGCTGAGCCGCAGGGGTGAGATCCTTGCGCTCCTGCTGCTTTTTGGCCTGCTTCATCCGGCGGGTGAACTCCCGCTTGACCTCCTGGGCCATGGTCTCTGGGGTAATGCCTGCAAGGGCGGCCACCCGGCCGCCGTAGATCTCCCGCTCCACCGGGCTGGGCAGCGTGGACAGCATGGCCGCACTCTCCCGCAGGAATTCCACCCTCTGGACATCGTCCGCCAGGTCGTACTTTTTTTGGATCTGCCCCAGGCGGTACTCAATGTGGTTTTCGCTCTCGTCCAGCAACTTTCCAAATGCCTCCCGGCCAAACTTTTTGATAAACTCATCCGGGTCCTTGGCCCCGCGCATCTGGAGGACCTTTACACTGATTCCCGTCTTCTCCAGAATTGGGATAGCCCGCTGGGCCGCCTTCACCCCCGCGCCGTCCCCGTCGTAGGCGATCACCGCCTCCTTGGTGTACCGGGCCAGGAGCTGGGCATGCTCCTGGGTCAGGGCCGTGCCCAGACTGGCCACCGCGCAGTCAAACCCCGCCTGATGGAGGGAGATAGTGTCCATATACCCCTCTGTCAAAATAATCCGTCCCAGCTTGGACTTTTTGGCCAGGTTCAGGGCGAACAGGTTCCGGCTCTTATTGTAAATAACCGTATCCGGCGAGTTGAGATATTTGGGAGTGCCGTCGTCCAGCACCCGGCCGCCGAAGCCGATGATTTCCCCCCGCAGATCGATGATGGGAAACATCACCCGGCTGCGGAAGCGGTCATACACCCTGCCCTTTTGATTGTCCACCGCCAGACCCGCGTCCAGCAGATCCCGCTTGGTGAATCCCTTTTCCGCCATGGCCTCCAGCAGGGCGCTCCACCCCGCCGGCGCCACCCCCAGGCCAAACCGGGTCACAATCCCTGGGGACAGACCCCGCCGCCGGAACAAATACTCTGCCCCCGCCGCCCCTTGGGGGGACTTTAACGTCTGGTGAAAAAGGCGGGCCGCCTCCTTATTCAGGGCCAGCAGGCGCTCCTTGCGCCGCCGGTATCCCTCATTCTCCCCCTGTTCCGGCAGTTCCAACCCTGCCCTCTGGGCCAGCAGGCGCACCGCCTCCACAAAGGTGAGGTTTTCTATCTCCATAATAAAGTTGATGACGCCCCCTCCCTTGCCGCAGCCGAAGCAGTAATAAATCTGTTTCTCCGGCGCCACGGAGAAGGAGGGTGTTTTTTCGTTGTGAAAGGGGCACAGACCCCATAAATTGTTTCCCTTCCGGGTCAGGTGGACATAGGAGGAGACCACATCGGAGATTTCATTTCGGGCCACGATCTCATCAATAAACTGCTCCGGAATGGCCATGCTCCCGCCTCCTGTCTATTTCACCGTCCATCCCCTGGGGATGGCGATGCCAACGAACTGCTCTGCCGCATATTTGTCCGTCATCCCCGCGATATAGTCGCACACCGCCCGGTCTGTGCCCTCCTGGATCCGGATCTCCTGGTACTCCCCCGGCAGCTTGTCCGGATCCTTCTGATAGTACTCAAACAGACGGTGTATCATGTCCTGTGCCTTGGTCTCCTCTCCCTTGGCCGCAGGGTTATAATATACCGACTGGTACATAAAGCTGCGCAGGTCCTGCATGGCCTTCCGGCAGGGCTCTGACTGACAAATCCTCTCGCTGTCCCGGCTGGCCGCAATCACGTCTGCGGTCAGGGTGTTGATCCGCTCTCCATGGGTGAAGCCCAGGGCTTGGCAGGCAGACAGAGGGATATCCATGGGGTAGAGGATGCCCCCTCGGATGGCGTCGTCAATATCGTGGTTGATATAGGCAATCTGGTCGGCCAGACGGACGATCTGCCCCTCCAAAGTGCCTGCCTCATCCGGACCGGTGTGGCAGAGGATGCCGTTGCGCACCTCCCAGGTCAGGTTGAGTCCTATCCCCTGGTTCTCCAGCCGCTCTACCACCCGGAGCGAGTGGATATTGTGGGCAAAGCCCCCCTCCATAATCTCGTTGAGCACCCGCTCCCCAGCGTGGCCGAAGGGGGTGTGCCCCAGGTCGTGGCCCAGGGCCGCCGCCTCGGTAAGATCCTCATTAAGCCGCAGGCCCCGGGCGATGGTACGGGCGATGCGGCTGACCTCCAGAGTGTGGGTCATGCGGGTGCGGTAGTGGTCCCCCTCCGGCGCCAGAAAGACCTGGGTCTTGTGCATCAGCCGCCGGAATGCCTTACAGTGGACAATCCGGTCGATGTCCCGCTGGAAGTCTGTCCGCATGGGGCAGGGCTTCAGCGGCCGGGCCCGGCCCCGGGACTGCTCTGACAGGCAGGCGCGGGGCGATAAAGTTCTGCGCTCCCACTGCTGGGTCTGTTCTTTCGCGGTCAACTGCCCAGCCTCCCTTCCCTATTACCGGCCGGCAAAAACACTCCTATCTACTATATACCTTTTTCTCTGCGAAAATCCTTCTTTTCCGTGAAAAATTTTTCAGAATTTTCAAACTGGCCCTTTCCCACGGCCCAATGGCACGGCCTGGAAGGACTCCCCCACCACCTGGACCGCGGATTTGCCAGCGGTGAGCTCGGTGACCCGGGCTTGGAAATCCCCTACCCGCTCCTCCGGCAGAAGGGCGTGGACCACCACACCGGCGGCGTACTCTGTCTCTCCCAGCACGCCGTTCTGGCCCTCCACCTCCAGCTTCACCCGCTCAAACAGGGCATAGGAGCAGGGCGCCGCCACCTCCACCCAACGGCGGACCTGGGAGACACCAGCGGCATCCAAGGCATCCTTGGCCGAGCGGGTATAGGCCCGCACCAGTCCCCCGGCCCCCAACAATACGCCGCCAAAGTACCGGGTCACCACACAGCACACGTTCGTGATCCCCTCCTTCTGGAAGACCCCCAGCATGGGCTGGCCCGCGGTCCCCTGGGGCTCCCCGTCGTCGGAGTAACGGACCACGCCCCCCTCCCGGATGATATAGCACCAGCAGTTGTGCCGGGCGTCGTGGTACTGCTTCTTCATGGCCTCAATATGGGCCCGGGCCTGGGCCTCTTCCTCCACCCGCCACACATGGCCGATAAAGCGGGATCGCTTTTCCGTAAATTCCGTCTCCGAGGGGACGGTGGGAATATAGTACGCTGTCAACTCTGCCTCACCCGCTTTCTATATGTGTTGCGCCTTGGTCCGCTCCTCCCACTCCCGACGGGTCATGGCCCAGCAGTAGGCCAGGCGGACGGCATCCC
The DNA here is from genome assembly GCF_009935845.1 of Pseudoflavonifractor sp. 524-17. Lineage (GTDB taxonomy): Bacteria > Bacillota > Clostridia > Oscillospirales > Oscillospiraceae > Pseudoflavonifractor_A. The sequence continues at coordinate 239,922 of NZ_QWEK01000006.1, read as the reverse complement.
CTAAGCTGGGAACCTTCTGTATCCGTGTAAAGCGGTAGGTAAAGCCGCACTTGCGCACCACCCGGCTGGACTTTTGGTTGCCGTCGTAGTAGCCGCACCAGATGGTGTTCAGCCCCCGGTTCTCAAAGCCGCAGGCCAGCAGAGCGTCCACCGCCTCAGGAATGAACCCCTGGCCCCAGTATGCCGGGCTGAGGCAGTAGCCGATCTCGTCGTCTGGGCCAGGCAGCTCCCTCCGGTGCCGGCCCACAAAGCCAGCGGTGCCAATCACTTTTCCCTCTCCCTTCCGGGTGACGGCCAGGGTCCCTGGATGTTCCAGGAAATCACGGATGACTGCCAGGCTTTCCTCCACGCTCTCATGGGGCGTCCACCCTGCCGCCGGACCCACCCGGGGATCCTTGCAGTAGGCGTAAAAATCCGCCGCGTCCTCCTCAGTGAACGTGCGCAGAATCAGCCGCCTTGTCTCCAGCTCCATCTCTCTAATCCTCCCAAAATTCCTTGGGCGGCGTCCAACCCTCCACAATATACGCTTTCAGCCGGCCCAGCAGAATAGGGGTACACACCGCCGTCACCTGAATGGTGCCGGCGTACTCCACCCGCTCCACCTTGGCCTCCTGATAGAGCGTCTCCAGCGCGCCTGCCTGTTCATAGGGCAGATGAATGGTCACCCGGCGGGCCCCAGTGTCCAGCCGCTCCCCAATCATGGCACACAGCTTATCCAGCCCCTGGCCGGTCTTTGCGGATATGGACACAATGTCCGCCCCATGGGGCACGATATCCCCGGTGTACCGGTCCGACTTATTGAACACATCGATCCGGGGGGTCTCCGCCGCCCCCAGCTCCTGGATGAGCTTCTCCACCACCGCCGCCTGCTCCCGCCACTCCGGGTTGGAAGCGTCAATGACGTGGAGCAGCAGATCCGCAAAGGACAGCTCCTCTAGGGTGGCCTTGAATGCCTCCACCAGATGGTGGGGCAGCTTGGAGATAAAGCCCACCGTGTCTGAAATGAGCACGGTACAGGCCTCGGAAATCTCCAGGGTGCGGGTAGTGGTGTCCAATGTGTCGAACAGACGGTTATTGGCGGGGATGTCCGCCCCGGTCAGCTTGTTGAGCAGGGTGGACTTCCCCGCGTTGGTATAGCCCACAATGGCCACCACCGGCACCTCGTTTTTGATCCGGCGCTCCCGCTGGACCCCCCGCACCCGGCGGACATTTTCCAGCTCCTCTTTGAGCTTGGCAATCTTGCGGCGGATATGCCGGCGGTCGGTCTCCAGCTGGGTCTCGCCGGGGCCCCGGGTGCCGATGGGGGACTTGCCCCCGGAGGCGGTCTGCCGTACCAGATGGCCCCACATTCCGGTGAGCCGGGGCAGCAGGTACTGGTACTGGGCCAGGGCCACCTGGAGCCGGCCCTCCCGGGTACGGGCCCGCTGGGCAAAGATATCCAGAATCAGGGCGGACCGGTCCAGTACCTGCACCTTCAGCTCCTCGGACAGCACCCGCTGCTGGGAGGGGGACAGGTTGTTGTCAAAAATAACCATATCCGCCCCGCCGTTGACCACCAGCTCCCGTACCTCCGCCAGCTTGCCCTCGCCAATGAAGGTGCGCGGGTCGGGGGCGTCCCTGTTTTGCAGCACCATCCCGGCGCAGGCGCCCCCCGCCGTCTCCAGCAGATCCTCCAGCTCCTCCAGGGTGTGCTCCGTGGCGTTCTCCTCCGCCGTCAGGCAGTGGGCAGACAGCCCCACCAGCACCGCCCGGTTGATTTCCTCTTTTGTCTTGTCTTCTGTCATACTTCCTCCATAGCCGGGAGGCTCCTAGGTTTTTTTCAGGACCTCCACAATCTCTCCGATGAACATTCTGTGATAGTCCCGCTCCGGATAGCACGCCTTATCAATTTCCTTATCCAGGAAATGACTGCCCTCCAGGTCCTGCCAGTACAGCTTCCGGCACACCAGCACCAGCTGTGCCTCCTCAAAATAGGGGGCGCCGTTCCGGGCGGCAGCGACTGTAAAACCGCACTCCTTGACCTTATCCACCTCCCGGCCGCTCACCTTACCGCACCGCGTCAGATTCTTCCGCTGCTCCTCCCCAAAAAAGGCCAGGGTATAGGTATCCCCAGCCTCCAGAAAGGTCAGGGTGTGCCGCTGTGGACGGACCACGCACATGGCCACATTTTTGTTCCACAGTACGCCCAGCCCGCCCCAGGAGGCGGTCATGGTATTGCAGTGCTCCGGTGTGCCGGCAGTGATCAGCATCCACTGATCGGCCAGCATGGAAAAGACGTTTTGATCCAGCGCTTTGGGATCCATGGCTTGAAACATAATCATTCCTCCTAACTCTATAGTATATGCCTGACAAATATGGAAAAACCCGTACCGGAACCGGTACGGGTTTTTGAGCGGAAACTTACTTCTGATCCAGACCAAACTTCTTATTGAAGCGGCTGACACGTCCGCCAGTATCCACCATCTTCTGTTTGCCGGTGAAGAAGGGGTGACACTTGGAGCAAACTTCAACCTTGATGTCCTTCTTGGTGGATCCGGTTTCGATCACATTACCGCAGGCGCACCGAATGGTAGTCTGTTCATAGTTGGGATGAATGCCTTCCTTCATTTCTGTTCACCTCTTTCTCCCACGGGAAGAGTCGTTATAAACGCAACTGATATGCTACCATGAATCTACGGAAAAGTCAACGGTTTATCCAAAATTTTTCTCCCAATTTTGCCGTTTTTCCCTTGTGCCCGTTCAGACCCTGACGCTTGCCCTTCACTGCCAGCCCCGAGCCTTGGGATCCAGGGCGTCCGCCGCCGTGTACAGCAGCGCGTTGCAGATAGCCGCCGCTACGGTGCTGCCCCCCTTGCGCCCCAGGGATACAATCGCCGGAACGTCAAACCGCTCACATACCTCCAGCAGGCGTTTTTTGCTCTCCACCACATTGACGAATCCCACCGGTACGCCGATGACCAGCGCCGGCCGGGCGCCCGCCGCGATCTGTTCCGCAATGCACAGCAGCGCCGTAGGGGCGTTCCCTACTGCCAGCGCCGCCCCGGGATACTCCGCCAGCGCCCGCTCCATGGACACCGCCGCCCGGGTGGTATTCTGTGCCTGGGCCGCCTGAGCCACCGACGGCTCCGCCATGAAGCACACCGCCGCGCCCCCCAGCTTCTCCAGCGTAGGCCGGCTGATGCCGGAGCACGCCATATTGGTGTCTGTCACAATCATGCCCCCCCGGCGGAGAAAAGCCACGCCTTGTTCTACCGCATCTTGTGTAAAGCGCATAGACTTTGCATAGTCAAAGTCCGCTGTAGCATGGATTACACGCTTCACCACCGCTTCTGTCTCAGCCGGGAGGGTAATCCCCCGCTCCGCCAGCTCCTGTGCAATGATGGCCATGCTGGCCCGTTCAATTTCGCCGGGTTTTCTCCGCTCGCTCATCGCGTCTCCTCCAGTATCCGATAGACCGCGTCCATGTCCAGCGCCCGCCGCACCCCGTCTGCCAGCAGGTCATACTGCCGCTCCTGGTACTGGCGGCAGGACTCCGGCTGCACCGTCTCCACGTCCAATCCCTTTCGCTGGCACAGCCACCGGATCAGCCGCTCTGTCAACTCGCCGCTGTCAAACAGGCCGTGGAGGTAGGTGCCAAAGACCTCCCCCTGCCAGCAGCCGTCCTCCCGTCCCTCCGCCAAACGGCAGAAATGCCGGGCATTGTTTCGCGTCTCCCCCATGTGGATCTCATACCCCTCCAGGTGCGCTCCTGCCAGGGGGCCCGCCTCACACAGGGCAGTCACTCTGGTTCTGGTTTTCCGGGGCAGAAACACCGTCCTGCCAGGGAGCAGGCCCATCCCCCGCAGGACGGCGGGCCCCCCCTCGATCCCCTCCGGGTCCTCCAGGCTCTCCCCCAGCATCTGATAGCCGCCGCATACACCCAGCACAGGCGTCCCCGCCGAGGCCAGCTTCCCCACCGCCGCCTCCATGCCGGTCTCCCGCATCCACAGCAAATCCGCCATCGTACTTTTGGTACCGGGGAGAATCACCAGATCAGGCCGGCCCAGAGCGGCAGGCCGCTCCACGTAGCGCACACCCAGTATCTTGTGGCGCTCCAGGGGGGAAAAATCCGTGAAATTCGAGATGCGGGGCAGGCGAATCACCGCGATGTCGATAGGCTTCTTCTCCCCCGCCCGGCTCAGCCGGGGGGCCAAAGAGTCCTCGTCGTCCACGTCCACATGGAGCCAGGGCACTACCCCCAGTACCGGCAGGCCGGTCCGCTCCTCCAGCTGGTCCAGGCCGGGACGCAGAATCTCCAGATCCCCCCGGAACTTATTGATGATGAGGCCCTTGATCCGGCTCCGCTCTTGGGGCGCCAGCAGGGCCGCCGTCCCGTACAGCTGGGCGAACACGCCCCCCCGGTCGATGTCCCCCGCCAGAAGCACCGGGGCATCCACCAATTCCGCCAGTCCCATGTTCACAATGTCATCCGTTCGCAGGTTGATTTCCGCCGGACTCCCCGCTCCCTCGATGACAATCACATCGTACTCCGCCGCCAAGCTCTCGTAGGCCGCCAGCACCTCGGGGATGAGCTCCCGCTTGTGCCGGAAATACTCCGCCGCCGCCATCTGCCCCCGGACTTCCCCGTTGACAATCACCTGGCTGCCGGTATCGCTGGAGGGCTTGAGCAAAATTGGATTCATCCGCACGTCGGGCTCTATCCCCGCCGCCGCCGCCTGCACCACCTGGGCCCGGCCCATCTCCAGCCCCTGCCGGGTGATATAGCTGTTCAGCGCCATGTTCTGACTTTTATAGGGGGCGGTCCGGTATCCTTCCTGCCGGAAAATGCGGCACAGGCCCGCGCACAGCAGACTCTTCCCTACGCCGGACATGGTCCCCTGCACCATGATACACGCCGCTCTGCCCATATTCCCCCTCCTGTCACCGTTTTTATAGCCGAAGCGCTGGAAAACCGGTAAAGTCCGGCAGCCAAGGGAACCGCATGTTTCCCCGCCACTTTCTTTACCGGTTTTCAAGTGGGCCGGCTATATCTCAATATCTTCCCCAGCGCCGCAATCAGCCGCCGGTTTTCCTCATTTGTCCGTACCGCCGCGCGGTACCAGGTCTCGTCCAAACCGCAGTAATTCCCGCAGCCCCGCAGCAAAATACCTTCGTCCTCCAGGGGCGGTATCAGCCCCGAGGGCCCCTGAAAAAGCAGATAGTTCGCCTCTCCCGGCACAGTACGCAGGCCCAGCTCCTTCAGCGCCCCAGCCAGCCACCGGCGCTGGACCCCGATCACCGCCCGCACCCGGTCCACATAGTCCCGTTCCTTCAGGGCCGCAACGCCTCCCTCTTGCGCCAGGGCGGACACCTCCCAAGGCGGGCCCGCCCGCCGCATGCCATCCAGCAGCGCTCCGCCGGCGCACAGGGCGTACCCCAGGCGCACCCCCGCCATGGCGTAGAGCTTGGTAAATGCCTTCAAAATCAGCACATGGGGGTTCTCCGCCAGAATTCCGCTCAGGGTGTGGGCCTCCGGCGCTTCCAGGAAGCCGCCGAAGCACTCGTCTACAATCATCCAGGTCCCCGTCTCCCCGCACCGCGCCGCAATTCGCTCCAGCAGCGCCTGAGAGGTGGTCACCCCAGTGGGGTTGTTGGGCTCACACAGAAAGAGCAGGTCTAGCTCCGGCGTAATGGCCGCCAGCAGATCTTCCCCAACCCGAAACTCCCGCGCCGCCGCCAGGGGGTAGTGCTCAATCCGGCAGTCTGCCAGGGCCAGCGCCGCCTCATACTCTCCAAAGGTGGGGGCAGTCACCAGCGCCCGCCGGGGCTTCACGGCCAACACCGCCCGAAAGATCAGGCTGGCGGCGCCGCCGCCGCACAGGACCCACTGTACAGGCACCCCCTCCGCCGCCCCGATGGCCTGGGCCAGCTCCCGGCACAGTGGGTCCGGATAGCGGTCCGCCCGGGCCGCGGCGGACCGCAGCGCGGCCTGGACTCCCTCCGGCACCCCCAGGGGACTCACATTGGCGGAGAAGTCCAGGCACTCCCGGCCGTATGCCGCCTGGTAGCCCGCCCAGTCCCCGCCGTGTACCAGCTGTGTGTTCCGCTCCACCCTTCAATCCTCCGCCGCTTTCTTGATAAACTGCACGGTTGAGATAAACCGCAGCTTTCCCGTCGCCCGCCAGTCCGCCTCATCTCCTTCCAGAATGAAGCCGCCGGCGCAGGGACTCTGCCAGCAGAAGTAGTCCCGCTCCGGCAAGGCAAAACGCTCCATCACCGCCATCAGCACCCCGCCGTGGGCCAGAATGGTGATCTCCTCCTGCCGCTGGCCGAATCCCTCTTCCACCCGCACCAGAAAGGCCGCGCATACCCGGGCGCAGAACTGCGCCTTATCCTCCCCTGCCGGGCAGAGGGTAAGACAGCCGCTGTCCACCCACGCCCGGTAGTCTGGGTCCTCCGCCATTTCCTGACAGCTGCGCCCCTCAAAGTCGCCAAAGTCCATCTCCCGAAACTCCGGCACGGGAATCTGCCAGGCATAGGGAAAGATGACCTCCGCTGTCTGGCGGGCCCGGCACAGGGGGGAGACGTAGACCGTCTCCGGCCGGTAATCTGCCTCCGCCAGCTCCGCCACACCCTCAGGGGACAGGGGGATATCCTGCTTTCCCTGGTAGCGTTTCTCCTCATTCCATTGGGTGCGCCCATGGCGCAGAAGATAGACTCTCATGGAACACGTCCCTTCAAAACTGTTGGAATCCCGCAGAACACCCGCACCACTGTCTCCGCCTCCCCAGCCAGCAGGCAGGACAGACGGCCAGCCGCCTCACGATAAGCCCGCTCCGCCGGGTCCACCGGCACCACGCCGCCGCCAATCTCAGAGGCGATCACCACCTCATAATCTGCCAGCGCTCTGGCCAGGGCCGGCAGATCCGGGCAGTCCGCCGCCCGCTCCTCCACCTCCCAGACCGCCCGCCGGGCCAGTTCCTCCTCGCTCCACCTCAGCAGCGCCATGGCGGCCTGCCGCTTTCCACTGAACAGCGGCCCGGTGATAAAAATCATCTCTTCCCTCCCCGTTTATAACCGGCAGCCTCAACCGGTATCCCCATCGCCAGGCTTTTATTGCATGGAAATCCACCGCTCCATCTGCTGGCATGCCACCAGCGCTGCCAGCATCCACAGCTCCGCCCGCTGCAAAAACCAGCCCGCCAGATCGCCGGAGATGCCGCCGAATTTGTCCCGCGCGGTACGGACATACTGCCACAGTACCACCCCGGCGGCGGCGGACATCGCCACGCCGGCTATGCCGCCCCACAGCGCCATGCCGCCCATACACAGGGCGGCGGTCACAGCCAGTACCACCCCGGCCCGCCCCTTCTGGGCGGCCGTGGCAAAGGTATGGGCCAGACCAGTGTTTCCCGCCAGAGGAAAGGCGGTTATGGCGAACCCGGACAGGGCTCTGGAGAGCACAAAGGACAGTACCATACACAAAACCGCCCTGTCCTGGGTCTCCACCGTACCGCATAGGGCGAAGTACCCCGTAAAATAGCCGCACAGCCGGATGATGGCGAAGGCGCCGCAGTGGGAATCCCGCAAAATCTCCCGCCGCCGCTCCGGCGGGGCGAAGCTGGCCAGGGCGTCGCTGGTGTCGGCGTAGCCGTCCAGGTGGATCCCGCCTGTCACCGCCGCCGGCAGCAGGCAGAACACCCCGCCCCGCAGCAGCGCCGGCAGAGCCAGCCAGGCGCTCACCGCCGCCCAGCCCCACCACAGCGCCCCCAGCACCCCGCCAATCAGCGGGAACACACACAATGCGTAGCGCATATTTTTTTCGTTCCACTCCGGCTGGGGCACAGGCAGGGCGGAGAACATGCCAAACGCCACCGCCGCCGTCTCCAGAATCACCATGGCGGCCGCCCGCCTTTGTGGCAGATTGGCAGTCCGCAGGCCACCTCATACACCCTGTCCGCCCGCTTGGCTAGGGCTTGGTTTACCTGTCCCAGAAGGCGCAGGTAAGTCAGGGTATCTCCTTCGTACCTCTGGCCTCCAGAGCACACCTCGTTGGAGACTACAACTAAGTTGCCGCACCGCCGGTTCAGCGCCTCAATGCCGCCTAATACAGCGGTCAGGGCACATTCCGGGCCGCCGCCGGAGCCAAAGAGCTCATTGGCGCACAGGGTTCCCACGCATTCCAGCAAAACGGTACTCTTCGGCGGCACCTCCGTTTGGCCTACATTCCGGGGGCACTCCACTGTCTCAAATCCCTTTCCCGCCCGCATGGCCCGGTGCCGGGCGATGCGCCGGCGGCACTCCCCATCCAGGGGCTCCAGGGTTGCGACGTAAATGCGAGGTCCTTCACCGCGCTGTAATACCAATGACTCGGCAAAAGTACTCTTCCCGCTGGCGGAGCCTCCCACCACCAAAGTCATCATGACTCCCCTCCCAGGGGCTGATAGGGGGGAATTCCGCAGTCGTCAAATGTATAGGCGCTCTGGTACACCGCGCAGGCCATGTCCAGCAGGGGTATGGCGGCCACTGCACCGGTACCTTCTCCCAAATGCATTCCGGCGGCGATCAGCGGCGCCTTACCCAGCGCCGCCAGCAGCTGCGCCCCCGCCGGCTCGGCGGAGACATGGCTGGCCACCAGGGCCTTTTTCCCATGGGGGCACAGCCGCACCGCGCACAGCGCTGCCGCCGCGCTGATCACGCCGTCGATCAGCACCGGCACCCCGTACAGCGCCCCCCCCAGAAAGATCCCACACATACCGGCCAGGTCGAAGCCCCCCACCTTTGCCAGCATGTCCAGGGGATCCGACGGGTCCGGACGGCGGTCTCTCAGGGCCTGCCGGATGACCTGGATTTTTCTCTCCAAGCCTCTGTCAGACAGGCCCGCCCCCCGGCCAGTGAGCTCCTCCGCCGGACGGCCCAGCAGGGTGCAGGCCACCGCAGTGGCCGTAGTGGTGTTGCCGATGCCCATTTCCCCGGTAGCCAGCAGCTTCGTCCCCTGGGCCTTCTCCCTCTCAACCAGCTCTATGCCAGTGCGCACCGCACGTTCCGCTTGGGCCCGGGTCATGGCCGGCTCGTGGGAGATGTCCCCTGTCCCGTTGCCCACGCGCCGGTCCAACACGCCCTCTTTTCCCGGAAAATTTAAAATTCCCATATCCACCGGCACTACCCGGCACCGGGCCACCTGGGCCATCCGGCACACCGAGGTGCGTCCCCGGGCCAGATTTTCCGCCACCGCCGCCGTCACGCTGCTGGGGGACTGGCTCACCCCCTGGGCTGTCACCCCGTTGTCAGCGCACAGCACCAACACCGCCCGCTGGCTCAAGTCGATTTCCGCGCTGCCGGTCAGCGCCGCGATGTCCTCCAGCGCGGTCTCCAGCAGGCCCAGGCCCCCCAGGGGCTTGGCACACGCCGCCCAGCGGGCCCGGGCCCGCTGGCGGGCCTGTCCGTCCTCCAGGCCGATCTGTGTCAACAACGCTTCAAGTTCCATGGTCCGCCCTCTTATCTGCATAATTTCTCGCCGCCGCCGCAAAGCGCTCCGCCAGCTCCGGCCGCCCCATAAGGTACAGGTGGGGAAACGCGGCGTACAGGGTGTCCGTTCCAAAGCCGCACACCCACTTCCGCCCCGTCACCGGCTTTTCCAGCTCAAAATCGATACCGTTCTCTGTGCTGTCCCAGTAGTGAAACTCGTGGACCGGCACCCGCTCTCCCCGGCGGAAGAGCAGGCTGTCCGCTTTTGATTTTAGGTGGGCGTACCCAAACCGGACCAGCTTTCCGGCGGGGATTCCCCTCCCCGGCAGCACTCCGGCCATGGGCCACACCTGGCCGTTCTGGTCCTGAAGACTCTGTCCCAGATATAAAAATCCGCCGCACTCCGCCACAGTGGGCATCCCACCCAGCACCGCAGCGCGGATCTGGTCCCGCATTGGCCCGTTTGCCGCCAGCGCTTCCCCGTACAGTTCCGGATAGCCCCCCGGCAGGTACAGCCCTCCGATTCCCTGGGGAAGAGCGGCGTCCTCCAAGGGGCTGAAGGGAACCGGCTCCGCCCCGGCGGCACGCAGCGCCTCCAGTGTTTCAGGATAGACAAAGCAAAACGCCTTGTCGCTTGCGGCGGCCACCCGCACACCGGCAGCGGCACAGGGATATCCCCCTGGCTTCTCCCGCCGGTCCTCTGTCTGACACAGCTTCTCCAGGCGGTCCAGGTCCACATTGGCCTCCAGCGCCCGGGCAATGCGCGCAGTCCGCCCAGACAAATCCCTGATCTCTGCCGGGGTGTACAGTCCTAAGTGGCGGCTGGCCACCTCCGCCCCCTCCACATGTGGCAGACAGCCAAGTACCGCCAGACCGGTCTCCCGCTCCAGCATGGGCGCAAGGCTCCGGCACAGCGCCGGCCGGCAGTCATTTAAAATCAGTCCCCGGATGCGGCTGTCCGCCCGGAATGCCTGCAGGCCCCGGATCTGGGCCGCCAGTGTGAGACTGGCCCCCTGGGGCCGCACCGCCAGAATTACCGGCAGCTTCAGGGTATCTGCCACATGCCAGGCGCTGGCCCAGTGGGTGCTCCCCCCTACGCCGTCGTAAAGGCCCATAGCCCCCTCGCACACCGCCGCGCTGTGCCCCCTGCACCACCGGGCATAGGCCTGTCTCAGCGCCTCCGGCCCGGTCAGGAAGAGATCCAGGTTGTGGCTCTCCACCCCCAGCACCCCCCGGTGGAACATGGGGTCGATATAGTCCGGCCCGCACTTCAAGGCGCAGGGGTTATGCCCTCGCTCCTTCAGCGCCGCCAGCAGGCCGCAGGTCAGGGTGGTCTTTCCCCCGCCCGAGGCGGGAGCGGCGATCAACACCTCCATCATAGCCCCGCCTCCGCCGTCTTTCCCTTGGTGATGAGGAAAACCGGGTTATTGGCGGTGAGCATGTGGAGCCGTCCCCCGTCTTTGGCGCGGCCGACGCCGATTTGGACCACCTCCGCCCCGAATCCCCGGCCGGCCAGGGCGGAAATGGCCGCCCCCACCGTCTCCAGGGCGATGGCGGAGATACACATCCGGGCCTTTGGATTTTTCTCCTGGACTGCCCCCACGATCTTGTCCATCTGTCCCCCGGTTCCGCCGATAAAGACCGCGTCCGGCGGAGGCAGGGCATCCAGCGCCTCCGGCGCCTGGCCAGGGACCACTGCCAGGTTCCACGCCCCGAATTTCGCCCGGTTGCGCCGGATGAGGGCGCAGGCGTCCTTATCCCGCTCCACGGCGAAGACCTGCCCCTTACGCGCCGACAGGGCCAGCTCCACCGACACGCTGCCTGTCCCCGCGCCCACGTCCCATACAATATCTCCCGGAGACACGGCCAGCTTTGCCAGGGCCGCGGCCCGCACCTCCTGCTTGGTCATGGGAATCTCTTCCCGGAGAAAGCACTCGTCCGCAAAGCCCGGCGTCCGGGGCGGAATTTGGCGCTCCACGGCCTCCGCCAACAGAACGGAGAGAGGGTGAAAACGCCTCTCCGCCAACTCCTCCGCCCGGCCCTGGGTGATTCGCTCGTCTTCGTAGGTCAGCCGTTCCCCCACCGTCACGGCGAGGGTCCCCAGATCCGCCTGGACCAGCCGGCAGCACAGCTGCGCCGGTCCAACCGCCCCGCCGGTGAGAAAGAAGACCGGCCTTCCCTCCATCACGGCGGACACCGGATCGCACTGGATCCCGTGGGCGGAGCACAGCTTCCAGTCCTGCCAGGGCCGCCCCAGCCGGGCCGCCAGTACCTGTATGCTGGACAGCCCCGGCAGCACCTTCGCCTCCACCCCCGCCGCCTTCAGCAGGGGCAGCAGCACCCGCGCCCCGGAGTAAAATCCGGTGTCCCCGCTGTACACCACACAGCTGCGCAGGGCCGGATCCTCCCCCACCGCAGCGGCAATCTCCTCCGGCCGGATGGCGGCTTGGCGGTTGAGGGCACACCCCTCAGGCAGGGCGTCCAGCAGCCGGGGGGCGCCCAAAATCAGCTCCGCCCGGCGCAGGGCCCGACTGCCTTCCACAGTGAGGGTCTCCTCTGTTCCGCAGCCCAGGCCCACCAATGTCACCGGCATCCCATCATCTCCTCGCAAAAAGCCGCCACTGTCTCAAAGTCCTCCCCAAAGTCCCGAGGGCGGCGGATGACCACCAGCTCCGCGCCAGTGCGCTCCGCCGCCGCCGCTTTCTCCCAAAAGCCCCCCACCCGGCCGCCGTCCTTGCTTACCACAAAGGAAATCCGAAACTGGCGGATCAGGGCTTCGTTCATTTCCTGGGAAAAGGGGCCCTGCATGGCAATGATGTTCCGGTGGGGAATTCCCGCCGCCTCGCAGGCGGACAGGCTCTCATGGCTGGGCAGCACTCGGGGGAAGAGCCGCTCCGGCCCCAAAGCGGCAAAGGCGCTCAGCTCCTTACTGCCAGTGGTGAGGAGAATGCCGCCCTCCCGCTCCGCCAGATAGGCCGCGGCCTGCGCCGGGCTGTCCACCGGTGTGCCTGCTCCGCCGCCCTCCCGCCGCAGCAGACGGCGCAGGGGCACCCCCGCCGCGGCGCAGGCCCGCCGGATCTCCTCCGTAGCCCGGACCGCATAGGGATGGGTGGCGTCCACGCACAGCTTCGCTCCCGCCAGCACTTGGGCCATCTCCCGCCAGGTCTTCCGTCCGGTGAGCACGGTGATATTTTCCCGCTCCCCCTGCTCCTCCCGGCCATATTCTGTGGCCACGCACACGGTCACTTCGGCTCCCCCATCCACCAGGCGGCGGGAGAGGGCCCGCCCCTCCGTGGTTCCGCTGAATACGACGATCTTCATCCCCGCCGGTACCCCCTGGGCGTCACCATCCACTGTCCTATCTTCCGGGTGGTGGACGCGCCCACAAAGACCGTGGTAAACATGTCCACCGCGCTCTCCCGCAGCTCCTCCAGCGTCAGCAGCCGACGGGTCTGCCCCGCCCGGCCGATGCTGCGCACCCAGCCGCAGACGGTGTCCTTTTCCCGGTACGCCAGCAGGATATCACAGGCCCGCCGCAGATGGTCCTTTCGCTTTTGAGAGGCGGGATTATACAGGCAGATGGAAAAATCTCCCTGTGCGGCGCAGGTAAGCCGCCGCGCAATCTGCTCCCAGGGCGTCAGCAGGTCGGACAGGGAGATGACACAGAAGTCGTGCCCCAGAGGGGCCCCCAACACCGCCCCGCCGGACAGGGCCGCCGTCACCCCAGGCACCACCTCAATTTCAACCCCGGGGAACTGGGGAGCCACCTCCAGCAGGGGGGAGGCCATACCGTAGATACCGGCATCTCCGCTGCACAGCATGGCCACCGTGCGTCCCCCCTGGGCAGTCTCCAGCGCCCAGCGGCACCGGGCGATCTCCTGCTTCATGGGGGTGGCGTACACCTCTTTTTCCGGGTACAGCGGGGCCGCCAGCTCCACATACCCTGTATAGCCGCACAGCACCTCCGCCCGCTCCAGGGCGGCCATGGCCTGGGCGGTGAAGCCCTGCCGGTCCCCCGGTCCGATCCCAACCACAAATACGCTACCCATCTAACCAGCTCCAATCCAGGCGGAGAGGTTTCCGTGCCACTGCCATAGTGACCCCTCCGCCCCCATGTTTTCGTGCCCAAAGCGGTCCGCCCGCCGCCAGAACGGCGCCCCGCTCGCAGACATTGTCCACTCCGGTGGTCCGCGCTACAAAGGCGGAAGCAGTGAAGCGCCCCTCCGCCTCCCGCAGCTGGGCCGGAGTATAAAACGTCAGGGGCCAGCCGTGTTTGGCGCACCAGTGAATGAGCCCCGTTTCCTCCGCTTTCAGGTCGATGGTAGCCGTGCCGCACACCGCCTGGGGCCACAGGCCGGTGTCTTTGCACAGGGCCGCGAAGGCCGTCTCCAGGGCCTGCTCTGATATCCCCCGGCGGCAGCCTACCCCAAGCACTGCGGCCCGGGGCACCACTGGGAGGGCGTTCCCCTCTCCCCGGCACAGATCTACCGTCACATCCTCCCCTGGTCCCGCGGTGAGGGAAACCCCCTCCGGCGGCATACCCTCCACGGGCCATGCCGAGCGGATTTGAATCTCCTCCCCGGCCAGCAGCCGGGCGGAGACTTTCTTAATTTTCCATACCTCCGGAATGGCGCAGCCCTGCCGCCGGGCCCACTGGTCCACCGGAAAGACCCCGTTCCGATCTGTGGCGGTGGTGATCACCGGCACCGCGCCGCACACCCGGCCAATGGCATGGGCCAGGTCATTGGCGCCGCCCAGGTGGCCGGAGACCAGCGGCACGGCAAACCGCCCCGTCTCATCCACCGCCACCACTGCCGGGTCCTCCGCCTTGCTCTTCAGACAGGGGGCCACCGCCCGCACCGCGATACCTGCAGCCCCCACAAAAACCAGGGCGTCCCAGTCCCCCTGAAAAGCCGCCTGGGTCCACTGGGCCAGAGAGCCGTAGCCCGTCTCCCCAGCCCGGCTAGCCCTCCCCCCCAGGACAGCGCGGAGTTGTTCCGCCAACGCCGCGCCCCGATCCGTAAAGGACAGATAGGCGATCCGCCGGCTCACTGCCGGCCCTCCCGGTATCCGGTGGTAAATTGGGGATCATACAGCTTACTGCGCTGATACTCCGCCCCCAGAAAACCGCCCACCAGCACCAGGGCGGTCTTTTGAATGCCGTGGGCCCGGCCGGTCTCCGCCAGAGTGCCCACCGTGCAGTATACTGTCTTCTCCTCCGGCCAGCTTGCCTTGTACACCAGCGCCGCCGGCGTGTCCTGGGTATACGCCCCCTTCAGCAGCTCCCCCTGCACCTCCTCCAGCAGTCCGGAGGAGAGAAACAGCACCATGGAGGTTCCGTGGGCGGCCATCGCCGCCACCGACTCCCTCTCCGGCACCGGTGTGCGGCCCACCATACGGGTGATGATGACACTCTGGCTCACTCCAGGCAAGGTGTACTCCGCCCCCAGGGCGGCGGCGGCGGCGCAGAAGCTGGACACCCCAGGCGTGCCGTCGTATAGGATCCCACGTGCCGCCAGGGCGTCCATCTGCTCCCGGATGGCCCCGTACAGGCAGGGGTCGCCGGTATGGAGGCGGACCGTAGTCTTTCCCGCTCCTTCCGCCTGCTCCATTACAGCCAGCACCTCTTCCAGCGTCATCTCCGCGCTGTTGTAGACGGCGCAGCCCTCCTTCGCGCCCTTCAGCAACGCCGGGTTCACCAGGCTCCCGGCGTAGATAATCACGTCGGCCTCCCGTATATGCTCCCACCCCCGCAGGGTAATGAGATCCGGCGCCCCCGGCCCCGCGCCCACAAAATGCACCATACTGTCCGTCTCCTTTATTGTTCCAAAGGTAAAAGCGCCGCCAGACGGGCCCGGTAGAGGGCCTGCACCTGGGGCAGCGCTCCCAGGCCCCGGAGGGTGCAGCGCACCTGATATCCCTCCGCCTCCAGCCGGGTCTTCCAGCTGTCCCCCTCCCCCGCCATGTCGTTCATGGCGTGGTCGCCGGCCACCAGCATCACGGGCAGCAGGTGCAGCCGCCGGCGGCTCTGCCTTGCCAGCTGGGCGGACAGTTCCTCCAGACCGGGCCAGCCCTCCACCGTGCCAATCCACACATCCTCTCGGCCCAGCAGGCGGAAGGCGGTCTGCAGGGCGGGGTAGACCAGATTGGCCGGATGATCCGTGCCGTGGCCGAACAGCACCAGAGCCTCCCCCTCCTCCGGGGGACAGGCCGCGCACAGGGCGGCGGCCAGAGCTCTCACATCCCCCGTATCCGCCAGCAGGGGCCGGCCCAGCTCCAAAGAGGAAAACCGCCCCGCCCACGGATCCATCTCCCGCCGGATTTTATCATACTCATGGCCGGCAAGCAGGTGGGTGGGCTGCACCACAACCCGCTCCACCCCTTGGGCGGCCAGGGCGGCCAGCGCCCCGTCCACGCCGGGAATCTCCTCCCCACGCCCCGCCAGGATCCGCCGGATGGTCCGGCTGGTAAGGGCCCTGGTGAAGATCCGCTCCCCTGCGGCGGCTTTCAAGGTCTCCTCCACCGTCTGGATGCTCTCTCTGGCCTGGGGGACGCTGGTGCCGAAGCTGACGCAGAGCACCGCCTCTGTCATGGTCCACTCCTCCTAAAAATCTCTGTCCGCCGGACCGGCAGACAGAGATTTGGCAAACTTGAACCATAAGGTTCCGCTCCACAAGTCAGTCTCCGGTTCCGGCAGAAACTTCAAACTGCCCCGGGCAACCTGACTTATCCGCCTTCTCAGCGGCTTCACAGTGACCGACCCGCGGGGCCTTTCACCCCACTTCCCCTACCGTGCCAGGCGATCCAGGCAGTCTCTTCCTCTATAATGATTATATTGCCCCGTATTGGGCGCGGCCGCTCTGATACAGATTGCCTCCCTGGCTGTCCACCGCCACAGTGAGGGGAAAGGCTTTGACCGTCATCCGCTTTACCGACTCGCAGCCCAAATCCTCAAAAGCAATTACCTCCGCAGATTCAATACACCGGGCGATTAAAGCCCCGGCTCCGCCCACGGCGGCAAAGTAGCAGGCCCCGTTGCGCACAATGGCGTCCACCACGTTCTCAGCCCGCTCCCCCTTCCCGATCATCGCCCCCAGGCCCAGGTCCAGCAGCCGGGGGGCAAACGCGTCCATCCGGCTGGCCGTGGTGGGACCGCAGGCCCCCACCGCCATACCCTGCTGCCCCGGCGTGGGACCGGCATAGTAGATAATTGCGTCTTTAATGGGAAATGGCAGATCCTCTCCCTGATCCAGCTGTTCAAAAAATCGCTTGTGCGCCGCATCCCGTGCAGTATAGATGGTGCCGCTGAGCAACACCCGGTCTCCGGCCCGCAGCCGGGGCAGCATCTCCCGCAGCTGGCATGTGTGGATCTGGTATTCCATGGCCCTACTCCTCCTCCAGGGAGAGGGGCTCCGGCATCTTGGGCCCCTCCGCCTCCTCGTAGATCTTTCTCAGCTGCTTCAGTGCTGTGCCCCGCTCCCCAAGCTCCGCCGAGAAGCCGTTGAGATTCTTGCAGGTCTGCACCAGCTCCTGGGCGATATGGCTGGCAGTGGTCTCCATGCCGGTACACAGCTGATCATAGCTGGCCTGAACCTTGTCCAGCCACCGGCCCAGCACCGCCCGCATCTCCGCCGCCTGAGCCTGGGCGGTATCCTCAATGTCCTGGGCCCGGCAGTGGGCCTCCAGCTCAATGCCCGCCGTACGATCTTTGATGGCCTCATAGGTCTGGACAATCTGCTCCGCCTTCTCCAGACGCTCCTTCAGCCGCTTTAACTCCCCCGCCTGGGCGGCGCACTCCCGCTTTTGGGCCGCGGTCTCCTCCCGGCTGGTCTCCAGGGCGGAGCTCTGCTCCGCCAGCTGGCCTGTAAGCTGCTGCACCTGGGCGGACAGCTCCACCAGGCGGCTGTCCCGCTGCTCCAACCGCTCCTTCAGCTTGTCCCGCTCCTCCCGCAGCTGGGCCGCCTCCCGCTCCAGCTGCTCCAGCCGGGCGGCGTGCTCCTGATTGGACTTGCTGATGTAGTCCTGTACATCCTGCTTGTGAAAGCCGCCCAGCGCGGCGGTGCGGAATTGAATATCCGCTGCCTCCATATACCAAACACACTCCTTACTGCACTTGTCGCCTGTTGCCTGCCGTACTCTGTCTCTACACAGCACCCGCCTGCTTCCACACAGGTTCCGGAACTTGTTTCGCATCTGACTATACCACAAATTCAGGCGTAATACAATCTTAACGGCGTTCTTCCCCCACTATTCTATTTGACGCTGGATAAAACAGGTGATATAATGATGCGATCATATTGACTGCTGAGGGAGAGGAACCCTTTATTATGTGGATTTCAGACGCCTGGAAGGACTATGAGCTTATTGACTGCGGCCGGGGGGAGAAGCTGGAGCGCTGGGGGGGACATCTGCTGGTGCGGCCCGACCCTCAGGCCATCTGGGACACTCCCCGCTCCCACCCCGGCTGGAAACGGCACGACGCCCGCTACGCCCGCTCCTCCACCGGCGGCGGCCAGTGGGAGAAAAAGGATCTCCCCCCCCGGTGGACGGTAAATTACCGTTCCTTAACCTTTAATATCAAGCCCATGAACTTCAAGCACACCGGCCTGTTCCCTGAGCAGGCCGCCAACTGGGACTTCGCTGGGGAGCAGATCCGCCGGGCCGGCCGGCCTGTCCAGGTGCTGAACCTGTTCGCCTACACCGGCGGCGCCACGGTGGCCTGCGCCGCCGCCGGTGCCAGCGTCTGCCATGTGGACGCCGCCAAGGGCATGGTCGGCTGGGCCAGGGAGAACGCAAAATCCTCCGGCCTGGAGGACGCCCCCATCCGCTGGATCATCGACGACTGCGGCAAGTTTGTGGAGCGGGAGATCCGCCGGGGCCGGCAGTACGACGCCGTCATTATGGACCCCCCCTCCTACGGCCGGGGCCCCTCCGGTGAGATATGGAAGCTGGAGGAGAACCTGTGGCCCTTTGTGGCGCTGGTGTCCCAGGTACTCTCCGACCATCCCCTCTTTTTTCTTATCAACTCCTACACTACCGGCCTGGCCCCCTCGGTGCTGACCTACATCCTGGAGGCTCTGATCTCCAAACGGTACGGCGGACACACTGACAGCCAGGAGCTGGGCCTGCGGGTGAGCGAAACCGGGCTGGCCCTCCCCTGCGGCGCCACCGGGCGCTGGCTGGCTGACTGATGGGAGGTACCACGATGGATCAGGCAATTATTCAGACAAAAAATCTTCAGTTTACCTACTCCGCCGGCCAGGAAGGCCAGGAGGAAAGCCGCTGCGTACTCAACGGAGTGGATCTGGACATTGAGGCGGGCTCTTTTGTTGCCATTTTGGGCCACAACGGATCCGGCAAATCCACCTTGGCCAAACACATGAACGCCATCCTCCTGCCCAGCGGCGGCGCCGTCTACGTGAACGGCATGGACAGTGCGGACGCCGTCCGCCTGCTGGACATCCGGCGTACCGTGGGTATGGTTTTCCAAAATCCGGACAACCAGATCGTAGCCAATGTGGTGGAGGAGGATGTGGCCTTTGCCCCGGAAAATCTGGGCGTCCCCCAGGAACAGCTGCGCCGCCGGGTGGATGACGCCCTGAAGGCCGTGGGCATGTACCAGTTCCGGGAACACGCCCCCCACCTCCTCTCCGGCGGGCAGAAGCAGCGCGTCGCCATCGCCGGGGTCATCGCCATGGCGCCCCGGTGTATCGTTTTGGATGAGCCCACCGCCATGCTGGACCCGGTGGGCCGGCGGGAGGTGCTCTCCGCCATTCAGGACCTCAACCGAACCTCCGGTGTTACTGTGGTTCTCATCACCCATCACATGGACGAGGCCGCCCAGGCCGGCCGGCTGGTGGTCATGTCCAAGGGCAAGGTTATCGCTGACGGCCCCCCAAAAGAGGTCTTTCAGCAGGTGGAGCAGCTGCGCTCCGTGGGGCTCACCGTGCCGGAGACCACCGCTCTCCTCTGGGAGCTGCGGCAGGCCGGTCTGGACGTGCCCCTGGACGCCCTCAGCGATGCGGACTGCGCCCAGGCCCTGTACCGCCTGCTGGCCTGACCGCCGCAGGAAGTCAGAAAGGAGACCGTATGAAACAATTCACCGCTATCTTCCTGGCCTGCGCCGCTCTGTTCACCCTGGGGTACGCCTTGGACTCTTTTACCTTTCACCTCTTCACTCCCTACCTCAACGGGGAGAAGACGCTCTCCTTCTTCCATGCGCTGATCCCCCTGTCCCTTTTGGTAAGTACGCCGATCTGGCTCCACGGTCGGATCGCCCGGCTGGAGGAGCGCATTGTCCAGCTGGAATATCAGCTGGACAAGCGGGACGGCTCCCGCTGATCCCCTCTGGGCGTCATCCCCCGCCGCTTTTTCCCGGCTTTCTGGGGGAGATGCACCACTTTCGCAAAGGAATGAAGCCATTTGGAACCCATTATTCAGACACAGAAGCTGTCCCACATCTACTCCGCCGGCACTCCCTTTGAGCGGGGCGCTCTGGTAGAAGTGGACTTTACCGCCTACCGCGGGGAGTATCTGGGTCTCATCGGCCGCACCGGGTCGGGAAAGTCCACCTTAATCCAACATCTCAACGGCCTGCTCAAGCCCACCGGCGGCAAGGTCCTCTTTGAAGGAAAGGATATTTGGGCCAACAAGGAGACTACCCGCCAGACCCGCTTTCAGGTGGGGCTGGTATTCCAGTACCCGGAGTACCAGCTTTTTGAGGAGACCGTCTACCGGGACATCGCCTTCGGCCCCAAGAACATGGGGCTGGACGGGGACGAGATCGACCGCCGGGTCCGCCAGGCGGCCCGCTTTGTGGGCCTGGGGGACGACATGCTCCAGCAGTCCCCCTTCGCCCTCTCCGGCGGACAGAAGCGCCGGGTGGCTATCGCCGGCGTCATTGCCATGGAACCCAAGGTGCTCATTTTAGACGAGCCCACCGCCGGTCTGGACCCGGTGGGCGTGGAGCAGATTTTAGGCAACATCCGGGACTACCAACAGGCCCACAACGCCACCATTATTCTGGTCTCTCACTCCATGGAGGAGGTGGCCCGCACGGTGGACCGGCTGGTAGTGGTCCACGACGGCCATATCCCCTTCCAGGGTACGCCCAGGGAGGTGTTCCAGCACGGCGGATCGCTGGAGGACATGGGCCTGGGCGTACCTCAGATGACCCGGGTCTTCCACCGCCTGCGTGCCATGGGGGTGGACATCGACCCCTCTGTCTACACGGTTTCTCAGGCAAAAGAGGCGGTTCTGAACGCCCTGGCTAAAAAGGGGGCGGTTTAATATGGCGCTGAGAGACATTACTCTGGGGCAATACTTTCCCGGCCGCACCATCCTCCACCGTATGGATCCCCGCACCAAGCTGCTGCTTACGATTCTGTATATCACCGCGCTGTTTCTGGCCAGGTGGGTGGTGTCCTACGCCGTCCTTATTGTGGTGCTGGCTGTTATGGCGGCTGTCTCCAAGGTGGGGCTGAAGGCCATTGTCCGGGGGATGAAGCCGGTGGTGGTAATCATTCTCATCACCGCGCTGCTCAACCTCTTCTATACCCCCGGCCGGGAGATCTGGCGCTGGGGCTTCCTCCACATCACCGCTGAGGGGGTTCAGACCGCTATTTTTATGGTGTTCCGTATTCTGCTGCTGATCACCTGTACCTTTTTGCTCACCTATACCACCTCCCCTATCCTCCTCACCGACGGGCTGGAGCGGCTGCTCGGCCCTTTGAAAAAAATCAGGGTGCCGGTCCACGAACTGGCCATGATCATGTCCATCGCCCTGCGCTTTATCCCCACCCTGATTGAGGAGACCGACAAGATCATGTCCGCCCAGACCGCCCGGGGGGCGGATTTTGACAGCGGCAATCTCATTCAGCGGGCCAAGGCGCTCATTCCCCTGCTGGTCCCCCTCTTTATCTCCGCCTTCCGCCGGGCCGACGAGCTGGCGGTGGCCATGGAATGCCGCTGCTACCACGGCGGCGAGGGCCGCACCCGCCTGCGGGTGCTGAAATTTCAGTTTTTCGACTGCCTTGCCCTCTTTTTGGGCGCCGCCCTGGTGGCCCTCATTGTTGCGCTGCGCCGGTTTGGGCTGTAGGGGCGTTTTCCGCAATCTTAAAACACTCTTAATGGTGAGTTAAGCGATTATGAGAAATATTGCGTTACAATTGATGTATGTGGGCACCGCCTACCACGGCTGGCAGGTGCAGAAGACAGTGGTCTCCGTGGCGGAGACGCTGGAGAAGGCTCTGGCCACGGTGGTCTGCCATCCGGTAAAGTGTACCGGGGCGGGCCGTACTGACGCCGGCGTCCATGCCCGTGTCTATATCGCCAATTTCCGCACCACCTCCGCTATCCCCTGCAATCGGATTCCTCTGGCGGTGAACACCCGCCTGCCAGAGGACATTGTGGTGGTAAAGGCCTACGACGTACCGGAGGACTTCAACGCCATCGGCTCCTGTCTGAAAAAGGAGTACACCTATCAGATCTATAACTCCCGTATCCGCAACGCCTTTTTTGTAGACCGGGCCTGGTTTTATCCCAAGCCTTTGGACGAGACTGTGATGCAGCGGGCGGCGGACCAGTTCACCGGCACCCACGACTTCGCCGCAGTGCAGTCCGTGGGTACGCTGGTGCGCTCCACCGTCCGCACCGTCCACTACTTCCGCATCCGCCGCACCGGGGATCTGATTACCTGCAAGGTCTGCGCCAACGGCTTTCTCTACAATATGGTGCGGGCTATGGTGGGCACCTGCGTCTACGCCTCCGAGGGCAAGCTGGCCCCCCAGGATATCCCCCGCCTGCTGGAGGAGCGCTGCCGCACCGCTGCCGGTCCTACCGTTCCCCCCGGCGGGCTGTACATGACCCGCCTGTGGTACGATGAAGATACCCTGGGTGAGGTGCGTCCCGCCCTGATACAGGAAGTGAGCGGGTAATATGGAACTTCTGGAGCCCAAAAGCAAGCCGCAGAAGAGGAAGCCCCCTCTTCTGTTCCGGCTGCTGGCCTTTTTGCTGACCCTGGCCCTGGTTCTGGGGGCAATGTTTCTGGTGGTCAACCGGGATCGGTTCAATATGGACAGTCTGCGCCGCTGGTTTCAGTACCGCACTTTGGAGCGCAATGAGAGCGGCCTGGCGGAGTCCTTTCCCTACAGCGGCGGCAGCACCAACAGCTTTGCCACCTTGAATAACGGTCTTCTGGTGTCCTCCCCCCAGTCCATCCAGCTCTACAGCGGGGACGGCACCCTCCTTCTGGATCAGCCCGTGTCCATGGACCATCCTGTCATCGACAGCAATACCAAGACCGCCCTGGTCTACGACGCGGGGGGCACCAGCCTCTATGTCTTCTCCGGCGGGGCGCAGCAGTTCTCCCTCTCACTGCGGGAGGGGGAGTCCTTCCTCTCCGCCCGTCTCAACGATGCGGGCGAAATGGTGGTGGTCGCCCAGCAAAGCGGCTTTAAAGGCACCGCCACCGTCTACGACAACAGCTTTGCCGCCACCCTGCGGGTCAAGCTGTCCAGCCGTTTTATTCTGGACGCCGCCCTCTCCCCCGACGGGAGATCCATGGTTCTGCTCACCATCGGCACCCAGGGCAGTCAGTTTGACACCCAGGCCGAGTTCTACCGGCTCTCCCGTACAGAGGAGGACATTGAGCCAGACGCGGTGTGCTCTCTGGGCAGCGACGTCAGTTTGGGTCTGCGCTGGACCAGCGGCGGCGTTTGGGTACTGGGAGAAAATTCTCTGTCCATTCTGGACGCAGACGGCACTGTCCAGACCAATTACTCCTACTCCGGCCGCTACCTCAAGGGTTTTTCCCTGGATGGGGACGGATACGCCGCCCTGCTGCTGGGCAAGTACCGGGCAGGCAGCACCGCCGATCTGGTGGTCGTGGACGAGGACGGGCAGACCGCCTCCTACTCCTTGGGGGAACAGGTCTTCTCCCTGTCCGCGGCGGGGAAATACATCGCCCTTCTCTCCGCCGGGCGGCTGGACATCTTCCGTTCCGATCTGACCCCCTACCGCTCTCTGGAAATCACCCAGGGGGCCCGGCGGGTGATCCAGCGCTCTGACGGCAGTACCATGCTGATGAATGCCAACACTGCCCATCTCTATATCCCGGAATAATCTTCGGAGGTTTCTATGTCTTATCTTCTGCTTGACGTTGTTGTGCTCGCCCTCCTTGCCCTCTTTGTATATCTGGGGGCGAAAAAGGGGCTGGTCCGCTCCCTGTGCGGCCTTCTGGCCGTTCTGGTGGCCTTCGGCGGCGCCAGTCTCACCGCTAAGGCCCTGGCCCCGGCGGTAGGCCGGGCCCTAGAACCCAGACTCACCGCCGCCATTGAACAGCAGCTGGACCGCCAGATGGAACAGGCCGGCGGCTCTCTGGAGGGGGCTTTGGACGACCTGCCTCTCCAGGATGTGCTGGATCTGCTGCGGGACATGGGCTTTTATGAGGAACTGATCGACACGGTAGACCGGGCGGTGGACAGCGGCCTCACTCAGGCCGCCGCCAGCGCCGCCGCCCAGGCCGCGGCCGCCATTGCCCAAGCCCTGGCCTTCCGCCTGATCTTTGCCGCCGCCTTTGCGGTGCTGCTGGCGGTGTGGGCGGTGATCAGCCGCTCTCTCAATCTGGTGGCCCGCCTGCCGGGGCTGCACACCCTCAATCAGCTGGGGGGCGCCCTCATTGGCCTGGTCAAAGGGGGGCTCCTTCTCTTCCTGGCGGGCTGGCTGCTGTCCATGGGGGCGCTTATCCCCGCTGAGGTGGTGCAGCAGACCTATCTGCTCCAGTTTTTTATGACCAATACGCCCCTGTCCCTGCTGGGCGGCGCAGTGATCTAGTTGGCCCCTTCCGTTTAGGAGGTATTTATGAATATTCCCAATCTCCTCTCCCTCTTCCGGCTCGTTCTGGTTCCAGTTTTCGCCATCGTCTTCTTTCACCCCCACCCCAACGCCCACTACTGGGCGGTTGCCATCTATACCCTTGCGTTCCTCACCGACATCGCCGACGGCTGGATCGCCCGGCACTTTCATCAGATCACCCGCCTGGGCCGCGTTCTGGACCCCCTGGCCGATAAGCTGATGACCTTTACCGTCATCATCTGCATCGCCGCAGCCCAGATTATCCCCATGTGGGCCGTGGCAGTCTTCTTTCTGAAGGAAGCGGCCATGGGCATCGGCGCCCTTACCCTGTACCGCAGGGCAGCGGATATCATCTCCGCCAACTGGCTGGGCAAGGCGTCCACCGGCGTATTCTTTGTGGTCTGTGCGGCGCTGGTCCTCTTCCCCAACATCCCCCGGCACTGGGCCACCGCGCTGATCTCCTTCGCTTTGCTGCTGACGGTGGCGGCATTCATCGGATATCTGCTGCAATACCTGGCTTTCATGGGAAAAGGTCCCGGCCAGTGACCGCTTTCCTTCCGCACATTCATACGCAGTTCATAATTTCACTTTAGAATCTTGTAACCGGGAGGGTTTCTCCCCTCTCACGGTGGATCGCCTTTCCGTTCCCGCACCCAGGCTGTTTTGCCGGGATCCACCCAAAAAGGAGTTGACAACAATGCAGCCGACACTCTGTTCCAGATGTCATAAAAATGTCGCCGTGGTCTTTATCCAAAAGCTGGAGGACGGCGTTTCCAAAACGGAGGGGCTCTGCCTCAAGTGCGCCAAGGAAATTGGCATCCAGCCGCTTCAGGACATGATGCAGAAAATGGGCATCACAGATGAGGATCTGGAGGGGCTGACCAATGAGATGATGACCGCCATGGGCACCCCCGAGGGGCTGGAGGGGCTCATTCCCTCCGACAGCGCCCAGGAGGAGGACGAGGAGGAGGGGAAAACCGCCACCTTCCCCTTCCTAAACAAGCTCTTTGGCTCCGCCCAGGGCGGCGAGCCTGCCGCCCCCTCCGGGGAGCCCTCTGCCCGCCCCAGCCGGGAGGAGAAAAGCGCCAAAAACGAGCGGCCGGGCAAGCGCAAATTTTTGGAGAACTACTGCATTTCCCTGAGCCAGCGGGCCGCTGAGGGCAAGCTGGATCGGATCATCGGCCGGGAGCAGGAGATCCTGCGCACCATCCAGATCCTCAACCGCCGTCAGAAGAACAACCCCTGCCTCATCGGCGAGCCCGGCGTGGGCAAGACCGCCATTGCCGAGGGGCTGGCCCAGCGCATCCATGCCGGCGACGTGCCCTATAAGCTCCAGGACAAGGAGGTCTATCTGCTGGACCTGACCGCCCTGGTGGCCGGCACCCAATTCCGCGGCCAGTTTGAAAGCCGCATGAAGGGCCTGATTGAGGAGATCAAGCGGCTGGGCAATATTATTTTAGTCATCGACGAGGTCCACAATATTGTGGGCGCCGGAGACGCCGAGGGCTCCATGAACGCCGCCAATATTTTAAAGCCCGCGCTCTCCCGGGGGGAGATCCAGGTCATCGGCGCTACCACCCTCACTGAGTACCGCAAGCACATTGAGAAGGACACCGCTCTGGAGCGCCGCTTCCAGCCCGTCATCGTGGAGGAGCCCTCCATTGAGGACGCGGTAAAGATCATCGAGGGCATCGCCTCCTATTATGAGAAGTATCACTTTGTCTCGGTCTCCCCTGAGATGTGCCGTCTGGCCGTCACCATGAGTGAACGGTATATCACCGACCGCTTCCTCCCCGACAAGGCCATCGATCTTATCGACGAGGCCTGTTCCGACGTCAACCTCCACAACCAGAACCTGGCCCGGGAGGCCCAGCTGCGCAAAGAGCTGGAGGATATCGCCCAGGAGCGGGATCATCTGGTGTCCGACACCAACGACCAGGAATACCGCCGCCAGAACGCCCTCAAGGCCAACGAGCAGCGGCAGGCCGACCTGCGCCGTCAGCTGGGCCGCCTCAAGGAGGAGTTCGCCGCCCTCTCCGCCGCCGGCGATCAGGAGGCGGGCCTGCGGGACAACGAGCGGGAGCAGGCCCGGGTCCAGCGGGATCTCTCTGCCCTGAACAAGGAGCACGTCTCCCTCTCCGCCCAGCAGGAGGGGAATCAGTACGAAAAGCTGGCCGCCATCAAGAGCCGGGAGCTCCAGCTCCAGGAGGAATTGGCCAAGCTGGAGGCCCAGAGCGCCCCGCCCCTCACCGCGGAGCACCTGGCCCGGGTGATTGAGCTGTGGACCAAAATCCCCGCCAGCCAGATCCAGGAGGCGGAGTACGAACGCCTGGCCCAGCTGGAGGGCCGCTTGAAAGAGCACCTCATCGGTCAGGACAACGCAGTGGCCGCTGTCTCCGCCGCCGTGCGCCGGGGCCGGGTGGGCATTGCCTCCAAGCGCAAGCCGGTCTCCTTTATCTTTGTAGGTTCCACCGGCGTGGGCAAGACCGAGCTGGTCAAGCAGCTGGCTCAGGACCTGTTCCACTCCCCCGAATCTCTCATCCGGCTGGATATGTCGGAATTTATGGAGAAATTCTCCGTCTCCCGGATCATCGGCTCTCCCCCGGGCTATGTGGGCTATGACGAGGCGGGCCAGCTCACCGAAAAGGTGCGGCGCAAGCCCTACTGCGTGGTCCTCTTCGACGAGATCGAGAAGGCCCATCCCGATGTGCTCAATATTCTGCTTCAGATCCTGGACGACGGCCACATTACCGACGCCCAGGGCCGCAACGTGAACTTTGAGAACACCGTGATTGTCATGACCTCCAACGCCGGCAGCGATACCAAATCCTCCGCCGGCAGCGTGGGCTTTGGCCGCACCGCTGGGGAGCAGGGCCGGGAGCGGGCCATGAAGGCGCTGGAGTCCTTCCTCCGGCCCGAGTTCATCAACCGGGTGGACGAGATCGTCTACTTCAACAAGCTCACGGAGGAGAACTTCAAGTCCATCGCCGGCATTATGTTGGGCGAGCTGCGGGATACGCTGAAGGAGAAGGACATCGCTTTCTCCTGGGACGAGGCCCTGCTGGACTACCTGGTGGAGAAATCCTACTCCATGACCTACGGCGCCCGCAACCTCCGCCGTCAGATCCAAAAGGATCTGGAGGACGCCATCGCCGTCAAGCTTATCGAGAGCTATCAGACTCCCCTCTCCCAGATCGAGGCCACCGCCAGCGACGGCAACGTCCAACTGCATACCCAATAAACCATCGGCCCCCAGAACCTTCTGTTCCGGGGGCCGTCAGCCTGTCGAAAATATATGTTTGACAGGCTGAGCGCAGTTTTCAGACCTTTTTGAAGGTCTGAAAACTGGTTTGCCTGGACGCGGAAGGGAACCCTGACGGTTCTCTTTCACACTACCCTTTTCTCCTTGGCCGCTGCCCTCCTCCGCATGAATCTCCCTCCCGGCGCATATGCCTGTACACAGGAGGGATGGACATGACTTTTCTGACTTGGCTGGGGGATGCCATCTGGAACCCCTGGCTATTGGGGCTCTTCCTGCTCACGGGGCTCTGGTACTCAATCCGCACTGGTTTCTTTCAGATCTTCGGAGCCCATGTGTGGCTGCGGGCCACCTTCGGCGCCCTCTTCTCCAAGGGGAAGCGCTCTGGCGGCGGCGGACTGACCCAGCTTCAGACACTCTCCACCGCCTTGGCCTCCACCATCGGTACCGGAAGCATCGCCGGTGTTGCCACCGCTATTTTTTACGGCGGACCAGGCGCGGTCTTCTGGATGTGGGTCTCCGCCCTGCTGGGCATGATGACCGGCTGTGCGGAAAAACTCCTGGCGGTACGCTACCGGGAGCGGGCCCCCGGCGGCGGCTGGCAAGGGGGCCCCATGTGCTATCTGGAGCGGGGACTGGGGCTGCGCTCCCTGGCAGTTCTCTTCTCCCTATGCTGTACCGCCGCCTCGCTGGGGGGCGGGAATCTGGTCCAGGCCAACTCCATCGCCACTGCCCTCCACGCCGCCTTCGGCTGGGATCCCCTCCTCATTGGAATCATTGTTGCCCTGTGCTGCGGCGGGGTCATTCTGGGGGGCATCGGACGCATCGGCAGGGTCAGCGAGGCTTTGGTCCCCTGCATGGCCCTCCTCTTTTTGGGCGGCGGGACGGTAGTGCTGTGGCGTCACGCCGCCGCCATCCCCGGTGCCCTGTGTGAGATTATCCGCGCCGCTTTCGTTCCCAAGGCGGCGGTGGGCGGCGGACTAGGCTACAGCGTGGCCGCCGCCATGCGCTACGGCGTGGCCCGGGGGGTGTTCACCAACGAGGCCGGGATGGGCTCCTCCGCCATGGCTCACGCCGCTTCCGATGTCACCGACCCCGCCGAAGAGGGGATGTGGGGCATTTTTGAGGTCTTCATCGCCACCATTGCCGTCTGCTCTGTCACCGCTCTGGTGATTCTCACCTCCGGGGTCTACCAGCCCGAGGCCGCCCTGGCCGCCATTCACAGCGGCAGCATTCCCGACGCCATGCTGGGCGCGCCGCTGTCCGCCGCCGCCTTTTCCACCGTACTGGGTCCCTTCGGCGGCGCCTTTGTCTCGGTGTGCCTCCTCCTCTTCGCCTTTACCTCCCTGCTGGGATGGAGCTACTACGGCGAACGGGGCCTGGCCTGTCTCACCGGAGGCAGGCGGGGCATTTTGCTCTACCGGTTTCTCTTCCTGCTCATGATTGTGGCAGGCAGCGTGGCGGATCTCTCCGCCGTCTGGCAGCTGGCGGATATCTTTAACGGCTTGATGGCCCTGCCTAACCTGGCCGCGCTCCTCCTGCTTACGCCGGAGGTGCTCCGGCTGCTCCGGCCATATACGCAGGGCTAGACGCCGCGTCCTCTTCCACTCCGGCGAGAAACGCTGAAACTGCCTGCCCCAGGCACGCCTGGTCCATCTGCACGCCTTTACAGGGCACAATGCAAAACATTACATCTTGAGTTCAACACATTCCGTGTTTCTCTCAAGGTAAATTGGCCCACAGGAGCAAGTGAGGGAGCTTAGGCCAGTTTCGTCCAGAAAAGAGCAGTTTTCAGAACCTCGAAGTTCCGAAAACTGCTCTCAGTCTCTATTGCAGCTGTGGAATTTCTCTCAGCGCTGGGATGGCATCCAACATATACTGGGTCAGCGCGCCTCCGTCAATGGCGTTATCGTTATTTCTGTCGTTGGACAGGATATAGCAGTAAGGCAGGCCGTCCCCCAGATAGGCCACAGCGCGCAGAAGCTCCGCGGCCGGATAGTGCTGGCGCTCATACCCGCTAAGTGACAGCTTGTGGGTGCCGTCAGAATAGGAAACGGACCAGTACACAGTCCCGTCCAGGGGGTCGGTGATCTCCTGCAACACGCCTAACTCGTAGTCCTCGTCCAACAGGTCCCGGACAGATACGTGCCTGCCGTCGGAGTCCTGATCAAATTCCGAATAAAAGCCGCTGCTGTACAGAGGGGCCTCCCGGTCCAGCAAAAATGCCTCCCCCAGCCGCTCCGGGAACGTCAGCCTCGGTATCAGCTCCTCCGCCCGATCCGGGTTCACTAGGAAGCTGGTATCCCGCACCATGTAGATCCGCCCGTCAACCTCAATGGGCAGCAGCATATCATCGGGCGGATTTACCGCCTCCACCTGGGCCTCCGCCTGCTTTGCCCTGCGCTTCGCTTCGCTCTCCTGGTATTCCCCCGCCTCCTCCGGCTCATAGTGAGGAACCAGGGCAGTATTCTGTATATACTGCACCAGCAGCGGCGCAACCTGGGAGAGAAAATCGGTGTCCACTTTGTCCGGCATATCAGATGGGCGGTGAATACTGGCATAGGCCGTCTGAGTGTCCAGATAGCTGGAAATGGTCACAGCGGGAATCCCATGCCGTTCAAAGCTGACGTGGTCGCTGTCCAAGGCTTCCGGGAGCGGAGCGCAGGAAATTGTGCCGTTTAAGCCGGAAATCAAGCTGTCTTGAAGCGTCTGGTTCTGTCCGGTTACACCGAGACGGCCATCTGGGGTCAGACCGATACTATCCAGATTAACCACATTGATTGTCTCATAGGGCAGCAAATCAACAATACCAGCGCTGCCCAGTTGGCCCATGTCTTCGCCGTTGAAGGCGACGAATATAATAATCGTAGTCCGCCTGATTTCCGCTCTGCGCCATCTGACGCATGACCTCCAGCATCAGGGCCGTGCCGGAGGCGTTGTCAAAGGCCCCAGGGTAGTACACGTCCCCATAGCCGCCCACATGGTCAAAATGGGCGGTGACAAGGAGGGCGTCCTTGCCGCTCCTTCCCGGCAGAACCCCCGCCACATTGTACAGCGTCTTCTCCTGCGTAACCGGCGCGCCCTTTAGAGTCAGCGCGCTGCACCCGGTTAGCTGCTCGAATACGGCGGGAGGACAGTGCAATACCGGCCGGTTCCCCCGCCGGATTCTGGCGGCGGCGGTGACAGATTGGAGTACATCTGCCCTGCTGTCCGGCATACTCCCGTCCGGGGAGAGAAAGATCTTATCTTCCAAATCCGGATCCGCCGGGTCAGCGGTCACTTCCCCTGAAAAGCCGCCGTCCAGGCCCAGATAGGGATAGAAGTCCGCGCCGGCATAGAAGGTTTTGCTGCTGCCGTCGGGAAAAACAGCGGTCAGGGTCTGCTCCTGCCTGTCCATGTCAAAGGCCGTCTGGTCATAGGGAACCAGCAGGGAGTCAAACCCCTGGAGGGGGTCCAGCCCCGCCTCCTCAAAGTCCCCCGCGACGTAGTCCTGGGCGGCATCGTTCCCCGCCGACCCAGGCAGCCGCCCCCAACACGCCTCGGAACAGAGGAACGTGAGATCCTGCTTCAGCTGACTGGCTGGCTCCCCTCCACAGGCGGAGAGCAGCAGGCCAAGCCCCGCGTCAATCAGGATTGCTATCTTTCGATTCATATTGCCCCCCTAAAACAAGCACGATATGAGACAGCAGCGCAGGCGCATACTAATTGCTCACTCTCATCCGTTTCTCTCTTTTCTTCGTTCGGCGCGGGCGTCCTCTGATACAGGTCTGTCCCTGACCTAAAGCTGCTCCAATACGCTGCCAATTCTGCCGAACAGCACAGCCCGCAGCGTCTTTTCATACTTCTGTGTATCCACATTCATGGTCCTAAACGACGCCTCATAGTTTGCCCACTCTATTACGTTTCCGCCCTGCCGTCCCAAGCCAGGGTGAACCGGGCCGGAATATGACGAGACTTGGACCATAGGCCCGGAGAGCGCCAGCGGCACCAGATTTTCGCCGCCCACAAAGACCTTATCGCCCTCCTCCAGAATCCCGTACTCGCACAGGTCATCCAGCAGGCTCCGGTATTCCTCCAGCGTCATGTTTTGGGGATCGTATTTCTCCGAAAGGGCGTTTTTCTGCTCTTCGGTCAGCTTCTGAGTGCCGCCGCTCTGTTTCAGCTGCTCCAGCCGTTCATTCATCTGGCCCGTCCCAAGTTCTCTCTGCTCCGAAACAGCTTTTCGGAATGCCTCCCTATGTTCCGCTTTTACGCCCATGCGCAGCCCCTGAAGAGAAAACCACTCCAGCGCGATAGGGCTTGATGAAATGTGATTCATAATCGCTCATCCTCCTTTGGCTGTTTTCTCTATTATACTGCAAAAATAATCTGTTTTTAATGTAGATATCATCTATAAACTATACGCAATTATTCCGCGTATTCCAATTTCGATTATCCGTCTTTCCAGAAGGCGCTCCATCCGCCGCTGTACCTTAGAACCTGTCTGAACCCCGGCGGAATGACCAAGTGCAAGAGATTTTTCCCTGACAAGCAGTTTTTTCAGAAATCCTGACGCATTTTTAAGAAAATAGGGTCGCTCCGCCTGTCGAAACGCCTGTTTCGACAGGCGGACTGCTTCTTAAGTATTCTGCTTTATCGAGCAGCTTTTATATTAGTTATTCAGTTAGAATGTTCAAATCGGACCGCTTTTGCGTAAAATGTTCCAACCGGCATCGCGCAGGCGTTTGCGGCCTGCTGAAGCGTCATTTTTTTACCCCGCCACGCTTTATGGACCTGGTAGAAGTTGTCCGGCAGCGGCGCCGGCGGCCTGCCGAATTTTACTCCCCGGGCCTTCGCCGCCGCGATCCCCTCTGCCTGCCGCTGCCGGATATTTACCCGCTCATTCTCCGCCACAAAGGACAGCACCTGCAAAACAATGTCACTGAGGAACGCCCCCATCAGATCCTTCCCCCGCCGGGTGTCCAGCAAGGGCATATCCAGCACCACAATATCCACCCCCTTCTCCTTCGTCAGAATCCGCCACTGTTCCAAAATCTCCCCATAATTGCGCCCCAGACGGTCGATGCTTTTCACATAGAGTACATCGTCCTTTTTCAGCTTCCGCAGCAGCCGCTTATACTGAGGCCGCTCAAAGTCCTTGCCGGACTGCTTGTCCATAAAGAGATTCTCCTCGGGGACCTCCACCGCTTTCAGGGCAATGCGCTGCCGGCCCTCGTTCTGCTCCCTGGTGCTGACCCGGATATAACCGTATGTATTTGATATAGCTGTCGTACCTCCTTCCTGCGGCGACTATATCATACACCAACGGTACCGGTCAGTTCTACAGTCTCCTGGAAACAACAACCGGCGGGGTGTCCAGCTTAGACGCCCCGCCGAAAAATCTTATCATTTTTTTACCGGCTGCCAGGTACTTTTTCTGCCGCTCCTATCTTCTCTATCACCTGTCTAATATCGCCATCAATACATATCGACCGGGACGCAATTTCCGGATGAGTAAATGCCTGGCCTTGATTGATACACACATAGATACTGTTGATATTTTCTAAGGTATACTTCCAGAAAGGATACTTGATAATCGCCGGGGTGTTGCCGCCCACTCCCAGCTCTAAAAACACCACCCGCGTTCCCCTGTGCCGCTGGAGAAAGTCCTGATACCGGGCCTGGGCCTGATACCAGCCCTCGTCCTGTACAAAGGTATCGTCGGACCGCAGGTTCATAGTCATAGGCCCGCCGCAGACAGGGCACTCAGGGATAAGCTCCGACGGGATTTTCATATCCCGCTGCCGGGCCGCCATGGCCCGTACCGTCTTCTCATTGTTGTAAGTTTTCTGATGGCAGGGCCGGGCGCACTGCCACAGGCCGTAATCTCCCTGGGTGTAGAACAGCCGCCCCTTGTCAAACCCCGCCAACTGAAACTGGTGGTCTACATTGGTGGTAAGAACGAAATAGTCCCGCCCCTCCACCAGCCTGCGCAGATCATCGTAGACCGGCCGCGGAGCCCGCTTGTACCGGTTCACCATAATGTGCCGGCTCCACCACGCCCAGTACTCCTCCGGCGATTCAAAGGGATAGAATCCCCCGGCGTACATGCCGGATATTCCATATTTTTCTTTAAAATCTTCAAAATAACGCTCAAACCGGGCTCCGGAGTAAGTCAGACCCGCCGAGGCGGACAGGCCCGCGCCCCCTCCAATCAAAATAGCCTCCGCCTCCCCCAGGGCCCGCTGCAGACGGTCCAGCTGCTCTCGTTCCCCCTGGTCCGGCGTTCCCATCATCTGCCTCATTTTCTTGGAAAACACACAAGTTCCCCCCTTCTGCCTGCTCCCATCTCACTGTACCGCAACGCCCCAAAGACTGCCCCGGATCGGAGCAGCCTTTCAGATTCCTGTTTTTACTTGCTCACCACGGAGATTCTCGCTCCAATGTGGTTCCCTCCAGTCAGTTCATCTGCTAAGGCCACCGCATAGCCGGCATACCTGATGACGCTCTCGCTCCTGCTGTTCAGGATCAGCTCTTCACCGCCCAGGCAGTATTCCCTGGCGCGCGTTCCCTCGGCCTGGAAATCTGTGGCGGGGCTGAGAGGTCCACTTCACGTCATCCCGCATCCGGAGATGGCGCAGCGCCTCACCGTGAGCCGCCGCAAGCGGCTTGAACGCATGGGGAAAATCCGGACCGTCCGCCACCGCGAGCGTGTGCTCCGGGTTGACATACAGACTCTCCGCACCACCCACAACCATCAGGCGGATTTCCGTATTGGACAGTATATCAGATGCTTTACTGCCTGAGGGATCTGCGGGATTGTCTTCGGCCTCCAGGCGCCAAAGGCATCCACCACTGCATCAAACTCCTTCAGAGCGGCGCCGTGAGCCAAAAAGTCCTCACTGCGCAGCTCCGTCAGATGGAGGATAGCGGCCTGCTCACCCGCCACTGTCTGCCCCGAAGTGCCGCCCCGGGTGGAGTACACCCTGACAGAGCTGGGATACAGCCTCAAGCCCATTTTGGATGCCATGCAGGCCTGGGGCGAGGGCTATCAGGCCAGACATACCTGAGGAATCCAAGAAAGGGGGCCCGGCGGGAATTGTTCCGCCGGGCCCTGATGGCATGGCCGTTTTCAGCGGCAAAGTAATGTTACTGTCTCCACATGAACAGTCCTCGGAAACAGATCGATTGCGACGGCTTTTTGGGCCTTATAGCCTTTTTGGGCAAAGCGGGCCAGATCTCTGGCCAATGTGGCGGGGTCGCAGGAGACATAGACCACCCGGCCAGGGAGCATCCCGGCCACGGTGTCCACCACATCCCCGCTGAGTCCCTTGCGGGGCGGATCCACACAGATGACATCAGGCCGCAGTCCCTCCGCCTCAAGGGCGCGGGCGGCCTCCCCCGCATCGGCGCAGAGGAACCGGGCGTTTTCGATCCCGTTGCGCAGTGCGTTCTGCCGCGCGTCCTCTACCGCCTGGGGAATGACCTCGGCGCCCACCACCTGTCTGGCAGCCCCCGCCATGGTCAGGCCGATGGTGCCAGTACCGCAGTACAGGTCCAGCAACGTCTCTGCCCCGGTGAGACCGGCGAATTCTGCCGCCCTGCGATAGAGCTTCTCCGTCTGATCCGGGTTGATCTGGTAAAAGGAGGGGACGGACAGCCGGAAGGTCAGGCCGCACAGGGTATCATCCAGAAAGTCCCTGCCCCACAGGGTCCGGTAGGATTCCCCCAGAATCACGTTATTCCTCTTTTCGTTGACACCCAGCACAATGCCGGCCAGGTCCGTCCCGGCGGAGCGGAGCGCCTCCACCAGCTCCCCCTCACGTGGGACCTTCTTCCCGTTGACCAGCAGGCAGAAGAGGGACTCCCCCCTCCGGTTGGTACGTACATAGACATGGCGGATCAGGCCCTGTCCTGTGCGCTCCTCATAGGCGGGGATGTCCCACCGCTCCATCCACACCTTGGCGGCGGCCCGCAGCTTCACCGCTCCCTCCCGCTGGAGCAGGCAGTCCGCCACGTCGGTAACACAGTGGGTTCCCTTTTGATAAAAACCAATCTTCGGGCCCGACGACACTGGGAATTGTCCCTTATTGCGGTAGCGCGTCTGGCACTCCGCCCCGACGATCTCAGGCACAGACAGCTCCAAACCGCCGATGCGCCGGATGGCGTCCTCCACCCGCTGACGCTTTGCCTCCAGCTCCTCGGCATAGGTCATGTGCCGGAACTGACAGCCTCCGCAGCGGCCGTAGTAGGGACAGTCCGGCGTCCGCCGGGCGGGGGAGGGCGTCTCCACCTCCACCATGTGGCCCCAGATGGCGCTGCGCCCCACCTTGTCCAAATAGACCTGGCAGGTCTCCCCTTTTAGCGCCCCCTGGACAAAGACAGCCGCTCCATCCAGCCGGGCCACTCCGGCGCCGTCACTGGCATAGCCCTCAATCACCAATCTCTGTATGGAATGTTCTAATCTGCGATCCATGGCACAAGGTACTCCTCTAAAGCGGAATAGGGGATGTCGATCTCAACGGGGGCGCCGGGCCCCAGCTCCCCGGACTGGAACCAGAACCGGAACCCTTCCGGCGTCAGCACAAAGTTTTCCGGCTGGAACAGGCCCTCCGCTGTATGCCGGTCCACTCCGCCGGCAAAGAGGGCCTGCATAGCCTCCGACTGAAGCACTGCCGCTCTGGCTTCACCGGCCGCAGCGGATGGGTCGGTGACACACTGGGTAAAGGTCAGCCGCTCCCCGGTGGTCAGGTCAAACTGCTCCCCCAGCCGGAAGACGTTGGGATGGGCCGCTCCCACCCGGTTGGCATAGAAGGTGCGGGAAAAGCTGATCACCTGCGGGGTTTCCAGGCTCACCTCAAAGGTCATCTCCTCAAAGACCGCCCCAAATTCCAGTCCGGCGGCCTGGCTCACCTCATAGTCCCCCAGAGCAGCCTGAAAAGCGCCCTCCGCCTCTTCCAGCAGCGCCTGTCCCTCCTGGGCGTACCAGCTGGATATTTCTTTCAGAGCAGGAACATGCTCCCCATCCGTAAAATCTGGCAGCGTATAATTTACAATCAGCACCGTGGTGCCGTCTTCCGCAGTAAAGGTCTTGCTAAATGTCTGGCTGGACAGCGCCGGGTCCGGCAGTTCCGGCGCTGGCGTAGGCGACGGGGCAGGTGCGGGGGTGGTCTCCGGCGCCGCAGACGGCTCCGGTCCGCCGCAGGCCCCCAGCCCCAAAGTCAGCCCGGCGGCAATCAGGATCGCTGCAAATTTCTTCATAGTGTCTCCTCTTTATTTCTCACTCTGTCTCTTCCGCGGCCTCCGTCACTTCAATCCTTCCCACAATATGCCGGTTGAACTGCGCCAAATCCTCCGCCGGAATCCAGTACTCCTGATGATAGGACCGGCCCACCGTATGTACCTCATAGGCGGACAAAAAGCTGTCCTCCACCTCAAAGCGGGCGATAAAGCCCCGATAGCCGGAGTTTTTGTCTTTGGTATTCCACCGGCAGGCAATCTCCGCCGCATACCGCCGGTTCAGCACCGGATAGAAGATGGGCTGTTCGGCAGCCGCGGCGGGAAAGCAGTATATCCGCTCCAGGCAATTAACGCCCTCTCCTGTTCCCCAACAGGCCGGTACAGTATCATAATTTCCCTCTTTCCTCTGTCTGCCAAACCACCCCATTTTGCGAACTTGCGGCGGGGCACGGCATCTGTTATAATAGGCTTAGAAGCTGCATTCACAGGCGTTGAGCACCGTCTATGAATCCAGTTTTTTTAGTCTCATGGTTGGGGGTACTGTAATGAAAAAAGCAATCATCGGCACCGGGCTGCTCATCTGCGGCACCATCGGCCTGTCGGCCCAGATGCTTAGAGAGGCCATCTTTACCGCGAACCAGTGGCAGACTGTCTCCGGAGGCCTGCTGCCGCCCCAGCTGCCGAGCGGCGCGGTCCTCGCGGCCGGGGCAGCGCTCTGTATCCGTTCCCTCTGGGAGCGCGGCGGCGGGAATGGGGAGGACGCACCATGACAGACTGGTGCCGGCGGGCCCTGGAACTGGGCTTTGACCACGCCGCCCCGGTGGAAGCCGCCGCCCTGGAGTGCCTCCCAGAGGTGCGGGAGATGTGCGCCGCCGACCGGTGCCGCGCCTATAACCGGTGCTGGACGTGTCCCCCCGGGTGCGGCACCCTGGAGGACTGCGCCGCCCGCCTGAGCCAATACCGCCGGGGCATTCTGGTGCAGACCACCGGCCACCTGGAGGACGACTTTGACGTGGAGGCCATGCTGGACACCGAGGCCCGCCACAAGGCCCGCTTTGCCAGTCTGGCCAAAGAGATCCGCTCCGCCCTCCCCCGCTGCCTTCCCCTGGGGGCCGGCTCCTGCACCCATTGTACCCCATGTACCTACCCAGACGCCCCCTGCCGCTTTCCCCAAGAGGCCATTGTCTCTATGGAGGCCTTTGGCCTGCTGGTCGCCCAGGTATGCCAGCGGGCTGGGCTGGAATATTACTACGGCCCCCGCACCATCACCTATACCAGCGCTGTGCTCTTGGATTGATCGGGAGCAAAACAGAGAAATGCCGGATTGCCGCCCCTGGCAGTGTTCTAATATTATAAAACTGAGACAGACAAAACACAACCCCCCAGCCGTCCAACGCGGCTGGGGGGCCTACTTCTGGTTCTGGATTTCTGTCATGTCTCAACCTCATGCTTTCTGTAGTTTTGCGCATCAAACCTCTGGGAAGACAATCCCTTACACCTGCCGTTGCCTAGAAACACTCTGTTGCGCTAAGTCGTCCTTCCACAATATTTCGCATCAGGGGCTATTGGCGCTCGTTCTCACACTTGTGAGCGGGTTCTGGAACATGCCTGTTGGAATCTTCTCTCCTCGGGTCTCTTGCGCTGCTGCATTGGGCTGCGCCGGCTGCTGCGGATTCTGCTCCAATGCGAAAGGTCGGGGATCTCATCCGATGCTAGTACATTGGACTCCTCTCCTTTCTTTCTGGCTACATTGTACTATAATATTCAGTGTCTGTCAAGGGTTTTTGTCCGAATTTTCTCAAATTTTTTATGCCGGCAGGGTATGCCTCTCCCTGCCGCGCCCTATTTCCTCCGCCCTTCAAAACAGGGGGCGGCTACGCGGTCGGAGGGCAGCGGCTTTCCTCAGAATTCCTTGTGTAAAAAAACGATTATCGCTCAAAATTCCGTGGGATATTTTTTCATTTTTCACTTTTCATAAGAGTTTAGATGTGTTACAATGAATTTAACGCTTTCGTCCGCGTCTGTAAGAACCGCGCAGCGTCTGGCTTCAGCACGGACCAAGCAGCACTCGTACAAACGAAAGGAGCTTTTACGAATGAAATACGGTCGTACTTACAACTTCTCCGCAGGTCCTGCCATGATGCCCGAGCCGGTTCTGGAGGAAATCGCCGCCGAAATGCTGAACTACCGCGACAGCGGCATGTGTGTCATGGAGATGAGCCACCGCTCCAAGGTGTTCCAGCAGATCCGGGATGAGGCTGAGGCCGATCTCCGCAAGCTCATGGGCATTCCCGACAACTACAAGGTTCTCTTCGTCCAGGGCGGCGGTACCGTGCAGTTCGCCATGGTGGCCATGAACCTGCTGAAGAACGGCGTGGCCTGCTACGTGGAGACCGGCGCCTGGTCCAAGAAGGCCATCGCCGAGGCCAAAAAGTACGGCGAGGTCAAGATCGTCGCCTCCTCCGCCGACAAGAACTTCTCCTACATTCCTGACTGCTCCAACCTGGATATCCCAGACGACGCCGACTATGTCTATATCTGTGAGAACGAGACCATCAACGGCACCACCTATTACAACCTGCCCAACACCAAGGGCAAGGTTCTGGTCTCCGACCAGTCCTCCATGTTCCTCTCCCGTCCCTGCGACGTGAGCAAGTACGGCCTGATCTGGGCCGGTGTGCAGAAGAACGTGGGCCCCGCCGGCATGGCCGTGGTCATCATCCGCGAGGATCTGATCCGCGACGATCTGCCCAAGTTCGTCCCCACCTACATGAGCTACAAGACCCACGCTGACAACGACTCCCTGTACAATACCCCCAACTGCTGGGCCATCTACTGCTGCGGCAAGGTCTTCAAGTACCTGCTGGCCGGCGGCGGGCTGGAGGCCATGAACAAGCGCAACGAGGAGAAGGCCAAGATCCTCTACGACTTCCTGGACAGCAGCAAGCTCTTCACCGGTGCCGTGGTGAAGGAGGACCGCTCTTTGATGAACGTGCCCTTTGTCACCCC
Organism: Pseudoflavonifractor sp. 524-17; assembly: GCF_009935845.1. Classification (GTDB taxonomy): domain Bacteria; phylum Bacillota; class Clostridia; order Oscillospirales; family Oscillospiraceae; genus Pseudoflavonifractor_A. The sequence goes on along the minus strand of NZ_QWEK01000006.1, from coordinate 200,135 downwards.
CAGCAAGGAGCAGGACGCCGATGTGGTGGCCGCCTCCAAGGCCGCCGGCTTCGACAACCTGAAGGGCCACAAGAGCGTGGGCGGCCTGCGCGCCTCCATCTACAACGCCATGCCCAAGGAGGGCGTGGAGGCCCTGGTGGACTTCCTGAAGAAGTACGAGGCGGAGCACGCCTAATCCATCATCCCGGTGTTCCCGCGCCCGCCAGGGGCATGAGGGCCGGTCTGCCGGCCCCGCGCCCCTGGGGGTCTATTATGATAAAAAGGGGAATTGCAAAATGGCTATGAAAGTTTTGGTCACCGACGGTATGGACGCCAGCGCCGTAGAGAAGCTGCGCAATGACGGCTTCGAGGTTGTGGAGCAGTTCTATGAGCCCGACCAGCTGGGCGCCGCCCTGCGTGACTTCGACGCGGTCATCATCCGCTCCGCCACCAAGATCAAAGAGCCCCAGATCGACGCCGCCAAGGGCAGCCGGCTCAAGCTCATCATCCGTGCCGGCGTGGGCGTGGACAACATCGCCGTAAAGTACGCCGAGGCCGCCGGCATCGCCGTAAAAAACACCCCCCGCGCCTCCTCCAACGCTGTGGCCGAGCTGGCCATCGCCCTGCTGTTCGCCTGCGCCCGGAACATCTCCATTGCCGGCCACACCATGCGGGAGCAGAAGTGGGAGAAGAAAGCCTACTCCAAGGGCTTTGAGCTGGCCGGCAAGACCATGGGCGTCATCGGCTACGGCCGCATCGGCCGCATGGTGGGCGACAAGGGCCAGGCCCTGGGCATGAACGTGCTGTCCACCGTCCACCGCAACAAGCCCGAGGGCTGCGAGTGCGACACCATGCACTTTGTCTCCATGGACGAGCTGCTGGGCCAGTCCGACATTATCGTCCTGTGCGCCCCCAGCGGCGACAAGCCCCTGGTGGACGCTGAGTCCCTGGCCAAGATGAAGGACGGCGTGGTCATTATCAACGTCTCCCGGGGCTCCAACGTGGACGAGCCCGCCCTGCTGGACGCCCTGAACTCCGGCAAGGTAAAGGCCGCCGGCCTGGACGTGTGGCTCAGCGAGAAGGATCCCAACTGGGAGCTGGCCGCCCACCCCGCCGTGGCCTGTATGCCCCACGTGGGCGCCGGCACCAAGGAGGCCCAGAAGCGCATCGGCGTCGAGCTGGTGGACATCGTCGAGAACTTCTAAGGAGGAGGCCATCCTATGAATCCCAAATTCAACAAGCTGGGTTTTTACCCCGCTGACATTCTCCTCCCCAAGGACGCGGATATGGTCAAATGGGCTGTGGTGGCCTGCGACCAGTTCACCTCCCAGCCGGAGTATTGGCAGGCCGTGGAGGACACCGTGGGCAGCGCTCCCTCCACCCTGCGCCTCATCCTGCCGGAGGCCAAGCTCAACGACCCAGACGTGGACAAGTACATCGGCGATATTAACGCCTCCATGAAACAGTATCTGGACAGCGGCGTCTTCCAGACCCTCTCCCAGTCTCTGGTCTACCTGGAGCGCACCCAGTCCGACGGCAAGGTGCGCCACGGTCTGGTGGGCATGGTGGATCTGGAGCAGTATGACTTCACCCCCGGCAGCGGCGCTCTCATCCGCGCCACTGAGGGCACGGTGCTCTCCCGCATCCCGCCCCGGGTGCGGGTGCGCAAGGACGCCCCCATCGAGCTGCCCCATGTGATGCTCCTTATTGACGACCCAGACGGCACTGTCATTGAGCCCCTCACCGCCGCCAACGGCGCCATGGAGGGCGTTTATAACTTCGACCTCCAGCAGAATGGCGGCCACATCGCCGGCTGGAAGCTCTCCGACGCCCAGATGGAGCAGGTGGCCGATGCCCTGGAGGGGCTTTGCTCCAATGCCGCCATGCAGAAGAAGTACGGCATGAGCGGCGTGGCTCCCCTCCTCTTCGCTGTGGGTGACGGCAACCACTCCCTGGCCACTGCCAAGCAGTGCTATGAGGATCTGAAGAAGGTCACCCCCGAGAGCGAGTGGGCCACCCTCCCCGCCCGGTACGCCCTAGTGGAGGTGGTGAACAACCACGACAGCGCCCTCCAGTTCGAACCCATCCACCGGGTCCTCTTCGGTGTGGATCCGGAAAAGGTGCTGGACGCTTTCAAGGCTTTCTATCCCTCCGCCCACGAGGGCCAGGGCGACGGTCACACCATCGCCTACACCTATGCCGGCCATACCGGCTTCCTCACCGTCCCCGATCCCAAGGTTCAGCTGGCGGTGGGTACGCTCCAGGCCTTTATTGACGATTATCTCAAGGCCAACGGCGGCGAGGTGGACTACATCCACGGCGACAGCATTACCGACGAGCTGGGCAGCAAGCCCGGCAACATCGGCTTCAAGCTGCCTGCCATGGGCAAGGATCAGCTGTTCAAGACCGTCATGGCCGACGGCGTCCTCCCCCGCAAGACCTTCTCTATGGGCCACGCCCAGGATAAGCGCTACTATGTGGAGGCCCGCAAGATCCGCTGACCCCTTTTACGTATCTCCGAATAGAAAAACCGCCGCGGAATGAAGTATTCCGCGGCGGTTTTTCTATTCGGAAGTTTTTTAAGCGGAGCGTCCCTTTCCTGCCCACACTGCCCCAGACAGCCGGGACAGCCGCCGTTCTTCATCCGGCATACATCCCTCCAGCACAATCCTTGTCAGACGCAAGACGGCGGTACGCCTCATCCGTCACCGGCTCCAGCCACTCGTTGGACGTATCCTCCCCCGGGCACTCCACCGCCAAATGGCTAAACCAGCAGTCCGCCTTCGCCCCATGCCAGTGCTTTACCCCGGCGGGGATGGCCACCACGTCTCCCGGCTTCAGACTCCGGGCAGGCGCTCCCTCCTCCTGATACCAGCCCTCCCCGTCTACGCACAGGAGAATTTGTCCGCCGCCGGTTCTGGCCCGGTGGATATGCCAGTGGTTGCGGCACCCCGGCTCAAAGGTAACATTGACGATGAATACCGTCTCTTTGGGATCTGTCAGGGGTTTGAGGCAGCTGCTTCCGGTAAAGTACCGTGCAAAGGCTGTATTTTCCTCCCCCCGGCCAAAGAAACCGCCGTGCGCCTCCCGCTCTCCATCCCCGGCATATACCTCTTTTGCCGCCCGGAACGCTGCCCAGGCGTTGGGCCAGCCGGCGTAGAAGGCTAGATGCGTCAGGATTTCCGCCATCTCCTCCTGGGTAACGCCGTTCTGTCTTGCGGTCTGCATGTGATACTGGAAAGAGCTGTCCACCATTCCCTTGCTCACCAGCGCGGTGACTGTCAAAATGGAGCGCAGCTTCAGGGACAATCCCGTCCGGTTCCATACCTCACCGAAGAGCACATCATCGTTCAGCTGGGCGAATTTGGGGGCAAACTCCCCCAGCTGGTCTCTGCCTGCGGCCTGCTTTATCATATCTGTCTCCTCCTGTTTCGTTCAGATTCTGCCGGAAAAATTCCGCCGGTTGGGTACCTTGCCATTTTCAAACACGGCCTAATCGGCCTGCTGTTTCAGTTGATAGATGAGATAGTCCAGACACTCGATTTTCTTCTCCTCCGCGTGGCAACAGTCCAGCAAAACCCGGCGGTGTTCCGCCAGCAGCGCCAGTCCCGCCTCTTTCTGTCCGTTCTTTAAAAGCTGGAGAAACCGCTCAATCAGCTCCCCGCCGCAGCCGGCGTCTGCCAGATTGGTCATTACGGCCCGTTCCGCTCGCTCCGTCATCGCCCCGCCTCCTTTTATCTGGATTATAAGATCAGTCAGGCAAAATATCAAATACATATATAGAATCAGACTGCATACTTGAAAGGTATGTATCTCTCTGGTATAATGGCTCAAAAACCATAAGGGGACTCTGCCTTGGATATTCGTGTCTTACAATACTTTCTCGCGGTGGCCAGAGAGGAGAGCATCACCAAAGCCGCAGAAGCCCTCCGGATGACCCTGCCACCCCTCTCCCGGCAGCTGAAGGAGCTGGAGGAGGAATTGGGAAAAACGCTGCTCATCCGCGGGAGCAAAAAGGTCACCCTTACAGAGGATGGGGTACTGCTGCGCAAGCGGGCCCAGGAGCTTGTGGAGCTGATGGAGAAGACCAAGGCGGAGCTGTCCAGCTCCGGCGAGACCATCAACGGCGATGTCTACATTGGCAGCGGAGAGACCGACGCCATCTCCTTCTTCGCCCAGGCCGCTGGAAAGCTGCAAAAAAAATATCCCCTGATTCACTATCACATGTACAGCGGCGACGCGGAGATTATAATGGAAAAGCTGGACAAGGGGCTCATTGACTTTGGACTCCTGGTGGGGCCGGTGGATGTGAGCAAATATGACTATATGCGCCTCCCCGTCAGCGATACCTGGGGGGTACTCATGCGCAGAGACAGTCCCCTGGCCCGGCATGAGACCATCCATCCCGAGGATCTGTGGGACAAGCCCCTTATCGTCTCCCAACAGACCTACGTCAGCCGGGATATCTTCGCCTGGCTGGGAAACGGCATTCAGCGGCTCAATGTGGTTCTCACCTATAATCTGATCTATAACGCCTCCCGCTTTGTGAAAGACGGCTTCGGCTACGCCATTACCCTGGATAAGCTCATCAACACAACCGGAGACAGCGCGCTTTGCTTCCGGCCCCTATCCCCCAGACTGGAGGCAGGCTTATGTATTGTCTGGAAAAAATATCAGATTTTTTCCAGGGCCTCGAAAGCCTTCCTGCACCAGCTGAAACAGGAGTGGGATTCCGACGGCTCAGCCCAGGCTGAGCTGCCCCTCCCCAAAGGATGCGGGTTAACATCAAAAAAGTACCCTGTCTGGGAAGCCTGACCGCCCGCCATTCCCCTGCAAGAAAATAGGCGAATACCAGTTACTACAGGGTATCCGGCGTTTCTGACGCCGGATACTTTTTTGTCAATAAATGGAATCTCTCGTGCAAAATTTGTATAGCTATGATACATTTAACTCCGAATTTTGTCGAAAGCGAGGGTTTCTTTATGGCACGAAAAAAGATTGACACCAACATTTCCTACGACGACCGGCGGGGCTGCTACTACGTCTACATGGACTACGGTCAGGACGAGACGGGGAAGCGGAGCCGCAAGTACAAGACCTTCCCCACCTTGTCCGCCGCCCGGCGGGGCCTGCGGGACTATCACGTGGAGCGGGACGCCAACCGCCACATCGTCCCCAAGTCCCTCACTCTCTACGACTGGCTGCGGTACTGGATGAACGAGGTTATCGCCCCCAACCGGGCCAAGACCACCCTGTATGGTTACTGGAAGATCATCGAAAACCACCTGGACCCCGCCCTGGGGGATGTTCCCCTGCAAAAGCTCACGCCCCTGGATCTCCAAAGCTACTACACCATGCTCATCCGGGACAAGCACCTCTCCCCCAACACGGTGCGCCGGCACCACGACCTCCTCTCCGCCTCCCTGCATATGGCGGTGCGGCAGGATGTCATCCCCCGCTGTCCTACGGAGCGGGTGGAACCCCCTCGGGTGATTCCGCCGGAGATCTGCTACTATACCCCCGACGAGCTGAAGGACCTCTACGCCCTGGTAGAGGGCACCTGGCTGGAGGTCATCGTCAAGCTGGCCGGCTGCCTGGGCCTGCGGCGGGAGGAGATCTGCGGCCTGCGCTGGGACAGCGTGGACTTTACCCTGCGGAAAATCCACATCTGCCAGGCCCGCACCGCCGCCGGGGCCATGATTGTGGAAAAGGAGACCAAGACCCGCTCGTCCGCCCGGGCTCTCTATATGACCGACGAGCTCTACCGGATGCTCAAGCGTGAGCGGGCCAAGCAGCGGCAAAACCGCCTGGCCCTGGGCCCCAAGTGGAACGAGTGCGGCCTGGTGGCAGTGGATCGAAAGGGCAATCCCTACTCTCCCAACGCCATCTCGCTGGCCTTTACCCGCTTTATCCGCAAGCACAATCTGCCCTCGCTCACGCTCCACGGCCTGCGGCACACCTTTGCCACCGTAGCCTCCGCCCAGGGCGCCCCTCTCTTCGACATCGGCCGGGCCCTGGGACACTCCACCCCCTCCACCACCGGGCGGATCTACACCCATCTGCTGGATCAGACCCACGCGGATACCCTCCACCGGGTTGCCGCCGCCCTGCGCTGAATCGCAAAAAATGCGTGTATAGTTTTGCCTGTCCTGTTTAAACTAGGCGGGAGAAAACCAACGCGGAGGCGAATGGCAATGACAGACAAAAAGCGCGGAAAACAGACAGTGGCTCTGGAGCATCCCCCCTCCATCGCCGGTCGGGGAAACGTGGTGGGCAAAAAGGAGGGTGAGGGGCCCCTGGCCGCCACCTTTGACACCATCGGCGCGGACGACGCCTTCGGCGAGCAGAGCTGGGAGAAGGCGGAGAGCGCCATGCAGCGGCAGGCCCTGTCCGCTGCCCTGGAGAAAGCGGGTCTGGCCGCCGCCCGGCTGGACTACATTCTGGCCGGCGACCTTCTCAACCAGTGTATCGGATCCGGCTTTGCGGTCCGGGGACAGGACGTGCCCTTCCTGGGGCTGTACGGGGCCTGCTCCACCATGGCCGAGTCCCTCTCTCTGGCGGCCATGCTGCTGGACGGGGGATTCGGCCAGTGGGCGGCGGCGATGACCTCCTCCCACTTCTGCTCCGCGGAGCGGCAGTACCGCACTCCCCTGGAGTACGGCGGACAGCGCACCCCCACCGCCCAGTGGACGGTCACTGGGGCCGGGGCGGTCATCCTCTCCAGCCAGGGGCCAGGGCCCTATGTTACCCATGTCACCGCCGGCAAAATCGTGGACAAGGGCATCAAGGACCCGGCTAATATGGGCGCCGCTATGGCCCCCGCCGCCTATGACACCATCCGCACCCACCTGCAGGACACCAACCGCAAGCCCTCCTTCTACGATCTCATTGTCACCGGCGACCTGGGCGCTCTGGGCAAGGAGATTGTGCTGGACTTCTTCCACCAGGACGGCGTGAACCTGAAAAACCTGGATGACTGCGGCACCATGATCTATGACCTGGAGGGACAGGACGTCCACTGCGGCGGCTCGGGCTGCGGCTGTTCCGCCGTTGTGCTCACCGGCTTTCTGCTGGACGGCATGGCCAAGGGAAAGTGGAAAAACCTGCTGTTCTGCGGCACCGGCGCGCTGCTCTCCCCCACCTCCACCATGCAGGGGGAGAGTATTCCCTCTATCTGTCACGCCGTGGCCCTCTCGGCACAGCCTTAAAAGGAGGGATTTTATGGAACTGTTTTGGGAATACGCCCGCGCCTTTCTCTGCGGCGGGCTCTTATGCCTCATCGGGCAGATTCTAATTGACAAAACCGCCCTCACCCCTGCCAAAATTCTCGTCACCTACGTGGTGGCCGGGGTGGCCCTGGGGGGACTGGGACTCTACAAATACGTGGTGGAGTTCGGCGGCGTGGGCGCTACCCTTCCCCTCACTGGCTTTGGCTACCTGCTGGCCAAGGGCGTGTATCAGGCAGTACAGGAGCAGGGCGTTATGGGCGCCCTCACCGGGGGCGTCACCGCCGCTGCCGCCGGGATCACCGCCGCCATCTTCTTCGGCTACCTTACCGCCCTGATCTTCAAGCCAAAATCAAAATCCTGATAAAAATACTCCGGGGAGCTCAAAATGCTCCCCGGAGTATTTTTCAGCGCAGATACCAGGGCTTTTCCCGTTCCCCGTCCTCCGCCTCCTCTTCCCGCTCGCCCTCCGCCTCTGCCGCAGTATAGCGCTTAAAAATGCGCTCCAGAGGCCCGGAGGCCAGCAGGCCCACCAGGCTGGGCATAACCGGCAGCAGAAGCCAGAACTCAATGCACAGCACCACGCCCAGCACCATCAGTACCGCCAGCAGCAGCGTGGACGGGAGATGCTTCAACCCCAGCCGGACCGCTGTCCCAAAAAGCCGCCCTGTCCCCATGGCGTACCGGGAGAGCAGCGGGAACAGATAGGCCATAATCCCCATAACCAGCAGCAGAAAAACGCAGTAAACGCCAAACACCAGCATTCCCCGCTTCGTCCCCGCCAGGGCGGAGGGCAGCAATAAAAAGAACCCCATCGCCAGTATCTGCCCCGCCACAAGGCAGATCAGTCCCGTCAAAAGGCCGTCCTTAAAATTGGCGCGAAAGCTCTGGAAGTAGTTTTTAAAAGGCATGGGCTCCCGCCGGCGGATGCACTTCACCAGCGCGTAATAAAGGGCCGCCGTGGCTGGGCCCGCTGTCACAACGGGAATGCACAAAAAAAGCCACAGCACGCTGAGCAGTACAATGTTAAACAGCCGGTCCGTAACCTGAAAGATGATATTTTCCGGATTGAAAATCCGATTCCACATAAGCTTCGCCCTCCGGTTTCCCAACGTGTTTTCTTTATTGTATCTGTTTTTTGCCTCTGCGTCAAATAAAGGTGTTTTCTCCCGCGCTCCTTTTATTCTGTTTTTCTATAAAGTGAGCGAAACCTTTACTTTCCCCCTTTTTTCTACTACAGTATTTAGAGTCTGTTTCAAACCCGGCAATATGCCCGGCGGCGAGGAATTTTTTCGTCTGGCAAGTGGTTTTGACGCAGGAATCCTGACGGATTTCAAGGAAAAACCGCGCCGCTCAGGCGGAAAAAGGCCCGCCCTTTGGGCGTGTTGACGGTTTTGAAACAGACTCTAGAGTCTGTTTCAAACATTCCAGCATCACAGCCAAAACAGGTCACAAACAGAGAGGACGAGACATACTGTGAAAGAACAGCTTGGCGTCATCACCGGACGCTTTCAGGGACTCCACCTGGGACATATGGAGTATCTTCTGGCCGCGGCGGAGCGGTGTGAGCATTTGATCGTGGGGCTGACCAACTTCTCCCCCTGGGAGGAGGCCCCCGCCGCCCTCCAGGGACTCAAGCGGCTGGAGGCGGACGCCAACCCCTTCACCTTTTATGAGCGGATGGTCATGCTGCGGGACAGCCTTATGGAGGCCGGCCTCCCCCGGGAGCGCTTCGATATTGTTCCCTTTCCCATCGAGCACCCAGAGCGCATTTCCCACTTCGCCCCTCCAGAGGCAATTTATTTTATGACCATCTACGACCAGTGGGGGGAGCACAAGAAAAAGGTGCTGGAGGATCTGGGCCTGCGCACCGAAGTCATGTGGGTACGCACCGACAGCCAGCGCCTCACCAGCGGCACAGAGATCCGCCGGCTCATCGCCCAGGGGGAACCCTGGACCCATCTGGTTCCCCCGGCAGTACGCCGCTATCTTGATGGGCACGATCTGGTCCGCCGCCTTCAGGGCGGCACAGACAGGGTTTGCCCAGACGCAGCCCCTATTTTTTCCCCTTGATCTCCTCCCAGTAACGGCGGGCGGCCTGCTCCGCCTTGTTTTCGCCATATTCATAGTACCGCGTCCCCACCAACGCGTCCGGCAGATACTGCTGCTCTACCCAGCGGTTGGGGAAATTGTGGGGATAGAGATAGCCCTGCCCCCGTTCCATCCCCGCAGAGTCGGCGTGTTTGTTCTGGAGGTGCCGGGGATAGTCTCCGGTCCTCCCCGCTTTCACGTCCGCCAAGGCCAGATCCAAAGCCACATGGCCGGTATTGGATTTGGGGGCAGTGGCCATGAGCACCGCCGCGTCCCCCAAAGGAATACGGGCTTCCGGCAGGCCCAGCATATTGGCCGCGTCCACGCAGGCCTTGACGATTGGGATAATCTGGGGATATGCCAGCCCGATGTCCTCACAGGCGGTAACCATCAGCCGGCGGCAGGCGGAGGTCATATCCCCCGCCGCCAGCAGCCGGGCCAGATAGTGGCAGGCGGCGTCCGGGTCAGAGCCCCGGATGGACTTTTGCAGCGCGGAGAGAATGTCGTAATGGTCGTCCCCCTCCCGGTCGTACCGCATGGCCGAGCGCTGGGCCGCCATCCGGGCGTCTTCCAGAAGGATATGCCGCCCCTCTCCTGTCCGCCGGGCGGCGTGGGCCAGCACCTCTATGGCGTTCATGGCCTTGCGCACATCCCCGCCGCAGGCCTGGGCGATGTGCTCCGCCACGCCCTCCTCCCAGGTGAGAGACTCCCCCAGCCGGTGCTCCATCCGCCTCAGCCCACGGCGGACCGCGGGGAGCACATCGGCGGCCTCCAGCGGCTTGAACTCAAAGACCGACGCCCGGGAGAGCACCGCGTTATATACATAAAAATAGGGGTTCTCCGTGGTAGAAGCAATGAGCGTGATCTTTCCGTTCTCCATAAACTCCAGCAGACTCTGCTGCTGCTTTTTATTAAAATACTGAATCTCGTCCAGGTAGAGCAGCACCCCCTCCGGGGCCAGCATGGTGCCGATGTCGGCAATGATATCCTTGATGTCCGAGATAGAGGCGGTGGTGGCGTTGAGCCGGTGCAGGGGCCGGTTGGTGCGCTTGGCGATGATGTTAGCCACTGTGGTTTTCCCCGTCCCCGACGGGCCGTAGAAGATCAAATTCGGAATATTTCCGCTGTCAATGATCCGCCGCAGCAGGCCATCTTTTCCCAAAATATGCCCCTGGCCCACCACTTCCTCCAACGTATCAGGCCGGATCTCATCTGCCAAAGGACGATAGCTCATCTGTCTCTCCCCCACTCTGTCTGCCCTACGCTCCGTTCAAACCCCAGATAGCGGACGCCCTGGAAGGTCAGCCGCCCCCAGTCCCTCTCTGCCAGCATTCCATATTCCCCGCCGGAGACATGCAGCTCCATCCGGTCGCCGCTCTCCACCTGGAAGGTGACATAATAGGTAGTGCTGGAGTGAGGAACCGCCCCATTTCCCGGGTGGGATACGTCTGCCCGCTTTGAGCTCACCTTGGCCTCCACCGTCAGCCGGGGCGCTTGATTGCTGCGGCTCCACTGGGCGATTCCTTTTACGAACACGACCACAAATGCGGCCAGGACGATCACAAAAAATAAGCTAAATATCCCTGGAATCACGTCAAACATGAAATTGGGGCCAAATCCACCCATCTGCTACGCCTCCTGTTCCCGCCCTTTTGAGAGGCGCTCATCGCTCCAGTTCCACCACTTCAGCTGCTCCGGATCGGTAATGCGGTCCTCCGCGAAGGCCACCGCCAGCCGGTAGACGTAGAGGACGCAGCGGTCCACTCCCTCGCCGCAGCACAGGCAGTCCCGCTGGTAGAGCGCTTCCGGGTCCTGTCCCCGCAAATCCGCCAGAGTGTGGATGCCCAGTGCCTTCAGGCGCTGGGCCATATTTTTTCCCACGCCGGGGATGCGCTGTAATTCCGTCCCCATAATCTCCCTCCATCCTCGTGCAGTACTATCATCATACCACATTTTACCGCCCCCGTACAGATAAAAAGGGAGAGGTCCCCATGACCTCTCCCTTTTTATGGATTCAGTTTTCTCTTCCCGATCCCTTAGTTCCCAGGGTACAGAGGGTACTTGTCCACAATAGCGGCCACGGCGGCGCGGATGGAATCGGCCTTGGCCTCAAAGTCGGTGGCAACCTGCCAGATCAACTGGCCAATGATGGTCATATCCTCTTCCTTCAGGCCGCGGGTGGTGGCGGCGGGGGTCCCGATGCGCACGCCGCTGGTGACGAAGGGCTTCTCGGGGTCGTTGGGAATGGCATTCTTGTTCAGGGTGATGTTCACCTCGTCCAGGCGGTGCTCCATCTCCTTACCGGTGACGCCGGCCTTGCGCAGATCCACCAGCATCATATGGTTGTCGGTACCGCCGGACACCAGGTCAAAGCCCTCCTTCATCAGAGACTCGGACAGGGCCTTGGCGTTCTTCAGCACCTGCTCCTGATAGGCCTTGAACTCAGGCTTCATGGCCTCGCCCAGGGCCACCGCCTTGGCGGCGATAATGTGCTCCAGAGGACCGCCCTGGCTGCCGGGGAAGATGCCGGAGTCGATCTTCTTGGCCAGCTCCTCCTTGCACAGGATCATACCGCCCCGGGGCCCCCGGAGGGTCTTATGGGTGGTGGTGGTGACCACGTCGGCATAGGGCACCGGGCTGGGATGCAGGCCCGCCGCCACCAGGCCCGCCACATGGGCCATATCGGCGAACAGGTAAGCGCCCACCTCATGGGCAATCTCGGCAAAAGCCTTGTAGTCGATGAACCGGGGATAGGCGGAGGCTCCGGCGATGATCATCTTGGGCTGGTGCTTCTTGGCCATATCCCGTACGTTGTCATAGTCAATAAAGCCCTGGTCGTTGAGGCCGTAGGACACCATTTTGTAATTCTTGCCGGAGAAATTCACTGGGCTGCCGTGGGTCAGGTGGCCGCCGTTGGCCAAATCCATGCCCAGAACGGTGTCGCCCACACTGCACAGGGCCTGATACACCGCGTAGTTTGCATTGGCGCCGCTGTGAGGCTGGACGTTGGCGTGCTCCGCGCCAAAGAGCTTGCACGCCCGCTCCCGGGCCATGTTCTCCACCACGTCCACGCACTGGCAGCCGCCGTAGTAGCGCTTGCTGGGGTAGCCTTCGGCGTACTTATTGGTCAGTACGGAGCCGGCGGTGGCCAGAACCGCCTCGCTGACAAAGTTCTCCGAAGCGATCAGCTCGATGTTGCGGCGCTGGCGCTGGAACTCGTTTTTAATGGCTTCTCCCACCTCGGGATCGCTGGCGATGATAAAATCCAACATATCCTTGACCATGGTCATCATTCCTCCCAAAAATAGAACCCGCCGGTACAGCAGGTGTTCTGATGACTTGATTATAACGGAGTTTGTCCGAAATTACAACCATACCATGGAAAAATATCTATCGATTTTTTGAATTTCTATGGTACAATAAGATAGCTTGTTTCAGGGGGTTCTTTTTCTCCCCCTTTTTATTTGAGGTGAATTTAGATGAAAGAAAACGCCCGTATTCTGGCCATTGTGGCCGCGCTGAAGGAGTTATATCCAGACGCCATCTGCTCTTTGGACTACCGCAAGGACTATGAGCTGCTGTTCTCCACCCGGCTGGCCGCCCAGTGTACCGACGAGCGGGTGAACCAGGTGACTCCCACCCTCTTCTCCCGCTTTCCCACTTTGGAGGCCCTCGCCGGCGCCGACGTATCCGAGGTGGAGGAGATTATTCACTCCACCGGCTTTTTCCGGGCCAAGGCCCGGGACATTGTGGCCGCCTCCCAGATGATGCTGGAGCGCTACGGCGGAAAGGTGCCTGATAAGATGGAGGAGCTGTTAAAACTCCCCGGCGTGGGCCGCAAGACGGCCAACCTGGTGCTGGGGGACATCTTCCATACCCCCGGCGTGGTGGTGGCGGACACCCACTGCATCCGGATCTCCGGCAAGCTGGGGCTCACCGACGGCTCCAAGGACCCGGCGAAGGTGGAGCAGCAGCTCCGGGCCGTCCTCCCCCCGGAGGAGTCCAACGACTTCTGCCACCGGCTGGTGCTCCACGGCCGGGCGGTATGTACCGCCCGCAAGCCGGACTGCGCCGCCTGCACCCTGCGCCCCTGGTGCGATTTTTATAACAAAAGTTGAACCGGATACCCCTCCTCCAGCCTGTCGAAATATTATTTTCGGCAGGCTGGATATTTTTGAAACCTTTCCCCTGTTTTCTGCGTATATAGGGGCAGAAAGGAGGTAGCTGCTGTGATTGACGACACCAAACTAATCTCCCAGCTCAAGGCTGGGCGGCGGAGCGCCCTCAACGCCGCTATCCGGCAGTACACCGGCTATGTAGCCGCCGTTGCCGGCCGGGTCATGGGCTCCACCCTCCCCCGGGAGGATCTGGAGGAAGTGGTGGCCGACGTCTTCCTCTCCCTCTGGACCCACGCCGGCACACTGGAGGAGGATCGCTCTCTCCGGCCCTGGCTGGCCGCCGCTGCCCGGAACAGGGCAGTGGACAAGCTCCGCCGCGCCGGCCCTGCTCTGCCCTTGCTCCAGGACGCCGCCGACCCGAATGTGCTTCCTCAGCAGGCTGTGGAGCGCCGGGAGCGAAGCGCCGCCCTTGCCCAGGCCATAGACGCCCTGCCGGAGCCAGACCGATCCCTGTTTCTGCGCTACTACTATGAGGGCCAACCGCTTCATGAGGCCGCCCGGAGCCTGGGACTCAACCTCTCCACCGCCAAAACCAAGCTGGCCCGGGGCCGGGCCAGGCTGAAAAAGGCCCTTCAGAAAGGAGGCTTTTCCCATGCGTGACCCCACTCACCGTCTCTGGGACGAACTGGGCCTGGAGGAAGAATGGCCCCAGATCCGCCCTAAAGCGGTCCGCCGCCGGGTGGACGCCGCCTTGGACGGATCCCATCCCGCCCCCCTGACCCTGCGGCTAGTGCTGGCCGTCCTCTGCCTTGCCGCTGTTGGCGCCGGGGCGTGGGGACTGCTCCAACTGGATGCCGGGGTGGCCCGTCCGCCGGTGGTCTCCGCCCCACCTCCGGCCTCTCCCAGTCCCACGCCCGCCCCCGTATCCCCGGGGGACGACTCCCACGGCTGGCTTACGGTCAAGGATCCGGAGGAGTTTTATGACAACAACCCCACCCGGGACGCCACAGACGGGATTGACACGCTGCCGGTCTTCCCCCGGCGGGAGTTCCCCCTCTCCCTCGGCCAGTGCGACGCCGCCGCCCAGCAGTACGCTGACCTGCTCCATACCACCGTACGCCAGCGCGTCCCCATTGACACCGGCCTGCTCACCACTGCCGGCTACCTGCTGGACAACGGCATCCGGCTGACCGTCCACGCCGATCGCTGTCGGATCTCTCTGGACTACAGCCAGTGCTCCGACCCCGCCTTCACCCAGGCGCCCCTGTCTGCCCTGATGCCTGATGCCGCCTTCCTGCCCTCTGTCACCACAAACTATACCTTCGCCGGGGAGCCTCATACCGCGAGCTGGTATTTCCCCGCCTATGAGGGGGATTCCCTCTCCGACCGCCTCCTCCGGTTCTCCTTCTCCCGGATCCGCGTGAGCCAGGACCAGGCCATTCTCTCCCTCCCCCTCCCCCGCGAGCCCTCCCAGGAAAGCTACCCCATCCGCACCCGGCAGGAGGCCGTTGAGCTCTTCCGGGCCGGGAACTACTTCGGCGTGCCCACCCGGCGCCCGGAGCAGGCGGTGATTCTCTGGACCCAGCTGGACTACTCCACCGAGGACACCGAGGCGGACTATATCCAGCCCTATTATGAAATTTTCTACACCCAGACCTACTGGGACCAGAGCGCTGTCCTCTGGGACACCGCGGAGGATCCCTCTTCCTTTATGGGCCTGAATATCGCCTATGTCCCCGCTGTCACCGATGAATATCTGCCCCAGCTGCGCCCCGCCGTGCGCATCAACGATGTGGATACCCCCCACGGCATTTATGAAACCCCCTGACCCTTCTTTCGTCTTCCGTTCCGCCCCGGTCTGTGGTATAGTGGTACCATACCTAGGCCTTGTTTGATAAATGGCGAAATCACCACCAGCGAGGAATTTTTTCGCTGAACAAGGCAAAAATGCGCAGGAATACTTTGTGTATTGCAAGCATTTTTAACGCAGTACAGCGGAAAAAGAACCGCTGTTTGGGCGTTTTGACATTTTTCAAACAAGGCCTAATATCTATCGCCTCAAACCGGCAGAATAGAGAGGACGCTATGAACGAAAAGGAAATTTCCGAACTGCGCCGGCGCTTCAAGCCGGACAAGAGCGGCATCACCCACATCCGGGGATGCTGTGTCAACGAAAAGCAGGAGATTGTCTCCCAGTTTGACCAGTCCTTGGGCATGATGAGCCAGGAGGAGGGGGAGATGATCCTGGCCACCCTGCGGCGGACCCTGTCCGGCGGGCTGGGGAAAAACCTCACCGACATTGAATTCTCCACCCAGCAGGTGGCGGACAGCCCGGAGCACCGGCTCCTCTCCGCCCTGCGCGACTCCGCCCTTCAGGACGAGGAAGCGGTGCAGGCCTTTTTCCAGACGGCCGTCCGCACCCTGGATCTGGAGGGGAACTACCTCATCCTCCTGGTCCGGGACGTCTACGACGTCCCCCGCCGCTCCGCCAGCGCCCTGGACGGGGATGACGCCGGGGATCAGGTCTATACCTATCTCCTCTGCTCCGTCTGCCCTGTGAAGCTGACCCGGCCCGCCCTCAGCTTTCGGGCCCACGAGAACCAGTTCGGCCACCTGAAGGTGGATTGGATGGTCTCCCCGCCGGAGCTGGGCTTCCTCTTCCCCGCTTTCAACAGCCGCGCCGCCGATCTCTACGGCGCCCTCTTCTACTCCCGGGACACCGCCCAGAGCCACCGGGAATTTGTGGACGCGGTCTTTCATGTTCCCGCCCCCATGCCTCCGGCGGAGCAGAAGGAGACCTTTCAGTCCATTCTGGCGGACAGTCTGGGGGAGGAGTGCAGCCTCCAGGTGGTCCAGTCCGTCCAGGATCAGCTGTGCGGGCTGATTCAGGTCCACAAGGAGCTGAAGGAAGAGGCTCCCCTGGTCATCTCCAAGGACACCGTCCGGCAGGTGCTGGACGCCTGCGGCGTCTCCGGCGACCGCGCCGATGGCTTTGAGGCCCGGTACGACGCGGAATTCGGCCAGGACGCCAGCCTGAGCCCCAAAAATCTGGTAGACACCAAGCAGACGGAGCTGCGCACCCCCGATGTGGTCATCCATGTCAACTCTGAGCGGGGGGAGCTGGTAACCACCCGGATCATCGACGGCGCCAAGTACATCCTTATCCGCGCTGACGAGGCCGTCCAGGTCAACGGCGTGGACATCCACATCACCCCCGGCTCCGATTCCTGAGTCCCTGCAAAAAAGCGCCCCCGGACGGAGCGCAGGCCGGCAAAACGGCCGCGCATCTCCCGCCCGGGGGCGCTTATCATCTAGGCCTTGTTTGAAAAATGGCAATATGCTCAGCGGCGAGATATTTTTTCGTCAGACAAAGCATCCCTTTTACCTTTTGTGTTGCTAATGATTGATTTTCAAAAGCCTTCGTCGAAGTGCCAAAATAAACGATTCTCTATACAACAGATATAAATTTGACCGTCTGTTATTGTATTTGCTTGACTACTCTTTCAATTAGCCGATTAACGATTTCCGGCTTATCGGTGTTTGAATTGTGTCCGGCGCCCTTAATCCATTCCAGTGGAATACCTGTATTTTTGTGCCATGCCTTATTATACCGAATACATGAACCGGCGTGATCCTGTTCCCCACAGATCAGCAATGCAGGACATTTGATTTCATACGGCAAATTCGCCTCCATGGCATTTGCAAGAATTTTGAACCCATGACCCGCTATCTGGGAATATCTCTTTTTGTCTCCATCATATACCATCATGATTTCATACATTAGCTTTCTTCCGTATTCTGACACCGCAACTCCGTTTGTCCCAGACTTTAACAGGGATTTCCAGGGATAATAAAAGTAAACAGGTTCCATTCGCTTTAATAACCAAAGTTCCATTCCGGTTACATACTTTCTCTGCAATGGAGCCGAATCAATAGAAACAAATCCTTTTAGATTCTCAGGATATAATTCGGCGTAGGTCTGCCCGACATAACCGCCCATGGATTGCCCTACAATAACAGGTCTTGTTATGTTTTCCTGTTTAAAAATTCCATTTAACCACTTTACCTTATCAAAAAGATCAAAGTCAAACTGAAATGGCCACGAAGCTGCGTGAGCAGGCGCGTCCCAAACAAAAACGTTGTATTTACCTTGGAAATATTCTATTTGTTTTTCAAATAATCGATGGTCTGCTGTCAACCCTGGCAAAAACACCAATGTTGCAATATCAGTATCAATCATATGAATCCAATAATGAATCGTACCTAATAGTGTTATATATGTTTTTTCAAGCATTTTCCTACCTCCCTCCGCTGAAAATCTTAATGAAACTATATCATGGCTCATTTAGAACTTCAATCGGCAATCCGTAAAATTGCCGGAGTTATGAGCCGGCAACACAAAAGGTAAGAGGGACGACAAAGCCGATTTGACGCAGGAATACTGGATGTATTTCAAGGAAAATCGGCAAAGTATGGCGGAAAAAGAGCCGCCGTTTGGGCGTTTCGACATTTTTCAAACAAGGCCTAACCCCAGACTTTGTCCGGCGAAAAAATCTCTCGCCGCCGGGTATTGTGCCATTTCTCAAACAAGGCCCGGCTAGCCGGCGGAGAAGGGCTTTCTGCTCCTGCCCTCCTCTGTGGGGTCCAAAATCACCACCTCCAGCCGCTGCTTCATGGCATAGGTCAGGGTATACATGGTTCCCCCCAGCATCATCCCGTCGTACACGGCGATGAGCCGTGAGGACCGGTCCACCATATAGCGGTTGCGGCGGAGCATACAGCCCCGGTCATAGCTGCGCTGGACCATGGTCTCAAAGTCGCACTGGCCCACCAGCTTGAAATACCGCTCCCGGTCCTCCTCCGGCCAGCGGGCGGCCTGCTCCTCACAGGGGATAGCCGCCTCCACCGTGACCCCGCCCAACCGGGCGCGGAGCGCCAGCGCCGCCTCGCAGAAGTAAAAGTCCGCGCCCCGGGCCATGCCGCAGACAAAATGCCGGTAGCCCGCCTCATAGGCATCCTCCAGGGCGCGGACGATCCGGGCCTTCAGGGACAGGCAGCGGGGGTCCTCCTCATCCCGCCGCCAGGGCAGCTTCTCCGGCCGGTGTCCGGTAAAACAGCAGGTCTTGGTTGGCTCCATAGGCGGCCCGCTCCTCTCCGTCGAATTCTCTGTACGCTCTTATTGTAGTATATCCAAAACCGGATGTCAACGCTTTGTCGAACATACGTTTTTTCAGTCCTTCTCAAAGCCAGGGCGTCTGTGTGCTCTGTCCTTGTCCTATCAAGAGGCGCCAACAATAAGAAATTCAGGGATTTATGAGACGGACGTGTCCCCAGGGCAGAAAATCGTTGAACCGCCGCCGCCTTTTTGTTATACTATAGTTTGATCTGCCCTTTTTAGAAGCAGTGTATCAGACGTTGGCCGTCCCATGGGCAGGCGTGGGTTTCAGGGCTGTGCCGGGGTGATACAGAGACAGAGAGGAGAACGGAAAATGGAATCTGTTTTGGACAGCTGTGCGCCTCGTGGAAGTATTTTGCAAGGCACCTTTAACCCAGAGGTCTTTACTGCGGCCCTGGGCCCTGTGATCCAGCATTATCGGGGCGTCCCCGGCAATATTGACTCTATTTATACCGACGCGGAGGAATTCTTCCGCGTCGCTACCTACCCTACCCAGGGCCTGCAGCAGACGGTATCCAGCGTGTTCCGGCGGCTGGCCGGCGACGCCGCCGCCCCCTCCATCTACCGTCTGGAGACCGCCTTCGGCGGCGGCAAAACCCACTGTCTCATCGCCTGCGTCCACATCGCCAGCCGGGGCACGGAGCTGGCCGGCGTGACGCAGGACATTCTTCCAGCACAGTACCTGCCTGCCCCCGGAAGTATCGTTGTAGCCGGCATCGCCGGGGATGAGATTCCCGTCAGCCGCACCCAGGGAGACCGGCTGATCCCCTATACCTTGTGGGGAGAGCTGGCCTATCAGATCGGCGGAGAGGCCCTCTATCGCCAGGTAAAGGCCCAGGCGGAGTCCTTTGCCGCCCCCGGAAAGCACTTTTTGGACACCGTTCTGGGGGGCAGAAAGGTCCTTATCATGCTGGACGAGCTGGCCCAATACGCCGCCCGGCTGGAGGTGGCCGTCCCCGATCAGGGGGCGGACCAGCTGGCCGCCTTTCTTATGTCCCTCAACGGCTACGCCAAGCAGCACACCGGTGTCGTTCTCATTGTCACTCTGGCCGGAGCGGCGGACGCCTTCTCCCGCCATACAGAGCATCTCACCCAGCTGCTCAACCAGATCGGCGCTGGGGACATCCACCAGGACGACGCCGCCGCCCTGGCGGAGCAGGCCGTCCGGGGCGTGACCAGCGTGGTGATGCGCGACGCCACCGCCGTCACCCCCGTCCAGGCCAGCGAGATCGCCTCCGTACTGGCCAAGCGCCTGTTTGACTCCGTTGATCCCAAGGCGGCTCAGTCCGCTGCGGAGGAATACGCCGCCCTGTACCGGCGCAACTCCGCCGCCCTGCCGGAGGAGGCCGCCAACCCCCGTTTCCACAGCCGTATGGCCGCCAATTACCCCTTCCACCCCACTTTAATCGACTTTCTCAACAATAAGCTGGCCCAGGCGGAATATTTCCAGGGCACCCGGGGGGTGCTGCGGGTGCTGGCCATGACGGTGCGCAGCATCTGGAACCGGCGCGTACCTGTCCCCCTCATCCACGTCAGCGACATCGATCTGCACAACAACGCCATCGTCAACGAGCTGCTGGGCCGCACCGCCAGCGCCGACCTGCGCCAGGTGTTAAACGCCGATGTGGGCAGCGCCGACTCCCACAGCCTGCGCAGCGGCCTGAGCAACGCCCAGCGCGCCGACCAGCGCAACCCCCATCCCGACGGCCTGCCCCTGTACGAAAAGACCTGGAAGGTGGTCTTTTTGAACAGTCTTGTGGGCCGGGCGGAGGGGCGCTCCTCCAAGATATTCGGCGTCTCTCAGCAGGACGCCGTCTTCCAGACCGCCACCCCCGCGCTCACTCCCTCCCAGGTGCGCACCGCTCTGGACGAGATCGCCGAGAGCGCTTTCTACCTGCGCTATGAGGACGGAACCTACTACGCCCATCTGGATCCCACCATCAACAGCGTCCTGGCCATGATCCGCCAGACCATTGACGAGCGCCGGGTGAAGCAGAAGCTGTGTACCGTAGCCCAGGGGCTGCTGCGCAATGTCTCCGCCTTCCGGGTGGAGGCCGGCGTGCGCTATCCCGAGGACATCCCTGACCACCAGGAGCGGCCCACCCTCGCCGTCATCGCCCCCGACGCCCAGGAGATCGACCCCATGGAACTCATCCTCCAGCGGGGGGGCGGCCGCCCCCGGGAGCACCAGAATCTGGTCATTCTCCTGGCGCCCAAAACAGTCAAGGTCAGGGATCCCCGCCCCAACCAGCAGCTGGAATTGGGGGCGGACAGCGCCCGCACCACGGAGATCCGGGAGCGGGTTGAGACCATCGCCCGCCAGGTGTTGGCCATTGACACCCTGAAAGAGAATCCCCAAGCCTACGGGATTGCCCCCGCCAAGCTGAACGACCCCGACTTTGTCAGCCGGGACGCGGACCGGCACATGGGCCTGACCACCAGCGTATATGAGCTGTACACCGACCTCTACTACCCTGCCGCCGGGGGCCTGAGCCACAAGGAGCTCCGGGCTGTGGCCGACGGCGATGTGGCTCTGTTCAATCAGGTATTGCAGATTATGGGAGACAGCGGCGACCTTGTGCCCTCCGGCGGACGGCTGGGCGCCGCGATGCTGGGCCAGCTGCGGGACAACTACTTTTTTAAGGCCGGTGACAAGATCCCCGCCGCCCAGCTCCTGTCCTCCTTCTTCTGCTACCGCAGCTGGCCCATGCTCCCCGGCAAAGATACTTTGGAAGCACTCCTCCGGGAGGGGGTGGACAGCGGCGTCTGGGTGGCCTATCAGATGTCCGGCGACCCCGCCGACACCTTGCCCAGCGTGTTTTACAGCCAGCAAAACCCGCTTCCCCTCGGCAGCAGCCTCCTGTCCGGCGGGTACTCCCTTATGACCGCCGCCGGCGCCCGGCGGCGGGGGTGGGGGGAGAGCGGACAGATTCCAAATGAGCGGATCAAAACCGTCCTATCCGATGTCATGCACACCTCCGGCACGGCCGCGGTGGGCAGCCTGATTGACACCGTCCAGTTCCAGCTGGCTGGCGTCCCGGAGCAGCAGATCAAGGACAATATCCGGGAGCTCATCCAGACCCCCGGCTACGCCCTGTACCAGGGCACCCCCGATCAGACGGAGCGGCCTGACGCTATCCTCAACGGATTTGCCGCCTTCTCCTACGATCCCCAGCCCGGCGATGTGCTCATTACCCTGTCGGAGCAGAGCCAGCGGGGCTGGCTGGATCCCCAGAGCCGGACGTTCCGGCTCAGCGGGGGCGACGGTGCCCGCAGGCTGGTCCCCCTGCTGCGCCGGCTGGCCAGTTTATATATCCGGGGCGGCGCCACCAGCACCATCGACAGCCTGGATATCTCGGATCTCCGCCTTCCCGGCGGAGGAACCCTGCGCATTGCCCTGAGCAACGCCGCCCCCGGGGATATCAAGCTCCTTGACGACCTGTTTCAGGCCGTCAGCGATGCCGCCGCCGCCACTCCGGATACCGACGCCGACCTCATCATTACCAACCCGGACGACGGCTGCGGGTTGATCAGAGAATTAAACAGATAAGGAGGCTGTCCAATGGACGAGCTGAACAGCCGGCAGCGCTATGTGGTGGAGGCCATGGGCCCCATGCTGAAAAAGGCCAGCTGGATTCTGCGTGTCTCCGACCGGAAGGAATTTACCGGGCCGGTGCTGGAGATCTGCGAGCGCCGCCCCACCCCCCGCAACACCACAAAACTGTATGAATACGGGCGGATCTACAACGGCGCCCTGCGCGCCTGCCGGCGGGCCATCTGCCTTATGATGAGCCACGCCGCCGATGACGCCGGACGGCCCCTGAATCTCCAAGAGCTGCTGGACGGCCGCATTGTCTACCGGGGGCAAATCCCACTGGACGAGATCACCGGCGCGAAGCTGGCCCTGCTCTTCAAGCTCCACCCCCAGGTGCGCAGCGCGGAGCGCATTGAGCTTATGGCCTGGCGGATTGAGCGCTTCAGCCGTGAGGAAACCATGTACTGGCTCAGCAAGGTCAGCATGGAAAGCCTATACGGCCGGCGGGGCATTGAGTGGGCGAAATCCGGCCTGCGGCTGATGCTGGCCGGGCAGCAGAAGGACGCAGCGGAAGTGCGCCGGCTGCTGGAACGGCTGAGGAAATGAGGTGCGCCATGGGATACAAGACAAC
Organism: Pseudoflavonifractor sp. 524-17; assembly: GCF_009935845.1. Classification (GTDB taxonomy): domain Bacteria; phylum Bacillota; class Clostridia; order Oscillospirales; family Oscillospiraceae; genus Pseudoflavonifractor_A. The sequence goes on along the minus strand of NZ_QWEK01000006.1, from coordinate 177,379 downwards.
ACTGATTGAGGGATCCTTCCCCTGCCAGCAGGTGGGGGCGGAGACCAAGCGGGAGCGGGGGGCCAGTTCTGCCCTGCCGCCCCTCTATTTTCTCCACGTCTGGTGGGCCCGCCGGCCTCTCACTCCCAGCCGGGCGGCGGTGCTGGGCAGCATTCTCCCCGGGGACACCGACCCAGAGCTCTTTTTGCAGGATTTGGGTCTGGTGAAAAAGCAGGCCGTCCTGGGCGGCGTCCGCTGGACCCTCACCGGAAAAAATCTGGCCCTCATCCAGCGGGAGGGCGGCACAGAAGCACTTCCCCCCTCCCCCGCCCTGCAAAAGGCGCTGCAAAACGAAGCCGCCCGGCGGGAGAAGGTCCGTGTCTGTCTCCGCCGCCTGGCCGACGGGGACCCGGAGCTGGAACAGGATCCTGTCCTCCGGCGGTGGTATGAGGAAAATTCTCCCCTCCCTGCCGCCGCGCTGGAGCCGCAGGCCCCTATCCCCGTGGTATCCGTCGCCGCCGACCCCGCCCACATCAATGAGCGCATCGCCTTTGCCCAGAGCGGGAAGGTCACTCAGCTGCTGGGCCGGGCCATTCAGATCGACCCGGAGGATCTTTACGCCTACGGCCGCGCCTATGAGAGCCCCGTCCCCGCCGCCTTCCCCCACATCACCGTGCTGGACCCCACCGCCGGCGGAGGCTCCATCCCCTTTGAGGCCGCCCGCCTGGGCTGCAAGGTCATCTCCAACGACCTCAACCCGGTGGCCAGCGTCATTGAAATGGCCACCATCCAGTACCCCGCTCGGTACGGCAGGGACCTCTATCCCCTTCTGGAGCGCTACGGGACACTTCTGGCGGACGCTGTAGCCGAGATTATGGCCCCCTACTACCACTTCGAGCCCCCCTCCGGGCCGGATCGGGACCGCCTGCTGGTCCAGTGCGGCGGCTCACAGACCCTTTTTGACCAGTTTGACCGGCCGGAGTACGACCAGCGGGGCCTGCTCTACTGCCGCACCGTCACCTGCCCCAGCTGCGGGGAGCGGGCCCCCCTGCTCAACTCCTTCGCCCTGCAAAAGCGGGCGGACGGCTGGATGGTACAGCCGGAGATTACCGGTCTCCCCGGCCGCAGGCAGGTCCGCTTTGTCCCCGTCCGCCTGCGCGGCGGAAAAGGCCCCCAGGGGGAGGACCCGGAACGGGGCACCGTCAAGGGCGGTGTGGGCACCTGCCTGCACTGCGGGCAGGCCATCTCCGGCGATGAGATCAAGCGCCAGGCCTGCGGGCAGTCCCAGTACGGCGCGTGGAGCGATCTGCTCTACTGCGTCGCCGCCGTGCGGGAGCAGCCCAAGCGGGACAAAAACGGCGCTGTGATGACCTATACCTCCGGCCCCCGCAAGGGGGAGGTGCGCACGGAGAAGGTCACCTTCTTCCGCGCCCCCACCGCCGCCGACTACGAGGCGGTAAACCGGGCCCAGGCCGCTCTAGACGCCAACTGGGACCGGTGGCTGGACATGGACCTCATCCCCACAGAGACCATCCCCGCCGGACACAAGACGGCGGAGCCCCTCCACGCCGGCGCCCGCCGCTGGCATGACTTCTTTACCCCCCGGCAGCTTCTGGGCCACCTCACCGCCATGGAGACCCTGCGCCGCATGACCCCCGCCATTCTGGAGGCCCATGGTCAAGAGAAGGGCGCCGCCATCCTCACCTACCTCCAGTACATGGTTGACAAGTGCATCGACTACAACAGCCGGCAGACCCGCTGGCACTACTCCCGGGGCGCCATGGTGGGCTCTTTTGGCCGGCACGACTTCTCTCTCAAGTGGACCTTTGGCGAGCTGATCTATACCGGCCCCAACAGCGCCCTGGCCTGGGGCCGGGATCAGGTGCTGGACGCCTATGAGGGCATCTGCCGCCTGCTGGGACCCAACGCGTCCAAAGCCGTCACCGTGCTCAACGGCTCCGCCGCTAATCTGAGCCTGCCGGATCAAAGCGTGGATGTGATCTGCATGGATCCCCCTTATTACAATAACGTCCAGTATGCGGAGCTGTCTGACTACTTCTACGTTTGGCAAAAGCGCACTTTCCGCGCCCTGTACCCCCAGCTCTTCGGCCGGCGGCTCACCAACAAAGCCGACGAGGCCGTGGCCAATCCCGCCCGGGATGGGGGCGCACAGGAGGCCAGCCAGGCCTATGAGCAGCGCATGAGCGAGATCTTTGCCGAGTGCCGCCGGGTGTTGCGGGACGACGGCATTCTCACCGTCATGTTCACCCACAAAACCCAGGCCGCGTGGGAGACCCTCACCCAGGCGCTGATAGAAAACGGCTGGGTAATTTCCTCCTCCTTCCCGGTGGACTCCGAGTCCGGCGGATCCCTCCACCAGAAGGACATGGCGGCAGCCGCCAGCTCCATTTTCCTGGCCTGCCGCAAGCGGGAGCCAAGAGACGGCGCCCCCGCCCTGTGGAACGGCTTCGGCGGCGCGGGCGTACTGCCCCAGCTGCGCCAGGCGGTGCGCCGGAGCCTGCACGACTTCGAGCCCCTGCGTCTCAACCCTGTGGACGAGATGGTGGCCAGCTACGGCAGCGCCCTGAAGGTCCTGTCCGAGCACTGGCCCGTTCTGGACGGGGATACTCCCGTCTCCCCCACCCGGGCCATGCTGGAGGCCAGCACTGTGGTCTATCAGCACCAGATCACCCGCCTCACCCAGGGGCGGCTCACTGTCAACGATCTGGCCCCCGAGGCCGGCGCCGCCCTCACCCTGCTCGGCATCTACGGCACGCGCTGGTTCCCTTATGACGACGCCCTGAGCCTGTCCAAATCCCTCAATATCCGCCTGGAGCACAAGCCCGGCGGCTACCGGGACGAGGGGCGTATTATCGGCATCAACGACGAGCGCACCGGCCGCCGCCGGCTGGACGACGATGTCGAGGGCTATTACGCGCCCCTGATTAAACGGGGCAGCCGCCTGCGTCTGGCCCTGCCGGAGGAGCGCAATCCCCGCCGTCTGGAGCACCCACAGAGCGGTTGGGATATTATGCAGGGGGTAATCATGGCGTTCCGGGACGGCGACATGCCGGTAGCGCGGGCCTATTTGCAGCGCCACGCCGGAGGCCAGGAGGAAACGCTGTCCGACCTGCTCACCGTCTGGGAAAAGTGCTGCGGCAACAAGGAGCTGTCCGCCGAGGCCCAGCAGATCTGCTTTGGCCTGAGAGAGCGAAAGCGAGGACAGGATGGAGGCTGACTTCACCCGCTGCCCCTGGCAGCTGCGCTACAGCTCCTCTGATCTCAACGCTCAGGGGGAACCCACCGATGTGCTTCGGGATTTTTATCTCCCCGCCCTGTCCCGGGCAATTACTTATGACCGGGTGGCGGGCTACTTCCGCTCCTCTTCCCTGGCGGCCGCCTCCCAGGGGTATACCGCGTTTTTCAGCCACGGCGGGACCATGCGCCTCATTGTGGGCGCGGATCTCCACCCCCGGGACGTGGCCGCCGTGCTCCGCGGGGACCGTCAGCGCCTGGCCCAGCGGCTTATGGAGGCGCTGGACCGTCCCCACGCCTGGCCGGACGCCGTACAGAACGGCGTCTCCCTCCTGTGTCAGATGGTAGCTGCCGGCCGGCTGGAGATCCGGGTGGCCTTCCGGCGCAGCGCCGCAACCGGCCGCCCTCTCACGCTGGACGACCCAGAGGGGGGCTATGTCCACGAGAAGTGGTTTCTCATGGGGGACGCCCAAGGCAACCGCCTCTACGGCAGCGGCTCCCTCAACGAGTCCCGAACCGCCCTGACCCTGAACGCGGAAAACATCGACCTCCACTGGGACTGGGAGGGAGGCCGGGACTGGCAGCGGGTGGAGCTGGCCCACCGGCACTTCTGCCGGCTGTGGGACAACGAGCTCCCTCATATGGCGATCCTTCCCCTTCCCCAGGCCGTGCGCAGCCGGCTGGTCAGCCTGAAAACCCTGCGCCGCCGCCCGGTGGAGGTGGACGGCACCTCCTTCCGCCGGGAAATCCGGCCCACCGTAAAGGAACTGCTGGCTTTCGCCCTCCTCCAGGACGCGCCCAAGCTCCCCGGCGGCGGGCTGCTGGGGATGTACTCCGCCCCCGTCGCCCCCTGGCCCCACCAGGAGGCGGTCATCCGCCGCCTGGTGGAGCGCTGGCCCTGCTCCTATCTGCTGTGCGACGAGGTGGGGCTGGGCAAGACTGTAGAGGCAGCCCTGGCCCTGCGCTGTCTGGTTCTGTCCGGCCGGGTGAAACGCGTGCTCATCGCCGCCCCTGCCGGCCTCACCGGCCAGTGGCACCGGGAGCTGGCCCAGAAGGCCATGCTCCCCTTTGCCAAAAGCACCCCCAAATCCGGCGGGGCGATCCAGCACCAGTTTCTCCTTCCCCAGCCGCGGGAGACCTCCGATCAGAACCTGCTGGGCCCGGCGCTGAATCTGGTCTCCTCCGCTCTGCTCTGCCGGGAAGAACGAATCCAGGCCCTCCAGGCCGCCGAAGACTACGACGTGGTTCTGGCAGACGAGGCCCACTACGCCCGCCGGCACAATCCCCAGGACGGCGCCTCTGCCGCTCCAGACTACGGACGGCTGTACACCGTTTTCCGGGACGCACTCCGGCCCAAGGCCAAAAGTATGTGGCTGGCCACCGCCACCCCTATGCAGATCGACCCCATTGAGGTCTATGATCTCCTCTGCCTCACCCGGCGCACTGGGCCCTACCAGGCCGATCCCACCCTGACCGCGGCCTATTTCTCGTTGATGGACCGGCTGGTCCGCCGGGAGAAGCTCACCCCGGACCAGTGGGCCCTGCTGGGCAAAAGCTTTCACCAGCTGGAGGCCCTGGATCCCTTTTTGTGGGAGGAGCTCAACCGGACCTTTGTCACCGGGAAAAACCGCGCCGCCCTGGAGATGCTCCCCCACCGGCCCCCCAAACAGGGGGACATCCCCTATCTGACCCAGCCCCTTTTTGCCGCCTCCCCTCTCTCCCGGGTGATGATGCGCCACACCCGCTCCCTTCTGGAGCTCTACCGTCAAAAGGGGGAGCTGAAGGGCAGGCTGGCCCGCCGCTGTGTGCGCCCCCTCCGCACCGTCTCCTTCACCCCGGCGGAGGCCGGTTTTTACGCCCGGCTCAATGATTATTGCCAGCAGTTGGAACGCCGCGCCGCCCAGGACGGCGCCCAGGTCAGACAGCGGATCGCCTTTCTCCTCAATTTTCTCCAGCTGCGCTTCGCCTCCAGCCTGTATGCCGTCCAGATGACCTTGGCCCGGCGGCTGCGCCGGGTGGACGCCGCCCTCCACGCCGCCAGGCCGCAGGAGGAGGATTGGGCGCCAAACACCCTATTGCATCTGTTGAGAGAGGACGACTATGCCGAGAGCGATCTGGACGCCCAAACGGTAGAGCTGCTGCTCAGGGACCGGAGCAGGCCCGGCCTGGAGTGGGAGCGCCGCCGGCTTACCCAAATGCTCACCCAGCTGCAAGCCATGCAGGAGACCCCCTCCAAAATTCAGACCCTGCTGGAGGAGCTGGATCGCCGCCGGTCTGGCGGACGTCTGCGCCAGACGGTGCTTTTTACCCGGTTTCTGGACACGGCAATCTCCATCCGCCGCCACCTGCTCCTCCGGGATCCCAATCTCCGGGCGGGCATCTACGCCGGCAGCCAGGCCCAGTGGTACGATCCCGCCCTGAAAAAGGACCAGCCCGTCTCCCACCTGGCCCTCAAGCGCCTGTTTCTCCAGGGAGAGGTGGATCTGCTCCTGTGTACTGACGCCGCCGCCGAGGGACTCAATTTGCAGACTGCCGATCTGCTCATCAACTTCGATCTGGGCTGGAATCCCGTGAAGGTGGAACAGCGCATCGGCCGCATTGACCGCATCGGGCAGAAGCACGACTGTATCGAAGTTCTCAACCTGTGCTATCTGGGCAGTGTGGAGGAGGCGGTCTACGGCCGTCTTTTCGCCCGGCTTCAGTCCGCCAATCTGGTGGTAGGCCAGCAGCAGATCTCCATACTGCCAGTGGAGGCCGGGGAGTTCCGCGCGCTCCAGAACGGCACCTTGGACGAGGAGACTCTGGCCCGGCGCTCCCTTCAGCGCCTCCAGCGCCAGCGGGACGCTGCGGCTGCCATGGAGCTCTCTCCGGAGAGCCAGTACAATCTGTACCAGACAGACCGGGTCCAAGCCGCGCAGGACCGCCCCAGCGCCTGTCTGGAGGACCTCTGGGCGGCGCTCACCCAGTCCCCTTATCTCCAGAGTCTGGGGGCTTTCTGTTCTGGTCCGGTGTGGCGGCTGCCGGAGACGCCGGAATGTCCCGCCCTGGAGGGCACCATCCAGCGGGATGCCATCACCGAGCGCGTCTCCTTTTTGACCTGGGGTAACCCTGGCGTGGACCGGCTCCTGGCGCTTATAGCGGAAAAACTGCCCCCAAACGGCCCGGTCCGCCGGATCTGCATCCACAGCGGCGGAGTAGAAACCGTGGGCTATTTGGTTTCCGTCCGGGGCGGTACGCGGCTGATCACCGCGCTCTCTCAGCTGGACGGCCTCTGCTTGGAAACGGGCGGCGTGATTTCTGACGAGGAGGCTGCGGCGGCGGAGGAACAGCTGGCCGTCCTCGCCGCCCCGTACGCCGGCCACGTCCGTCTGGCGGAGCAGGCGGAGGGGGAAAATCTGGTGTACGCCCGGCTGGAGGACCGCCTCCTTCACACCATAGCCTGCTCTCTCCTCCAACAGGAGTGGGAGCGGGGTGTCCTCCGCTTTTCGGACGCCCTCCGCCATCTGGAAGAGACCGCCGGCGAAATCCGCCATCTCCCCCTGCCGGCCGCCTTCAGCGGCGTCCAGGCAAAACTCCTCTTTCCCGTCAGCGAGCAGAGCGGGAGCATCTCTGTCCCCGTCCACGGCCTGCCCCTGCGCTGCGCCCTGGACTGCGCCCGGCGCGCGGCCTCCTCCCTCTCTCAGCGCAGGGGCGCCCCCCTCACAACTGAGGCCGTCCTCCGCCGCCTCAGCCGGGACGTTCCCCCCGCGCCTTAGAACCGCCTCTGACTGCGTTAAAAAATTTTACATCCCCCCTGCCAGCGGACAGGAGGGATGTTTTTTGCACTCAATCTTTACTCTATGATACGGCCTTTGGTAATGGAGTCCAGCAGCATCCGCACACCATGGCGCAGAAATTCCTCCCTCTCAATGTTCAGGGTGTCCTGGAGATATTTCTCCCGGCCCTCCGCCATTTTTACCATGCCGAACAGACCGGCCCAGAAGAGCAGCACCGTCTCCTTCGGAGGCAGCTCAATACGCACCGCTCCCTCAGCCGCGCCCCGCTTGAGGAAATCCGCCAGCAGATCGTTGGTGGCCTCTCCCACCTGCCGGATCTCCTTCAGGCTCTGGTCTGCCTGTCCCCCTTCCGCCTCCATGACGGTCTGCCGGGCTACCGTGTCATAGGCGGCGGGGTTTTCTCCGTAAAAGTGGATAATGGCCTCACACACGCCGTTGTATGCCTGAAACCAATTGGGATTGCTGCGGATAGCCTCCTCCAGCTTCTTTTGCAGCAGTACCATGCTGCTTAGCAAAATGGCGTTGACAATCTCCTCCTTGCTTTGAAAGTAGACATACAGTGTGGCCTTGCTGTACTCCGACTCCCGGGCGATATCGTCCATGGTCGTCTTCTCCGTCCCCTTCTCCGCAAACAGCCGCTCAGCGGCCGCCAGTATGGACCCGCGGTGAAATTCTGTCAGTGCCTGTTTTTTACTCAACATTATCACACCTCTGCTTTTTATTTTTTGTCTATACAGTTCAACTAATAATACTACATTTCATTTTCCTTGACAAGAAGTTTGGTTTATTTTTTCACAATTTTTCCCGCTCTCCCATTCCCTCCGGCAGACGGTCCGGCAGCCTGGAATTTTCTCACGGACGCTCCCTCTTTGGGGGCAAATCCTTTGGGCATATTGACCATTTCCAAACGGGTCCTGGTGTGCTATGATTACTCAAAATCGTGAGAGCAGTTTGGAATACCGCATCTCGCAATCAGGGGGATTGTCCTATGGAAAAGCAAACAGCCTCTACAGGCGGCAACTCTTATTTCCAGCAGCAGAACATTGAGTTCTCGTTTCACCGCATCGTCATTCAGGGATTGGGCGGTATGGCCCATGGCCTGTTCGCCTCTCTGCTCATCGGCACTATCATCAAAACCCTGGGCACCTTTCTCCCCGGCCCTGCAGGCGCCTTTCTGCTGGAGACAGCCACATACACCGCCGCAGTACAGGGCACAGCGATGGCCATGGCCATCGGCTTTTCTATGGGGTGCCCCCCCTATGTCCTCTACTCCCTGGCCACAGTAGGTTATGCCGCCGCTGCCCTGGGGGGCGGCGGCGGACCCCTGGCGGTCTACATCATCTGCCTGCCGGCTATCTTCTGCGGCAAGCTGGTCTCCAAGCGCACTCCGGTGGACCTGTTGGTTACCCCCACAGTGACCATCCTCACCGGCGTCCTGCTGGCCACTTTCCTGGCCCCCTCTATCGGCCGGCTGGCCTCCCTTCTGGGTACCGTTATTATGTGGGCCACCAACCAGCAGCCCTTCCTCATGGGCGTTTTGGTATCCGTTATTATGGGGATTATCCTCACCCTGCCCATCAGCTCCGCTGCCATCTGCGCCGCTCTCGGCCTGGTGGGGCTGGCCGGCGGCGCGGCGGTAGCCGGCTGCTGTGCCCATATGGTGGGCTTCGCCGTGTGCTCTTACCGGGAGAATAAGACCGGCGGCCTGGCTTCCATCGGCTTGGGCACCTCCATGCTGCTGGTGCCCAACCTGCTGAAAAAGCCCATTTTGTGGCTCCCCCCTGTTCTCGCCTCCGCAGTCACCGGCCCCCTTGCCACCTGCGTCTTCCGCATGACCATGAACAGCGCCCCTATCTCCGCCGGCATGGGTACCTGCGGTCTGGTGGGCCCCATCGGCGTGGTCACCGGCTGGCTCACCCCCGGGGAGGCCGCCCTGGCCCAGGGGATGTCCGCCGTTACGCCCGGCGCTGTGGAGTGGCTGGGCCTTATCCTCATCTGTCTGGTGCTCCCCGCCGTCATCTCCTTCCTGACCTCTGAGTTCATGCGCAGACGGGGATGGATTGCGCCGGGCGACTATAAATTGGTATAGATTCCGCCGGTCTGGTTAGAAAAATCGGCCGGGAGACGGCAGTTTCCGTCTCCCGGCCGGGATTTTTTATCTCTGGCGGTTGTAGACAATACGCAGGCCATCCAGAACCAAGTGGCTGTCCACCACGTCGATGAGGGTACTGCTCTCGGCCACCATCCGGGCCAGACCGCCGGTAGCCACCACCTTGGCGTCCGGCTCCCCCATCTCCTCTTTTGCCTGGCGGATGAGGTGCTCCATGGCCCCCATATAGCCGATAACCGCGCCGGCCTGGATCTGGCCTACCGCGGTGGTGCCCAGCACCTTTTCCGGCTTGGCCAGCTCCACATGGGGCAGCATGGCGGTCCGCTGGAAGAGGGCGTCAATGGAAACGCGCACCCCGGCGGTGATGCACCCGCCGATATACCGCCCCTGCCGATCCACCGCATCCAGGGTGGTGGCGGTGCCGAAGTCCAGCACAATGAGAGGCGCCCTAAACCGGGCCAGCGCCCCCACACAGGCCACGGCACGGTCCGGACCCAGGCGCTCGTCGCTCTCCACCCCATAGGGCAGGCCGGGATCCAGCGTGTCGTCCACTACCAGGGGCCGGCGGCCTAGGTATTTCACCATGGCGCTGTTCACCGAGTACATTACCTGCGGCACTACTGAGGCGATAACCACGTTCTCCACCGCGCTAGCATCCAGGCCGAAGCGCTCAAAATACCCCCACACCAACAGGCCGATCTCATCCGAGGTCTGATTGGCCTCTGTCCGCAGCCGGAAGCTGCCTGCCAATCTCTCCCCTTCAAAGATGCCGAATACCATGTTTGTATTTCCTATATCAACCGTCAGCAGCATAATTTACTCCTCCTTCATCAGACAGCACCCGATCTCCTCCCCCTCCAAGGAGAGTACGCCGTAGGTAGCCCCGCTCCAGCCACCCCGGATGGTGCCCGGATTCAGAATCCAAAGACCCGCCTCGTACTCGCACACAGGCTCATGGGTATGGCCAAAGAGGAGGATGTCCGCCCCAGCCTCTCTGGCGGCCCACACTGCCGCTCCAATCCCCATCTTCACCCGGCGGGAGTGGCCGTGCATCATCAGAATTTTCTGCCCCGCCACCTCCAGTACCCGCTCCTCCGGCAGATCAGTGCGCCGACCGTCGCAGTTGCCATATACCCACTCCATGGGCAGCTCGGGGAACTTCCGGCGCAGCGCCTGCAAATCCCCGTTTATATCCCCCAGATGGAGCACCATGTCCGGCCGGTTCTGCTCCACCGCCCGTGCCATATGGCGCACGTCCCCATGGGAGTCGGAAAAGACCAATAGCTTCATATCTCTCCACCCTCTCTGCCCCGGGCAGTATAATCCCGCCGCCGGGGCACCTTCTCCGCATTCCTGCATATACTGAAAATGAAGCGGCCTACAGGCCGTATATTCCAGGATCTTGTCTCATATCCTGCTTTTATGGAGGGAATTGCCATGCCGAAACTTCCGCCCAACAATCTGGATCAGCTGATGAACGATCCCAAGGCCGCCGGCCTGCTGAAAAACCGGGCCGCTCTGGAAGCCCTGCTCCGCTCTCCGGACACCCAGAAGCTGATGTCCATGCTGGAACAGGCCGGCGGGGACGGCCTGCAAAAAGCCGCCGCCTCCGCCGCCAACGGAGACCCCTCCGCCCTCAAGGGCATGATGGACCAGGTCATGCGCAGCGAGGAGGGGGCCGCGGTAGTAAACCGCCTCCAGAAGCAGGCTCCTAAGTAAACACCTGTATTCACAGCCGCAAAACCCTGTCCACAGGTCCCAAACGCTAAATTCACGCACCGGATATCCACCGGAAAGGAGGGCGGCATGGCTGAATTAGAAGAAAAACTCAACGCGATTTTCAGTGACCCGGAGGCCATGGGGCAGATTGTCTCCATCGCCCAGGCCCTCACCGGAGAGGCGCCCGTCCCACAACAGGCCCCGCCTCCGGCGGACGGCGGCTACGAGCCTGTGCAGCCCCCGGAGGAGGCGCCCTCCAGCCCCGGCGGCACCGACTGGAACAGCCTGCTGGGCCTGCTGGGCACCCTCTCCGGCGGCGGAGATAATCCTTTGTCCGTGCTGGGAGAGCTGGACCCGGCCCTGGTGCAGAAGGCCCTGCGGCTCTTGTCAGAGTACAACGCCGCCGACAGCCAGAAGACCGCCCTGCTCAACGCGCTAAAACCCTTTGTCAAGGAAGAGCGGTACGCCAATGTGGACAAAGCGGTGAAAATTGCAAAGCTCTCCCGGGTTATTCGGGTGGCCTTTGCGCTTTTCAAAAAGGAGGGCGGCGACGGCCATGTATAACCGCTACATCACCGACGCGGGGGCCCGTACCCGCGTCCTGGAGGAGGACGCTCCCCCATTCCGGCCTCCGGACCCAGGCCCCCGCTTCCGCCCGGCTCCGCCGCCAGGCCCAGCGCCCTCTCCCCCGCCGGCGGATGTATCTGCCCTTGAAAAGGGGCTGTCCGGCCTGCTCCGCCGGCTCAAGCTGGACCGGGGGGATATTCTCCTGCTGCTCATCCTTCTCTTTCTCTTCCTTGAGGGGGACGATATGGAGCTGGTCATCACGTTGGGGCTGCTGCTACTGCTGGGGCTGGACTGACACCGCGTGGAGCTGGGTCCCGTCCGGCAGGGCGAAGACCGTTCCCGCGGCCACCGGCCGCTCGATCCCGGCGGCGCTCATGGTGAGCAGCAGCTCCTCCCCCCGGGCCCGCTCCGCCGCCACCAGAAGGCCGTTATCCACGCTGACCCAATACCGGGACACGCTGCCCAGCTCAGAGTCGATGATCTCCGCGAATACGCAGGCCATGTCGTCCTTCTCCTCATAGCCTGCCCTGGTGATATGATCCTTTTCCACGTCCAAAATGTCCTCATAGGTGGGGATATGGGGCCCCTCCAGATCGTGGGAGCGCTGGTCCCCCGGGGCGCTGGCCCAGGTACGGCTGTTCCCGTACCAGTAGTGGACCATCCCCTCTCCCACGATGGTGTGGCGGATCATTCCGCCGGGGAGAGCGGCCTCCGTCCTGCTCCACCCGCCGTCCACCCACTGTTTGGCGGTAAGGCTTCCCCCCGCCGCCCCGTAGGTGACGGTGATCTCCTGATAGTAGCTGGCTGGGCGCTCCAGTGTCTCAACAACCCCCTGCACGGTGTCCGGCGTTACCTCTACCCGGATGACGCCGTCTGTCCGACCCGGTTCCTCGCCCTCCGGGCCCGCCGGGCGGGTTATCTCCGGCAGGGTGATTTCCGGCGTATTTCCCGCGAAATACTCCATACCAAAGCTGGAAAAGGCCGCTGCCACAATAACCAGCGCGATGAGAAGCACCAGAATATTTCGGTTTCTTCGTTCCATATGCCCGCTCCTTCCAGGAAAAGGGCGGGGATCCCGCCAGCGTCCGTTTAAAAACAGGCGCCAGGGCTGAGGGCGTCCCGCCTGTATTACTCCTCCGGCGGACCAAAGGGCTTTGGCGGAGCCGCCCGCAGGCCGAAATGCCACTCAATGGCGTCGGCAATGCGGCGGCACGCCTGTCCGTCCCCGTAGGGGTTGGCCGCATGGGCCATGGCCGCATAGGCCGCCGGGTCTTCCAGCAGCTGGGCTCCCAGGCGGTAGATCTCCCCCTCCTCCACGCCGGCCAGCTTGACGGTGCCGGCCTCCACAGCCTCGGGCCGCTCAGTCTCTCTGCGCAGGACAAGCACCGGCCGGCCCAGGGCGGGGGCCTCCTCCTGAATGCCCCCCGAGTCCGTCATAATAAGATAAGCTCGGGCCATCAGGTTGTGCATCTCCTCCACATCCAGCGGGCCGATCAGGTGGATGCGGGGGTGGCCGGACAGATACCGCTCCGCCGCCTCCCGCACCACGGGGGAGAGGTGGACCGGGTAGACCAGCTCCGTGTCGGCAAAGTCCTCTGTCAGGCGGCGCAGGGCGGTCATAATCTGGGCCATGGGCGCTCCGTAGTTCTCCCGCCGGTGGCAGGTGACCAGAATCACCTTTTTCTTCTGGTAGTCCAGCTCGTTGAGCAGGCCGGTGGCAAAGCGGAAGTCCGGCCGCACCGTGGTCTTCAGGGCGTCGATCACCGTGTTGCCGGTGACGAAGACCCCCTGGCGGATGTCCTCTCGGGCCAGGTTGGCCCAGTTGGAGACGGTGGGGGCAAAATGCAGATCGGCGATATCCCCCACCATGCGCCGGTTCATCTCCTCCGGCCAGGGGGAGTACTTGTCCCAGGTACGCAGTCCCGCCTCCACATGGCCCACCTTAATCTGGTGGTAAAAAGCCGCCAGCGCCCCGGCGAAGGTGGTAGAAGTGTCTCCGTGGACCAGCACCAGGTCGGGCTTGGTCTCCTCAAAGACCCGCTCCATACCCAGCAGGCATTTGGTCGTGATGGAGGACAGCGTCTGCCGGGGCTCCATAATATCCAGGTCAAAATCCGGCTTGATTTGGAAGATGTTCAGTACCGCGTCCAGCATCTGCCGGTGCTGGGCGGTGACGCAGCAGATGGCCTCCAGCGCCGGGCGGCTTTGAAGCTCTTTTACCAGCGGGGCCATCTTCACCGCCTCCGGCCGGGTGCCGAATAGGGTCATCACACGGACGCTCACAGCTGTTCCTCCTTCTCCTGTCTGTCTGAATTCTGCTCCTCCCCAGCCGGATTTTGGTTTTGAGCCTGGGGATGGTCCTCTCGATCCCGCCGCTCCCCTCCAGGGAGGAACAGCCGGGCGGATACCCCGCCGGTCACGCACAGGGCAAAGAGCAGCAGCATGGCTTTCAGCTCGCCGATAGTAGTGAGCACCACGGCGCACAGGCCCAGAATGGCGGAAATCACATAGAGCACCGCCACCGCCTGCTTCTGGCTCAGGCCCATATCAATGAGCCGATGGTGGACATGGCTCCGGTCGGCGTGCATAGGGCTCTGTCCGTGGGCGATCCGGCGGATAAAGGCGAAGCAGGTGTCGAAGATGGGCAGCCCCAGCATGAGGAAGGGCACCACAAAGGAGATGATAGCTGAATATTTGAACAGGCCCTGGATGGACACCACACCCAGAATGTACCCCAAAAAGGTAGACCCGGTGTCCCCCATAAAGATCTTGGCCGGGTTCAGGTTATAGGGCAAAAAGCCGATGCACGCCCCCGCCAGGCAGGCCATGAGCACTGCCACATTTGGCTCGGCCACCACAAGGGCGATGACCAGCATGGTCATAGAGCTGATGGTGGACACACCGCAGGCCAGGCCGTCCAGCCCGTCAATCAAATTCACCGCGTTGGTGATGGCCACAATCCACAGCATTGTGGCGGGGATGGACAGCCACCCCAGCTCCCAGTAGGGATCGCTGGAAAAAATATTGGGGTTGGACAGCACCTTGATCACATTTCCCGTATAGGCGGCCAGACCGGCGGCCACAATCTGCACCAGCAGCTTGGGCAGGGCCGGCAGGGCGAAAATATCGTCCAGAATGCCCAGCACCACAATCACAACCGCCCCCAGCAGCATCCCCTGCACCTGACGGCTGATCCCGTTGGGCAGGAAGGGCAGAAACAGAATCACGCTGAGCAGGAAGCCCAGAAAAATGGCCAGCCCCCCCATACGCGGAATGGGGTGGTTGTGCATTCTCCGAGCGTCCTTGGGCACGTCCACCGCGCCCCACTTCTGGGCCAGCGTTTTTACAATCGGCGTGGAAATCAGGGCCACCAGAAATGCGGTGGCCAGGGCGCCGGCCGTCAGGCCGATGGTCTCTATCGACATAGTTGTAGGCATTGAAAGGCTCCTCGCTTCTGTCTTCGCAGCCTCAGCGGGCCACAAAGCCCACTTTTTTATAGACTTTCCGCAGGGTTTTCCAGGCGGTGCGGCTGGCCTTCTCCCCGCCGGCGCGGTAGACCGCCTCCAAATAGGCCTTGTCCGCCAGCAGGCGCTGCGCTTCCTCCCGGATGGGCCGGAGGAGGTCCACCACCGCCTCGCCCACGGCGGGCTTGAACACGCCGTAGCCCTTGCCGTCAAACTCCCGCTCAATGGCCTCGTAATCTTTGCCGGTAACGGCGGCATAGATGCTCATCAGGTTGGACACCCCCGGCTTATTGGCCGGGTCGTAGCGGACGCAGCGCTGTGTATCGCAGTCGGTCACCGCCCGCTTGAACTTGCGCATGATGTCCTCCGGCTTCTCCAGCAGAAAGACGCAGCCCTCCGGCGCGGACTTGCTCATCTTGTTCTCCGGCGCGGACAGGCCCATCACCCGGGCCCCGGTCTTGGGAATGTATGGTTCAGGGATTTTAAAGGTCTCACCGTACAGATTGTTGAACCGCTGGGCCACGTTGCGGGTGAGTTCCACATGCTGCTTCTGGTCCTCCCCCACCGGCACATAGTCCGGCTGATAGGCCAGAATGTCTGCGGCCATCAGGGCGGGGTAGGTAAACAGGCCGCCGTTGATGTTCTCCGCGTTCTTGGCCGACTTGTCCTTGAACTGGGTCATCCGGGACAGCTCGCCGAACATGGTGTAGCAGTTGAGCACCCAGCCCAGACACGCCTGCTCCGGCACGTGGGACTGGATAAAAAGGGTATTTTTTTCCGGATCCAGGCCGCAGGCGATGTACTGAGCCAGCTGCTCCAGGGTATTGCGGCGCAGGTCCGCCGGATTCTGCCGCACAGTGATGGTGTGCATATCCGCCATAAAGTAGTAACAGTCAAATGCCTCCGCCCGGGCGGACCAGTTCCGGATGGCCCCCAGATAGTTGCCCAAATGCAGTCCCCCGCTGGGCTGAATGCCGGAGAGCATGACTTTCTTTTCCTGTTCCATTCTCAAAGCACCTCAATTGTGTACAATTTCCCATGCTGAGATAGTATACCATAGACCCCCGCACTTTACAATGCGGGCCGTTCATAAAATCGCGCCCCGCCCTTAAAATTTGTGTGTGCATTTCTGCGCAGGCGCTTACAGACAAGGAGGGCGCACACCGGGATTCCTGGTGTGCGCCCTCCCTTGTCTGTATTCAGAAGCCGTACCAATGCCTCAACACAAATCTTTGCGGCGGTTGGTACCGCTTCTCAGTCTTCCAAGGCGGTATTCCGGCGGACCATATGGATGTGATCCTCCCACACGCCGTTAATCTGCATGTACTTGGGTGAAATCCCTTCCGGCACAAAGCCGCACCTGGCCGCTGTGCGCAGGGAGGCGGTGTTGCGGGGCATGATGTTGGCCTCCAGCCGGTGGAGCCACAGGGGGCCGAAAGCCGTCTCCACCAGCGCCGTGAGGGCCTGGGTCATATAGCCCCGCCGGAGAAATTCCCGGTCCAGGTTGTACCCCACAAAGGCAGACTGAAACCCGCCCCGTATGATCTGGTTGACTGCCGCAAGGCCGATCAGCGTCTCCGGCGCCTCCTTGGGGGCGATGTAATACCGGCAGCTCATGTCCTGGCGGTACTCCTCTTCTTCCCGCTCCAGCAGATTCCGCTGGAATTCCGGCGTGTAAAACTCCGGCGGACGGCCCGGCGCGTACTGGGACAGAAAGTCCTGGTTGCGGATATGATAATCGCACAGCCGCCGGGCCAGCTCCGGCCTGGACCGGATCAGCACCAGATCCGCCGTCTCCAGCCGCTCCGGCGCATTACTGGATGTGGACATGGTCATTGATATGCTCCTTGCAGTAGCAGTAGTAGCCGTTGCACTTGGAACAGTAGCGGAACTCCATATCTGGGTAGTCTGTGTCCGTCTTGCCGCACACGGCGCACTTGTGGATATAGCCCTTTTTCTGCTGGGCCTCCCGGGTGGCCCGGCGGAAGTTGACCGTCTGCCGGGAGTGCTGGTGCTTCACCTGGCTGCGGCCCTGCCGCACCCGGGCGGTGATGTCCGACCAGAAGAAGAGGAAATAGTTCAGAATCGCCACCACCGGCAGCAGCGCCCCCGCCATATTCAGCGCCATGAGACTGCTCAGCACGCTCCAGGCGAAGATGGCCGCGTCAATCCACGCCAGCCACTTCACCTTGATGGGGATGATAAAGAACAAGAGCACCTGCAAGTCGGGGTACAGGGTGGCGAAAGCAAAGAACAGGGACAGGTTGACGTACTGCATGGACATGATGCCCCCGCCCCCCAGGAAGTGGAGCGCCAGACCCACCACAATGTTCAAAAGCATACCGGCGGCGTAAAAGACGGTGAACTTGGTACTCCCCCACTCCCGCTCCAGCGCCGTGCCGATGAACCAGTAGAAATACAGCTCCAGCAGCAGGAACACCCCGCCGCTGGCGGGAACAAAGGCGAAGGTCACCAGCCGCCACAGCTCCCCCCGCAGAATCTGGCCCGGAATAAAGGCCAGCAGCAGGGACAGGGACACCCCGTTGCTGAACTGATCCAGCAGATAGACCAGCACGTTTCCTGCCACCACAATGGTCATCAGATTCGGAATGCCCAGCCTCGGGTGCTTATAGCAGAATCGATCCAGCCAAGTTTCAATCGAACGCAAGTGATTACCCCCAAATCTCAAGATGGTCTTTTCTCTAAGAACCTATATTCACAACCGGGGGCGCTGGATTGTCGTGGGATTTTGCTGTCCCGCAAGGCAAAAGTCCCGGCCAGACAGTGTCCAACGGTTATGAATACAGGTTCTAAGTAAGGCCGGAGCTCTCTCCCACTCCGGCGGTGTCATTCCAGCTTAAAGTATACCCTATCCTAACAGGGACAGACGGAAAAATCCAGAACAATTTGTAAATCTTTCTTCTGTCACCGCAGGAGTTTCCGAATCGCCCCCTTCATTTTGGGGGTCAGCACCTTCGCCGCCACCCGGTAGGGCAGGCGGGGGATTCCCATAAACTCCGCCTCCACCTTTTCAAAGGGCCAGGTGCGCAAGGCGGCGAAGAAGGCATCCCGCCTGGCGTTGCGCCCCGTGGGGAGCAGCAGCCGGGGATTCCCCGCCGTCGCCTCGCCCCAGCTGCGCTCCATCCACTGGGCCCCGCCGGCCGCAAGCGGCCACAGCGCCCTGGCCCGCGGTGTGTTCAGCAGCACCATGGACACGCCGTCCTTTACCCCGCCAGGCATCTCCTTCTCCGGAAAGCCCCAGAAATCCCCCAGGGTGAAGTCGGCGTATTTCCGCTTCCCGGCGCAGGGGCACTGGTAGCAGCAGGGCCGCAGAAACAGTCCGCTGCCAAAGCCCCGTCCAAAGGTGGTCTCCATCAGGGGCGCGGTCTGGGTGACGCCGTTTTGGAAGGTCTGGGTCAGGTGGGCCCTGCGCCACTCCACCCGCTTGTCCCGGAAGAGCAGCGACGCGGTGGCGCTGCCTGCCTCCCCCTCCCGACGGGCCCGCCACGCCGCCAGCACCGCCGGTGAGGGCACCCCGTGGCACACCAGGTCGCAGGTGATCAGCCCCACCGCCTCCCCGCCCAGGAAGCGGCTCAGGCCCTCCACCTGACAGGGGGTGCCGGTGAAGAGTGCCTGCCGTTCCTCTGCCAGGGCGGCCTTCACCTGGCGGAAGACGCCGGAGAGGTCGCTTTGCACATATTTGGTCTGGCGCAGGGGGGCCAGACCCTCTGCTGTCTCCGCCCGCCGGTGGCGGACGGTCATGGTCTCGTCAAAGGCGGCGCCGAAGACTACCCCGCCCTGGGCGATCACATACTCTGCCAGCAGAGAGAAGGCCCCGCCGGAGGTGCTCTGCCCCAGCACGCCTCTGTCCCGGTTTTTCACGCCCAGCACCGGCGCCGGCGCCAGGGGCTCCCCATTGGGGCGCAGCCCGGGACACACCCCCTCGCACCTGCGGCACAAAATACACTGCTCCGACACCACCGGCCGCAGGAAGCCCTCGTGGTCAGGGGCCATGGTAATCGCCCCCACAGGACACACCGACGCGCAGGCGGTGCAGCCGGTGCAGTCCGCCGCGCCACACAGCTTCGGCCCCTTGGGCGTCTCCTCCGCCGTCTGCGCCGGGGCAGCAGGGAGGGGCTCCCCCTCAATCGCCGCCTTCAGATAGGCCAAAGAATCCGCTCTGGCCTCCACCAGCCGCGCCTCAATGGCCTGATAGTCCATGGGCGCCTCCAGCTCCGCCGTCTCGGGCCGGCCCACAATCCGGTCCGCCGCACCCAGCCGGAACAGCAGGTTATAGATCCGGGAACTCGTGGGAGTCAGGCGCTCCTTGGGCGACATGGAGGTAAAAAAAGGCCGCTGGAACTGGAGGGAGAAGACCGCACCGTGGAAAGAGTTGGTACACACCGCGGCGGCGTGCTGAAAAAGCCCCAAAAACTCCTTGGGCCCTGCGTCAAAGATCGGGGCCTTCGCCCCGGGAATCTTCCGCCGGGCCCCGGCAAGCTGGACAATGGGCCACCCGGTGCGCTCCGACAGGGCCAGGGCGTAGGACGCCATCTCCCCCGGCTCCGAGACAAAGTAGCACAGAAGATAGGGCTCCCTCCGGCCGGGGTCTGCCGCCAGCTCCCCCCACTGCCGGCCGGTGAGCAGCAGCGTGGGGTCCAGCACCACCTTGGCCTCCCGCCCCGCCGCCTGGGCGATAAGGGCCTGTCCCCGTTTTTCCCGGACGGAGAGTGCGTCAAATGAGGCAAGGTACTCCCTGAGCTGAGCGTCATAGGGGGGCGGCAGCTCCGGCGTGCCCAGACTGGGGGCATAGGCGATCTTCCGGCCCTCTTTGACAAAGTCCAGCAGAAAGGCGGGCTCAAACTGCCGGTCGGCGTAGATAAAGGGATTCCAGATCTGGTCGCTCCCCGCCACATAGACGTCGTAGTCCGGCGGCGCCTCCTTCAGCGCCTCAAAAGAGGTGTATCGCTGGGGGCTCAGGGTCATTTCCTCCGCCACAAAGGCGCTGAACCGGTTATACCGGGTCTTGAACGCCCGGTAGTGAAGGGCCGTGTGGGCATCCGCCGCCAGCCCCCGCGCCGAGCCGGACTTTTTAAACAGCTCGTTGGTGCGGGTGGTGTGGGGCAGGCGGAAGTCAATGATCTCGCAGGAGGCTCCTAGGTCCTGAATGGCCCGCATGGTGGCGTATGCCTGGAGCTGCGCCCCATAGTGGTGGGCAAAGTGAAAGGTAATCAGACCGGTTTTCTTCATGGAAAGCCCTCTTCTCCTGTGTTATATGGTCAGCCAGCGGGCCGGATGCCACCGAAGGCGGCATCCGGCTCTGCCTGTCAAAAATGCCTCACGGCGTCCGCGCCCCCAGGCGCGAACAAAGTTCAATCCGCCTTCCCCGGCGGCGCGTATGCCGGGGGAAAACACATTTCAGCCCGCCTGGGCTCTCTGCTGTTCTGATACTCGCGATATCCTGATTGTACCACAGGCGGGCCAGCAAGTAAAACCTCTTTTCACACCAAGCCCAGCAGGCGGGCGGCGGAGGCCACCACAAAGCACACCGCCATTCCCACCGCAGTTGGCAGCACTGCGGCCGCAATGGTCCATTTCCACCCCCCGCTCTCCTTCCATATGGTCATGCAGGTGGTGGAGCAGGGCCAGTGAATGCAGGAAAACAGCATGGTACACACTGCCGTCAGCCAGGTCCACCCGTTGTTCACCAGCAGCGCCCGCAGGGCCGGCAGATCTCCCGTCTCCATCAGGCTCCCGCCGGACAGATAGGCCATCAAAATAATGGGCAGCACGATCTCGTTAGCGGGAAAACCCAGGAGAAAGGCCATCAGAATCACGCCGTCCAGCCCCAGCAGGCCGGCAAAGGGATCCAGAAACCGGGTACACCAGCTCAGTACGCTGGCCCCCGCCACGGTCACATTCGCGCACAGCCAGATCACCAGACCCGCCGGCGCCGCCACCGCCGCCGCCCGGCCCAGGACAAACAGGGTACGGTCCAGCACCGAGCGGACGATCACCTGCCCCACCCGGGGCCTGCGGTAAGGGGGCATCTCCAGGGTAAAGGAGGAGGGTACCCCCTTCAGCACCGTGGCAGACAGCAGGCGGGACATCCAGAAGGTGAGGAACACCCCCATCAAGATCACGCCAGTAAGAATCAAGGCTGGCAGCACCGTCCCCCGCAGTCCCCCCTCCGTGCCCACAAAGAACATGGTGATAATGGCAATCAGCGTGGGAAAGCGTCCGTTGCACGGGACAAAATTGTTGGTCAGAATGGCGATCAGCCGCTCCCGGGGGGAATCGATGATCCGGCATCCCACCACCCCAGCTGCGTTGCATCCAAAGCCCATGCACATGGCTGGGGTTTGGGGGGTATGCCGCTTCACAGAAAAACCGTCCTGGTCTCCTCCTTTGTGTCAAAGCGGAAGACAATTTTTACCTCCTGGCGCTTTCTCCGGCCCTGCTCCCCCTTCTCATACCGCCCCTGCCCCACCTCGATATGGTCAATCAGGGCAAATAATACCTTGCTGTCCAAACGGGACAGATGGCTCCACTCCTCCAGCCGCCGGGACAGGGCGCCCCTCAGCCCATCCTGCCGCCGAGCCTCCCACGGCTCCGCGCCGGCCAGGGCGGCCCGAAGTTTCTCCCGCCGCCCTTCATATTTCTCCAACAACAGGTAAAAGCTCCCTTGGGACAGCCGCCCGCTGAGTCGGTCCTCATAGAGCTGCTCTACCATACGCTCCAGCCCCGCCGCTTCCCGCTCCAGGGCCTCCCGCTTTCCCCTTCCCCGCTCCGGTGTCTGAACAGCTTTTTCCCATACCAGCCGGTACAGCTCCTCCCGTTCCCCCGGCGTAAGAGCAAGCTGCTCCCGCACCACCTCCAGCACAATCTCATAGAGCACGTTGTAGGCAATAAAATGGTTGGAGCACGCCTCTTTTCCGCGGAGCTTGTAGGCTCCGCAGGCCAGGCTCACCGGCGCATCCTTTTTCCGGCTCCCCACGGCTGACATGGCGCTCCCGCACCGGGCGCACCGGGCGATTCCAGAAAACAGGTTGGAAAAGGCCCCTGCCCCGGTCCTCCGCCGGCGGAACTGGACCAGACGAAAACCCTCCTCGCTCACCAGGGGCTCATGGGTGTGCTCCACCACCACCCACTCCTCCGGGGGGCGATATACCGTAAGTTTAGATTTGAAGGACACCTTTTCCGTCTTTCCCTGGAGGGTATGGCCCAGATAGACTCTGTTTTTCAAGATCTTTGACACGGTAGCCGCCGCCCAGTCCCGCCGGGCCCCCAGCCGGGCGGCGTCCAGCTCCGGATGGCAGATACAGCGGTACAGCAGAGGCGGCGCAACCCCCCGCCCGGTCAGCGCCGCGGCAATCTCACCTGGTCTCTCGCCCCCCGCCGCCCGGTTAAAAATTTCCCTTACCACCGCCGCCGCCGCTTCATCCGGGACCAGGCGGTTTTTGTTCTCCGGATCCTTTTGATAGCCGTAGGGGGCGAAGCTGCCAATGTAGCTCCCCTGCCGCATCTTTCCCGCCAGAGAGCTGCGGATCTTCCGGCTGGTGTCCCGGGCGTACATCTCGTTGACCACATGGCGGAAGGGGGCCATGTCCGTGTCAGGCCGGGCGGTGTCAAACCCGTCGTTGACAGCGATGTACCGCACCCGCTTGGAGGGAAAATAGACCTCGGTATACTGCCCGGTCTGAATGTAGTCCCGGCCCAGCCGGGAGAGATCTTTCGTCAGCACCACGTCCAGGCGCCCCCGCTCAATGTCCGCCAGCATCCGCTGGAAGGCCGGGCGTTCGAAGCTGGTTCCGCTCCAGCCGTCGTCAATATAGCTGTCCACAATCTCCCAGCCCTGCTTCTGCACATACTCAGTCAGCAGGATCCGCTGGTTGGTGATGCTGACGCTCTCACCGTTCCCCTCGTCGTCTTTGGAAAGGCGCAGATAAAGCCCCGCCCGGCAGGCCCCGGCCCTCACACCTCCTCCCCCCATTCTTCCTGTACACCGCTCCAAAGCAGCCCGCTCAGCACCTCCTCTTTGCTCCGCTCCCCTGCCCCTTCCGTTTTCACCAAATACAGATCCTGATTTCCTCTATTTTCCTGTCTAAATTCCACGAAACCACCTCCTACCCTACTCTATGCGGCAGATAAGTGGTTCAGTTCTCCTTTTATCTTTGGTTTAGCCCCTGAATTTTCCCTCTAATTTCCCCCATTTTTGCAAGATATCAGATTTCGTCATGCAATTTTTCGATTTTTCGAATTTGCTCTTGACAGCCCCCAGGGGGAAAGCGTTATAATAGCCCTGTCATTTTTCCGGATTACAGGGCAAATTCAGCAAACTCTCCTTGCCCTGTCAGGATTTCACCTCCCAGCATACTTGCAGTTTAGTTTTAATTAACTTGCAGTTTGCTCTCCTCCGGGAAAATTGTATGCGCGCAGCCGCACGCCTGTCTGCGGAGGCCGGCCTCATCTCAAATCGTAATGGAGGTTCTGATTATGGATTATGTCAATCATGTGCTGGACGAAGTCAAGGCCCGCTACTTCTATGAGCCGGAGTTTATTCAGACCGTCACCGAGGTACTCGGCTCCCTGCGCCCCGTGATGGACCGCCACCCGGAATACCAGAAGGCCAAGCTGCTGGAGCGTCTGGTGGAGCCGGAACGCATCATCTCCTTCCGGGTGCCCTGGCGGGACGAAAAGGGTGAGTACCACGTCAACCGGGGCTACCGGGTCCAGTTCAGCAGCTCCATCGGTCCCTACAAGGGCGGCCTGCGCTTCCACCCCACAGTCAACCAAGGGGTATTGAAATTTCTGGCCTTTGAGCAGATCTTTAAAAACTCCCTCACCGGCCTCCCCATCGGCGGCGGCAAGGGAGGCAGCGACTTTGATCCCAAGGGCAAGAGCGATGAGGAGGTTATGCGCTTCTGCCAGAGCTTTATGAACGAGCTCTACCGCCACATCGGTCCAGGGGTGGATGTGCCTGCCGGCGACATTGGCGTGGGCAGCCGGGAGATCGGCTATCTCTACGGCCAGTTCAAGCGCCTCACCGCCCAGTATTGCGGCGTGCTCACGGGCAAGGGCCTGGCCTACGGCGGCTCCCTCACCCGCACCGAGGCTACCGGTTACGGCGTGGTCTATCTTACCAACGAGATCCTCACCCACAAGGGCAAGAGCCTCCAGGGCCAGCGGATCATTGTCTCCGGCTCCGGCAACGTGGCTATCTACGCCGCCCAGAAGGCCCAGGAGATGGGCGCCGTGATCATCGCCATGTGCGACTCCGACGGCTATATTTACGACAAGGACGGCGTGGACGTGGCCGTTATTCAGGAGCTGAAGGAGCACCGCCGGGCCCGCATCCGGGAATACGTGGCCGCCCGGCCCAAGGCCGAGTACCATGAGGGCTTCCGGGGTATCTGGACCCTCCCCTGCGACATCGCCCTGCCCTGCGCCACCCAGAACGAGATCGATCTGGACGCCGCCCAGAGCCTGCTGAACAACGGCTGCTGGATGGTGTGCGAGGGAGCCAACATGCCCTCCACTCTGGAGGCCATGTCCGCCTTTGAGGAGGCCGGCATCCTCTTCGTGCCCAGCAAGGCCGCCAACGCCGGCGGCGTAGCCGTCTCCGCCCTGGAGATGAGCCAGAACAGCGTGGGCCTGGCTTGGAGCTTTGAGAAGGTAGACAACCGTCTGAGAGAGATTATGGCCAATATTTACGCCAATATGTCCGCCGCTGCCGCCGAGTACGGCAAGAACGAAAACGACTACGTCACCGGCGCCAATGTGGCCGCTTTTCTGAAGGTCTCCGAGGCCATGATGGATCAGGGGCTGGTCTAAGAAGCTGTATTCATAAGCGCCGTCCCCCCCTTTTTCTCCCGCGCTTTTCTTCCATATTATAAAAACCGGCCTTTGTCACCCTTGTAGGGACAAAGGCCGGTTTTCATGTTCCGCCGCCCTCTTTGTGCTTTCCTTGGTACAGCGCCGCGATCCGGGGAAACTGGGCGATAATCGCGCCGTAGTTCTCCTTTTTGTGGGGAAAGGTACACTTGCTGCAATCCTTTACGCCGCTGCCGGAGAAGGTACACGCGCCCCCGCAGTCCGCCCCCAGGGGGTAAAGAGGACAGTAGCAGAACAGGCAGTTAAAGGTCTCCGGAGTCTCAGTCTCATGGCAGGGGAAGTACTCACAGGCCTGGTTGCAGAAAAAGGCGTAGTGCTTGTCCCACCAGCGGGCCTTGGTCACATCTTCCACGTTCTCTCCTCCTGTCTTCTCTTATTGTGAAGCAGTCTGATTATACCCGCCCTGCGGACAAAAGGCAACCGGCATACGGTTTTTCCCCCAGCCACATGGTCAAGGCCTGTTTGCCGCAGGCTCTGGCCTTTTGAAAGGCGTGGTCCAGCACGAACGCCACCCGGGGCAGATAGCCAAAGTCCTCCAACAGGGTAAAGAGGGGGAAGAAAATGGCCATGGGAGGCAGCATGACGCTCACCACCCAGGCCAGGGTGCGGTACATCCCCAGCACCAGTGCTCCGTGGAGCCAGTCCGGTGCGTTCAGCCGCTGAAACAGCGCTGTCAGCCAGTCCTGGACCTGGAACAGACCGTCCGCCAGCAGCTGAGAGGGATAGTTGGCCCCAGTGATGGTCAGCCAAAATACCCCCGCCAGCAGCAGCAGCATTACCGGAATCCCCGTCAAGCGGCTGGTAAACAGCCGGTCCAGCCGCCGGTCCCACCGGTCTGCCTTGGCCTCATCCCGGCGCACCGCTCTGTGGGCCAGATCCTCCGCCGTCCAAACCAGGCAGGATACAAGCCGCTCCCCTAGAAGGGCGGCGTCCAGGCCGGCGCCCTCCAGCTCCCCCCGGGCCGCTTCCAGACAGGCGGCAATCTGGGGATCCCCCCGCAGATCCTCCCCCAGCGCCCCGGCCAGCCAGTTTAATGTCCGCGCCTCTCCCTCCAGCAGCCGCAGCGCCGCCCACCGGGGCGGAAGCGGGCCGCTCCGCCCCGTAACCAGCACAGTCAGCGGCTCCAGCGCCCGCTCCATGGGCGGGAGATAGCGGGGCGGCTTGGTCTGGGGCGGACGGGAGAGCACCCCTTCTACCGCGTCCATCAGCGCCTGTATTCCCTCCCCCCGGCCGGCGGAGGTTCCCACTACCGGGACGCCCAGCCGCTGGGAGAGCCCCTCCAAATCAATCTCAATTCCCTTCCGCGCCGCCTCGTCCAGCAGATTCACGCACACCACCGTGCGGGGCTGAATCTCTATGGTCTGGAGCACCAAATTCAGGTTGCGTTCCAGACAGGTGGCGTCGCACACCACCACAGCGGCATCAGCGCCGCCGAAGCACAGAAAATCCCGGGCCACCTCTTCCTCCGCCGAGTGGGCCATCAAAGAGTAGGTACCTGGCAGATCCACCAGCACATAGCCTGTTCCATTATGTTCGCAGCGTCCCTGGGCGGTGGCCACCGTTTTCCCTGGCCAGTTGCCTGTGTGCTGATGCAGCTTGGTCAGGCAGTTAAACAGGGTGGATTTCCCTACGTTAGGATTTCCCGCCAGGGCGATCACCCGGTCCTCTGGATTCTCTCGCCAAATGGTCCCCTCCCGGCCCGCCGCGCCCAGACCGGTGGCCGTCTTTGTCAGTCCCATTTTCAGGCCAGTGCCGTCCGGCACAGCGGCGCAGGGCGGCCCTCCCTGTCCCAGAGCCTTACTTCTGCGGCGTCCACCCCCCGCAGGGCGATGACCGCCCCCCGGATCCGGTAGGCGGTGGGGTCCCCCGCCGGACTCTTTGACACGCAGGTCACCCAGGTGCCAGGCACCAGCCCCAGATCCAGCAGGCGGCGGCGCATGGCCGGGTCAGCCGTCACCTCCGCCACCCGGGCAGACTCCCCCAGGCGCAGTTTATCTAAATTTCGTTCACTCATATCTCAGTGCCTCCAGACATAGTGATAGTCAAAGCGCTTCAAAAAAGTTTCTTCTGCTCTTTTGAAGTCTGCGGCGGGCGGAATTCCACCCTCCACAATCTCATTTTATTGCCGGAGCCGCCGGTCGGTGACCATCTCTCAGGGAGGTCTTGTCCCATGAATCGGAAATACGCTTCCCACAGGGCAGCCAGCGCACTGACCCCGGTGATGCTCTTTTGGGTCCTTGTGCTTTTGCTGTGCCCTCTCCTTTTGGCCCGGCCCCACCCTGGCACGCCGGAGCGGCCGCTCCCCACCTTCTCCCCCCAAGCCGCCGCTCTGGTGGACGCCCTCCCCCAGGGGCTCTCCCCAGCGCGGCAGGCGGCCTGCGAAAACGCCTGCCGTCTGGTGGGGCAGGTGGGCTATTTCTGGGGTGGCAAGTCCACCGCCCTAGGCTGGGATCTTCGGTGGGGCCAATACCAGACCGTTACCGCCCTTGGCTCCGACGACACCGGACGCCGGATGCCCTTCGGCCTGGACTGCTCCGGCTTCATCACCTGGCTGGCAGTCAATGCCCTGGGCGGCCCCGCCGGGGCCAGCCTCGTGGGGGACGGCGCGCGGAACCAGTATGCCGCCTGCACCCCCATTTCGTGGGAGGAGCTTCAGCCTGGAGATCTGGTCTTTTTTCCCGATCTCTCCCATGTGGGGCTGGCTCTGGGGCAGGACGGGGACGGCGTTGTCACAGCAGTCCACTGCTCCCGCAGTCTGGGAGGCGTCGTCCTCTCCCAAGACGCCGCCCAAACTGGTTTTTCCTTGGCGGCACGGCCGCCCTGGCCGGAGTAACTGGCTCTTTTTTGTTCAATTTTTAATTCCTTCCCTCACAGTGAGTCCTTCTTTTGTCCTACATTCATCACCTTTTCACAAACTTGTCTCCAGGTAATTGACCTTTCCGCCAACTCTACAGTATAATAGACCTGCTGAATCGAAGGAAATACAAAACTGCCGCAGCCGGGGTGCTGCGGCTCCACTTTTCAGGAGGTTATTCAAATGTCAGAGCGTGTCCCTGAAAACAGAATGGGCGTCATGCCGGTGGGGAGGCTGATCCTTACCATGTCTTTGCCCATGATGCTCTCCATGCTGATCCAGGCCCTGTACAATGTGGTGGACAGCATCTTCGTCTCTTGGATCAGCGAGGACGCCCTTACCGCCGTCTCGCTGGCCTTTCCCTTCCAAAACCTGCTTATCGCCATCGCGGTGGGCACCAGCGTAGGCGTCAACGCCCTGCTCTCCCGTAGCCTGGGGGAAAAAAACACTGCCCAGGCCAACGCTGCCGCCACCAACGGCCTCTTTCTCACTGTGGTCAGCCTGCTCCTCTTCATGCTGCTGGGAGGCCTCTTCTCTGAGCTGTTTTTCCGCCTCCAGACCACCAGTGAGGCCATTATCGGCTATGGCGCCTCTTATCTGCGCATCTGCTCTCTCTTCTGCGCCGGCCTCTTTTTGGAGATTATGTTGGAGCGGCTGCTCCAGTCCACCGGCCGCACCTTCTATACTATGATCACCCAGAGTCTGGGGGCCATCACCAATCTTATCCTGGACCCCATTCTCATCTTCGGCTGGGGGCCCTTCCCAGCTATGGGTATTGACGGCGCCGCTGTAGCCACGGTCATCGGACAGTTTGCCGCCGCCGCCCTGGCCGGCCTGTTCAACTGGCGGTATAACAGCGACATCCAGCTCCAGTTCCGGGGCTTCCGGCCTAACTGGTACATCATCTCCCGTATCTACAGCGTGGGCCTGCCCTCTATTGTAATGAACTCCATCGGCTCGGCCATGACCTTCGCTCTCAACCAGATTCTGGGGGCCTTCACCTCCACGGCCAACGCAGTGCTGGGCATCTACTTCAAATTCCAGAGCTTTGTCTTTATGCCGGTCTTCGGTCTGAATAACGGGTTAGTCCCCATTATCGCCTATAACTACGGCGCGAAGAAGAAAAAGCGCATGACCGACACCATCCGCCTGGGCATTCTCTTTGCCAGTGCCATTATGCTGGCCGGCTTCCTCCTCATCCAGTTTTTCAGCTCCCAGATTCTGCTGCTGTTCAAGGCATCGGAAAATATGCTGGCCATTGGTATCCCTGCCCTGAAGTCCATCAGCTTTGCCTTCCTCTTTGTAGGCTTTAATATCATTGTCACCTCTACCATGCAGTCTTTGGGCCATGGCTTCCTCAGCATGGGCATCTCCATGATCCGTCAGCTGCTGGTTCTCCTCCCCACGGCGTTTTTCCTCTCCCTCACTGGCCGGCTGGAGCTCATCTGGTGGGCTTTCCCCATCGCCGAGTGTGTGGCTACTCTCCTGTGCGCCGTCTTCCTGCGCTCCATTTATGTCCGGGTCATCCGACCCATGCCGGAGGAGGACGCCGCCTGACCACGCAGCGGGGCGAATTTTGCGTTTTTTCAGCCTGCCGAAAAAGTATTTTCGCCAGGCTGAGCGCAGTTTTCAGAACTTCGAAAAGTTCTGAAAACTGGTTTGCTTGGACGCAAAAGGGAACCCTGACGGTTCCCTTTCACACTATCCTTCCCTCCGAAGCCTTCAATTTTTGCGTTTTTTGACACTCGGAAAAAACCGTGCCGCAGAGCAGGGCTCTGCGGCACGGTTTTTCTCTCAGTGCTTCTGATTGAAGATCTTGAAGATGTCGTCCCAGCCGTCGTCGGTCATGCCGGTGCTCTCACCGCCGAAGGCAGGGGTGGGAGCGGGGGCAGGCGGTACGGCAGTGCTGCCAAAGCCGCCGCTCTCCGTAATGGGAGTAATGGGGGTGACCGGCGCGGGCTCCGGCTTGCGCTCCGCAGGGGCGGAGAAGGGCTTGCTGGACAGCGCCCCGGCATACTCCTCCTCAAATCCGGTGGCGATCACCGTAATGCGGATCTCATCCTCCATACTCTCGTCAAAGCTGGTGCCGAAAATGATGTTTGCGTCGGGGTGGACCGCCTCCCGCACCAGGCCGGCGGCGGCGTCCACCTCGTCCAGGCTCATGTCCATACAGCCGGTGAAGTTGATCAGCACGCCCTTGGCGCCGTCAATGGAGGTCTCCAGCAGGGGGCTGGAGATGGCCAGGCGGGCCGCCTCCTCCGCCTTGTTTTTACCGGCGGCCCGGCCCACGCCCATGTGGGCCATACCTGCGTCCTTCATCACCGCGGACACGTCGGCGAAGTCCAGGTTGATTAGGCCGGTCTTCTTAATCAGGTCGGAGATGGACTGCACCGCCTGGTGCAGCACATCGTCGGCAATCTCAAACGCGTTGTACAGGGTGATCTTCTGGTCACTGACATACTTCAGCCGCTCGTTGGGGATTACCACAAGGCTGTCCACCTTGTCCCGCAGATCCTCGATCCCCTTCTCCGCCTGGTTCATCCGGCGGCGTCCTTCGAAATTAAAGGGCTTGGTCACCACGCCCACGGTCAGGATCCCCATCTCCTTGGCGATATCCGCCACAATTGGGGCCGCCCCGGTGCCGGTACCCCCGCCCATTCCGGCGGTAATAAACACCATGTCGGTATTTTCCAGAGTTTTTGCAATCTGCGCCCGGCTCTCCTCCGCCGCCTTGCGCCCCTTCTCCGGGTCAGCGCCCGCGCCCCGGCCGCCGGTAAGCTTCTCGCCCAACTGGACCTTATACGTCGCCCGAGACGCATCCAGAAATGGCTTGTCTGTGTTGGCGGCAATAAAGTCCACACCGCTCATTCCCGACTCGATCATACGGTTGACCACGTTATTTCCGCCGCCGCCCACACCGATCACCTTTATGGTAACCACGTTGTCAGGCCCGGTATCCAGTCCAATCGCCATAACTGCTCCTCCTATGTAAACAATTCAACATCTATCTCTCTAGCGCTTCTGTTCAAGCGGCCCGCGCGGCCCGGTGTTTCGTTCGCCGGAAGCGGCGCGGGTCAGGCCTTGTCTCAATGGAGAGAGGTGAAAAAAGCCCCGCTCTTTGGGGAGCGTACCGGCAATTTTTAAACAAGACCCAGGTCACACAAAATATACCTCTTTATATTTTATTGCTTTTCTGCCGGTTAGTCAATAGCTCCCTTCGGATTTCTGCGAAGTTTTGGAACATTCGGGTGCCGAAGACCACTACCGCCGCCAAATACAGCGGGATTCCAATTTTTTCCCCCAGCCAGGTCAAAAATACGGCAATCAACGTGTTTCCCACGGCGCCCGAGAGAAAAATGCTCAGTTTAAACTGGCCTTTCAGCCGGGCATTGCACCCGCCCAAGCCGGAATCCAGCGCTCCCAGCAGCCCTGCGGCCACATAGAGGGACCACTGGGGCGGGATGGTCCAGGGGAACAGCCAGCCTGCCAGCAGCCCGATGGCCAGTCCCACAAACTCCAGATAGAGCACTATCCCTCGCCCCCCCTCTCCTCCTCCCCCACCGCTGCGGCGGGGCGGAGGTGGCCGGTCTGAATGATTCCGGTGTACTTCTCAATCAGGAGACAGTCACTCATGGTCACATTCACCTGAATTTTCCACTGCCCTAACACGTCTACCACGCCGTTTCGCATCGTCAGGGCGTTGTACAGCGTGGTGGGGTCACCGATGGCGTAGATAACAAAGGGGGCGGCGAACCGCTTGCCGTTGACCATGACCACCGGACCGGCACAGCGCACCTCGCTGGTGGCCAGAATCCGCTCCCCGTTGAAGGAGATGGCCTGGGCCCCAGCGGCCCGCAGCTCATTGATGACTGTGAGCAGGTCGCTGTCGTGGATGAGGTAGTCCATCTCGTCCCCGGTGGTATTTTCCGCCTTGGAGTCGTTGAGCACCACCATAACCCCGGGACCCTCCACATCGGTGAGTCCCGCGATGACAGAAAGACGGTCCACTTCCGTCTTCAGCGCCTCGCTCCCCTGTCCGGAGGCTGCGGCGGACCGGTACTCCTCCAGCTCGCCCTGGGCCTCGTCCAGGCGGAGCTTCAGCTCGTCCCGCTCCGCCGCCATGTTGTTGTACAACTCCTGCAGGGTCTCCAGACGGGCGGCGCCGGTGGTCTCCACCGCTGTGTTCAGCTTCACACTCTTCAGCTGGAGCGCCAGCAGAAAACCCAGCAGGCCAAAGGAAAATACCACCGCCAGCTCGCCCCGTTTCCGTTTCAGTTGTGCCATGTACTTCCTCCCTGCCCCTTTCCCAAAGAGAACGGGGCCAAAAAGAACATTTCGCAGAAATTCCTCTGCCTATTCCCCGGCCGGCGGCTCCGTCTGGGACGCGCCGGCGGGATCCGGCTGGGTCGTTGGCTCCGGCTGGTCTTGGCCGGGCGCCTCCGGCAGGTCGCTGCCGGGCATCCACCGCTCGGTAAGCAGCCACGCCTGGTTTCCCTCCGCCGGCAGGCGCAGGGTGCCGCTTATACTCCCGTTTTTGGCCTCCAGCTCCTCCATGGCCCGCTTCAGCCGCCAGGCCTGGCTGGAAAAGTCGCTGTACAGGGGCATCTCCACCGTCAGCGTACCGTTGTAGCCAAACCGGACCCGGCTCTCGCTCACGTCGATAAACTCGCTCACCCGCCAGCTCACTCCCCGGTCATACAGCGCCCCCAGCAGACTGGTGAGGCAGGCCAGCTTCTGCTGCTGGCTCTCCTCCACCGCCAGAGGACTGCCCACCGCGGGGGCCAAGGCGTTGATGCCCAGCAGCACCGGCCGGTCCTGGATCAGGAGGGAATCCCCCCGCTCCAGGATCTTGCCCCGGGCGTCCAGCAGCCACCAGGATCCGCCGTGCTCAAAGACAGCGATGGCGGTGCTCTCCTTCACCCGCACCACCAAAGTATCCGGCAGTTTGCGGCTGATGCTGATCTCGTCGATATAGGGCAGCTGGGTGCGCACTTGGCGGGCCATACTGAATTTGTCCAGCTGGAACAGGTTTTCTCCCCGCTCCACCCCCAGACAGCCGATGATCTCCGCCGCGGTATAGCGGCTCTCCCCCTCCACGATGATCTCATCCACCCGGAAGAATACAATGCACCCGGTCACAATGGCGGCAAGAATGAGCAGCGTGGACAGCAGCTTATAGAGTACGCCAAAGCGCCCCCTGTTGCGCCGCCGTCGCCGTCTCTTTCTCGCCGCCATCTGCTCTTCGCCTCCGTATGTATCTCAATCAGCAGGATACCAGAATCTTTGCCGGTAAACCATAAATTAATTCTAAGAATTTTCTTAACTGTCCAGCCGGCGGCGGACCACCTCCGCCCCCAGCCCCCGCAGGCTCTCCTCCAGATTCCAGTAGCCCCGGTCCAGGTGCTTCAGGCCGGTAATCCGGCTCTCCCCCTCCGCGGCAAGGGCGGCCACCACCAGGGCCGCGCCGCCCCGCAGGTCGGCGGCCTCCACCGCCGCCCCGTGGAGCCTGGGCACGCCGCACACCACCGCCACCCGGCTCTCCACCCGGATGTCCGCCCCCATGCGGGACAGCTCATCCACGTGCCGGTAGCGGCTGTCAAAGATATGCTCCACAAAGAGGGTGATTCCTGTCCCCCGGGCCAGCGCGGCCATGAGCGGGGGCTGCGCGTCGGTGGGAAAGCCGGGATAGGGCGCGGTATGAACTGGCTTTGCCCCACCCAGCGGCCCTTGGCTGGCCAGGTGGATCACGTCCCCCTCCTGGCGCAGGACACATCCCGCCTCGGCGAGCACGGCGCACACCGTGGCCAGATGGCCGGGCGTCACCCCGGAGACGGCGATCTCTCCCCCGGCGGCGGCCGCCGCCGCCAGATAGGTGGCGGCTACGATGCGGTCTCCCATGACGGTGTATTCCCCGCCGTGGAGGGGCTTTCCCCCCTCGATCACCACCATGGAGGTCCCCGCCCCCCGGACGCTGGCCCCTAATGTGCGCAGAAAGTTCTGGAGATCCACGATCTCCGGCTCCCGGGCGGCATTGCACAAAATGGTCGTACCGCTGGCCGCCACCGCGGCCAACATGGCGTTCTCCGTAGCGCCTACGCTGGGCCGGGTGAAGATAATTTCCCGGCCGGTCAGACCGCCGGCACACCGCAGCCGGCCCCCATCCTCCCGCACCACGCCTCCCAGGGCACGGATGGCCGCCAGGTGCAGGTCAATGGGCCGGGGGCCCAGCTCGCACCCGCCGGGAAAGGACAGCTCCGCCTGCCCCGTCCGGCCCAGAACCGCCCCCAGAAAGATGACGGAGGAGCGCATCTCCCGCATCAGGCCGTCGGGAATGTCCCAGCGGGACAGGGTCGAGGCATCCACGGCAATTACGTCTCCGTCCTGCTCCACAGTACAGCCCAAATGACGCAGAATATCCAGAGAGGCGTTCACATCGGACAGCGGCGGACAGTTGCGGATTACGCTCTTTCCCGGGGCCAGCAGGGCCGCCGCCAAAATGGGCAGTGCGCTGTTCTTCGCCCCGTGGACTTTTACCGTCCCCGCCAGCGGGCGCCCCCCCTTGATCAGTATAGCAGACTTCATACTTCATCCTCCGCAAAGTCGGTTTGATTTTACTCAAACTATCCTATGCGGAGAGAAAAAATGGGTGAGCGCCCCTATTTCTTTGTCAGCGCCAGCAAAGTACGGTAGATCTGCTCTCCTGCGTCAGACACGGCCATGTGCCGCAGGGCTGTTCCCATGGCATCCCGCTTCTCCTTGTGTGCCAGCAGGTCGGAGGCAATCTCATACAGCCGCTGGCCGGAGGACTCCTTCTCCGGCAGCAGCACCGCCCCCCCGGCCTCGGCGATGACCCGGGCGTTTTTGGTCTGGTGATCCGCCGCCACATTGGGGGAGGGCACCAGTACCGCCGGCTTGGCGATGGCGGTGAGCTCCGCGATCGTGGACGCCCCCGCCCGGCACAGCACCAAATCCGCCGCCGCCATCACCACCGGCATATCGTAAATGTACTCCCGCACGTCGATAGACGGGTGTTTTTCCAGATCTATTCCCCGTTCCTCCAGAGCGGCGCGGATTCTTTGATAATCCCGTCCGGCACTGTGAATATGGTGGAAGGGTTCCCCCGCCTTGCACTCCAGGGCGATAAAGTCCGCAGTCTGCTTGTTCATTACCGCCGCGCCCAGGCTGCCCCACACTGACACTACCACCGGCCGGCTGTCGTCAATGCCCAGTTTCTCCCGGGCCTCCCGGCGGGTGTACTGAAAGAAATCTCCCCGCACCGGCGTGCCGGTGACCACCACCTTTTCCGGCGTCTCGTAGTGCGCCCGGCTCTCCTCAAAGCCCACCATCACCCGGTCCACTACCTTGGACAGGGCCTTGGTGGTCAGCCCTGGCACCGCGTTGGACTCGTGGACCGCCGTGGGAATCCCCTTGGCCGCCGCCGCGCTGACAATGGGATAGGAGGCATATCCCCCTGTTCCCACCACTAAGTCGGGCTGAAATTCCTTTAAAATCCGGTTGGCCTGCTTCTTGGACCGGCCCATGTTGAACACCGTCTTCATGTTGTGGCCGATGGCCGCCGGCGTCATGGAGCGGCGGAAATTGGTGATGGTCACCGTGCGGATCTCATAGCCCTCCTTGGGCACCAAGCGGGTCTCCATGCCCCCGTCCGCCCCCACGAAGAGCACTCTACAGTCCGGATCCCGCAGCTGGAACATCCGGGCCAGGGCCACCGCGGGATTAATGTGTCCCGCCGTGCCCCCGCAGGCAAACAGTACATTCATCTTTTACCACATCCTCTTGGAAGCCATATCCTTTACCAACGGACACAGCTTCTTATTTTTCTCTCAGCCGCTACCCCTGCTTGGCCGCCGGTATCTGCCGGGAGACGCTCAATACCATTCCCATCTCGGCCAGCTGAATCATCAAAGCGGTGCCCCCATAACTGAAGAAGGGCAGAGAGATACCGGTGGTGGGAATCAGGTTGGTCACTACGGCGATGTTCAGAAACACCTGGCCCGCCAGCAAAGTGATGATGCCCACCACCAGCAGGGCGCCGAACCGGTCCCGGGCGTGAATGGCAATCCAGAACCCCCGGATGATCAGCAGGGCGAAGAGGAAGAGAATGATCCCCGCCCCCACCAGGCCCAGCTCCTCGCAGACAATGGGGAAGATAAAGTCGTTTTCCGGCTCCGGCAGGAAGGAAAATTTCTGCCGGCTCTTGCCCAGGCCCACCCCCAGCAGTCCGCCGGAACCGATGGCGTAGAGGGACTGGACAATCTGAAAGCCCTCGCCGGTCTTGTAGTAGGCCCAGGGATCCCGCCACACCTGCACCCGGGTGGACTGATAGCCGCTCATCATCAGCAGCAGCAAAGCGCCCATCAGCGCGCCGCCGGCGGCGAACCAGTAGAGCTTAATCCCAGCGGCGAAGAGCACCGCCGCACCCCCCAGCAGAATCAGAATGGTGCCGGACATATGGGGTTCCTTCATCATCAGCAGTACGATGACGCCCAAAATCGCACCGTAGGGGATGAGCTCGAGAAAGCCAATACGCTGTAAGTAATTGTAAGGTCCGCTGAGATAGGACCGGGGGCTGATGGTCCGGGGCGTCTCCGTATTCCGCTTGGACAGCCGGGAGGCGAAGTACATAATTACCCCCACCTTGGCTACCTCCGAGGGCTGGAACTGGGGCAGCGGGCCAATGGCCCGGATCCATCGCCGGGCTTTCTTGACCTCCACACCGATGCCGGGGATGAGTACCAGTACCAGCAGCACAATGGATACCGCCAGTACCCCCATAGACATCCAACGGAAGCGCTGGTAGTTGATCTTGGAGATAACCCACATGAAAACCAGGCCCGCCCCGCCGAAAAACAGCTGGCGGATAAAATAGAACGTGGGATTTTTATCCTCCGTCAGGGCCACGGGATAGGAGGCGGAAAAGACCATGATGACCCCGATGATGGTCAGCAGCGTCACCAGCATCAGAAAGGGCATATCCAGCGGCCCCCGGGCCAGCTGCTCCTGTACCGTCAGGTCCCGTTTGAGTTTTTGCGCCAAGACGTCGCCTCCTTATTCTCCGCGCCCAGACCGCCGCCCGTCACATGGGATAGCGGTCCATCACGCCCAAAAACGCCAGCAGACAGCCGATCACCGTCACACTGGTAAACACCGCTACCAGCTTGACCTCGCTCCAGCCCCCCATCTCAAAGTGGTGGTGGAGGGGCGCCATGCGGAAGATGCGCTTGCCATGGGTGGCCTTGAAATAGGTCACCTGAATAATATCCGACAGGGTTTCCGCGATGTAGATCACTCCCACCAGCACCAGTACCAGGGGGATATCCAGGGCAAAGGCCAGACCGCACACCGCCCCGCCCATGAAGAGGGATCCGGTATCTCCCATAAAAACCTTGGCGGGATAGAAGTTATAGATCAGATAGCCCGCCAGGCCCCCCGCCAGGCCCCCGGCCACAATGCCGATCTCCTGCCGGCCCCACAGGAAGGCCACCACCGCGAAGAAGAGGGCCACTGGAATGGTGACGCTCCCAGACAGGCCGTCGATTCCGTCGGTGATATTGACGGCATTCACTGTGCCAACCATGACAAAGGAGGCAAAAATCATGTACACCACCCAGGGCAGCTCAAAGGTCACGTTGAGAAAGGGGATATACAAGTGGGGCGTAAGATACCCCTCATTGCGCAGCAGAATGGTAAACACAATAGCCGCCGCCAGCTGGAGCAGAAATTTAGGTCCCGCAGTCAGGCCGGTGTTCTCCTTTTTCTTTACCTTCATATAGTCGTCCAGAAAGCCGATGACGCCGAACACCAGGGCAAACAGAACAGTGAACAGCCCCCCCCAGTTTCCCGCCGCCATATCCGTCCACCCGATGGCGGCCAGCACCACCCCAATGGCCAGAATGAACATCAGCCCCCCCATAGTGGGGGTACCCTGCTTGGATTGGTGCCAGGTAGGGCCGATCTCCTTAATCGACTGTCCCGCCTTCAGCGCCCGCAGGACAGGAATCAGCACCTTTCCCGCTGCCGCAGACACCACAAACGCCAATAACACGCTTAAAACAATCCTCATCTTTTGAACCTCCGTACCTCTTTGTTCCGCCAGCTGAAGTCACAAAGATGTATTTTATCATACACGCAGGGATATTTCTACTGGGATGCCGCTTTTTTTCCCGTCCCACTTCCGACGGCAAAGCAGGACGCCACCTCTTCCCGCTCGTCCAGATGGTACTGGACCCCGTTGATCTCCTGATAGGTCTCATGCCCTTTTCCCGCCAATACCACCGTATCGCCCGGCCGGGCCAGGGAGAGGGCCAGCCGGATAGCCTTCCGCCGGTCTGGCTCCACCCGCGGTTGGGCGCCGCCCTCTTTCATGCCGGCCAGAATGTCCCGGATGATCTCTCCCGGCTCCTCTGTTCGGGGGTTGTCGGAGGTAACTACCGCTACATCGGACAAGGCGGCTGCAATGGAACCCATCACCGGACGCTTGGACCGGTCCCGGTCCCCGCCGCAGCCGAACAGGCAGATCACCTGTCCTGCCGTCACATCCCGCACTGTGGTCAGAATATTCTCCAGCGCGTCCGGGGTGTGGGCATAGTCGATGATTACGGTAAACTCCGCCGGCACCGGCACCACCTCAATGCGGCCCTTGACACCCTTGACACCCTTCAGGGCGGCGGCGATTTCCGCCAGAGACAGACCCAGGCTCATACCGCAGGCCAGGGCGCCCAGCGCGTTGTAGATGGTAAAGCCCCCGGGAATAGGCAGCTCCACCCGGCTGATTGTCCCCCTCGCCACCGCCTCAAACACCACTTTTTCGGGAAACAGGCGAATATTTTTGGCTGTTAAGTCCGCGGTGTCCTTAT
This sequence comes from Pseudoflavonifractor sp. 524-17, assembly GCF_009935845.1. Taxonomy (GTDB): domain Bacteria; phylum Bacillota; class Clostridia; order Oscillospirales; family Oscillospiraceae; genus Pseudoflavonifractor_A. Next base: position 138,884 of record NZ_QWEK01000006.1, on the reverse strand, counting down.
TCTCTGAATAGGTCACCGCCGGACAGGGGACCGTTTGAGCATAATATCGCCCTGCCTCATCGTCCAGGTTGAGCACCGCCCGCTGGCACTGTTCAAAAAGCCGTCCCTTGGCTTGGCGGTAACGCTCCATGGTGCCATGAAAATCCAGATGATCCTGGGTTAAATTGGTAAATAGCCCCGCCGCGAAGGGGATCTCATCCACCCGGTGGAGGACCAGGGCATGGGAGGAGACCTCCATCACCACGTGGGTGCAGCCCCCGTCCGCCATCTCCCGGAGCAGCTTTTGTACCTCCCAGCTCTCCGGCGTGGTCCGGTGGGCCGGCCGGATCTCCCTGCCGATCAGGTTCTGATTGGTCCCGATAAGTCCCACCTTTGTATGCAGCGTCTGCTCCAGCATCTCTTTTATCAGGTAAGTGGAGGTCGTCTTTCCGTTTGTCCCTGTGACGCCGATGACAGTGAGCATCTCCGCCGGCCGGCCAAACCAGTTCGCCGACAGCACCGCCAGAGCCGCCCGGCTATCCGGCACCGCAAGCCAGGGGCCGGCCTCGTCCGGCGGGTGTTCACACACAACCAGCGCCGCCCCCCGGGCCACCGCCTCATGGAGAAAACGGTGTCCGTCGGTCTTATAGCCGGTCAGCGCCACAAAGATCTCTCCTGGCCGAAGCGTTCTGGTGTCGTAGGATATTCCTGAAATTTCCATTTCAAGCTCAGGCCCCGCCCACAAAGGGGCGATGCCTGCCAAAAGCTGGCGTAACTTCATACTCTCACCCCTTTGGGTTTTGTGCAAATGCTACAGGCCGGTTTCGGCACCGCCGGTGGCGGTGCTCTCGATAAAGTGGACCTCCACTACAGTGCCCCGCTCCACCTCGGTGCCGGCGGTAATGGTCTGGCTCTCCGCCTTTACGTCGTCCCCGGTGGCCAGGCCAGACACCTTCAGGTACAGGCCCGCGTTGGCCATGGCCTCCTGGGCCTGGGTCCGGTTCATGCCTGTGCTTACCACATCTGGTACCACAACTTTATCCGTGGGCTTCTCCTCCCCCAGGTAGACGATTACCTTGCTTCCCCCAGGGATGGCCATACCCTGGCCGGGAATTTGGCCGGTGACCACCTCGCCGTCGCCCACCGTGCGCACATCCAGTCCTGCCTCTTTCAGGCTGGCGGTGGCGTCGGCCAGGCTCAAGCCCAGCACATTGGGTACCGGCAGGTCCATCGTAGCCTTCTCTTCCTCCGTATACTGTTTGGCCACCCCCATATAATCCAAAATATCCGCCAGCAGCTTGCCGGCCTGGGGGGCCGCCATACTGCCGCCGCTGATATACCACTGTCCGGAGGTGAGGTTCCCTCCAGGCTCGGTGGGCTTAGGGCTGTCATAGGCCAGCAGCACCACAATCTGAGGGTCATCCGCCGGGGCGAAGCCCAGGAAGGATACAATGGTGTGGTCCTTGCCCTTGATGGTCTGGGAGGAGCCGGTCTTTCCGCCGATGCGGTAGCCCGCCTGATAAGCCTGCTTGCCGGTGCCCGGCGGCTTGACCACGCCCTCCAGAATGGCCCGGCAGCGTTGGCTGGTCTCCTCGCTGATAACCTGCCGCACCACGGTGGGCTCTGTATGCTGGAGGATGGTCCCGCTGCTGTCGGTGATGTTTTCCACCACGTAGGGCTTCATCAGATAGCCGCCGTTGATCACCGCGGCGGCGGCGGTGAGCATCTGGATGGGCGTCACCTGGAAGCGCTGTCCAAAGGAGGCCACCGCCAGGTCTACGTTGGTAAACCGGTCCCGGGGCCACAAAAGAATATCGCTGGGCCTGGGTTCCCCCTGCATGTCAATGCCGGTGCGCTCGGTGAAGCCGAATGCCTCCAGATAGTCGTAGAATTTCTCCGCCCCCAGCCGCTGGCCAATGTCAATAAAGGCCGGGTTGCAGGAGTTGGCCACCGCCTGGGCCAAAGTCTGGGTGCCGTGGCCGGACCGGTTGGAGCACTTGATGGGTTCATCGTACCCCTTAACCATCACCGACCCGCCGCAAGTGAAGGTGGTGTTCTCGTTGACCACGCCCTCTTCCAAGGCGGCGGCCAGCACCACAGATTTAAAGGTGGACCCCGGCTCATAGGTGCTGGTAATTGCCTTGTTCATCCACTGCTCCATGAGCAGGGCCACGCTGGCGTCGCTCTTCTCCTGCTCCGTCAGAGCGGGATCGTTCATAATCTCTTCCAGCCGCTGGTTCAGGCCGCTGTCGATGATGGTCCGCGGTTTATTCAGGTCGTAGGTGGGCGAGTTGGCCCAGGCCAGTATGGCCCCGGTCTTGGGCTCCATGGCGATGACAAAGCCGCCGTCCTGGACCTCGTACTTCTCCACCCCCTCCTCCAGAATCCGCTCGCAGTAGTGCTGGATGGTGGCGTTGATGGTAAGGTGGAGATTGTTGCCGTCCACCCCGTCCACATAATCCTCATACCGGTAGAGCATCTGGTTGCCCCGGCCGTCCCGGGCTGTGACCACCCGGCCCACTTTGCCCCCCAGCTCGTCGTCGTAGATGGCCTCCACGCCGTAGGCGCCGTGGTTTTCGCTGTAGTTCACCCAGCCGATCACCTGGGCCGCCAGGCTGGCGTACGGGTAATACCGCTTGGTGCTGGGCATGATGTAGATCCCACTGGTCAGGCCGTTCTGGGAGATATAGGTGCGCACCTGGTCGGCCTCTTCCTCCTCTACCTGGGTCTTGATGACCTCATACATGCTGTTGGTCTTGGACAGCCGCTTCAAAATCGCCTCCGGGTCCAGGTCCAGGATCTCCGCCAAGTGCTCCGCGATGGACTGGTCCGTGGGCTCCGGGTAGGCCGGCTTTTTGCTCTCGTCCCCGGACTTGACAGCGTCCTCCACCTTTTTCTGATACGCCTCCTGGCACTCCTTGATCTGCCGGGGGGAGAGCTGAATATAGTATGCCTCGGCGCTCATGGCCAGGGGCTCCCCCTCGTTGTCGTAGATATAGCCCCGGTTGGCCGTTACTGGCTGGTCATAGGTCTGCTGGCTCAGGGCCCGGGCCTGGAGGTCATCGTGCTGGAGAATCTGAAGGTCATACAGCCTGGCAAACAAGGGGATAAAAGCCGCCACGCCGCATACTGCCATCAAAAACAAAGTCCGCATCAAAATGGTCCGGTTTGCCTTGCGGTCCGGCTTTTGTCTCCTTTTGTCATTTTTCATACCGTTCTCCTTGCCATACTGTAGGAGGGCGTAAGAAAAATCTCATTTTTCTTACGCCCTCTTCTGAAGTCTGCCAGCCGGCAGCCCATTCATGTTCTCTTTTTTGGGGGGTCCCTTGTCTGGTCCGGCGGGGGGAGCGCCCCGGCGGACTATCCATCCAGACTATATGGACGGATCAGCGGAAATATTCCACGACCTGCCCTCCGATAGACCGCAGGCTGTCCAAAATTCCCTCCACGCCCTTGACCGGCCTGGTCTCATTCAGCAGCTCCACACCGTCCGGCTCAGACAGGTCCACATAGCAGATCTGGCTGTCCCGGGGGTGGATCATCGTCCCGCTGGAAGTCATAGCCTGCTCAATACTGCTCAGGTCATAGGCCAGCTCATACTGCACCCGCAGCTTGGCCTCCTCTCCCCGGAGGGTATTGACCTCACTTTGCAGGCTTACCACATCGTTGGAGAGCTGGGCCAGCTGGACATAGCCCAGCAGCAGCAGCATGGCACACACCGCCACCGCCGCAAAGCCTACAATGGCAAAGACGGAAACCTTTCCCGCCTCCCGTACCCTGATTCTGGGCCGGGAGAGCGCCTTTTCCCGTGGCCGTACCAGCGGCCGGCCAGTCAGGCCCTCTTCCCGCTCCAGCTGGCGGGCGGCGGAGCCGTCGTAAGACGCATTTCCCGGCACCCGGCGGTAGGCATATTTTGTTCTCTGCTTTGCCATGGTCGAAGATGCCATGGAAACCAACTCCTTCTCTTGTGTAGAGGGACGCTGTTCCGTTAGAGACAGGCCGTATTACGGCGTTTCCTGCCGGGATTACAGCTTTTCCGCCACCCGAAGCTTCGCGCTCCGGGCCCGGGGATTATGCGCCAGCTCTTCTCCGCAGGCCATAATGGGCTTTCGGCTGACCAGACGCAGCTTTGGCTTTTTGCCGCAGACGCACACCGGAAAATCCGGCGGACAGGTACAGCCCCTGGAAAATTCCGCCATTCCGTTTTTCACGATGCGATCCTCCAGAGAGTGAAAGGAGATCACTGCCAGCCGCCCGCCAGGACGCAGGCGCGGGACCGCCCCATGGATCATCTTATCCACAGCGGACAGCTCGTCGTTTACCGCGATACGGATGGCCTGAAAGCATCGCTTGGCGGGGTGCTGCTTTTCTTTTCGCGCCTTGGCCGGCATGGCGGAGCGGATCAGCTCTGCCAGCTCCAGGGTGGTCTCCACCGGCTTGTCCGCCCGGCGGCGCGCAATAGCCGCAGCGATGAGACCGGCGTACCGCTCCTCCCCATACAGAGAGAAAATCCGCCGCAGCTCCTCCTGCGGCCACTCATTGACTACTGTGCGGGCGGTGAGGGCGTCTCCACGGTCCATTCGCATATCCAGCGGGGCGTCCGCCAGATAGGAGAAGCCTCGGGACGGGTCGTCCAGCTGGGGGGAGGATACCCCCAGGTCAAAGAGCATTCCGTCCACTGCCGGCAGGTCCAGCTCACGCAAAATTGTCTCCAGCTCGCAAAAATTGCTGTGGACCAGCGTCACCCGGTCCTGCCAGGGGGCCAGGCGCTCCTCCGCGGCCGCCAAAGCGGCCTCGTCCCGATCCACACAGACAAGCCGCCCGGTGGTCAGCCGGGAGGCAATCTCCCGTGAGTGGCCGGCCCGGCCCAGCGTCCCGTCCAGATAGATGCCCTCCGCTCGGATATTCAGTGCTTGGATACACTCCTCCAGCAGCACGGGACAGTGGGTAAAGTCCGCCATTTCGGCCGCTCCTCTCACGATACGAAAAACAGGCTACAGCCCCAGCAGCAGCATGGTGTCCGCCACCTGCTCCGGGGTAAGCTCCCGCTTCTTTTTCTCATTCCAGGTCTGGGCGTCCCAGATCTTGGCCTTGTCGTTGTTTCCCACCACGACCACATCTTTTGTCAGGCCCGCGTAGTCCCGCAGGTCCTGGGGGAGCATAATGCGGTACTGGCTGTCCGGCTCGCACCGGGCGGCGTTGCCGAAGATCACGTCCATAGCCGCCGCCTGGCTGCTGGGCAGCTCCGCCACGCGGGCCTGCAGCTTCTCCCAGGCGGCCTGGGGATACATGACCAGATACCTGCATACCCCGGCGCTGTCCCGGTTGGCCCCTACAGCCACATGGAACACCTGGCCAAGCTCTTCCCGAAGTTTGGAGGGCAGAAACATCCGGCCCTTGGCATCAATGGTATGCTCATAGGTGCCGGTCATTTGCTGTCCGCTCCCTCCACTTCGCTCTACTTTGCTCCATTTTGCTCCACTACGGTTTTAGTATATCCGTTTTCTAACAAAATTGCAACAGTTTTTTTGTTCACTTTTCCAGAGGAAATCCTCTGCTTTTGTCGAAATCACCCTACTTTCTCAAAATAGAAACGTATGTTCTACTCAAAGGAAGGGCGCTGCCTTTTCTCCATCTGGAAACCGGAGAAGCGAACTTTTGAGCGGTAAAGCTGCGGACGGAGGCTTAGAAGCTGTACCAATAGGCGGCAACACGCGTCTGGACAGAACATGTTCCGGCTGGACTGCATCAAAAACGCTTGAAATCCGCCAGGATTCCTGCGCGTTTCTTCCTTGCCAGCCAAAAAATTTTCTTGCCCATACACGCACTTCGCCTATTGGTACAGCTTCTTAGACACGGTGTTCACAGCCATGGAACACAGCGTCTTATTTCAAGCCCCCGCCCACAAATTGCTATACCCGCTGGCCCATTGCCAGCTCCAGCTTCTTCAGCGCTTTTTTCTCTATGCGGGATACATAGCGCCCCTGATATTGTAAGCGGCTGCCCCTAAAAATCCGCTTCCAGCTGCCGGAAGCGAAACTTGACAATAATCAGTTTGTCCGCGGTCAGCTCTACCCGCTCGATGAGGCTGACCAACAGCGCCCGGTTGGCACAGGCGGTTTCCAGGAACCGCTCCGTCAGCTTTTTTGCCAGACCGGCCTGCTCCGCCGGGGAGCCGTCTGGGCGGTCCAGCTGGCTGAGACGCTGTTCCAGAGCGGCACGGTCGGACTTGACCTTGCTGTAGATGCGCTGGAAATCGGCCTCGTCCAGGATACCGCCGAGCTTATCCATGTACATCCTGTCCAAGTGAGCGGTCAGGCTGTCAATCTTGCCCTTGAGGGCGTTGAGCTCTTTTTCGCTGTCCGCCCCGGCAATGGCTTTGGCCACTGCCCTGCTCGCCTGAGGCAAAAGCCGGTCCGCTTGCAGACAGCCCCCACAGATCTCCCGCACCTTTTCCACCACCGCCCGGGTGACTGTCTCCTCTTTGATGGTGTGACTGGTACAGGCACCCGCCTTCGTAAACCGCTGGTAGGTCCGGCAGACGAAATACAGCTGGTCCTCCCCGGCCGCATTTTTCCGGTTAAGCACCGCCAGCGGATAGCCGCACTCGTGGCAGAAAATGAACCCTTTGAGCAGGAAGTCATAGGTCCGGCTGCGGGTGTGCCTGCGGCTGCTGACCAACACCCCCACTCTATCGAAGGTCTCCCGGTCAATCAACGGCTCGTGAGTGCCCTCTACTACCACCCAGTCCCGCCGGTCCTGCTTGATACACTTCTTGGACTTGTAGCTAATCTTCCGAGTGCGGCCCTGAACCATGCTGCCGGTATACGTCTCATTTTGCAGCATATCAGAGATACGCTCGCCGCTCCAAAGGCCGGTGTAGGGGCCGGGTCTGGCCACCGGCAGTCCAGCATAGGCGGCGGGAGTGGGTACGCCTTCCGCGTTAAGCTGCACAGCAATCTGACGGCAGCTCATGCCCTCCAGTGCCATTGCGAAAATTCTTCGCACCGTAGGGGCCGCGTCCTCGTCAATCACAATTCTGTTCTTCTCTGCGGGGTGCATCTTGTAGCCGTAGACCGGTTTGCCGCCGATAAACAGGCCCTTGCGCTGCTTGTCGTGTTTGACGCTGGAGATTTTTTTGGAGATGTCCTTGGCGTACATGTCATTCATAATTGCCCGGAAGGGCGTAATGTCATTGGCGGTGGAGTCCACCCCGGTGTCGATGCCGTCCAGCAGGGAGATGTAGCGGACCCGGTGTTCCGGGAAGTACCGCTCCATATAGTGGCCGGTGAGGATGTAGTCGCGGCCCAGGCGGCTCAGGTCTTTTGTGATGACCATGTTGACCTTGCCGGCCTCAATGTCGGCGAGCATGCGCTGAAAATTCGGGCGGTCGAAGTTCGTTCCGCTCCAGCCGTCATCAATATAAGTATCATGGACGCTGAGATGGTGCTGCTGGACAAAGCCGTTAAGCAGGGACCGCTGGTTATTAACGCTCTCGGAGGGGCCTTCCCTCTCATCCTCTTTTGATAGTCGGATGTATAGTGCCGCATGGTAATCCATGGGGCTGCTTATCTCCAAATACATGTCACGCCTCCTGAGACAAGCCGCCATTCATGGTATCTATTATACAATTTGTAATCATAGGTAATCGGTATTTCTCCATATTCTTGAGCTCTTTTTCAAGAAAAATGTCGAATGAGCGCAGAATGATCTGTGCGGCGCTTTCTCCTTTGGAATCGTAGCGTATCAATACGGATTCCTGGGTTTTCAATGAAACACCCCCTGATTTGAGATGGTACAGCATATGCATACAGCAGGGGGATAATTGCTGGCCGGACAAAAAAGCGGCGGACCGCACAGGCAGAATACAGCCAATCACATAGCTGACCGCCTTTGCCCGCTTTAAAAAGGAAAGACGCTCCGGCTCTTAACAGCAAGAAAGCAGCATGAACCAGCCGGTTCACACTGCTCCTTTTCTTTTCTAGCACTTGTATTCATAACTGGGGGGATAACGCTCGTAAATGGCGATTCCTTTTCGGTTACTCCCGGGCCTCTTCCAGCTCGCCCACCGCTGCAATCGCGGCCTTGGCGGCATTCTGCTCCGCCTCTTTTTTACTGTGGCCCGCTCCCTGACCAATAGTCTTGCCGTTCAGGGACACCTCTACCATAAAGATCTTGGCGTGGTCCGGGCCGCTGGATCCGGTCAGGCGGTAGCTCAGCACCTGACCGCTTTTCCGCTGCACCAACTCCTGAAGGGTGGTTTTATAGTCCCGGCTCCGGCCCCGCTCAGCCTCCTGGTCCAGGATATAGGTCTGGATAATGCGGCGGGCGGATCCAATTCCACCGTCCAGATACACCGCCGCCAGCACCGCCTCCACCGCGTCCGCCTGGATGGAGGGCCGTTTGCTGCCCCCTGCGGCGTATTCGCCCTTTCCCAATTTCAGGTATTCCCCCAGACTCCATGCCTTCGCCACTTCCACCAGGCTCTCCTCACACACCAGGGTGGCCCGCATCCGGGTCAGCTCTCCCTCCGGCATTTTGGGATGGGTGCGGTAGAGAAAATCGGCGGTCACCATACCCAGAACCGAATCCCCCAGAAATTCCAGCCGCTCATTGCTCTCAATCCCCTGCCCCCGGTTCTCGTTGGCATAGGAGCTGTGAGTCAGCGCCTTTTCCAGCAAGGACTGATTGGTAAAGGTATAGCCCAGCGTCTCCTCCAGCCGTGTCATACAGCCCCCTCCTTATTCTCCCACCGAAATCAGATCTCAGATCAAAGGGGAAGCCCCGCAAAGAGCGGGGCTTCCCACGTGGCTGCCGCCTAGTCCAGCTTGCTCTGCAAGAAGCGGACAAAGTCGCCTACCGTCGTTATGCCAGACAGGTTCTCATCCGCCAGGTCCTCCAGATGGAAGGTCTCTTCCACCGCCATGGTCAGATCCACCACATCGACAGAGTCAGCGCCCAATTCCTCAAACGAGGTGTCCATGGTAATGCTGTCCGCCTCTACGCCCAGCTGCTCCGCCAGGAGCGCCGCAATCTTTTCAAAAATCATTCCCATCTACTCCTTATCGTATCGTCTCGGCTTAGGACGATGTTAACGATGAATTGCATTAAAAATAATAGGCAAGATAGGGTCCTATGTCAATAGGGATTTTGAAACTTTTCCGCTCTGAACGTAAATTTTGTAAAAGTACCTTTTTTACCCCTCTTTTTTCTCCCCCGCCGGCAGGCGCATATAGGCGACATTTTCTGTAATGTCCTCAATTATGCCGGAGGTGGCGAAGCGGGCGGCCTGGCGGACCGCGTTTTTAATGGCGTAGGCGTCAGAGGATCCGTGGGCCTTGATCACCGGCTTAGAGATGCCGATAAAGGCGGTGCCCCCCACCTCTCCGGCGTCCAGCAGCTTTTTGAAGGACTTGATGCCCCCGGAGACCATCACCGCCGCCAGCTGAGTCAGGGCGTTCTTTTTGAACATCTCCTTGAGCTGCTTGGCCAGAAAGCCCCCGGTGCCCTCCATGGTTTTCAGGAAAATATTCCCGGAGTACCCGTCAGCCACAATCACATCCGCCGCGCCGTACACCGCCTCTTTTCCCTCCACATTGCCGATGAAGTGGATGCGTCCCTGTTCCCCGGCCTCCTTCAGCAGCTGATAGGTCTTCTGCTGGAGCTCCGTGCCCTTGGAGGGCTCCGCCCCGATGTTCAGCAGGCCCACCCGGGGCTCCGGCCGGCCCAGGACGTGCCCGGCGTAGTAGGCCCCCATAAAGGCAAACTGCAACAAGTACTCCGGGGTACACTCGGCGGTGGCGCCGCAGTCGATCAGCACCGCGCCCCCGTTTGCCGTAGGCACCACCGGCGCCATGGCCGCCCGGCGGATGCCCTTGATCCGCTTGACCACCAGCGTGGCCGCCGCCAGCAGGGCGCCGGTGCTCCCGGCGGAGACAAAGGCGTCCCCACGGCCCTCCTTGAGCAACGTCAGCCCCACGGTGAGAGAGGAATCCTTCTTCTCCCGAAAGGCTGTGGCCGGGTTGTCGCAGATCTCCACCACCTCTGAGGCGTGGACAATCTCCACCCCCTGGGGGGGGGCCTTCATGCCATCTTCCTCCAGAACGCCCAGAATGTCCGCCCCCCGGCCCACCAGGATGACCTCCACCCCCAGCTCCTTGACCGCCGCCAGCGCCCCCCGCACATTGGAGGCCGGCGCGTTGTCGCCGCCCATGGCGTCTACGATAATCTTCATAGAACCCCTCTCTCTTCCCCCTCCGCCTCCGCCCGGGGCCGCGGATCGTCCGTCAGCCCCAGCAGATAGTCTGCGGAGACGTTGTAGTGTCTGCACAGCAGGAAAAGCCGCTCAAACGTAGATCCCTTCCTGCCGTTTTCCATCTCGCATATCTGATTGGGTTTGACCGACAGAAAATCCGCCAATTTCTTTTGAGTTTCCTTGGCCTTTTTCCGCTGCTCTCTCAGCCTTGCACCAAATAATTTGCTTGAGTAGGTCATATATCCCCCTCGACAAACACACTAAAAGGGTGTAAACTGACGAAAACAATTCTCATGCTTTTAGTGGGTGATCTTATGGAATACCTCGCCGATGAACTGTTCCGCCTTGCGGAGCGCCTGTATCAGCCGGAGCTGGACGCGTCCCCGCACTATCAGGCGTACTGCCGGGTTTTGGCGCTCAATCTCAACGCCGTTGAGGCCGCCATGGGGCAGGAAGACCGCAATAAGCTGTCCGACAGCGTGGAAGAGTACACCCAGCTGCTGGTCCAGGCCGCCCTTGTCTGGGGGCTTCGCCTGGGACTCTCCCTTCCCCGTCTATAGACGGAATGGTATAACTTTTATTATAAATCCAAACCAGCCACAATGTCCAGGGCCCGTTTGGACAATTCGGCGTTTTTGTTCCGTTTGCCCTTGACCCGGTACCCTAGGGGCGGGATGATGCCAAAATTGACGTTCATGGGCTGGAAGTCCGTCACCGTCTCATTGCTCACATATAGGGCCAGGGCGCCCACGGCGGTCTCCTGGGGGAAATCCACCGGCGGCCTGCCCTGGAGGCGGCGGGCCAGCTCCACGGCGCACAGGAAGCCGGAGGCGGCGGACTCTACATAGCCCTCCACCCCGGTGATCTGCCCGGCAAAGCAGATTCGCTCCTCCCCCTTCACCCGGTAGTACCGGTCCAGCAGCCGGGGGGAGTCCAGATAGGTATTGCGGTGCATGACGCCGTAGCGGACAAATTGGGCGTTTTTCAGGGCGGGGATCATGGAGAACACCCGCTTCTGCTCCGGCCATTTCAGGTGGGTCTGGAAGCCTACCAGATTATAGATGGAGCCCTCGGCGTTGTCCCGGCGCAGCTGGATCACGGCGAAGGGCTCTTTTCCCGTCTTCGGATCCCGGAGGCCCTTTGGCTTCAGCGGCCCAAAGCACAGGGTCTGCCGCCCACGCCGGGCCATCACCTCCACTGGCATACAACCCTCAAAGACCTGCTTGTCCTCAAAACCGTGGACCTCCGCTTCCTCCGCCCCGCACAGCTGGGTCCAGAAGGCGTCGTACTCCTCTTCGCTCAGGGGGCAGTTGATATAGTCCGGAGTGCCCTTGTCGTACCGGGAGGCAAACCAGGCCGATTCCATGTCCACGCTCTCAAACGTGACTAAAGGGGCCGCCGCGTCGTAAAAGTTCAGGGACCGGCTGTTGGGGAACAGCTTGGCAATCTCCCCGCTGAGGGCCGGGGAGGTCAGCGGGCCGGAGGCCACGATTACCTCCCCTGTCTCAGGCAGGCCCTCCGCCTCCTTCTCTGTCACCGTGATGAGAGGGTGGCCTTTGATCTGGGCGGTGACCGCCTGGGCGAAGGCATGCCGGTCCACCGCCAGTGCGCCGCCAGCCTCCACCCGGTGTCCGTCCGCGCACTGGAGGATGAGAGACCCCATCCGCCGCAGCTCCTCCTTCAGCAGGCCCACCGCGTTCTCCAGCTGGTCCGACCGCAGGGAGTTGGAGCACACCAGCTCCCCATACCACTGGGTATGATGGGCGGGGGTCATTTTGGAGGGCTTCATCTCCCATAAATCCACCGGGATCCCCCGCTGGGCCAGCTGCCACGCCGCCTCGCACCCCGCCAGGCCCGCGCCAATGATCACAACCGGTTGCATCTCTACCTCTTTTCTGCCTGTTCCGCCCCGTCCGCCAGCTTCCGCTTCTCATCTGTCAGCCCCAGCAGGTGGCGGAGATATTATAGTGCCGGCACAGCTTCCCCATACACCAACACCCACTGTGCCAGTGCGAAGTCTCCTTTCTCTGGGGGCTCCGTCTGGGACTGGCACGCTCCAATCTGTAGCCGTTACGGTTCCGTCTTCTCACCGGCGGATTTCTTTTTGGGAGCGGCTTTTTTGGTGGTGGTTTTTTTGGCCGCTGGTTTCTTCGCGGCGGTCTTCTTGGCCGCCGGCTTTTCCTGAGCGGGGGGCACGCCCTCCTCCGGGTTGGCGTTCTCCGCCGTCTTCTTTTTATAGCCCCGCTGGTCCTCCGGCAGGAAATTGGCGCACGCCGGGTTGACGCAGAAGGGCTTTTTAAACCCCCGGCCCGACTTTTTAAACAGCGTCTGCCCGCACTCCGGGCAGGTCTCCTTCACCGGTACGTCCCAGGTCATAAAGCCGCATTTCTTGCTCTCGTCTTTATTGCTGTTGTTTTCGCAGCCGTAGTAGGCGTATCCCCGCTTGGAGGTCTTTTTCAAAATCCTTCCCCCGCACTGGGGGCACTTTCCCGGCATTTCGATGACGATGGGCTGGGTGTGGGGGCAGTCCGGCCAGCCGGGACAGGCCAGGAAACGACCGAACCGGCCCGATTTGAACACCAGATTGCGCCCGCACAGAGGGCAGATCACGTCGGAAACCTCGTCGGGGACTTTAATGCGCTCCAAGTCCTGCTCCGCGCCCTGGAGCTCCTTCTCAAAGCCGCCGTAGAAGTGGGCCAAAATGTCCGTCCAGTTCTCCTTGCCCTCCTCCACCTCGTCCAGGCGCTCCTCCATTCGGGCGGTGAAAGCGGTATCCACAATGTCGGGAAATTTGTCCTTCATCAGGTTATTGACCACCTCCCCCAGAGGGGTGGTGCGCAGGTTCTTTCCCTCCTTGACCACATATTCCCGATCCAGAATGGTGGAAATGGTAGGGGCGTAGGTAGAGGGCCGGCCAATCCCCTTCTCTTCCAGGGCCTTAATAAGGGTGGCCTCGGAATAACGGGCGGGAGGCTGGGTGAAGTGCTGATCCTTACGGCTGCTCTCCAGCCGTACCGCCTCCCCCTCCTTCAGATCCGGCAGAGGGGACTGCTTTACCTCCTCATCCTCCTCGTCCTTGCCCTCCACGTAGACAGCGGTATAACCGGCGAACTTCAGCGCCGAGTGGTTGGCCCGGAAGTGGTATCCGGCGCTCTCCACATCAATGCTCACGCTGTCATATACCGCGCTGGCCATCTGGCAGGCCAAAAACCGGCTCCAAATCAGCTTGTACAGCCGGAACTGCTCGCTGGTCAGATCCTTTTTCAGCTGCTCCGGGGTCAGGTTCACGTCGGAGGGACGGATGGCCTCATGGGCGTCCTGGGCGCCGGACTTGGTCTTGTATATCCGGGGCTTGCCGGGGTAGTAGCTCTGGCCGTACCGGCTCTGGATAAACTGCCGGGCCGCCGCCGTGGCCTCGTCGGACAGACGCAGAGAGTCGGTACGCATATAGGTGATAAGGCCGATGGTACCCTCTCCCTCGACGTCCACCCCCTCATAGAGCTGTTGGGCGATGGACATCGTGCGCCGCGGGGTCATGTTCAGCTTGCGGCTGGCCTCCTGCTGGAGCGTCGATGTGGTAAAGGGGGGCGCGGGGTTGCGCTGCTTGTCCTGCCGCTTCACCCCCGCCACTGCAAAGGGCGCGGCCTGGACCGCGGAGAGCACCTGGTCCACCTCTTCCTCGCTGTGGAGCTCCAGCTTCTTCTCCCGGCCGTAAAACGCCGCCTGGAAACGGCCCATGTTGGGGGCAATCCGGGCTAAATCCACCTGGATGGACCAGTATTCCTGGGGGGTGAAGGCCTTAATCTCCGCCTCCCGCTCCGCCACCAGGCGGGTGGCCACCGACTGCACCCGCCCGGCGCTCAGCCCCCGGCGGATCTTCTTCCACAGCAGCGGGGAGATCTGATAGCCCACGATGCGGTCCAGCACCCGGCGGGCCTGCTGGGCGTTCACCAGATTTTTGTCTATGGCCCGGGGGGCGGCAATGGCGTCGTTGACCACCTTTTTGGTAATCTCATTAAACGTCACCCGGTAGGTCTTATCGTCCGGGATCTCCAGCAGCTCTTTCAGATGCCAGGAGATAGCCTCCCCCTCCCGGTCCGGGTCGGTGGCCAGGAAGACCTTTCCGCTCTTCTTCGCCGCCTTTTGCAGGTCGTCGATGACCTCTTCCTTTCCCTTGATGGGCTGATAGTCCAACGTAAAGCCGTGCGCCACGTCCACACCCAGCTTGCTCTTGGGCAGATCCCGGACGTGCCCCATGGACGCCTTCACCTGATAGCCGGGGCCCAGATATTTTCCAATGGTCTTCGCCTTGGCAGGCGACTCCACAATAACAAGATTGGTTTTCGCCACAGCACTACCTCCAAAGATTGGGGCCGCCCTGAAATCCGGCAAGGTTCCGTCAGCCCAATGTAATCACAATGGCGGCCTCAAAGCCGCTGCCTGGCTTCTCCCGCACAAAGCCCTGAACCTGGAGCATGGTCAGCGCCGACAGCACCCGCCGGGCCGGGATCCCGGTACGCTCCACCAGGTCGTCGGGCCGCAGGGTCTGCTCCCCCAGGACCAGGAGAATATCCCGCTCGTCGTCGGTAAAGGCCACGCCGGCGGCCTCCAGAGTCTTGTGGGGCCGCTCCGGCGGCGCCTCTGGCCCCTTTTCACCGGCTTCCTCCGGCGGAGGGACAGGGCGCTTTCCCCGTTCGGGGCGGGACACCCGTTCTCCCGATCCGCTCCTGCTCCCCCTCAAACGCCCGGGATACAAGTCCTCATACTCCTCCAGCACGTCCTGAGCGGACAAGATCAGCTTGGCCTCTCCCCGCTGAATCAGCAGGTTCGTGCCCCGGTTGGCGGGGACATCCGCGGGGCCGGGAAAGGCGAACACATCCCGGTTCTGGTCCAGGGCCTTTCGGGCGGTGATGAGGGTGCCGCTGCGCTCAGTGGCCTCCACCGCCGCTACTCCCAGGCTCAGGCCGCTGATGATCCGGTTGCGCACCGGGAAGTGCCGCCCATCGTTGGTGGTCCCCGGCGGATACTCGCTTACCAGCAGTCCGCTGTCCGGAATGCACTCATATAATTTGGCGCTGCCGGCGGGATAGACCATGTCAATACCGCCGCCCAGCACGGAGCACACCCGGCCCCCCGACCGCAGCGCGCCCCACAGGGCGGCGGAGTCAATTCCCTGGGCCACGCCGGACACTACAACAGCGCCCCGCCGGGCCAGATCCCCGCCCAGACGCTCCGCCATTCTCAGGCCGTATCCCGAGGGCTTGCGGGAGCCCACCACGCCGATGGCGACCTCCTCGTCAAAGAGGATGGGCCAGCCTTTCACGTAGAGCACCGCGGGGGGCGCGTCGATCTGCCGCAGGCGTTCCGGGTACTGCGCGTCCTGAATGGTGAGCACCCGGACGCCCAGGCGGTCACAGTCCCGGAGCACCTGCTCCGGATAGTCCATGCTCTTGCTGGCCAGCTCCTGCCGCAGCGGGGCGGGCAGTCCCGCCAGCTCGTACTCCGCCGGGTCGGCGAAGTAGACCCGCTCCGGCCCGCCGAAGTGGTCCGCCAGCGCGGCGGCCTCCCCAGGCCGCATGGACGGCCGGGTGGTCAGCCACAGCCAGTATTTCACGGTAGACATGCCCGCTCCTCCTCGTTTTTAGAACCTGTATTCACAACCGGGAGACGCCGGATAGACGGAGATTTTTTCCGTCAGCCAAGGAGATTTTCCGCGGCAATCCTGCCGGATTGCGGGGGAAAGCGACGCGGTATGCCGGGAAAAGGACCGCTCAGATGGTGTACATATCAGGTTCTTATCCATTTCCCGGGGAAAGACGCCCTCGGGCCATTTCCCACAGCACCACCGCGGCGGCGGCGGCGGCGTTGAGCGACTCGCACCGGTCCGTCATGGGAATTTTTACTGTTTTCTCGCTCAGCGCCAGCCCCTGGGAAGACACCCCCCTGCCTTCGCTGCCGATGATCACGGCGGCGGCGGTCAGGTCCAGGTCCCGGATATCCCAGGTCTCCTCCCCCAGCGCCGCAGCGTACAGGGAGACGCCCCCCGCCCGAAGCAAAGCGGCCGCCTGGTCCAGCTCCCCCTCCCACACTGGCAGGCGGAAGCAGGCCCCCATGGTGGAGCGCACGGTCTTGGGAGAAAAGGGGTCAGCGCATCCGTTGACCAGAAAGAGTCCCGCCGCCCCAAAGGCGTCGGCGGTACGCCAGATGGTGCCTACATTCCCTGGGTCCTGCACTCCGTCCAACACCAGAACGCCCCCCAGGACGCCCTCCGGCAGGGCGGTTGGCGGGACAGCGCACACCGCCAGCATATGCTGAGGGCTGTCCACGGTGGACAGGGCCTCCATCAGCGCCGGTGGCACCTCCGCCAGGCGGACCCCCGCCGGCAGCTCTTTCGGGGGCGGAGTCCCTTCCGTGAGGACCACAACATCCACACAGGCCCCCCAGCGCATGGCCTCCGCTGCCAGCTTGTCTCCCTCGGCCAGGAACTGGCCCTGGCTGCGGCGGTATTTCCGATCCCTCCCCAGCTTCCTGATGTGCTGGCACAGAGGGTTGTGCCGGCTTGTAATCCGCTCCATGGCTACCCCCCGTGGAGCTGGTTCAGATGCTCGTTGGAACCCAGGCACACCAGCTCATCCCCCTGAACCACGATATAGTCGCCCCCGGGGGCGATGTTCAGCTCTCCGTCTTTGTCCCGCACAGCGATGACGTTCACCCGGTATTTGGCCCGGATGTCCAGATCCCGGATGGTGCGTCCCAGCCAATCCCGGGGCGCCGCCAGCTCCATGATGCCAAAGTCCTCCGACAGCTCGATGAAGTTGAGTACATTGGAGTGGGACAGCCCCTGGGCCAGCTTGATGCCCAGCTCGTGCTCCGGAAAGAGCACCCGGTCCGCCCCGATCTTCTCCAGCACCTTTCGGTGGATGTGGCTCTGGGCCTTGCAAATCACCCGCGCCACCCCAATCTCCTTTAAATTCAGGGTAATAAGGGCGCTGCTGCCCACGTCGCCCCCGGTGGCTACCACCGCGCATTCATAGTTGCCCACCCCCAGGGCGTGGAGCACCGCAGCGTCCTTGGCGTCCCCGGCGGCGGCATGGGTCACCTGGCTGGCCATGCGCTGGACCTTTTCCACGTCGGTGTCGATGGCCAGCACCTCGTGGCCCAGCTCGCACAGCTCAGTGGCCACCGCCGTGCCGAACCGGCCCAGTCCAATCACTACAAATGTCTTCATACGCTACTCCTTTTTACCCGATCATTATGTCCATATCGGGGTACCGGATCCGGGCCGTCTGCCGCTTTCCCGTCAGAAACGCCAGAGAGAAGGACAGTATGCCCACCCGGCCCAGGTACATAAACCCAATCAGCAGGCTTTGAGAGGGACGGCTCAGCCCCGGCGTAATGCCGGCGGTCAGTCCCACCGTCCCCAGGGCGGAGGCCGTCTCAAACGCGCAGTCAATCAGGGGCAGGCGCTCCAGCCCCGACAGACTCAGCGCCCCCAGGAAGAACAGCGCCAGCACCACCAGCGTGAGGGTCATGGCGCTGAGCACCTGCCGGTAGGAGATGGCCCAGCCCCGCAGGGTTACCTGCTCCCGGCCCCGCAGGCCCGCCCGGAAGGCCAGCAGCAGCACCGCCAGAGTGGCAGTCTTGATGCCCCCCGCAGTGGAGCCGGAGCTCCCCCCCACCAGCATCAGCACAATGGCCACCGCCTTGCTCCCCTCCCCCAGATTCCCCTGGTTCAGGGCGTCAAAGCCCGCCGTGCGCAGGGTTGCCGACTGAAACAGGGCGTTTAGCCCCTTCTTCCACCCAGGCATGGCCCCCAGCGTGTCCGGATTGCGGTACTCCGCGCAGAAGAAGAAAACCGCGCCCCCCAGCAGCAGCGCCGCCGTCATCCCCAGCACCAGACGGCTGTACAGAGACAGCTTCCGCCAGCTGCGGCTGCGCAGGATGTCCTCCCACACGAAGAAGCCCAGACCGCCCACTACCACCAGGACGGCGGTGGTAAGGAGGATCACCGGATCCCCGTTTACCCCGGTCACGCTGGAAAAAGCGCCGCAGGCGTCCCCCATCAGGTCAAATCCCGCATTGCAGAAGGCGGACACGCTGTGAAACATCCCGCGCCACAGGCCGCCTGTCACGCCAAATCGGGGGATCATCCGGACAGACAGCACCACCGCGCCCATCCCCTCCAGCAGAAAGGTGCCTGCCAGCGCGTGGCGCACCATACGCACCACCCCATCCATATCCTTCAGGTTAAAGGTGGAGGCCATCACCAGCCGTTCTGACAGGCCAATGCGCCGGTGCAGCGCCAGAGAGAGCAGTGTGATCACTGTCATAAAGCCCAAGCCGCCCAGCTGGATCATGATTAAAATCACCGCCTGGCCAAAGGGGCTCCATTGCAGGCAGGTGTCCGCCACAATCAACCCGGTGACGCAGGTGGCCGACGTGGCGGTAAACAGACCGGTGAAAAAGCCGGCGCTCACACCGCTCCGGGAGGCGACAGGCAGCGTCAGCAACAGGGCCCCCAGCAAAATGATGCAGCCGAAGGACGCCGCCACCACCCGGGTGGGGTTGATTCCCCGCCGCCCCAGCAGGCGCAGGCGCCGCACCCCGCCCAGTCCCATCTTTTCTCTCACCGCGCGCCCCCCTTATGCAGTCAAGCAGACACACAGCGGGCGCAGCCCGCTGCTGTCAAAAACCAGTGAACCAATGGGTCCGGAGAAAAGGATAGTGCGAAAGGGAACCGTCAGGGTTCCCTTTCGCGTCTAGGCAAACCGGTTTTCAAAATTTCTTGAAATTTTGAAAACCGTCCCAAGCCTGGCGAAAAAATATCTCGCCGCTGAGCATATTGCCATTTTTCAAACAAGGCCTAATCCAGCGGCTTCATGGTGGGGAACAAAATTACATCCCGGATGGAGTCGCTGTTGGTCAGCATCATAACACAGCGGTCAATGCCGATCCCCAGGCCGCCCGTGGGAGGCAGGCCGTACTCCAAGGCGGTAATATAGTCCTCGTCCATCATACCGGCCTCGTCGTCCCCCTTGGCACGGGCCTCCACTTCCTTCTGGAAGCGGGCGCGCTGGTCAATAGGGTCGTTGAGCTCGGAGAAGGCGTTGCCCATCTCGCTGTGGCAGATGAACAGCTCAAACCGCTCGGTCAGCCGGGGGTCCTTGGGGGACCGCTTGGCCAAAGGAGACACATCCACCGGGTGCATCGTAATAAAGGTGGGCTGGATCAGCTTCTCCTCCACCCGCTGGTCAAAGCACTCATACAGCGCGTTGCCCCAGGTGGGCTCTTTGCCTTCCGGCAGCTTGACGCCGATAGACGCCGCCAGTGCCACCGCCTCAGCATCGCCGGACACCGCCATGAAGTCCAGGCCGGTGTACTGCTTCACCGCCTCGTACATGGCCAGCCGGGGCCAGCCGGGGGTGAGGTCGATGCGCTCCCCCTGCCACTCCACCTGGTAGGTCCCCAGAATCTTCTCAGCGGCGGAGGAGAGCAGCTCCTCAAACAGGTCCATCATATCGTTGAAGTTGGCATAGGCCTGGTAGAGCTCTACCGTGGTAAACTCCGGGTTATGTTTGGGATCCATACCCTCATTGCGGAAGATGCGGCCGATCTCGTATACCCGCTCCATACCCCCCACCACCAGCCGCTTCAGGGGCAGCTCGGTGGCGATGCGCATGTACATGTCGATGTCCAGAGTGTTGTGGTGGGTGATGAAGGGCCGGGCGGTGGCGCCGCCGGAAATGGTATTGAGCACCGGGGTCTCCACCTCCATAAAGTCCCGCCCGTCCAGGAAATCACGCACATGCTTAATGAACTTGGAGCGCACCACAAAAGTCCGCCGCACCTCCGGGTTCATGATCAGATCCACATACCGCTGGCGGTAGCGGGTCTCCCGATCGGTTAGGCCGTGGAACTTCTCCGGCAGGGGGCGCAGGGACTTGGACAGCAGCATCACCGAATGGGCTTTCACGGAGATCTCCCCCCGCTTGGTGCGGAACACCTCGCCCTCTACCCCTACAATATCGCCGATGTCTACCTTTTTGAACTGGGCGAACGCCTCCTCCCCCAGCTCGTCAATGCGCACATAGATCTGGATGCGGCCCTGGCCGTCCTGCAAATCGCAGAACATGGCCTTGCCCATCCCCCGCTTGGACATCAGCCGGCCGGCGACGGACTTGCACTGGCCCTCCAAGGTGTCGAAGCCGTCTTTGATCTCCTGGCTGTGGGCATCCACGAGGAAGCGGGTGGTATGGAAGGGATCCTGTCCCGCGTCCTGAAGCTCTCTCAGCTTGTCGCGGCGGATTTGCAGCAGCTCGGACACAGAGGGCTCCTGCTGGGGGAGGTTCTTTTCTTCACTCATTGGTACACATCCTCACTTTTTTATGCCTTCTGGATATCCAGAATCCGGTAGCGCACGGTGCCTGCCGGGGCCTCGACCTCCACATCGTCCCCGATGCTCTTGCCCAGCAGCGCCTTGCCAAAGGGAGAGTCCTCCGAGATTCGGCCGTTCATGGGGTCGGCTTCCTGAGAGCCCACGATCTCGTACTCCACTTCCTCGTCAAACTCCTTGTCCAGGGCCCGGATGCGGCTGCCCAGACGGACGACGGTGTGGTCCTCGTTGTGCTCATCCTCAATAATCACGCAGTTGCCCAGAATCTCCTCCACCTGGGCAATCCGGGAGTAGAGCTTGCCCTGCTCGTTTTTGGCCTCGTCGTATTCGCTGTTCTCGCTCAGGTCGCCGAAAGAGCGGGCTTCCTTGATCTGTTCCGCCACTTCCTTCTCCCGCACTGTCTTCAGGTAATTGAGCTCCTCCTTCAGCTCCTCAAAACGCTCCGGGCTCAGCTTGTATTCCTTTGCCATTTTCTCTGTGCACACCTTTCTTTTCGCTGGAAATATGAGAAACGAGCCGTTTCCGGCCCAAACCGTGGATAAAACCGCCTGTCTGAGACCTATTCCGGCTCTTCCTAAATTGAGTCTGCTTTTTCACAGTTCTCTATTATAGGTAGTTTGTCCTTTTCTGTCAAGTGATTCCCGCGAGGAGTTGGAAATTATTTCTATTTCCTCTCTCTTCACCTTTCCCTCCTCCCAGAGGAGGCCAAGGAGGGCCAACGGGTCTATCCCGGGATGCTCTGCCCGCCTGCACCGCAGCGCCACCGGCCCCAGCACAGGCGCCGGCCCACACAGCACCAGATCCTCCTTCCCCGGCGGCTGAACCGGCACAGAGAAGTGGAGGCACAGGTGGGCTTGGGCCGGATCCCGCAGGCCGGGCAGGCCGTACTCCCCCTCCAGCCAGCGGGTCAAATCCTCCCCGCCGTCGTCCGCCGCCAGTACCAGATTGCGCACCAGGGGGCACAGGGCGCCGGCGGTTTCAAACAGCCAGCGGTTCACCCGCCGCCCCCGCAGCGCCACCACTGCCTGATCCGCCGGAATGCCCCGCAGCGCCAGGCAGCGCAGAGCCAACGGTGCCGCCAGAGACTGACACATCGGCCCCAAATCTACCTGGGCAAGTCCCCCCGCCTGTACTGCGTCCCACTGGCCGAAGCCTGGCGGGGCCACCGCCCGGCGGCAGCCCCGCCCCCGCAGCCGGAGGGCTGCTCTGGCAATCTGTCTGGCTTGAATGGCCTTATCCCCCCCTGGGCGGAGGGGAATGGAGGCCCGCAGCAACCGAATGCCCTCTGTCCGGTCCTCTTCCAGCCGGATTCGCCACCCTCTGCGCTCCTCCGGCAGCAACCATCCGATCATCTGCCCTCACCTCGCCCCAAGGATATGCCGCTCTGGGCGATCCTATGCCTGATTGGGCCTCCTGTCAGAAAAATACTGGTCCTCACGCTCACACCTTGGCGTCTGGATTCAGCAAAGCCAGAGCCGCCTGGAGCTGCCAGTCCTTTTCCTTGGGCAGCGTGCCGGCCTTCTGCTGCGCATCGTCCTCCTCGGACAGTGCGATCTCCTGATCCAGGGTCAGGCCGGTACCCACAAGGGAGGTTCCCTCCCCGGTGAAGTACTCCGCAGTGGAGATGCCCAGCGCGCCGCCGTTGGGCAGGGGAAAGATCTGCTGAGAATACCCTTTTCCGCTGGTAGGCACCCCCACAATCACCGCCGCCCCCCGCTCCCGGAGCTCGGCGGCAAAGATCTCTGCCGCGCTGTAGGTGCTCTCATTCACCAGTACCGCCATAGGCAGATCCACACACCTGTCGTCGGACTGGTAGACCTCCTCCTTCCCCCGGTTGCTCCGGGTGCGGAAGATGGGCCCCTCCGGCAGCAGGGCGTCCAGCATGGGGATCAGCTCATCCAGATAACCGCCGCTGTTGTTGCGCATGTCGAAGATCAGAGCCGTCGCCCCCTGGTCCCGGAGGGCCTGGGCCGCCGCTTCCACCTGCTCCGCGCTGCGGCGGAAGAAGTTTTTCACCTGGATGTACCCTACGCCGCCGTCCAGCAGCTCATAGGCCACCGGGTCGGTCTCAATCCGCCCCCGGCACACCGTCACCTCCCGCCGGCTCCCGTCCGGCGCCAGGAGGGAGAGGACCACCTGCGTGCCCTCCTTGCCCTGGATGCGCTCCACCGCCTCCTGCCGGGCGTCTCCGGCGATGGAGACGCCGTCCACCGCGGTGATGACCTCTCCTGCCTTCAGGCCCGCCGCCTCCGCTGGGCCGCCGGGAGTGACGCTCTGGATGGTCACCCCCTCCTCCCGGCTGTAGTCCACAGTAACGCCGATGCCCACATAGATGTTCTCCCGGCGCTCCCGCTCAGACGCATAGCGCTCCCGGTTCAGGTAGTAGGACCACCGGTCCCCGGTCCCCGCCACCAGGCCGGACAGCGCCATGTCGATCCCCTCTTCCTGGTCGTACTCCCCCACGAACTGGGTGCGGATCACCCCAAAGCCGCTCAGAAGGGTAAGGCCGTCCGGTCCGATGAACAGCCACGCCGCCAAAACCACCGCCGCCAGAGTGATTAAAAAAGTGGTTGCCGCAGTGACCGCCAGCGCCGCCGGCCCAAACCGCCGCCGCTCTTTTTCTCTTTGTCTCATATGCCGCGCTCCTTTTGGATAATATGGAAAGACGCAGAGGGAAGCGATCTCCCCTCTGCGTCTATGCTATGCCGCCTGTTGGGCTAATAGGCCCGGACGAAGGAATTGTACAGGCCGGGGAAGCACCGCTCCGGGTCCACCCGGCTGTAGTTCACCCGCACCTCCAGGTGGAGGTGGTTGCCGGTGGAGGATCCGGTGGTGCCCACGTAGCCGATGACCTGCCCCTGGCTCACCATCTGTCCCTCGGACACCGCCCGGCTGCTCATGTGGGCGTAAAGCGTGGAGTTGCCGCCGCCATGGTCAATGACCACATAATTGCCATAGGAGCTATGACGGGCAGAAGTGATCACCTGTCCCCCCTTGGCGGCCAGGATAGGGGTACCGGCGGGGGCGGGGATGTCCGTGCCGGTATGGCTCTGTGGCCGGTGGGAGATGGGATGAATACGATAGCCGAACTTGGAGGTCAGCCGGTAGTGTCCGGGCAGGGGCCACATATAGTCTCCGCCGGGGTCCAGCACCACATTGTTCTTCTCCCGCTCCGCCTCCATCTGCTTCTGCTTCTGGGAGATCTCGGCGTCTACCTTGGCCTCGGCGGCTTTTTCCGCGTTCAGGGCGGCGTTGACCTTCTCCTCATCAGCGTTGATCTCCTCCAACAGAGCCTCAACCTCTTTGACCTTGCTCTCCTGGTTGGCCTTGGCCTGTTCTTTTTCGCCCCGGATACGCTGCTGCTCCGCACGGCTGGCCTCCAACTCCTCCCGGATGCGGACAATCTCCTCCCGAATGGCGATAAGCTCGTCCATCACCGCGTCGTCATAGGCCATAATCTGGTCGATATCGGCAATCCGGCTGAGCAGGTCGGAAAAATCCTTTGCCTCGAAGATCACCGCCCAATAGGAGGTCTCTCCCTCCTCCTCCATGGCCCGCACCCGGCGGCAGAACAGCTCAAACTGGGCCTGCTCCCGTTCCTCCGCCTCGGCCTGCTCCACTTCCTTTTTGGCGATCTCCTGGTCATAGTAGGCGATCTGAAGGTCGATGTTGTCAATCTCATCCTGGATGGCGTCCAGCTCCTGGAGCAAAATATTCCGCCGCTTCTCCGCGGCGGCCTGGTCCGCCCGGATGTCCGCCAGCTCGGACTGAAGCGCCTGCTGCCGGTCTCGGGAGGCCTGCCGCTCCTCCTTCAGCCGATCAATCTCCGACTGAGTCACCGCCCCGGCGCTCCCCAGTACCATGGTCAGCATGGGCAGGATAAGCACCAGCGCCAACAGCAGCGCCAGCACCGCGCTTAAAACCTTCCGCTTATCTTTTCTGGGCTTTGCAGGCTTTCTGTTGTGTCCCTTTGTCGCCATTCTGTCTCTCCTATTCTTTAAACCTGAAGGAACCGGCGGATGGCCAGTACACTGCCTCCCACGCCGATCACAAAGCCGGTAACCAAAAATACAATCAGTACATTGCCGGCCATGCCTCCGAAGGGGAGCACCGTGATCAGACGCATGGTATCTGACCCGGTAATGGCCCTGCTGATCAGCGTATAGATGCCCCACTGCATGAAAAAGGAGAGCAACGCCCCGGTGACGCCGATAATCAGCCCCTCAAACACAAAGGGCCAGCGGACAAAGCTGTTGGTGGCGCCGCACATCTTCATAATGGCGATCTCCTCCCGGCGGTTGAAGGTGGCCAGCTTGATGGTGTTGGTGATGATAAACAGGGACACCAGCAGCAGGATGCTCACCAGAATGATGGCCACGCCGGAGGCGATATTGCGCACCACCACAAAACCCTGGGCAATCTTAGGGGCGGCGCTGGTATCCGCCACGCCGGGGACGGCCTCCACCTGGGCCACCGTGGCGGTCAGCTGCTCCAGGTCGTCCACCTTAATGTGATACCGGTCCCGGAAGACCTCGTCCGGCAGGGAGTTGTAGAGGTCATTCTCCTCTTTTCCCTCGGCAAAGGCGATCTTGGCCTCTCCTTTGCTCTCAAACTTCACCGATTTCACATTTGGGATTGCTAAAATCTGTCTTTCCAGCCCCCGGGACTGGGCGTCGTCATAAGTCTCCTCCACAAAGGCCAGAAACTCGTTCTGCTGCTCGTAGCGGCCCCACATATTGTCCAGATTTACCGCCACCAGAGAGAAGGATCCCATAATAAGCAGACAGCAGATAATCATACACAGGGCGGCGAAGGACATCAGCCCATGGGTGAAGATGCTCCGAAAGCCCTCCATAAAAAAGTAGCCGTGATTAAATCGTCTCATTGTTGTAATACCCACCCAATCCGTCGCTGATGATACGTCCGTTCTCTATGGCAATCACCCGCTTGGCAAAGCGGTTGACCAGTTCCTTTTCATGTGTCACCACCAGCACGGTGGTCCCCAGCTCGTTGATCTTCTCCAGCAGCATCATAATCTCCAGGGAACGCTGTGGGTCCAGGTTTCCTGTTGGCTCGTCGGCGATGATCATGCTGGGGTTGTTCACCAGGGCCCGGGCGATGGCCACCCGCTGCTGCTCGCCCCCGGACAGCTCGTCCGGCCGGCGGTCGGCCTTGGCCTCCAGACCCACCAGCTCCAGCACGTAGGCCACCCGCTTTTTGATCTCCCGTGGGGAGGCGCCCACCACCCGCATGGCGAAGGTCAGGTTTTCATAAATACTCTTCTTCTCAATCAGGCGGAAGTCCTGAAAGATAACCCCCAGGGTGCGGCGCATATGGGGCACCTGTCTGGGCGGGATGGTGTTCAGATTATAACCGTTGACCATCAGACGCCCCTCGCTGGGGGCTACCTCGGCGGTAATGAGCTTGATAATGGTGGATTTGCCTGACCCGGAGGGCCCAACCAGGAAGGCAAACTCCCCATCGTCAATGCGCATGGAAATTCCCTTGAGGGCCTTTGTCCCGTTGTCGTAGGATTTATAGACATCGATAAAGCGAATCATAATAACCCCTTAAATGATACGTAAAGAATGCAGAATACAGAACCATTCTCTCCTTCTGCATTCTGCATCATCCGTCGCCGGATTGTCTGTCTCTGTATGATAATCTATGAAAGCCTCAGCTGTCAATATTGCGGGAGATCAGATATTTCTTGACCATCAGCGCCACCTTGAAGGTAATGGCGTCGTCGAACTCCCGCAGATCCAGGCCAGTGAGCTTTTTGATCTTCTCCAGCCGGTAGACCAGCGTATTCCGGTGGACAAAGAGCTTGCGGGCAGTCTCCGAGACGTTCAGATTATTTTCAAAGAACTTATTGATGGTAAACAAGGTTTCCTGATCCAGCGCGTCAATGGGGTTTTTCTTAAAAACCTCCTGCAAAAACATTTCGCACAGGGTGGTAGGCAGCTGGTAGATCAGCCGTCCGATTCCCAGATTCTCAAAATTGATGATGGTCTTCTCTGTATCGAAGACCTTACCCACGTCGATGGCGGCCTGCGCCTCCTTATAGGCCCTGGCCAAATCCCGGATATGGCCCACCACCGTGCCGATCCCCACCACTACCTTGATGTTGAGCTCCTCAGCCAAGGTCTCCTCCACCTGGCGGGCGATTTTGTACAGGTCCTTGCCCTCCGTCCCCTCGTTGAGCTGCTTGATCAGGGCCATATCCGTCTCGCTGATGGACAGGACGAAATCCGCCTGCTTGTCGGGGAACATACCCTGCACCGTGTCAATGGCCGCTACCTCGCTGCTCTCCACCTGGCGGATGAGAAAGACCGCCCGGGGGACCTCGGAGATGAAATGCAGCTCCTTGGCACGAATATAGATGTCGCCCAGCAGGATATTGTCCGAGATAATATTTTTAATGAAGGTCGCCTTATCGTTTTTCTCCTCATAGTAGGCCTTGGCGCCGTTTAGGGCCACCGCCGCCATGGAGCAGACCAGCTTGGCCTCTGCGTCGTCCCCCCGCACAAAGGCGGCGTAGTCAAACTGATATCCCCAGCCGGTCAGGGACTTGAATGTGCGCCCCTCATAGGCCACGGGGCTGCCCTCTCCCCGGTTCACCGCCTCTACCACCGCGGGCCAGCGTTCCCCGATACAGCTCAGCTCATTGCAGGCCACCACCGTACCCTCGGAGTCGATCACGCCGATTGCCCGGTCCGTACTGTCCTTCATCTGAAGCACAATGCTCTGGAAAATCCTGCCAGACATTTGATTGCCCCCTTACCCGTTATTCGTTGCGTTGGGAACCCTTCTCACAAATTCACACGCAGATCTCAATTCTGTCTTTCTCGAATGAATCTATTATAACGGCTATTTTTGTTCTTTTCAATAGGCAATCCAAAGTTTTTTGTGGAAAATGCCGAAACGCCCCTTTTCTTACCCCGGATTTTCCGCTGCCGCCAGCGCCTGTACCCGCCCCGCCGTCATTGAGAATCCAGTTAAAAACAGGATGAAAAAAGGGGCGTTGTCTTCCAACACCGCCCCTTTTTATGCCATTGCTTCCCGCTTTCCGGCCGGTACGCACGGTCCGTACTTCGCTCAGTCCAGTACCTGCTCCAGCGTCTCAAGCAGCTTTGCAATATCAATGGGCTTGGCGATATGTCCGTTCATCCCGCACTTCAGCGCCGTCTGGCGGTCCTCCGCAAAGGCGTTGGCCGTCATGGCCAAAATAGGAATGCGGGCCAAGTCCGGGACCCCTAGGGCCCTAATTTTCTTTGTGGCCTGGTAACCGTCCATCACCGGCATCTGAACGTCCATTAACACAAGCTGGTAGTGGTTCGGCTCCGCTCCGCTCAGCTTTGCCACTGCCTCCTCGCCGTTTCCCGCCACGTCCACTTCAAATCCGGCCTCTTCCAGAATGGCCACGGCAATTTCCTGGTTCAGCTCATTGTCCTCCGCCAGCAGGATCCGCCCTGTGCGGCACTTGACCGGCGCCTGGGAGACACGCTTTCCAACTTCCTCGCTGTCTACCACGGAGTACAGGCAGCTGCGCAACTCGGAAAGGAACAGCGGTTTTGCGCAGAACGCCGACACGCCCGCCTCCCGGGCCTCCTCTTCAATATCGCTCCAATCATAGGCGGTAAGGACGATCACCGGCACATTTTCGCCGGTCTCTTTCCGGATTCTCCGGACTACCTCGATCCCGTTCATATCAGGCATCAGCCAGTCAATGAGATAGACGCAGTAGCTGTCGTCCCGCATAATCGCCTGCCGGGTGCGAAGCACCGCCTCCCGGCCGGAGAGTGTCCACTCCGCCCGCATCCCCAGCTGCTGGAGCATATAGGTTACGCTGTCGCAGGTGTTGAAGTCGTCGTCCACCACCAAAGCCCGGCAGCCCTGCAGCCGGGGAATCGTCTGAATCTTCCGCGGCTCCGCACTCAGACGGAAGGTCAGGCTGAAAATAAACTCCGTTCCCACGCCCTGCTCGCTGTGTACCTCAATGGTACCATTCATCATGTCCACAATGTTTTTGGTGATGGCCATACCAAGCCCGGTGCCCTGAATGCCGCTGATGGTGGAGTTGCGCTCCCGCTCGAAGGGCTCAAAGATATGGGCCACAAACTCCTGGCTCATACCAATACCGGTATCCTTGACGTGGAACTCATAGTTGGCATATCCCTGCGGGGCGCCGGGCTTTTCCACCACCTGCAAGCTGACGGTGCCCCCCGCGCCGGTATATTTGATAGAGTTGCCCAGCGTATTCAGCAGCACCTGATTCAGCCGCAGTTTGTCGCAGTAGATCTCCTCATTCAGCACATCCACCGCGTCTAGGTACAGATTCAGCTGCTTGGCCCGGATGTCCGCCTGGACAATATTGCGCAGGCCGTGGAGGATATCCGGCAGGCTGCACAGGGTCTCCTCCAGGCACATCTTGCCGCTCTCGATCCGGCTCATATCCAAGACATCGTTAATCAGGCTGATCAGGTGGTTGCCGGAGGTCAAAATCTTTTTCAGATACTCCTCCACCCGCTCCTTCTGCTCAATATGGGTAATGGCCAGCGTGGTAAAGCCCACAATGGCGTTCATCGGCGTACGGATATCGTGGGACATATTGGACAGAAACACGCTCTTGGCCTTGCTGGCCCGGTTGGCCTGGGAGAGGGCATCCTCCAGAATGGCCTTCTTCTCCATCTCCATCCGGGTCTCCTCGTCCACATTGCGGAACCCCAGCACAATGCTCCGGCGGCAGTCCCAGTCGCCGGTCCGCACCACCTTGACCTGATAATACCTGGTCTCTCCGTCAAGATAGATGCGGAAATTCGCGTAAAAGGTCTTCCGGTCAGACAGCTCCGTCTTGAGATTGACCTGGGAGAGCATCTGCCGCAGAGACTCCCGATCCTCTCCATGGACAAATCGCTGGGTGTACTCCTCCATAAGCTGTTCAAAGTCAAGGGTTCCGGCAAACATAGAGGCGAAATTCTGCTCCATGG
Source organism: Pseudoflavonifractor sp. 524-17 (assembly GCF_009935845.1). GTDB lineage: Bacteria > Bacillota > Clostridia > Oscillospirales > Oscillospiraceae > Pseudoflavonifractor_A. The sequence goes on along the minus strand of NZ_QWEK01000006.1, from coordinate 109,267 downwards.
CGCCGGCGCTCTGGAGCAGGGAGCCCGTTCCGGAGTCCAGGTCGAAGAAGCAGACCAGGCTATAGTCCTCAGTCAGCGCGTGTACCAGCTCCTTCTGACGGCGTTCGCTCTCCGCCCGCTCCTGCTGCTCCCGCTGCTTCTGAGCGGTGCAGTCCAAAAGGAAGCGCTGGTAAAATTGCGCTCCATCCTCCTCTACCAGCTTGATATTGCCCATAATGTGGAGCAGCGACCCATCCTTATGGCGCACCCGATAGGCCACACTGACGCTGTCCCCTATGTTCGTTAGTGTTTCAATACAGGTGCGCAGCCGCTCCCGGTCCTCCGCCACCACGGTGGACGCTACCATATCAAATCCGTCGGCCAGCAGCTCCTCCGGGGTCTCATAATCTAAAATACTCAGGGCCGCCCGGTTAATGCTGATGACCTGCTGCCCGTCCAGGGAGTGGCACATGACGCCGCAGTCCATGGTGGTAAAGATGGCCTCCAGGCTGCGGTTTCTCGCCACAATCTCCTGTTCAAAGCTCCGCTCCCGGGTAATATCAATGGCCACTCCAACGGTTCCCATAACGCTGCCGTCCAGGTTATACAGGGGAGATTTATAGGTGGTCAGCAGCTTGGTCCCCTCGCCGGTCTGGACGGTTTCCTCTGAGATGCAGGTCTCCCGCTTTTCCATCACCTCGCGCTCAGACTCAATGCAGGCGGGATCATCCTGCTCCACATCCCATATGTAGGCGTGCCTGTGGCCCTCTACCTGTTTTCTTGTCTTATTGACGGCTTTGCAGAAGCTGTCGTTTACCTTCTCATGGACGCCGTCCTTGTCCTTGTACCAGATCAAATTAGGCACGCTGTTGATGGTGGCCTCCAGATACTGGGCGGTCTGCCAGCTGTCTTTGCTGCGCTTGCACGCCTGCTGCCATTTCTGGAACCGAAAGCGGGTCTCCGCCTCTCCCAAAGGCGTGATCCAGATATCTGTCACATCAGTGAGCAGTTCCGGCAAACAGGCAATCTGTTCCTTGCCTGCCAGCAGGATGAGCTCCGCCTCCGGACGCTTGGCCGCAGTCAGCGCCTCTACCGCCTCCCTGACGTTCTCTCCCCCCAGTTCGGCCAGGATTACATCCGCCTTGGCCGCCAGGGACAGATCCAGCTGCGCGCTCTCCAAAAAACGATGGGTAAACTGCTCCAGCGGCGGGATCCTCTGAATCAGTGATGCGGTATCCTTTTGGCATCCAATTAGATAAAACTGAATGTGGCAGTGGTACATAATCGCTTTCCTCCCCGCGCAAAGTGAAGGTTTTGGCCTATCTATTTTGAAAAAGGGGGTCATCTCTCCCGCGAGTCCCCTCAGGCTGCGCACAATAATATTTATTTTAGTGGAAATCAGGCATTTTGTCAATGTCTGTCATTGGAGAGAATACCTGAAAAGGGACAAAAATCCGTCTTTTTTGCGGCTCGTCCATAGCTGGAGGCGGAAACGGACACAGCCGCCGTTTTACGCTCCCAGCTCCCAGCCTCTTTTGTCACCCCGGTACAGAATCTCTCTTTCCTTAAAATTTCTTGCGGAACCGGCGGAAAAGCAGTATACTGGGTCTATCCAGCGGAGAATGCCGCCCTTGGAGCGGCCGCTCCCAATCAACGAGGTGAATGTGATGGATTTCTTTGAAGCAGCCGCCAAGCGTTACAGCCACCGTACCCCCTTCCTGGACCAGCCCGTGCCGGACGAGGATGTCCGCAAAATCGTCACCGCCGGCATTCAGGCCCCCTCCGGCCAGAACTGCCAGACCACCTCCTTTGTGGTGGTCACTGACCCGGCCCTGCGCAAGGCCATCTCTGAACAGCTGGCTACTCCCGCTACCCAGACCGCCCCCGTGATCCTGGTGGTCCTGTCTGAGCATGTGGTGGCCCCCTGCGGCCTCCCCTTCGAGGTGGAGGACTACGCCGCCGCGGTAGAAAATATGCTCCTGGCCGCCACTGCCCTGGGCTACGCCACAGTCTGGATGGACGGCATGACCAAGGCCCCTGCGGCCAATGCCGCCATCGCCAAGCTGCTCAACGCGCCCCAGGGCAAGACCGTCCGCACGATCCTTCCCCTGGGCGTCCCCGCTGAGGTTGGCGAGCCCAAGCCTCGTAAAGCCTTCGATGAGCGCGTCCACTACAACGCCTTTTAGTCTGTATTCGATCCATAAAACATAGGCCGGGCAGTCCCAGAAAAAGGGACCGCCCGGCGTTTTGTTCTGATAATTGCCGTTACAAAATCTTCAGCAGCACCAGGGCCAGCACCACAAAGGTGGCCAGCAGGGCTACAGAGAACAGGAAGAAGCCCACATTGGAGCCGCCCTTCTCCCCGGACTGGGAGGGCGGAATCAAGCCAGCCTGCCGCAGAGCGGTGACCACCGGCTTATACAGCAGCAGCGTGGCCGCGGTGTTCATCCCCGCCTTTACCGCGTTAAAGGGCAGGAACACCGGCACCAGCATACCAGCCACCACCTCTCTGGGGATCTCCTGATAGATGGGAGTAACCAGATAGTTCCACAGCAGCATCACCCCGGTCATCACCACGCCGCCGACCACCAGGCCCACCAGGGCGCCGGAGCGGGTGTGCCGGCGCTTATAGACAAAGGAGGCCGTGCAGCAGAAGCTGGCGGTGGCCAGCACGTTCATCAGCAGCCCGATGGGCCCGGTATGGCTGATGGTAAGCATCTCAATCAGGCCCACCACAATGGAGATCACCGCCGCCGCGGTGGGGCCAAAGGTAAAGCCGCCGATGCAGATCACCACGTCCTTGAAGTCGAAATCCAAGAATCCGTTAACGCTGGGAATCAGCTTGGACAGCAGCATCACCACAAAGGCCACGCCGGTGAGCATCCCCAAGGTCACCATCGTTCTGGTGCTGTGCAGGAAGCGGGAATCGGTTTTTGTGAGAGAGGGGCTGGACATAAAAAACACTCCTTTTTGCAAGTAACACCTGAAAGAGGATGTCTTTCAGGTGTCAAACACAATCTAGGAGGTGCGTGGCTGGAACGGTACAGGCCGTTCCCCGTTGACACATCTTCTTCCATCCAGACTCCGCGCCCGCTGGTATGCGCGTCACTGTCGGTCCCGGAGTTCCACCGGGTCGGCCGCCGATTAAGGAGGCTCGCGGACTTTACCGCCGATCGGGATTTTCACCCTGCCCTGAAGACATTCTGTTCAGTTGTCCTGTCTTTATTATAGCAGGCTTTTCCCGAAATGCAACCCTGAATTTTCCCCCCCGCCCGGCGGAGGGACCTTTTCGCCGGGCGGGGCGCGATTGATGCCGGATTGGCCGTCACCAGTCTAAAAACACCGTCTCAGCGCCGACCTTTGTACAGCCGGGCGGGGCGTAGCGCCAGTGGGTCAGGCGGCCCTCCCGGACCGCGTAAGACAGAGGGGCCGGAGGCGCCGGGGGGAGCTGATCGATGATGAGCAGCTTGATCTTCATCCGCTCCGGGGTGATGGATTTCACGTAGACCGACACCCGCTGCCCCTCCTCAAGGCCGGGGCGGTACTCCGCCAGCCCGGAGAGATTGGGGGCCAGTTCCACAAAGAGGCCGTACTCCTTCACGCTACGGACCACGCCGGGGACCGTCATCCCCGGGTGGAAGTTTTCGACATTTTCCTGCCAGGTGCCCAGCAGCTCCCGGTGGGTCAGATAAAGACGCTCCCGCTCCAAGTCCCGATCCAGAACGGCGGCGTAGATATGCTGTCCGGGGGCAAACCGCTGATCCGGGTGGGAGATGCGGGAGACGGAGATGTGCTCAATGCCGATCATGGACACCACGCCGCAGCCCACGTCTACAAAGGCGCCAAAGGGCTCCAGCCGGGTGACGGCGGCGGGGAGAACGGTGCCGGGGCAGGCGCTGGACATCAGCCGGTCCAGCGCCATGCGCTGGGCCCGCCGCCGGGAGAGGAGAAGCCGGGGCTGGTCCCCAGCGCTTTGAATGTCCTCCACCATAAAGCAGACCGGCCGGCCCACCCGGGAGAGAATGGCGATGTCCCGGGTGGTGCCCTCTGCGATGCCCAGCGCGGCCTCCTCCCGGGGAATGCGGCCCACCAGCCCATTTCCCAGGGCCACCGTCAGATTATGCTCCATATCACACAGCAGGGCGGTCCCCTCCAGAATGGCGCCCTGGGCGCGGGCCTGGGCCAGGCCGTCCAGACAGGCGCAGGCGGCGCGGTTTTCCGGCGTATCCAGCAGACGGCCCTCAGGCGGCAAAAAATATGTCAAAGCGACCAAATCCTTTCCTTGCGCAAAAATCCGGCTAGGGCACTATATGCGGGTTGGATTGTGAAATTGACAGAATAAAGGGCGGAATTTGGTCCGTTTTATTTCGGTATGCTTGGGCTTGCGGCTTTGGTTCGTATGCATTATAATAGGAATATGGAAACTTCTGAAGCAGAAAGGGGCGGGCTGGATGGATATCCGGGTGGGGGATGTGCTGGAGCTGAAAAAGCAGCACCCCTGCGGCAGCCGGAACTGGCTGGTTTTGCGGGTGGGGATGGACTTTCGCCTGCGCTGTCAGGGCTGCGGGCACGAGCTGATGATTCCCCGCAGCAAGGCTGAAAAGAGCGTGAAAAAAATCAAACGGAGCGAGGAGGCGCAGCCATGAAGGAATTCTGGAGCAGCCGGATTCAATATATGATCCCCTATACGCCGGGAGAGCAGCCCAAGGATCGGTCCTTTATCAAGCTGAACACCAACGAAAACCCCTATCCCCCGTCAGAGCGGGCTCTGGCGGCGGCAAAGGCGGCCCTGGGGGAGAATCTGCGGCTCTACCCCGATCCGGAGGCCGCCGCCCTGCGCCAGGCGCTGGCCAGCTACCACGGGGTAGCGGCAAATCAAATTTTTGTGGGAAACGGCTCTGACGAGGTACTGGCTTTCTGCTTTCAGGCCTTTTTCGGTCCGGAGCAGCCGGTCTGCTTCCCCGATGTGACTTATAGCTTTTATCCTGTGTACGCCGCCCTGTTCCGCGCACCCTACCGAGAGGTTCCCTTGAACGAGGATTTTACCGTGCCGGTGGACGACTTTCTCCGGGAGGGCGGCGTGGTTCTGCCCAACCCCAACGCCCCCACCGGCATCGCCCTCCCCCTGAGAGAGGTGGAGCGGCTGGCTGGCGGGAATCCTAAGGCGGTTGTCATTATTGACGAAGCCTATGTGGACTTTGGCGCCCAGACCGCTCTGCCCCTGCTGGGGCGCTTCCCTAATCTGCTGGTGGTGCGCACCATGTCCAAGTCCCGCTCCCTGGCGGGGATGCGGATCGGCTATGCCGTGGGCAGCGCGGATCTCATCGCCGGGCTGGACTGCGTGAAAAACTCCTTTAATTCCTACACCATGGATCGGGTGGCCCTGGCAGCCGCTCTGGGCTCGGTGGAGGACGAGGACTATTTTCAGAGGATCCGGAGAAAAATCATGGAAACCCGGGAGCAAACCGCCAGAAAACTGGCCAATTTAGGATTTTCCGTCTGCCCCTCCCAGGCCAACTTCCTCTTCGTCTGCCACCGCGCTTTCCGGGGAAAGGCGCTGCTGGACGGCCTGCGGGAGCAGGGCATTCTGGTGCGCTGGTGGGACAAGCCCCGTATCCGGGACTGGCTGCGCATTACCATCGGCACGGAAGAGGAGATGGACGCCCTGGTCGCCGCCCTGGCACAGCTTACCGGCCGGAAAGGATAGGGGGAAATATGCGCTACGAGGGAACTATCTTCCGCCCGCCCGGGGAGTGGCGGAGCTATCTGCTCCAGGTAACCATCGGCTGTTCCCACAATCAGTGTACCTTTTGCAGTATGTATAAGGGGAAACGGTTTCGGGTGCGGCCGCTGGAGGAGATTTTTGAGGACATTGAGCTGGCCAAAGCGTACTATGGCCGGATTGGACAGCCGGTAAAGCGGGTCTTTCTGTGCGACGGGGACGCAATCATTCAGAAAACCGGCGACCTGCTGGCGGTGCTGGAACGGCTTTACGACGTCTTTCCCCAGCTGGAGCGGGTATCGGCCTACACCGGACCCCGTTCCACCCTGAGCAAGACGCCGGAGGAGCTGGCCGCCTTGAAAGCGGCGGGCCTCTACCGGGTGTACCTGGGGGTGGAGACTGGGGACAGCGCCCTGCTGCACGCCATCAAGAAGGGGGTTAACGGCGTGGAGATGCTGGCCGCCGGCGCCGCCCTGCGGGAGGCGGGGCTGGACCTGTGGGTGATGATTCTGCTGGGACTGGCAGGGCCGGGAGCGCCCTCCCGCCGGCATATTCTGGCCACCGCAGACCTAATCAACCAGATGCGCCCCCGGCACCTGTCCGCCCTCACCCTGCTGGCGGAACCGGGGACCAAACTGGGGGACCAGGTGGAGCGGGGAGAGTTTCAGCTCATCACCGGGGCGGAGGCCCTGGAGGAGACCCGGCTGCTGCTGGAGCATCTGGAAGTAAATCCCCTTCACTTCACCTGCGATCACGCCTCCAACTATCTCCCTTTGAAGGGAGGGCTTCCCGAGGACCGGGATACCATGCTGGCCGCCATCGACGCCGCCCTGAAGGACGAAGCGCTGATCCGCAGCGAGTATGGCCGGGGATTATAAAAACCTGTATTCACGGCTGCTGCATGCTGTCTCGTTGGACCTTTTGTAAAATTCCCTGGAGATCCAGTATCTCCCGGTCATAAATACAGGTCCTAAGAGGCCGCTGTCGATTGACTGGTCTCAATGCGTTCGCGGCCTGTCTGATCTGTTTCGTGCAGAAAGAGAAAGCTCTTACCGGTGCTGTCATCGGCAAGAGCTTTTTTCTATAGTGCAGGATATTATAAGGTTGCATATTTCAAGTTTTTTACCCTGTATGGCGGAAAAACTGCTGTTTTGACATTTTTCAAACAAGGTCTAACCGTATCCCGCCGCTTACAATAAGCGCGGCGGGATACATAGGACCGGGAAATTCCGCATTTAGCGGCGATCTCCCGCTGAGTGAGAGGCTGGTCATTATTCAGCCCATAGCGCAGAGATATTACCATAGCCTCCCGCTCATCCAGGCATCGCCCCACGCATTGACGTACTTTGGCACAGCAGTCTCTGGTGTCCAGCTCCTCCAACATGTTGTCATCCACATGGATGGTGTCCAGAATGGACAGGGACCCCCCATCTCCATCCCCATCCAGCGAGTCAGAGAGTGAAACGTCCCCCTGAAATTTTTTGATGGACCGGAAGTACATCAAAATCTCATTTGCTATCCTCACACAGTGGCCCATCAGGATTATCTTGTCCATCGTCAGGTGGCGGGAAGTCGATATCGTCCCCGCTGGGGTCATCGTCGCCAAAGAGGTAGATGTGGACTTTCTTCCCGTCCCATACGACGTCCTTGACAATCACCCGGATGGCCAGGCGTTTTTGCTCCACGGTCATATCGTCCATGGTAGCCGCAAAAGAGCGCAGCATATCCCTCAGGATCTCAAAAGATTGGGATTGCAGGTTCTGCTCTTGGAGGATCTGCTCCAGCTCCTGGATATTCTCCTGAATACTCTTATTCCGTTCGGAACGCTCGTTGATGCCGTCCAGGATGCTCTGCTTTCCGGGGATACTAGTCATTTTCGCCAGGGAGTCTACCAGTGCGCTGATCTCCCTCTGGTTCTCTCTCTGGGCCTTTTTGAGCCGTTCCAGGTCTGTTGTGAGCTGGTTGCTTTTGTCCACAAAGGCTTTTTTTCCTGTCGCCAAGCGACGGTTAAGTTCGCTTTTGTCCTCTGCAAGTCTCTTGATTTCAAAACATACCGCACGATCAAGATGGTTGCCGTTGATGTCCTTGTTATCGCATTTATGGCGGCGGCTCTTTTCCTTCAGCTCGCACAAATAGCGGAAGTGCCGCTCTCCGTCACCTGTCGTGCGGCTGGTAACCTTGGGCCGCATACAGTATCCGCAGCGGCAATGCAAAAGGCCCGACAACAGGGCCTCATTGCTCTGCCCCGCCCGCCAGCGATAGCTCTTGCTTTTGTTTTCGTCCAGCAGTCCCTGGACGGCGATCCAGTCCTCGCCGGATACGATGCCCTCATGCTCCCCTACCGATACCACCCATTCTTCTATAGGCTTCTTTCGGGTAGTGCTGCCCTTGGTTTGCTCCGTGCGGTTGTAGGCCATGATGCCGTGGCTCCCGTCAAAGGTACTTTGATCGGAGAAGGGTTGGACTTCATTGGCAATCAAATACTGGTACATAGCCCCGTCTGCCTTTGCGTAGACGGGGTTCATAATGAGTTCCCGGATGGCAAAGCGGGAGAAAGGCTTTCCCTGGCGGGTCTTGTAATCCTGGTTGAGCAGGTAGGTTTCCAGCTTCGTTAAGGACTTCAATTCTAAAAACTTGGAGAAAATCATCTGCACCAGCTGGGCTTCCTCTGGGATCAGCTTCAGGTGGAAAGTCTTGCGCTTTTTCCCATCCACCTTGCAGTATTCGGTGCCCTCCGATTCGTAGCCGAGAGGGGTATTGCCGCCCAGCCAGCGGCCTGTCTTGGCCAGCTCCTGAAGATTGTCACGGATGCGGTCGGCAATGGTTTCTCGCTCCATTTGGGCCAAGGCCGCAACAAAGGTAAACATGAGCCGTCCGGTGGGGGTAGTCAGGTCGAAATTCTCCTTGATGGAGATGAAGGCCGCTCCGCAGTGCTCCAGCTCCTCCACGAACTCAAAGCAGTCCTTGGTATTGCGGGTGAGCCTGTCCAGGCGGTAGCATACGATGGTCTGAATCTTGCCGCTATGTACATCCTTCATCATCCGTTGGAAGTTGGGACGCTTTGTGCTGCCGCCGGAGAAGCCCTCGTCCTCATAGACCAAGGCGCTGTCCGCCTGTTCCTGCCCAAAGCAGCGGGAGATGTACTGGCGGCACATCTCAATCTGGTTTTCGATGCTTTCACCTTTACCTGTAAATTTTGATTTTCTGGAATAGATCGCAAAAACCTGTTGTTCTGATGATATATTCATAATTGTTTCCTCTCTCTGCACTATTTAGAATAGCATCTCAGGCATCATACTAACGATAGCAGCCTGCTCTTTTGGATTCAAATAAGCATGGTTTAGAGAGGTCTTATTATATTGCAGATATGTACCGCTTGTCTCATCAACCAGCAGTGAGGTGAAAAAGCGCTCCCAGCTAAAAAACTTTTCACTCTCAATATGGTCATAAGGCTTCTCGAGTATTGCTTGTATCCGTCCTTGTTTCAGAAGCCCTGACTTCAGTATCATCCACTCGAAGGACTCTGGCAAATAGATTATCAGCTTTTTATCCTGGAGTTTATTCAGAGACAGAACCTTCTCAATTTCAGGGCCAAATGCGGCACCATCTGCGATTACAAGGGCTGTTGAGTAGGTCTGCTGCAAAAGTTCCTGATAGACGTTGCTTTTACCTTTTGCTGATATACAGGGGATTTTATACTGGAAAAAAAGTTTGGCGAAGAATTGATGTCCTGCGTTGGAGTCCTCAACAATCACCAGATCCGGCTTGGAAATTGAGTCCACTTTGGTATCACATAAGTTATAGAACTTAGAGTACAGCCGTTTTGTTCCCTGATAACGATTTCCTGCGCTATTTTTGATCCCATATATCTCGTCCACGCTGTAGGGCAGGTTCGTCAAGGGGGCACGGGTAGCGATCACATAATAGTTATCTGAATTTTTGACAGCCTTGGCAAAGTCCTCGGAGAGAACGAATTTATCACCCTCATCAATAAAAACGATGCTGTCATGGATCAGTGCCAGATTTTCCTGCCAGCGCAGACCCGTCAGGGTGGTACAAGTCTTTTCGCAGGAAACCGTAATGCCGCTGTCCTTGCCATTCTGCTGGTAGGCAGCGATCATATCGATCAGAGTCGTCTTCCCTGTTGCGCTGTCGCCGCGCAAAACTGTAATGTTTCGTTCAACGGTAAATTTATACTGCAGGCGGCGGTTTTGTACCACAATATCATATTTTCCTGTCATCTTCCCACCGCCTTATAAATAGATTCCGGCAGAAGTCACATATTCCTGCATATTATGGACGATCATGCCGTTATTAACCAGTCTAAACTCGAAGGGCTTTTCGCCAAAGTCCATCAAGTGACGGAGGTTAATCGTAATGTCATGATCTGTGGCTTCCGCTATTTTGAGCACCCACTTTGCGCAGTTATCTCCGCAGGTGGACACGTTAAAAATTTTAGATGGATCATGCAGCAGCAGCAGCAGTGTCTTCACACCACCGGAGAGCTGCTTAACTGGAATCACGCCCAGTGCCTTGCTATCAATGGCATTTGGGCTCAGTACGACTGCCTTGTCAATATCCTTTATCATTTTCTGCGAGAATTCATCTGTGATCCAGGAATCCAGATATGTGTTGTCAAAATATACACTGGTATTATATATATAGTTGGGAAAATCCTTTTCAGGCATTTCTCCGAAATAGATATTCAGCATCGCCTTTCACCCCTTGGATAGTATTCTCATAGGTGCAATGGTATTATACCACCTCACCCAATGTGTTACAAAGCGTTCAGAAATTACTTGAGTCTGACATAGTAGGTTTTTTTCCCGCTTCCTTCCCGTTTTAAGTCGCCGGATGCAACCAGCTTACGCAAGCCCCCCTCGATGGAACTCACACTGAGAGAAGGGCAGAGTTCTCGAATGTCCTGCTTGGTGAACCGTCCGATTTTTTGGAGCGTTGCCTGCCTGACGATTTCAACTGCGGGCAGCTTTGTCTCTACAAGAGCAAAGCGATCCTCAAAATCCTTATAGGCGGAAAGGATTATTCCAAGAATATATTTGATGAAAGGGACAGCGTCTTCTGTACCCTCATACCAGCCGTCCTGTGACCTTGCCAAAGCGTCATAATACAGGTCTTTATTTTTGGCGATTTTCGCCTCCAACGAGATATATTTTCCAACAAAAAAGCCGCTTCGGTATAGCAATAACGTTGTAAGCAGCCTGCTCATCCTGCCGTTCCCATCGTTAAATGGGTGGATACACAAAAAGTCATGAATAAAGATTGGGATTGCAATCAAAGGCTCCAGTTCCATGTTTCCAATGACCCGGCTGTATTCCTCGCAGATTTTGTCCAATGCTTCAGGTGTTTCAAATGGCGCAAGGGGCGTAAACAGGGTTTCTGTATAACCGTCGGGGTAGGTTGCACTAATGTAATTCTGCACGTTCTTCGTCCGCCCGGCCATTGGATTGTTCATGTGGCTATATAAAATCTTGTGGAGTTGTAGGATATAGTTTTGCGTAATCGGGATGGTGTCAAAGCTCTCATGGATGATATTCAGCACATCACGGTATCCCGCGATCTCCTGCTCATCTCTGTTCCTGGGCGTGGTTTTTTCCTCCACAAGCTGCTTGATGCGGGTGCTGGTAGTAACGATACCCTCAATGGCGTTAGAGGCTTCTGTGCTCTGTATCTTAGCAATCTCAACCAGTTTTTCCAATTCATCCGGGCGCTGCTTCAAATATAGCTCCTGCTTTCCGGCCTCTTTGTAGATAGCGGCAATCAAGCCTAAAATGTCAGAGTCCCATTTCTGGCTTCGGATCATAGAGTAGTTAAAGATTTTCATTCCCTTACCTCCGGCTCGGTTCCCTTAAATAATATCGGATAATAAGGGAAATGTCAAGACTTCCATATCACTCAGTAGAAAACAGATAGGCTTTTACTCCTAAATTTTAGTTGAGTTTTACATTAAAATCAGTTGTACTTATGAACTTTTCAAGCGAAAGATGGCGGATTTTCAGCGGGGGCATGTATAGTATCCCAATTTCCCACTGTTTTTACAAAGAGCAGTATTATTGCAGGTGCTTGGAGGGGAGTAAAATCCCAATTTCCCACTGTTTTTACAAAGAGCAGTATTATTACAGGTGCTCGATGGGGATTGAAATCCCAATTTTCCCACTGTTTTACAAAGAATAGTATTGTTGCGGATGCTCGATTGAGAATGTAAAACCTTAGCTCCCCATGACTATGTAATGTCTATAATGAAAGAGAAAAGGTATGTCTTTTGCAGCCGTAAAAATTAAAAAGCCTGCTGGAACAAGAGTCTTTGATTTCTCGCATTCTGTTCCAGTGGACTTTTTATTGTGTTGTGCAATTTCATATTTAGATCTGGGGTATACAGCCTCAGCTTGCTTTTTTCCTAATATGCTGCTCTGATCTTCAGTTTGTCCTCATTTTGAGTTGACCTCTTAATTTGTCTATGTGGTGTGTAAGTTTTCGCATTGTTGTGAAAGCGGCGGCCCAAAATGGGCCAGTTTGAACTGTGCGAACATTTGCGAAAAACGACAAGGAGGAAAACAAAATGATTATGGAAGACAGGTCAAAAGCGTTGCAGAAAGAAGGTCAAGAAATGAGCCCCGTTTTCTCAGAAAGCCAATCCCCCGAGACCATTGAGCAGAAAGAAACTACTCCGAAAAGCTCAGGTACCTGCACATGTAAGATGGACACTATACAGGATTGTGATAGTTCTTCAGTACAGCAAATGCGCAGCCCCGTTGAAATTGATAGCATAACAATATTAGATGGAGAATTGCCAGTAATAACATTAAGAATTCAAAGCCTTCTTTTAGAAGGAATAAAATATGCGAAAGTTTGTTATGCAGATTTGACGCCAAAAACTCTTAAGAACTGCGTCACTAAAAATGGAGGCGCACCGACTGATTGGAATGACTTGCTTAATGTGTTGATGCAAGATATTAAAACATGTATAGAGCACAATCTTTTTGAAGTCATGTATGGCCATACAAAGTTAGGCTGGATTGAGAGAACAGATGGTTTAGCTTTTTGCTGTCAGAATATAATTTCATCTGACAATGAAAGCTCAGAGTACATGGGAAAGTTGGATATCAGACCGAAGGGTACGCTTGACAATATTGTCCGTATAATCAAGAGCCAGATATTATCTACATCAGAATGGAGTCCTTTAGAAGCAATTATTGCATTTAGTGTTGCTTCAATTGTGCTTCCCTTTGCCAAGGACGTTTGGGGGAAAAGTATGAATAATATGATTCTGCATCTTGTAGGTAATAGCACCTCAGGTAAATCCACATCTTTGAGGCTCCATGCTGGCCTAGCTTCAAATCCTTTTAATGAGAAGTCTGGGCTTTGGCTCAATCATCAGTCATCTTTAGCTGCGTTGATCCGCCGAATTGGACATAACCAAGGGTTTCCAGTCAGCATTGATGAGCTATCATCAGGAAGTAAGAAGGAATACACTGACTTCGTTTATGCTATCGGCAATGGAGAGGAGAAGGACAGATTAAAGGCTGGCGGAACTGCTTTATGTGATTCAGCAAATTTTAGTACAATCGTTCTCTCAAGTGGAGAGATTTCTATATTGAAAAAGTGCTCCGCCAATGCAGGAATCAGAGCACGATGTGTGGAGTTTCGCAATGTGAAGTGGACTGATTCAAAGGAGCAGGCAGACGCAATTTATGACTGCTTGAGAGATAATTACGGCTGTGTAGCCCCGCTTGTTGCCCAAGAGTTACTAAATAACTCTAATAGGTGGAAGACCAGGTGGGATCAGATCCAAGATAAAATCAAAAAGCAAATGGATGAGGAGAAGATTCGACTTGCCGTCGGGCAACGGATAAGTGAGTTTGTTGCTTTATTCACTCTTGCAGCTGAAATTGCAAACGAAGTTGTAGGCATAAATCTTAATGTGGACGAGATATGTAAATTTTGCTATCTTCATGTTATTACTGTTAATGCTGATGAGGTGAATCTTGGAGAGCGTGCGCGTGAGTACCTGCTTCGATATGTCGCCGAACACCCAGACGACTTCCTGGGGGAAGAGAGATGTATAACGCAGTTTAATACATATTATATCACCAAACAAACAAAAGGATTTACTAGGCGAGCAAATAAGAAGCGAATAATTAATGGAAAAGAATATCGATGGCAGATTGTGTTTTGGTGTAATTGTTTTGAGGAGATTTTAGAAAATGGAGGATTTTCACCTGTTGTGGTAGCCCATGAACTTCGTGATGCACATTTTCTTCAGGTAAAAGACAATCACAGATGTACTTGCGAAGTATTGCTTGAGAAGGGCCCGATGAAGTGCTATGTTTTATACTGTAACCACGAAGATGAAATGATATATGAAACAATGCAATTTGGCAAATATGATCCGTTCGACGAAGACGATTACGAAGGTTAATATTGCAAAACAAAAAGCTACGTGGAGGCAACATTTTTTATTTAAACATCATCTTTTTGGTATGTGTCGTTGTAGAGAAGGGACGCTTCGGGACACGAAGCGTCTCTTTCTTAAAGGACAACCGAAGCCTCGGCAATTTATGGAATGTGGCTCTAAATGTTGAAGAATAACAGAGAGTTAAAATGCCAAGCGGAAGATTGAGGCGTCAAAGTATGGTGCGAATTATGAAAGTATCCCAGGGGTGATTTCAGTATTTCATGGCTTTTGTTGTGATGTTGATTGTATTTTTCTAATAATCCGTTTGTATACAATGACTTTTTCATTCTATTTAAGTAACGACAACTATGTTTTTCAGTCTGTAATTGATTGAGGTTTTCGATCAGTTGACGCATGCTTGGACAAGGATGATTGCCAATACACACTGGTTCGTAAACCGCTGGGATTCTGAGTACATCCATGATAATAATCTCAGTCAGCCACTGACCGCATTGGCAGAGGACGTAGCGACCCGGCTATAGCAGACAGCACCCCGAGTCCCCCGCCGTGGCGGTTCGTAGCCGGGAGTTCTGTCGAGTATGTGGTATATCCTTTTTCCCTATTGCCATAGGGTATCGCAAAATAGGCTGTGAAGCGCAAACACCGAGGCAGAGCCAAATCGCTCAAGATGATATGGGAGCCGTGACAGGAAGGGAGAATTTTGCCAATGCAGCTCTTTCACGTGTCCGCAAACCGCAAATCTGTTGTGTCACCGCTCAGGACGATGCCGCCAAGGTATGTTAGAAAGGTTGATCTGTGCCGAGAAATCTGCGCTGTACAGGGTATCAATTCTTTCCTGGGGTTGGTGAAGATGGGGGTTCTGTCTTGATTTGGTTGGCACTCGCCAGTCTTGGGGTAGTTCCTCGCCGTTGGCGGCATTAGCCCCTTGATGGGGTAGTTTCCCGCCACTGGCGGCATTGGCCTCTTGCTTGGGATAGTTTCCCGCCGTTGGCGGCATTGGCCTCTTGCTTGGGATAGTTTCCCGCCGTTGGCGGCATTGGCCCCTCGATGGGGTAGTTTCCCGCAGCTGGCGGCATTGGCCTCTTGCTTGGGATAGTTTCCCGCCGTTGGCGGCATTGGCCTCTTGCTTGGGATAGTTTCCCGCCGTTGGCGGCATTGGCCTCTTGTTTGGGATAGTTTCCCGCCGTTGGCGGCATTGGCCTCTTGTTTGGGATAGTTTCCCGCCGTTGGCGGCATTGCTCCCTTGGTGGGGTAACTGTTTCCTGTGCGGGTTAGTATCACTTGTTTGATGTAGTTGATTGTCCCTCGCCAGTATCGGGGTAGTTACCCTCCGTTAAAACTGAATAAACCGCTTCATTTAGCTTTCAAAGGCCATAGACAATCTATGGCCTTTTTATTTTGGAAAAATGTTAGTTATTAGGGGTAGATTCCGAAAAAACGGTGATTTCCGGGGTAGTTATTTATCCCCTAAAACATTTTTGAATAAGGTCATATGAGTTGCTTGACAACTGTTAAAGCCAGAGCTAACATACCACCACTCTGGGTTTGTCTGGGCGTTCGGGGGTAGCAAAATGGCGCTTCGCATTTCTTGCTACGATGCCCCAAAAACGCTCGAAGCGACCCCGAAATGAGTCCTGATTCTTCTGTTGGGAGAGGAGGTGAGTATGTGAGATTCCAAGACTTGCGGCGTGAGCATCCGGGGAAAGTCTGCATTTGCCAACCTCACCTGCGTGATCTCAAGAGCCATCGGGTGGTGTCGTGGATATGCCTACAAGCGGTAGACACAGTCGATGCCGCAAGAGCGGCCCTTGAACGCCTTGATCTGGATGGCGTGAGGGATGCTGTTCCTGTCTCCACAGACGAGCAAATTGTCATCGAGGGAGATTTGGCAGCTCGATACTTCAGGGTGTTCTTCGGATTGCGGTAAGCCGATGGGGTAGTTTGAAAAGGAGGTGCTTCCCATTGCGTTGATTCCAAGTAAGCATGAAATGCTTCTGTCAAAATTCAAAGAAGAGGTCTGCCGTGATCCAGACGCTGACTTCGCTCCAGGAATAGCGGCGCTTGCAGATAAATTCAGAGAGCAGGAAACCAAACGATTTAATGGTGCTTTTTTCATGCTACTTCTGGAACTCTACGAGGGGAGTATTCCTTCTCTCAAGAGAGATTTACTTAAAATTCGGCTGCTTGGTGTGGCAAAAGCGACACCCTCTCAGCGTATAGCCATACTTCAATGCGTCTATAGAATAATAAGTCTGTATATCAAGGACGATTTTGCTGGAATCATTGCAATTTGCGAAGATGTTGAGGACGCTTACCGTATGGAAGACGGCAGTCCTGAGCTGGATACATGGGGGTAGTTTGGAGCCGGGGGCATTCGGTGTTTTCGGTGATAGTTGAGTGTTAAATTGTGCTAAAAAAATTTTCCCAATTTATCGGAGAAAGCGAGGATTTTATGCGTGTAATGATGCCAAACGGCACAGTAATGGCGATTGAAAGGGTCAGTGCTGTCAGCGAGCAGCGGATAGCGTTCAATGGACGTGAGGTGCGGCTGTGTGAGTGCGCTACAAACATCGACTCAGCAAATGGGCTGTCTTTCCTCTCCAAGGCCAACGTTCATGACATCGCCACAGGAGGCACTGCCCTGCTCGGAAACCTGTCCAATGATTTTGTCAGAGAGGTACTCGCTTCGCTGGTACGGCAGGGGTATGTTGACCTGTCTGGCCTGAAACTCCAGAAGGCGCAGCCTATGGTTTCCAGCTATGTGTTTGATAACGGTGCGTCTGGAGCATATATGCTCCAAGGCTTTGAGGCGAATATGTGCTGTGCCAATGCCCTGGGGTATCATCCGCTCATAGCTTGGGATTGCCCCGTGGAGAGTGAGGCCAAGGATGTCAAAGAGGACGGAGAGGAGGACTGCGCCGATGAATAGAAGTTCGTTACCCCTCGGCGTAATGGCGCTTTATAAGTACTGGACTTCCAGTGAGCAGACGCTGAGGTGTTCCCTTAGCTTCCAGCGGAACAGCGGTATGTGGAACCTGATTACCAAGAGCAGCTTGGTGGCCAGCGTCCTGAGCGATTCCTTTATCCCGGCAGTCGTTTTCCTTAAGGACAAGGTCGGCACGAACGATAAGGGAAAAGATATTTGCCGCTATGAGATTCTGGACGGCCAGCAGCGGCTCACCAGCCTATTTGAATTCTTGGACGATAGGTGGGCCTTGCACGGCTCGATTGAGCCGATTGAGTTTGACGGCTTCACCTATGACATCGCCGGGAAAAAATTCAGCGAGCTGGAGCCGGAGTTACAGGACGCGATCAAGGGGTATCGCTTCTCCATCCAAGCCTTGGAAAACTATACATACCCCGAGGTGGAGAAGCTGTTTTTCAACATCAACAGTGGGGTTGCGCTTTCGACAATCCAAAAGTCGAAGGCCAAATTGGGCAACGAGAACATGGAATTCTTCAATGGGCTGCTCACGAGCGGTTTCTTCACGCAATCCGTCAACCTCACCGAAGCCCAAGCCAAACGGGAGGATGATCTGCTGCTCCTGCTCCAGACGATGCTTCTGCTGGATAATCGTCACGAGGGCCGAGAGTACAAGAATATCTCAGCGGCCACCTGCCTTGCCTACGCTGAGAGCATCCGCAACACCTACAACGGGGACAAAAAGGATATGCTTCAAGACCTTGTGGAGTATTTGGACAATACGTTCCTCCAGAAGATGAAGTTCCTGCGCAAGAACAACGTCCCAATCGTGGGTGTGTGCGCCAAGGTTGCGCAGGAGCAAGGGGTATCGCCCAAGGACTTTAAGACATTCATATGCGAGTTCAGCAACAATGTTTATCCGCATTACGAGGAGGCCAGCGGCTCTGGCAACATCAAGGCTCCAAAGGTACAGATGCGCCTGCGTGTCATGTTCCTTGCTATGTGCCAGTATTTTGGCTGGAAAGCCGAAGCGGTACGCAAGCCGTTTGCGGAGGAAATCCCCCTGTATCCCGATAGTTTCAGGCTTGATGGGGTAGGTGAAGCTGCCGCCACTGACCCAAGCACTGCGGAAAACTCCGAGCTTCCCAGCGACGTGCCTGCTGATGATGTCTCCGCTGAGGACGCTCCCAATTATGGGGTATCCGAGAACAAGACGGCCCCAAATGACGGCGATATGGATCGTGAGAATGGTGCGGGGGTAGTAATCCCTGACGGGGGTAAAACAGATGGCGGCGATGATTGATGCCTACATCCTCCGATGTAATTACGACGGGCCATACCGTGGTTATATTTGGCGGGTTGAAAACACGGTTAAGGCATTTCAAAGCTATATCAATTGCACTCTGCTCCGAGTCGTGTCCCTGACGCCTGAAATCGTTGTAATTTGTCAAGATGCGGCCAAGCTCTGGCAATTTTCTTTCAATCCTGATCCTCTCAATCGTGCCTGGATGGACGGCGAAAAGATTCATGATTTTTTTCGTGGCAGTATTCTGTGCGTTCGGCGCAGTAGAAGCGGAAACGAGTTCGCCAGTATCAAGCACGAGGATATAGCGGAAATTGAGCGTCGCCTGCTCCCTCTTAAAACGATATCCGAGGGAGAAGGCTACAGCGACTTTGTGATCATTTCTGCCGATCACTGTCCAGAATGGCGACCTTTTTATGCGATTGATTTTTTTCCATGAGTCCAGAAGAGCGTTATGAATTAATGACCCGCCCCCAAGACGACATGGAGTCGTGCTTTGAAAAGGAACCCCTTGAACTCCAGCGTCTGGCCATGGCCCTGATCTTTACACGCTGGTGGAATTCTTACAAGCATATGGCCCCAGAGGAACCCACCCCGGAGATCATTGGAACCGCCATTGAGCTGCTTTGGGACTATTTGGAAAAGAAATGCGGGGATAAGGAGTTCGATCGCTTCCAGAGGAGTTTTTACGAGGCCGCAAGGGTAACCGTGTTCAGCTTCATCGGTGAGGACAGCCTGAAGAAGGACCCGGAGAGCGAGGCTTTCTATCAGGCGCACTGCAGCCAATGGGAGTCCAAGTCCTACAACGACTTTTTTATCTGGCTGGCAACCTTACTGGAAGATATTGCTGGGAAGGATGGCTACCCCCTGTATTGGCTTCCGGTAGAGTACCTTTTGTTCAATGATATTGAGACGATGATCGACTTTTTCGAGACTATCTATCAAGGCGGTCGAGTCGATCCCAACGACCCTTTATCTGGGCTGAAACGCCGGGAACGCGAGATTTACAATACGCCAACCTTCGCCCGTGTCATAGCTTTGCTCCAGCAGGATATGCGTGCCGCTCTGTCGGACACGCCTCTGGCCGAGCTGCGGGCAAAGTATCGGGATGAGTACCTGTTCTCCCCGGAGGAGAGCGCAAAAATCAGCCATATCGGTCGAGGTTGATGCGAGTGACAAAGCGACCCGTCTGAGTTGATTGTCGGCTCAGACGGGTCGCTTTTTTGGGGGGTAGCGGCCACTTTTGGGGGGTGGCGACTTTGGCCCTCTGGTGCCTCCTGTGGCCTCTGGTGGCTTCCGGGGGTACCCTAAACCCTCCCCCGGCCCTGTCCGGGCCAACACGGGGCCTCACAGGGGCGCACACGGGGCCGTTCTTCCCGGCCCTCCTGTGCGCCTGTGGGCTGGCCTGCGGGGCCGTGCCCGGAACTCCCGGCCCGGTCGGCCTATGGCCTATCTCCTTTTCCTGCTCAAACCGTCGAGGTAAGCGTTGAGAAGCTCTTTATCTCTTATAGATAACTTCCTGTATGCGCTCAGAAGGTTCTGTTCATCTTCCGATAAACTCGTGTCACGGAGAGGGTTTTCCTTAAAATTGAAAAAGTCCGAAAGGCTTATACCTAAGCCTGCACACAGCTTTTCCAAGGTGGGGATCGTGGGGCAGGTGTTCCGAAGGAAGCAGTTGTTAAGGCTTGAGTAGGGAATGCCTGACTCCTTGGCCAGCTTGTAAATGCTCCAGCGGTTCAACTTCAGAAACTCTCGGATACGCTGCAAGACCTCGTTCTCTATCATCCAGTATACCCCACTTTCGTCATTATGAAAGGAAGTATATCGAAAGCGGGTATTATCCAGTAGATGAACAAAAGGGGTAGCTGTTGACAACTATAACTTAATTAGGTTATAATCGCACATGATAAACTGTCGTAGTCAGGTGAAACTGGTGGGCAATAGTCCCTGGAATGGCAAAAAGGAGTTCTGGGGGCGTTGCAGACAGGAAACAGAAAGGAGATATATCCTAATGAAGAAAAAACTGTTATCCCTTGCGCTGGCCTTGGCGATGTGCCTGGGCCTGACTGTCCCAGCATTTGCGGCAGGTACAGTGGGCAATTTCACCGATGTAAAGGCAGGCGACTGGTTTGCGGAACCTGTGAGGTGGGCGGTAGAGAAGAACATTACCGCTGGTACTTCAGCAACAACTTTCTCCCCCAGTGCAAACTGTACCGTAGCGCAGATTTTGACGTTCCTCTGGCGAGCCAACGGCTCTCCCAAGCCCACGACAGCCAATCCTTTTTCCGATGTAAAGAGTGGCGACTGGTACGCAGATGCCGCTACCTGGGCCTATGAAAAGGGCATGGTTTCTGGTACCGCCTTTGGCGGGAATGCACCTTGTACCCGGAGCATGGCAGTGACGTATATGTGGAAGGCGGCTGACAGTCCCAGTGCCAAAGCCGCCAGCTTCACAGACGTCTCCGCTGGAGCAGAATATGCCAGTGCAGTGGCGTGGGCTGTGGAGCAAGGTGTGACCGCTGGCACCTCAGCCACCACCTTTTCCCCGGACAGTGTCTGCACCCGTGGACAGATTGTGACCTTCCTCTACCGAGGGCTGGAGTCTACGGAGGTGACCCCCTATGCAGAAGCGAATGGTCTGTCATTCTCCAAAGCGAAAGGCTATACGATCCCCGCTTTCACTTTTTTGAGGGATACGTCAAGCAGAAGGCCGACATCTATTGATGGGCTTTCCATCACCGATGTGGTAGATGCCAGCTACACGATTGGGAATATTTCAGTCGTTGAAGCAGATGTGGATGGTATGGTTCAGCTGACAATCCCCTACCGGATCAATTTCACTACAACATTGACGCAAGATTTGTCTAAATTTGTCGGAAATTTTAATTGGAGTTGGGATTGTAAGAGCATCGGTTTATTTGACTATTATACTGGTATTGTGCTCCCCAGTAAGTATTTGTCTACAAGCGAGAATAAGCCGACCGCTGCTTCAGGAAATGCCATTGATATCACATACAAAGACGTCACCTACTCTGTCAGCTGTATGGAGAGTGTAACGCAAAACGTTGATAAGTCAGCTTGGGTTCGTAAGGAGGGAGGCAATACTTCTGAGCAGCAGGCGGTTGTCTCCATGGATGCTACCTTGACAGTCTATATGCCGAAAGAATACGACGGCCTGTGTCTGCGTCTGAATATACTTGGAACAACAGAATATCAAGAAGACAAAAAGGATTCTTCCGAAGTTACTACCCTTTTGGAAGATGTGGAGGATATCAACAATTATGCGCTGATCCGTGTCAGTGATCTCATGTAATGTCATAAGGAGAAAGGTGTTTGAAACGAAGATCATGATTTTTAAGCGATCTTTACAGGCAGTCTATGCGTGAGTGCGCACCAAAGGCGGAGGGCTATATGCTCTCCGCCTTTTCCATGCTCGTTTCCCTGTGGACTGTCATGTACTTATTTTGAGTATGTCTGCGCTGTTCCAAGTGAAACTATGTTGTTTTAATTTCTTCTGAATTTGAAAGCAGTCTCTCTGTTTTGACTTGAAAAATCTTTGTGTTGTTTTTACCTCGTCTGGGCTGTCGTGATATCTTCTGAAATTGAGAGCAGCCATTCTGCCTTGATTTGAGAAATCCTTTGCTGCTGTGATTTGGTCTTTGCTGGTTTCATTTACTCTGCCACATGGGAGGTTTTGTGCGTGGGTGGATCGCAGCGAGGTGCGGTAGCCGTAACGCCATATATTTCCCCATCTGGTGGCTTGCGGTGTATCGCTAACAGCCCTTGGGGTAGTTAATCCAACCGTTTGTGGTTTTCTCCTTTGCTCCAAAAGTCCTCATTTTTTGTATTTTGAGATGGTCATTTAATTACTTCTCCACTTTGCGTTTCCGACTTCGCTGTTACAAACCTTGATTTCAACTTATGTAAAATAAGTAACTTATTTTGCTCTCTTTGTGTTCTTTCGCTGAATACCCTTGTCAGAGCCGGGGTTCTGGAAAAAATGAAAGGCTGGTGAGGGGCTGGTCAGCCCCTTGAAGTTACAAATTTCAATTACAGTTTTTAGGAGGTGCATCTTATGGATGGTTCAGCAAGGAACCCAAATATATTCAAGGTGCTGGACACTTTGAAGGCAAGATTGGAGTCAATATTGAGTCTCGACACTTCAGGCTTTTCGGAGGAGGAGCTTGAGAAGTGGCGTATCGCCCAGAATCGATTCGTGTTTGAGGGCGTGGATATTCGCCAGACCTATGTGACGGAACTGGAGGACTATTTGTTCTCGTGTGAGTGGACGGAGAATGAGGTTGTCCGTGAGATTGTTGGCTATATTCGGAAAGGCACTCCGCTTAACTTTATTGGTGCTTTATGTGGCCTACAGCAGACCACTTTCAGACTTCGGATGAAGCGCATATCTGATAAGCTGTACGCTTTGCTTTTTGACGCTCAATCCTGCCCCGAAGAGGTCTATTCTCTTGCAGACCTTGGCGCTTTGAAGAAGGCTCTGCTCCGGCTCCGGCTTGCCCGTGATCCTGTCGATGTGCATGAGGAATTCTCTCTGCGACAGCTTAATTGGATTGAGGCTCATATTGCGGGGGTAGATTCTTTCACGGTGGACAAATCAAACCTCGATAAGTATTTCAAGGCTGTACTGTATCTTGCTCTGACCTCCCGCAGTTTTACATTGAACCTGTTAGACGATATTGACCCGACGGCTCTGGGGTATGCGTTCAAAGATATGCAGTCCTATTATATAAACTCTACCAAAGGAAAAACCACAGGTTGTTGAACGCAGTTCCAACACCAGCAAAGGCCGGAGCAGCTGGCCCGTTTAAGTATGGTTTTCCGAACGGTGGTCGTACTATAACTCTTGACCGCAGCAAATGGGAAGTGGCTAAAATGCTACAAGTTTTGCGCTGGTTTTTGTTGGTTTTATATAGATTTGAGCAGTTTTCCGACGACGATTATCAGCTGCCCCGAAAGCTGACAAAACCCATATCATTACTTCCGCATATAGTCCTGATACTCACGCTTTACCGTCGAAAGCTCATCCTTGCACGCCACAGAGTCAGATGTAAGATGGCGGAGCAAGAGAGTGAATAACAGCTTTCGGACGTTCGCTCATCCATGGGGACGTTTACGGGCGGTTAACTTGATAAAAATTGGGAGGTGGCTATTTTCTGTGCAAAAAGAATTTGGCTATGCCAGAGTTAGTACAGCTCGCCAGCATGAGGACCGACAGGTTCAGGCTCTGCTGGACTATGGTATCGAAGAACGCAATATCGTGGTGGACAAAGAGTCTGGCAAGGACTTTAACCGCCTTGGTTATCTTTCTCTGAAAGAGAAGTGGCTCCGCCGGGGCGATACCCTTGTTGTCAAGGAGTTAGACCGCCTTGGTCGGAATAAGGCAAAAATCAGAGAAGAACTGGAATGGTTCAGGGCAGAGGGCATTCGTGTCAAGATTTTGAATGTGCCGACAACCTTGCTGGATTGCGAAGGCCAGGACTGGGTACTTGATATGGTGTCTGACATCCTGATTGAAGTGATGGCCAGCGTAGCCGAGGAGGAGCGTGTCAAAATCCATCAGCGGCAAGCAGAGGGCATCGCCATTGCTCAGGAGAAGGGGGTAGTTTTCGGCAGGCCAGTTGTCGCCAAACCTGATAATTTCGAGATGGTCATGGCGCTGGTTGACTCTGGCCAGTTGAAAGCGGTCGAGGCAATGCGTGAGCTGGGTGTAAAGAAGACCACGTATTATAAAATGCGGCGTTCATTCTTGCAGGCCGCTGATCGAGTGTAGAAGGGTATATGGAGGGATAATTATGTTAGCCGACCTAATTCGTGAATTCTGTAATACAAATAATTATGAGGTAATTGAAAATTATTCAGGCTCTACGTTTCTTGGAGAGATGGTTACAACCCTGGCTTTTATCGTAAAACCTGACCGCAATTTTTTTGACGCATTAGAACAGCTATCCAGCTTCTTGGCGGCAAAGGAGATTGACGATTCTGCCATCGAAGAACTCGAAGGTACGAATGTGGATTATGTATATACAGATTCTGTTGACGCAGATGCAGTAGTGTACTTTCCCTTTATAAAGGACTACCATCCCTGATTTGATCTTGCGCTTCAGGAGGAAAGGCTATGATTTATTTTACCGCAGATACACATTCTTTTCACAACAACATCCTCCGAGTTGCTGGGGTGCGGCGTTTTGATGTTGGGGTAGATGCAAATGGGATGTCCCCTGTCAGCCTTGAGGATATCCTCGCCTTTTGGGGTGGGGGCACGCCATAATTGAAGAAGCCCGCTGGAGCAAGAGTGTGAGATTACTCGCATTCTGTTCCAGTGGGCTTTTTATCGCAACGGCTCAGTTGGGCTTTTTCTTACGAAATGCCTCTATGGTGCATTCAGCTGGCACTATGCTCAGTTGTCCACTCAGTTGGCCTATGTCTTTTGCAAATTTTTTTGGCGCAAGCTGCGCAAAAGGAGGTCAACATGAGTCAGTTTGATTTTATCCGTGTAGGAGGTGGGGCGGTATGATGGACAAGGCTAAAGCATACGCTCCTAAACGGGGAGGTGTTGTGGTGGAAGATACCGCATATGGATTCAATATCGTTGTACATCATCCTGTGAACACTGCCGAGCTGGAGCGGCGTGTCGCGCAGGCCCATGCGGATGCCATTATTGCCAAGGTGAAGAAGCTGAACTGCTCCGCCGAACAAAAAAAGGAGTTGATCGACGCCATCTGTACATAGCAAGTAAAGGGGACCGGGAGATCCGGCCCCCCTTTACTTTTTACTGCGATTTGAATAGCTTCTCCCATGTCTGCTTGGTCATACGGATAGAATCCGTCTCCCAGTCCCGGACAGTAGACGGCCAAATCCCAAACCTGTCCGCAAATTCTCTCCTGGAAAGTCCCATGCTCTCCCGAAGTCTCTGGACCTGCCGTCCCTGGCCCTTGTAGAGGAAGGCGTTGTAATCGTCCAGAAGATACTCCAGGGGGACATTGAACAGTTCTGCCAGGGCGGAGAGCTTGTCCAAGGGGTAGTAATCCCTGGCTCCTGGTGTCTCATAGCCAGCGTATGTTCCTCTGTGTAAGCTGACATAAACGGCGACTTCCTGTTGTTCCAGTCCATGTACATGACGGTAATATCGCAGCTTGTCCGCTATGGTTGTAAGGGCTCCCGGGGTAGTCTGCACCATCCGTTCCGTTTCGGCAAAGGTGTGAGCCAGAAGGGGCCGGAAGCTATGGATATAGAGCAGCCCGACAGCAATCCCGTTGCTGATGGTACGGCGGCACATCATATACAGACCGCAGGCCAAGCAGAACAACGGACGCCACCGAGATGTTTCTTTTGGGAATGGAGTGCCGATGTGTGCCATTGCGAGAGGATTGCATTTTCAATGCACCTGCTCGCATAGGTCGCCAGACGGACATTTTTCCCCGGCTTGAAGGTGGTGATTCCCTTGATCAGGCCAATCGTGCCAATGGAAATCAAATCGTCCTGGTCTCCGTTGGGTGTATAATACTTCTTTACAATGTGGGCCACCAGTCTCAGGTTGTGTTCAATCAGGGTATTTCGGGCCTCCATATCTCCCTGGAGCATCCGCTCCAGGCAGTCCCGCTCCTCCTCCGCCTTCAGCGGCCGTGGGAAGGAGCTGCTCTCTCCGCCCGAGAGCCGCAGTGTGACGAACAGGCTGTTGACCATCAGCGCAATCCATGCCGGAAGCATTCTGACATCTCCTCCTTTTCCGCTGCGCATGATGCGCATTTTTCACCATTCTATTTCTCTTAGGACTGTCCCTATGTTAAAATCGTGAAACATATCAAATTTGACGAAAAACTTTCATCAAATTTATTCGAAACAGAAATTTTCGACAAACTCGCCCAGAAGGATTTACGAACCAACAAAAGATGTATATAATTTAGGCGGTGAAAATTAAGTGTCCCTATTTTCGTGCGCGATCTACTTATAGGAGTGTGATGACGTGAGTCTAACCAATGTCATATCCATGTTTGGGGCAATTGCCACATTTCTCTTTGGAATGACGACGATGACCGATGGCCTGGAAAAGCTGTCCAGCGGCCGGCTGGAGAGCATTCTGGAGCGCCTGACCAGCAATGTATTCAAGGGAGTTCTGCTGGGCGCCCTGGTTACCGGCCTGATTCAGAGCTCCGCGGCCACTACCGTGATGTGCGTAGGCTTTGTCAACGCCGGCATCATGAAGCTGCGCCAGACGGTAGGCATCATCATGGGCGCCAACATCGGCACCACCGTAACCGCACAGCTTCTGCGGCTGGGCGACATCTCTTCGGACAACTTTTTCCTGCTCCTCCTCAAGCCCGCCACTCTGGGCCCCATTTTGGCCGTCATCGGCATTTTCTTCTATATGTTCCTCAGCGGCGGACGGAAAAAGGTAGTCGGCCAGATTATTCTGGGTCTGGGCCTGCTCTTCATCGGCATGAAGACGCTGGAGACCTCCGTGGCCCCTCTTCAGGAGATGCCAGAGTTCCAGGCCCTCTTTGTGGCCTTCTCCAATCCCGTGCTGGGTGTGCTGGTGGGCGCTTTGGTCACCGCCCTGATTCAAAGCTCCTCCGCCTCCATGGGTATCCTTCAGGCTATGACCTCTACCGGTGTTGTCACATTCAACATCGCCGTCCCCCTGATTATGGGACAGAACATCGGTACCTGTATCACCGCTCTGCTCTCCAGTATCGGGGCCAGCAAAAACGCCAGGCGCACCGCCGGACTCCACCTGCTCTTCAACGTGCTGGGCACGGCCTTTTTCCTGGTGGTGCTCTACGGCGGAAATGCACTGTTCCACTTTCCCTTCTGGCTTTCTGGCATGGACCGGGGCAGCATCGCCAACCTCCACCTGGCCTTCAACCTGGGCTGTACCGCCCTGCTGCTCCCCTTCAACCGGCTGCTGGTCGTGTTGGTAGAGCGCATTATCCCAGGTGACGCGGACCAGCGGGAGGTCTCCGTTCTGGACGAGCGCTTCCTCTCCTCCCCCTCCCTCGCTCTGGAGAAGTGCCATGAGGCAGTGGTTCAAATGGGACGCTTTGCCCAGGAAAACTACCACCTGGCAGTGGAGCTCCTCACCCACTACGACGCCAAGAAGCTGGAGCGGCTAAACGAGACGGAGGTGGCGCTGGATAAGCTGGAGAGCCTGCTGGACAACTATCTCATCAAACTGTCTGACCACTCCCTCTCCCCCGCTGAAAGCGCCCATGTCTCCGAGCTGCTCCACACCCTGTCTGATTTCGAGCGGATCGGCGACTACTCCGTCAATCTCTCTGAGTGCGCCGCCCTGCTGCACAACCGGGGACTGACCTTCTCCGGGACCGCGAAAATCGAGCTGGCCTCCATGACCAGCGCCGTGGGCGAAACCATAGATCGGGCTGTGGAGTGCTATGAGCACCGCTCTCCCGAGGAGGCCATATGGGTAGAGCCCATTGAGGAAGTTGTGGATCTGATGCGGGACGAGCTCCGGCTGCGCCACGTAGAGCGGTTGAAAAACGGCACTTGTACCGTAGAGCTGGGCTCTCAGTTTCTGGAGCTTTTGATCAATCTAGAGCGTATCTCTGACCACTGCTCCAATATCGCCCTCTATATCATCCGTCAGACCGCCCCCCGGGACGCCCTCATCCGGACCGACTCCCACGCCTATATCCACGATCTCCACCATGGTATGGACAAGGAGTTTGACCAGATGTTCCAAAAGTACCGCAAAAAGTACTATGCCCCCCTGGAGGACCTCGCCGCACAATAGTAAACAGAAAAAGCTCAGCCTGCCGAAAAGATTTTTCGGCAGGCTGAGCGCAGTTTTCAGCGCTTTTTCCCTGCTCAGCGCCTGTTTTCCACCATCTGCCTCAAATGTTCACGTACTTGTTCTAAATCCTCTTCGCACAGGGTGGGGAGAAATTCTGTCAGCTTCTCCGGATCAAAGTCCCACCAGCGCAGACGAAGCAGCAGAGCAATCAATTCCCCGTCAAACCGTTTCTTGATGGGCCGGGCCGGGTTGCCACCCACTACGGTATAGGGCTCCACATCCTTGGCCACCACAGAGCAGGCGGCCACAATCGCCCCGTCGCCAATTTTCACCCCTGGCAGGATGGTGCTCTCCCTCCCGATCCACACATCATTTCCCACCACAATATCTCCTTTGAAGGGGAGCTGGGACAGGTGGGGCGGTGTGTGTTCCGCCCACGCCCCGCCAAATACATGGAAAGGATAGGTGCTGATGCTGCTCAGCCGGTGGTTGGCGCTGCCCATAATAAACTGCACCCCGCTGGCAATGGAGCAGAATTTTCCGATTATCAGCCGGTCGCCGAACTCCGGCCAGTTAAAACGCACATTGTTCTCCTCAAAGGCTGTGGGGTCCACCGGGTCGTCGTAGTAGGTATAGTCCCCCACTGAGATATTAGGCGCTTTGATTACATTTTTCAAAAAGCAGGATGTCCCATACTCATTGGGGAAAATTGCATCCGGATTTGGTATCTGGTTCATAGTAACGCCTTTTCTGCTATTTCTTCGATGGCTTCACCTCCCTTTTCCGCTTCCTTCGCACAGCAACCGCCCGTTTTTTCCTAAGCTCTTTCAAATGCTTCATCCCCTATCTCCGTTTTTGCCCTAGAGTCTGTTTGAAAAATGGAACTATGCCCAAAGACAAAGCGTTTTTTCACCAGGCAAAGACAATTTTTCGCAGGAATACTGGATGTATTTCAAGAAAAAGTGACCGCTGGGAGATTGCAGCTCCACAGCGGTCAAGGTGCCACTGTTAATACAGAGTTTATCGCTATCTGTTTTTAAAAATGAGGTTTTTAGGATATTTAAGGAAAAGCAGGCGGTGGGATATTGAGTCTCCCGCCGCCTGTTTGATTCCAAGCCTATTTCTGCCCCTTCAGGGCCAGGGCCGCTTTGGCCTTTTCTGCCAGTGCCTCGGGAGTCAGACCATAGTGCTCCAGCACCAGGGGGGCCTTTCCGGAGCGGCCAAACACGTCGCCGACGCCGTGGCGTACCACCGGCACGGGATACACCTCGGACAAATAGCCCGCCACGGCCTCTCCCAGGCCGCCCAGAATGTTGTGCTCCTCAGTCGTGACAATGGCGCCGGTCTCTCGGGCCGCCTGGAGGAGCAGCGCCTCATCCAAGGGCTTGATGGTGTGCATGTCGATGACCCGGGCGTCCACACCCTCCTTGGCCAGCAGATCCGCCGCCTTCAGAGCCATCTGTACCATCATGCCGGTGGCTGCAATGGTCACATCTCCCCCGGCCCGGAGGATGCTGCCCTTCCCCAGCGTAAAGGAGTAGCCGGGGATGCTGTCCGTCACCTGCTCCACCGCCAGGCGGCCCAGGCGCAGATAGGCCGGACCGTCATAGTCCAACAGGGCCTTGACGGCCAGCTTCATCTCGTGCCCGTCGCAGGGACAGCACACCAGCATTCCGGGGATGGCGCGCATGGTGGCGAAGTCCTCGCAGCACTGGTGGGTGGCCCCGTCCTCGCCCACGGACAGCCCTCCGTGAGAGCCCACAATCTTTACGTTCAGACCAGGGTAGGCCACACTGTTGCGCACCTGCTCAAACGCCCGGCCGGAGGCAAACATGGCAAAGGTGGCGGCAAAGGGCTTCTTGCCGCAGGTGGCCAGGCCGGCCGCCACGCCCACCATATTGCACTCGGCAATGCCCATATTAAAAAAGCGGTCCGGATAGGCCTTGGAAAAGGCCTTGGTCATGGTGGCGCCGGACAGGTCCGCATCCAACACCACCAGCTCGGGATAGGTCTCCGCCAATTCTACCAGGGCCTCACCAAAGGCGCCTCTCGTCGCAATTTTGTCACCCATCTTACTTTCCCTCCAATTCCTTCAGCGCGGCTTCCAGCTCGGCCTTGGCCTGCTCATACTGCTGGTCATTGGGGGCCTTGCCGTGCCATCCGGCGTCGTTCTCCATAAAGGAGACCCCTTTGCCCTTCACCGTTTTCGCCAGGATGACTGTGGGCCGATCCGTGCAGGCCCGAGCCCGCTCCAGTGTCTGGGCAATGGCGGCGCAGTCGTGGCCGTCCACCTGCTCTACGTTCCAGTTGAAGGCGGCAAATTTTTGATCCAGGGGCTCAGTAGGCATAACATCTGCAGTTTTGCCGTCGATTTGCAGGCCGTTCACGTCCACAATGGCGCACAGGTTAGACAGTTTGTACTTGGCCGCCGCCATGGCGGCCTCCCAGATCTGGCCCTCGGCCAGCTCGCCGTCGCCCAGTACAGCGTACACCCGGTAGTCCTTTTTGTCCATCTTTCCCGCCAGGGCCATGCCCGCCGCGGCGGACAGTCCCTGTCCCAGACTGCCGGTGGACATGTCCACCCCAGGCACGTTCACCATGTCCGGGTGGCCGGAGAAGTGCCCCTCAATGGAGCGGAAGAGTTTTAACTGCTCCTGGGGGAAATACCCCCGCAGGGCCAGCACCGCATACAGCGCCGGAGTGCAGTGCCCTTTGGAGAGGACAAACCGGTCCCGGCCGGGGTCCTTTGGGTTGGCGGGGTCTATCCGCATTTCGTGGAAATACAGGACGGTCAGCAGGTCCATCGCGGACAGTGCGCCGCCGATGTGGCCGGAGGCCGCGGTGTGGACCATGTCCATGCCCAGCAGGCGGGCCTTCGCCGCAGAGATCGCCAGCGTGTGGAGCTTTGCCTGTTCCATATCATTCACCTATCCTTTTCTATGCTTTTGACTGGATACATTCAGTATATCCCACACAGACCCAATACGCAAGTAGGGACGGCGAAAGAAACCTAAATGGTTTTCTTTCGCCGCCCCAGCCTGTCAAAAAGCCTTGCAGAATTCAATCCGCTTTCTCCGGCGGCGGGTGCATCGGGGAAAACACAGTATACTTTTTATAAAAAAGCGCCGGAAAAGCGCATCTATCGCCCCGCATACCAGATTACTGGGACAAATAGTGGACGTCGTTGAGCGCCAGGGGACAGAACTGAACGCCGTCCCAGGAGAAGCGGCACACACTGGTGTTTTTCAAATACGAAACTTCTTCCAGACGGTCCCGGGCCAGCAGAAAGATCAGCGTCTTGATGGACAGGCCGTGGGAGACCACCAGGGCGTCCCCGCCCTTTTCAGCGGCGTCCTGAGCCAGATCGTGAAAGGCATTGGTAAGACGCTGGGCAATCTGGTCAAAGGGCTGGCTCATGCCGATGCGGTCCAGGTGCTGGTGGATGTAGTCGGCTACCTGGGGAAGGTGGGTATCCAGCTGATCCAGGGGAAAAGGGGCGCCGTCCAGCTGGCGCAGGGCGGTGAGAAACTCCCGGTTGGGTCCGCCCTCCATATGGCCCAAACACCACTCCCGCAGCCGGGGATCCTGGTTCAGAGGGAGCACCTCCTGGCCGCTGTGCTGGAGAATCAGTCTGGCGGTCTCAATGGCCCGGCCGCTGTCGCTGGACCAGGCGGAGCCAAACCGCACCCCCTCCCGGCCCAAGGCCTGTCCCAGACAGGCGGCGCTGTCCCGCCCCGCCGGGGTGAGAGGAGAGTCGCTCCACCCCTGGGCACGGTCCAGCAGATTAAGCATGGTCTGCCCGTGGCGGACCAGATAGATCGTGGTGTGCTGTTCCATAAAAGCCTCCCGTTCCACATATTGATTCTTTATTATATCCGCCTGGACGTAAACGGTCCAGGCCGCCCTCGACGGGACTCTGACAGTTGCCTTTTCACACGCTGTATTTTTATATTTTACCATCGCCGCCGCCAAATTTCCACCGCCGCGCCTCAAGGAGCCTCCCTCTGGCGGCGAAGGTTGATCTTTCCAGGGCGGCATGATATACTTTTTATGGGAGAATCTTCTCACTTTTCTTGCAGGAGGCTTAAGCGTGTATTTTCCAGAGGATATGAATTTTCAATATTTCTTTTTTGATACCTATCCAGGGTACTTTTTGCAGGTCCTTCCTATCGCCCTGACTGCCGGGATTCTTTACGCGCTCTGCCGGGGCAGACGGAGGTCGAGAGGTTCCGCAGGCGGCGCTGTATGGCCGGCTCTGTTTGTCTGCTATCTGACAGGGCTCATATGCCTAACCCTCTTGATCAAAATCATCGGTGATATATATTACTATCTGTTTTATCATATGCCCAGCGGCAGCCGGTATTTTCAGTTTGTGTTTGAATACGACCTTATCCCTGATTTCTTTCTCCATTTTGGCTCAGAGAACCTGGGTAATATTTTAATGTACCTGCCCTTCGGCGTACTCTATCCCCAGTTCAGCAGGCGCGCCGGATGGGGGCGTACTGTGGCGGCGGGCCTGACAGTCTCTCTGGCCATTGAGCTGGTGCAGCCGCTGTTTGGCCGCAGCTTTGATATCAATGATATTATTTTGAATGGAATCGGAGTTATCCTGTCTGCGGCGGTATACTTTGCGCTGAACGCCGCACTGAGGCGCCGGCGCTGAAGTTTACCTCTGGAAGCAGGACGAACCGGAACAGGAGGCGTGCGCATGGAGAAGAATGAGAAGTGGCTCAAGTGGGCGGTAGAGCTGCAAAGTCTGGCTCAGGCCGGCCTGTTTTACGGCAAAGATCCCTTTGATTTGGAGCGCTATGAGCGGATACGCGCCATTGCCGCGGAGATGATCAGCGAAAAGACGCAGATCCCCATGGAAACGGTGCGGGATCTGTTCTGCGGTGAGACGGGCTACCAGACCCCCAAACTGGATACCCGGGCCGCTATTTTCCGGGACGGCAAAATCCTTTTGGTCAAGGAGAGCAACGGCACCTGGTCTCTGCCTGGGGGCTGGGTGGATGTGGATCGGTCCGTAAAGGAGAATGTCATCAAAGAGGTAAAGGAAGAGGCCGGGCTGGATGTGACCGCAGAGCGGATCATCGCTGTACAGGACCGGGAAAAGCACAACCGCCCTGTCTATGCTTACAAAATCTGCAAAATCTTTGTGCTGTGCTCTGTGGTGGGCGGGTGCTTCCGCCCCAACATCGAGACAGTGGACAGCGGCTATTTCGGCCTGGACGAGCTGCCCCCTCTGGGGGAGGACAAAACGACAAGAACTCAGGTTGAAATGTGTTTTGACGCCTATCACGCTCCGCATTGGGACGCCCTGTTTGACTGACGGCGGGCGGCGCGTGTCTTGATTGACCGCAGGGAGGGATTGCATGGCAGAACGGCCCGCATTTTTCAATCAGAATGGGAACGTAAGCAGCAGAACATACTCCTTTGCGTGGTTTCCCGGCTTTGCGGTATCCCAAAAGCAGAAATCCATTGAAAGCCTCCACGACGCCATCCGGAGCGCGGATCCACAGGCCAGACCCTTGGAAATCAGCACCAAAAGTAAAACAGCCCTCGGCGTTCAGCTGAGCGCGTTTACTCTGAGGCTGAATGGCCACACCCTTGAAAATCTATTTCAAAGCGCCAAGGTCTTTGACCAGGGCGGTCCCTATCTGGATCTGCTCCAAATACCACCCAGGGAGGCAAAGCGGGATAAAAGATTAATCAATTCCGGGCAGTTGCAGGGATTTTGTTATCAGGAAGAGCGGTTTCCTCTAAGCCCCAAGACGGTATTCTATGACTACATCTACCTGGCGGCGGTAAAGCAGTCGCTGACCGACGCAGAGATCCGCCTGATCTCAGCGTACAATTATTTTACAGACATTGAGTTTAATCCGGCAAAAAGCGTCAATACCCAGGCGAGAACAGCCGCCATGCTAAAATTGATGCTGGACGAATTTGGATTTCTGCCGGATTTTTCAAGGGATGGCTTTATTCAATACCACAGGACCCATGTCATTGGCTGACAATGGCCAATACAAATCCGGGGGCTGTCTGAAAAGGCAGCCCCCGGACTGTTGAAAAACCTCGCAGCGTTCACGCCCGCAGGCGCGGACAAAATTTAAACCGTTTTCTCCGACATACCCGCCACCGGGGGCTCCGGCCCCACGTACAGGGGAAACACCACCTCTGCGGTAAAGAGGTCCCCGTTGATCTCCACCTGGAACGCGCCGCCGCAGGCCCGGGTAAAGCTGCTGGCGATGGCCAGGCCCAGGCCGCTGCCTCCGTCGGTGCGGCTGGCGTCCCCGCGGACAAAGCGGGCGGTGAAGTCCACCCCCTGGGGTAACTCTTCCCGGGAAATATTCTGTACCCGGACAACAGCGGAGTTATCCTGCACCCGCAGGACCACATAGACTCTAGACCCCTCCATGGCGTATTGCAGTGTGTTTTGAATCAGATTCTGGAACACCCGGTACAGCCGATCCCCATCCGCCCAGACCATGACCGGCTCCTCCGGGAGCTGAGGACGAAACACCAGCGTGCTGGCCGCGATAGGCTCGGCCAGATCCGCCAGAGTCTGGCGGAGCAGCTTGGCCAGATCCAGCGCCTCCCACCGCAGGCTCAGCTCCCCGGAGGAGGCCTTGCTCACCTCAAAAACCTCCTGCACCATGTCCCGCAGTTGGAAAGCCTTCTGCCGCAGGATGGTTACATAGTCCCGGACATGGTCCGGCAGGTCCTCTCCATCCAACAGGTCGGCGTAGCTTAGAATGGAGGTCAGCGGCGTTTTCAGGTCGTGGGAGACATTCGTGATCAGCTCGACTTTCATCCGCTCGCTTCGGGTGCGCTCCTCCAGGGCGTTTTCCAGCCCGCTTTGAATCTCTCTCAGTGCCTGGGAGAGCACCGCCAAATCCCCGTCCTCCGGTATCTCCGCCTTTGCGCTGTAGTCCCCGCTCCGGACGGCCTCCACCTGCTTCCAGAGCCTGCCCAGATCCTCTGACAGCTCCTTTTCCCGCCGCCAAAAATACCTGAGCCATACGAAGATCGCCAGTCCCAGCACACCCATCAGCAGGCTGACGGCTACGCCGGCTATGCTCCTGTGCCGCCAGCTCTGCCGGAAGAGCAGGATATCGCACACCGCCACTCCCGCCGCCAGGACAGCCGCCGCCGTCACCATTATCACCGCCCGGCGGCGGATTCGGGTTTGAAGGGCCAGCTTATCCTCCCCCGTTCGGAACTGACGGGCCAGCCAGCCGCAGAAGCTGTGGATCCGCAGTCTGTCCCAGTTCCACTTGGCGTCGTTACAGTAGAGCAACGCCCCACAGAACGCAATGGGAAGAAGGACAAGTGGACCGCCTCGGAGCTGCCGGTACCAGAACAGATAATATATAGCGCTAACCGCTCCATAGCACATCAAAAGCAGCGGCGCCAGCAGCAGGAGCTTTATCTCCAGCCAGAGCTGCCCCGTCCACCCGCCGACGGTCTGGAGGGCCTGCCTGAGATGCCGCCGCCACAGGATGCTCCATATGGTCAGCGCCAGCCCCAGCAAAAGCGGGATGGCCACCGCATATACCTCCCTCCGGTAGTGGACCATGGAATCTGAAACATAGTACATGCCGGAGGAGTCCCCATAGTCCAGAGGCTTTTCCGCCACAGCCATTTGAATTACGATGCCGCTCCAGTCCCACTCCTCCGGATAGGCAAGTCTCAAAAAGCTTCCGGTATCCAGGTTGGAGTAGCCAGGCAGCCGCCACTGATCCCACCCTTCCCGGTAGAACCCGTCGCCGTAGAGATCCAGCTCCGCTCCATCCTTCCAAATCTGCACCGCTCCGTCTCGATACTGTAAATAGAAATTGTACCCGTCCTGTTCCCGATTCTCCAGACTGCCTTGAATGCCACTGGTTTTTGACGCCACTAAGACGCCCTTGTTCCAAATCTCATAGCGGATGTTCTCATCCCGCACCGCCTCAGCTGCCCTCCCGTCCCCGTCAACCTCTAGGGCGTAGCTGATAAGGGCTTCCAAATAACACCCCGTCTGCGTGCGAAAGAGCCGGGTCTTCTGGTAGTCGCCCTGAAAGGCGTCCATCACCCGCCGCGGTCCCACGTCAATCATCAGCAGAACTGCCAGACCGCTGAAGATAACCGTCAGGTTTATCCCCACGACGAAAGCCAGCAGGCTAATGACCGCTTTTTTTCTTGTCCATTTTGTATCCAATCCCCCACACCACCTTTACATATTCCGGTTCTTTGGGATTCAGTTCGATCTTCTCCCGAATGTGCCGTATGTGTACCATTACCGTGTTTTCCGTGGCGAAGGCGGCCGCATCCTCCCACACCCGGCGGTAGATCTCCTCCGCCGGGAAGACCCGGCCCAGATTGCGGATGAGCAGATCCACGATTTTCAGTTCTGTGGCTGTCAGCCGCACCGGCTCGCCGTCCGCCAGCAGCAGCCGCTCTTCCGGCCGGTAGGTCAGCCGCCCATTGACGATCTCCCCCGCCCGCCGCTGGGCGTTGATGTCGCCCAGGCTGGTATAGCGCCGCAGCTGGCTGCGCACCCGGGCCACCAGCTCCTGGGGATGGTAGGGCTTTGCGATATAGTCGTCCGCCCCCATGGACAGGCCCAAAATCTTGTCGCTCTCCTCGCTCTTGGCCGACAGGAGAATGATGGGCAGGTTGCGCCGCTCCCGGATCTTCATCAGGGCAGACAGGCCGTCCAGCCGGGGCATCATCACATCCAGCACAATCAGCTGAACCGACTGCTCCGCCGCCAGGGCCAGGGCCTCCACCCCGTTATAAGCCCGCAGCACACGGTAGCCCTCCCGCTCCAGCAGGATGGAGATGGCGTTGACAATCTGCCGGTCATCGTCCACCACCAGCACACACTCGTTCATTCGTTCAGACCTTCCTTTCTGTCTCCACCCTTAGGATACCTTCCCTTTCTTAGCAGCTCCCAGGGTAAATTCTTAGAAAATTCTTAATCCTTCCTCTTCCAACTCAAAAAAGCGCGTACCCGTTTCCGGGTACGCGCTTTTTGTCAGAAAGAGTGGAATTACTTCAGCTCCACCTTGGCGCCGGACTCCTCCAGCTTCTTCTTCAGCTCCTCGGCCTCGTCCTTGCCCACGGCCTCCTTCAGGGTCTTGGGAGCGCCCTCGACCATCGCCTTGGCATCGGCCAGACCCAGGCCGGTAATCTCGCGGACCACCTTGATGACCTTGATCTTCGCGGCGGCGTCAAAGCCGGCCAGAACCACGTCAAACTCAGTCTTCTCCTCCGCAGCGGGAGCGGCGGCACCGCCGGCGGCGGGAGCGGCCATCGCAGCGGCGGAAACGCCGAACTCATCCTCCAGAGCATGTACCAGCTCAGACAGCTCCAGAACGGTCAGGCCCTTAACTTCCTCAATCAAAGCAGTGATCTTCTCGCTAGCCATGATAAGATACCTCCTAAATTATAAATCAAAGTAGATAGAACAACGTCTGCCCCTGGGGGAGACGCAGGGGAACGCCAATTACTCGGCGGCAGGGGCCTCCTCGGCAGCGGGCTCGGCCTCCACAAAGCCGCCCTTCTCCTCGGCAATGGCCTTCAGGACGATAGCCAGGCTGGTAATGGGGGCCAGCATGGTACCCAGCACCTGGGCCTGGAGCACTTCCTTGGAGGGCAGCTCAGCCAGAGCGTTGATCTCGCTCAGCTCCAGCACCTTGCCGTCCATGAAGCCGGCCTTGATGGTAAATTTCTCACCGTTGAACTGCTTGGCGAACTTGGCGATCACGCGCATGGGCGCGATAGGATCGCTGTCGCTCAGGGCCAGAGACGTGGTACCGTTGAGTACGCTGTCCATCTCTTCCAAACCCACGTTGTTAATGGCGAAACGCACCAGCGTATTCTTCACCACCGCATAGTCCACGCCGTTGTTGCGGCACTCGGTGCGCAGGGCGGTATCCTGGGCGACGGTGATACCCTTGTAATCCACCAGAACACCACTGGACGCGTTCTTCAGCTTCTCAGTCAGCTCGGCAACGATGGCCTGCTTTTCACTCAGAACCTTTGCGTTAGGCATGTGGGATTCACCTCCATAAAATCAAAAATGCTGCTTTCATGCCCAAAGCACGAAGACAGCATTCACCCTCAAACAGATATTTGCTGCATTCTCGGCAGGACTTATCAATGCCTGCTGTCTTTGAACACGAAAAGTATTATATCATCCTGGACAGGCTGTGTCAAGCACAACCTGTCCAGGTTTGATATATCAGAAATTGGAGCCGCGCGCGCTGATTACACCAGCTTGGCGGCGTTGATCTTCACGCCGGGACCCATGGTGGTGGCAGTGACGCAGCTGCGCACGTACTGGCCCTTGGCGGCGGCGGGCTTGGCCTTGATGATGGCGCCCATGAGGGCGTTGAAATTCTCGGTCAGCTTCTCAGGGCCGAAGGACACCTTGCCGATGGGGCAATGGATGATATTGGTCTTGTCCAGGCGGTACTCCACTTTACCGGCCTTAATCTCCTTGACGGCCTTGGCCACATCGGGGGTGACGGTGCCTGCCTTGGGGGAGGGCATCAGGCCCTTGGGGCCCAGAACCTTACCCAGACGGCCCACGACGCCCATCATGTCGGGGGAGGCGACCACCACGTCATAGTCGAACCAGTTCTCAGACTGAATCTTCTGCACCAGGTCCATTTCGCCCACGAAATCCGCTCCGGCCTCCTTGGCGGCCTCGGCCTTGTCGCCCTTGGCGAAGACCAGCACCCGCTGGGTACGGCCGGTGCCGTGGGGCAGGACAATGGCGCCGCGGACCTGCTGGTCGGCGTGGCGGGAGTCCACGCCCAGCTTTACATGCAGCTCTACGGTCTCGTCAAACTTGGCGGTGGCGGTCTTTACCACAAGATCCATCGCGTCGGCCGTATCGTACAGAACGCCCTTTTCGATCTTCTTGGCGCTCTCGGTATATTTCTTTCCT
This sequence comes from Pseudoflavonifractor sp. 524-17, assembly GCF_009935845.1. Taxonomy (GTDB): domain Bacteria; phylum Bacillota; class Clostridia; order Oscillospirales; family Oscillospiraceae; genus Pseudoflavonifractor_A. Next base: position 70,201 of record NZ_QWEK01000006.1, on the reverse strand, counting down.
CTAAACATTTCCTATCCCTCCTTCGCCCTTAGTCGCCCACCACGACGCCCATGGAGCGGGCGGTGCCGGCGATCATGCTCATGGCGGACTCGATGCTGGACGCGTTCAGGTCGGGCATCTTGGTCTCCGCGATCTTGCGCACATCCTCCTTGCTGATGGTGGCAACCTTGGTCTTGTTGGGAACACCGGAGCCGGACTCGATATTGCACGCCTTTTTGATCAGCACGGCGGCGGGAGGGGTCTTGGTGATGAAGGAGAAGGAGCGGTCGGCGTACACGGTGATAACCACGGGGATGATCATACCCACGTCATTCTTGGTGCGCTCGTTGAACTCCTTGGTAAAAGCGGCAATGTTCACGCCGTGCTGGCCGAGGGCGGGGCCTACGGGGGGAGCGGGCGTAGCCTTTCCGGCGGGAATCTGTAATTTGACATAACCTGTAATTTTCTGTGCCATTTGAAACAGCACCTCCTACGATAAATGTGGTTGAGACGGAATGAATTCATTCCTCCCACGTGCGGGGAAAACGGAAAACCTCGTCAGCCCACCGGCTCAATCTGATCCAGCTCCAGCTCCACAGGGGTCTCCCGGCCAAACATTTCGACGACCACGCGCACCTTGCTGCGCTCCAGGTCGATCTCCTCCACAGCGCCCAGGAAGGACTCCAGCGCGCCCTCTGTGATCTTGACCCGGTCGCCCACCTCGTAGCCGACGACAATTTCTTTCTTCTCCACTCCCATGGAGGCGACTTCCTCCTCCGTGAGTGGAATGGCTTTGTTTCCGGATCCCACAAAGCCGGTGACGCCGCGGACGTTGCGCACCAGGTGCCACGTCTCGTCTGTCATCACCATCTTCACCAGCACATAGCCGGGGAAAACTTTCCGGTCCACCGTCTTGGGGCCGTTGTCCGTAATCTCGGTGACCGTCTCCATGGGGATATTCACGCCGTGGATCAAATCCCGCATGTTGCGGTTTTCCACCGCCTTTTCAATGGCGGCGGCCACTGCGTTTTCATAGCCGGAGTAGGTATGGGCCACATACCATTTCGCGTTATCTGCCATCTCCCCGCCCCTTAGCTGTTAAACAGATTAATCAGGGCCTTGAAGACAGCGCTGGCCAGTGTATCGAACAGCCAGATGCACACGCCCACAACGACGCAGCAGACAATCACGATCACGGTGTTGTTAATCGTCTGCTTCTTTGTGGGCCACTGGACCTTCTTCAGCTCGGCCTTCATCTCCCGGAACCACTTGCCCGCACGGGCGCCGAAACCGGGCTTGTCCTTTTTGCTCTTCTTGGTCTTTTCAGACTTTTCGGAGGCCTGGTTGGCCTTCTCGTTCTCAGGCATTCAGTACACCCTTCTTTCCAGTGAGGCCTGCGCTCTCATTACTTCGTCTCATTGTGGACCGTGTGCTTTCTGCAGAAGGGGCAGTACTTGTTCAGCTCTAAACGGTCAGGGGTATTCTTCTTGTTCTTGTTGGTGTTGTAATTGCGCTGTTTGCACTCAGAGCAGCGCAGGGTGATCTTCACCCGGGAACCAGCCTTTGCCATGTGTTCGGCACCTCCTTCAATTATTGGCCGCGTTCTGACATAAAACAAAATGCCGGACGCGGCCCTGGGCCGAATCCAGCAACGCGGGCGCACTGCGCCCCTCGTCACGGTGCGGACTCGGCATGTCTGCCTCCCTATGTCCTCGCGGGGAGGGAAGGGTTTTATGCCCGTCACACCGTAAAAACGCGCACAAAAAAAGAGCCCTCTTTCATAGGTGGCATTAGTCTATCACGCCTGTTTCTTCCTGTCAAGTACTTTTTCCCTCCGCCCCGCAAAAAAGATTTGACACATTCCCCCCTTATGGCTGATAATGATACTACCAACACCAGGAGGGAGCTTCCCATGCGCATTATGGCAATCGACTACGGCGACGCCCGGACGGGAATCGCCATCTCCGACGCCGCCGGCCTGCTGGCGGGCTTTACTACGGTGATTCACAGCCGTTCCCGGGAGGGGATGCTCCGGGAGATCCAGGCCCTGGTTCAGACCCGTCAGGTGGACGGGCTGGTCCTGGGCCTGCCCCGGAACATGGACGGCACGGAGGGACCCCGGGCCCAGCTGTGCCGGGACTTTGCCGGGCAGCTCGCCGCGCTCACCGGCCTCACCCCCGTCCTCTGGGACGAGCGGCGCACCACGGTGGAGGCCCACGGCATTCTCCACGCCGGCGGCAAGAAGATGAAAGCCCACAGAAAGACGGTGGACGCCGTGGCCGCCACTCTGATTTTAGAGGGATATCTCACCCGGCGCAGGCTCCAATCCGGCCCGTGAGCCTGGACAAATTTAAGGAGGTATACACCATGTCCCAGTCTGTTATTACCCTGAATGTGATCTACACCCTCAAGCCCGGTATGGCCTCCGCCTTTCTCAACGCTCTGGCGGAGGACGGCGTGTTAGACCGGATCCGGCAGGAGGCCGGCTGTCTCCAGTACGAGATGTTCGCCGCAGCGGACACTCCGGACCGGCTGCTGCTGGCCGAGCAATGGGACAGTCAGGCCAACATGGACGCCCATGTGGCCGGCCCCCACTTCAAAACCATGCAGTCCATCGAGGGGCTCCATGTAGACGGCGTGGAAGTCCGCCGTTTTGACCCGCCCAAAGATTAACGCCTCCCTTCCTCTGATGTTTTCTCTTCCGGCGTCTGGCCCTCTTCCTTTTGAAAGAGCTCCCGCATGCCGATGATCAGCAGAAAGCCCCCAAAGCACCGGTGGAGGAGCTGTACATCCATAGCTGTGGCGATCCAGGCCGCCACAGCTGCGGCGGCCAGCCCCGCCGCAGCAGCGGGCCCCACGGTAGGACGGTGGATGTAGCCGTTTTTATAGTGGGCAGGCAGCGCCATAGCCGCGGCAGGCAGAAAGTACAGCAGGTTGATCCCCTGGGCCTGGTTTTGGGGCACCCCGGCAAAGGCGGTGAGGTAGACCAGCAGCAGCGTCCCCCCGCCCACGCCGAAGCCGGACAGAATACCGGTCACCATCCCGGCCAGGAGGGCCGTCAGCCACCCGATCAAAAGAACAGCGCCTTCCCGCCGCCGTAGAGGATCAGCAGGGCAAACGCCCGCCGCAGCCACACCATATTTACCCCCCGGAAGAGCTTCCCGCCCAGAAAGCCCCCTAAAAATCCCCCGAGCAAATAGGGCAGCGCCAGCACGAAGTCCAGACCGCCCTTCCACCAGTAGATCCCTGCGGACAGCATGCACAGGGGCAGAATCACGGCCACTGACGTGGCGAAGGCCCGCCGCTGGTCCAGGCCGCACCGCCCTGTCAGCAGGGGCACCAGCACCATGCCTCCGCCCCCGCCAAAAAATCCGTTGGCCAGTCCCGCCGCTCCGCCGGCAAGGGCAGAAGCTGTCCATTTGCTTCTCTTTTTCACTGCAAACCCTCCCTCCATTGGCTTTATTTTCCCAATGGAGGGAGGGTTTTATACGTTTTGTTTTTAGAAGCTGCATTTACAACCGGTGAATACTGGATTGCCGTGGGATCTTGCCCTGGGCAGTTTTGCCTGGCAAATTTGCATGTTTTGGCACATGGTGCAGCTTTTAAACGCCAGCCAGACGACGGACCACGTCCCCCGCCATCATCAATCCCGCACAGGAGGGAACCCAGGGCACGCTGGCCGGGATGCTCCGGCGGCCAGGGGGCGGCGCCTCTCCGGAGGGTCCGGCGGCGGCGGGCCCCTCCGGGGACCAGAGCACCCGGTGGTGGACAATCCCCCGATTGCGCAGCTCCCTGCGTACCACCCGGGCCAGGGGACACCCCTCCGTCTTAGAGATATCCCCAATGCGCAGCAACGTGGGGTCCAGCTTGTTCCCCGTCCCCAGGGCGGACAGGATGGGGATCTTTCGGGCGAGGGCGGTCTCGATCAGGTCCAGCTTGCAGGACACCAGATCAATGGCGTCCACAATATAGTCGTATGTCTCCTGGAAAAACCGCGCCCGGTCCACCCCCTCATACCGGGCGGTCAGGGGCGTCACCCGGCACCGGGGACTGATATCCAGTACCCGCCGGGCCATTACCTCCGCCTTGGACTGTCCCAGGGTGGAGTGCAGGGCCACAATCTGCCGGTTGAGATTGGTGGTCCCCACCTCGTCCTGATCGATAAGGGTGAGGGCCCCGATCCCGGACCGGGCCAGAGCCTCCGCCGCCCAGCTGCCCACACCCCCAAGGCCGAACACCGCCACATGGCTGTTCCACAGCCGCTCCATCGCCGCCTCTCCCAGCATCATGCCGGTACGGAGAAACGCCTCCTCCATAGGGTCTGCCTCCTTCGCCAGCAAAAGCCGCGGGCGGAGCCCGCACCGCCCCGCCCGCATTTTTGCTCTATTTATAACAATCTGTTGATTCCGCCGGGTCCAATCAGCCCAGATATCTGGCGCCGGAACCCTCTACAGCTTCATAGCCCGCTTTCAGGCTTTCTTCCCAGTCGCTCACAGCGGCGGAGCGCAGGGCGCTGTCGGCGGTGTACTTCCACAGGCTGTCCCCGGTGGAGTCCAGGTACATTATGTGCCAGCCCTGCTGGCCGGACTGGGTGTTCTCCACCAGACCAGTGTCCCCCACCTGACGGCCGTCCTCAAAAATCCAGTTCAGGAAAGCCTGGAAGAAGCCGGTGCTGCGGGTCACGTTCTCATACAGGCCCCCGTTGTCCTTGGAGCCCGGGTCTGCGGAGTTGGCTGCGGCCAGGGCGGCAAAGGACTCTGCCGTCTTGTCCCCCGCCTCAAACTCAGCCAGAATGGACTTTGCCTTCTCCTCAGCGGCGGCAATGGCCGCGTCAGAGGGAACGGGGTAGCCGCTGGCATCGGTGGCGTCTGCGTCGGTGGTCTCCGCCTTTACCAAAATGTGGCGGATATTGGCCTCGCCAAAGTCATCCTCTACCCGCTCCCGGCTGTTGAAGCGCACCACATAGCAGCCGCTCTCCGACTCAATAACGGTGATATCCCCCGCCTTCCGGCCGGCCTCAGCCAGCCAGGATTTGTAGGTGGACGACACGCCGCTGCCGGTCAGGCGGTTGTCTACCGTGACGGAGGAGCCGTCAATCTTGTTCACTATCAAATTAGCCTGGACTTCAAAGTCCTCGCCGTCCTCTACCTTGCCCACCAGAGCGTCGGCCTCGGTCTTGGCCTGCTCCAGGGCCGCGGTCTTCTCCTCGTCGGTGGCCTCCACAGTGTTGCCGTCCTCATCGGTCTTAGCCTCGGGCGTGCCGCTGATAAAGCACACGTCGTATTCAAAGGTATCCAGATCCTCGCTGTGCTCGCTGTAGTATTCTTCCAGGGCGGCGTCGTCATAGGTCAGGCCGTCGGAATAGTCCTGCCGGAACTGCTCGGCCAAAAACTGCTCCTCCAGGCAGGAGCGCAGTACCCCCTTAGTCATATACTCCCCAAAGTTCAGCTTGAGGAAGGCGTTGAGAGGGTAGCCGTACTGGGCGGCGGTGGCCTCATACTGCGCCAGGGCGGCGTCCACCTGGGTACGGCTCTCCTCGGAGAGGGTCACGCCCTCCGCCCGGGCCGCGTCCGCCAGGGACGCATTCTGAATCATCTTGGACTTGGCGCCCTCCATAAACAGGTCGTAATAGGTCTGGCCGCTCTCCTCGTTGAAGATCTGCTCCCGGTCGGGCTTGCTGGCGTCATAGCCCATATAGCTAAGGATAAAACCATAGTCGTCCCGGGCGGCGCCGTAGTAGTAGGACACCTGGCCAGGGGTATAATTTTTGCCGTTCACCGTCATAGCGGTGGTACGGCTCTGGAAAAATCCGGAGTCCCAGATCAGCAGCGCCGCCACAGCCGCCACGGCTGCCACGCCGATGAGGGTGTAGATGGTCCGGCTGCGTTTTTGGGCGGCGGCCTCTTTCTGTTCCTTTATCTGTTTCTGGGTCAGCCCCTGGTTGGGGTCACTCTGGCGCTGCTTCTTTTCTCTGGATGCGCTCATTGTAACTCAGTCCTCTCGTAGTAATTCCCGCGGGACAGCTTCCTTCGCGGAACGACTTCCCATTATACAGGAAACAAGACCGGCTTTCAACCCCTAAAATGCGCCGCTTTTCTCGCTGGCGGAACTTTTACGATTTATTCACAACTGTGTTCCACCACGCCTCAATCTCCCGCCGGCCAGCCTGGACGCTGCCCTGGACCATCTGGGCGCTGCCGCCGCCGCGGCCGCGCAGCGTCCCGTTCATCTCCTTCACCAAAGGCCGCAGATCGGTCTGGCCGCTGCCTATGATGTATTGGAACCGGTCCCCCTCCGGGGCGAAAGCGGCGCACAGGCCGGTATCCCGGTCCAGGGCGGCGTTTACCAGCGTACGCAGGGCGGCGGTGTCCAGCGTTTCGAAGAGAAGCAAACACCGCTCCCCTTGGGGCAGAGCCTCCGCCTTGCGCTCCGCCAGCGCCTTCCCCAGCTGGGCCGCGCGGTGCTTGGCTGTCTCCAGCGCCCCGCTCAGCCGCTCAACCGCCTGGGCCGCCCCCTCCTGCTTGGCGGAGAGGAGGGCGGAGATGGCTGAAATCTGGTTCTGCTTGGCCATCACGTCCGCCACCGCCCGGCTGCCGCACAGCATCCGGATGCGTACGCCTCCTTTCCAGTTCTGAATCCCCGCCAGATGGATCAGCCCAATCTCCCCCGTCCGCTTTACGTGGGGGGCGCAGCAGGCGCACACGTCGTAGCCCGGTATGGTCACAATGCGCACGTTCTCCGTCAGGGCCAGCTTGCTCCGGTATTCCAGCCGGGCCAGCTCCTCCGGCGGCGGGACGGCGCAGGAGACCGGCACATCCTCCGCCACCCCCCGGTTAGCCAGGCGTTGCACCTCCTGGGCCTGGGCCCAGGTCACTCCCCCGCTCAGGTCGATGGTCATCTCTTCGTCCCCCAGGTGGAAGCCCACGTTTTCCAGCCCGTACAGCCGGTGGAACAGGCCGGAGACAATATGCTCCCCGGTGTGGCACTGCATTCTGGCAAAGCGCAGTTCCCAGTCCAGCTCTCCCGTCACCGGGCTCCCCACCGGCAGGGGCTTGTCCCCGCTGTGCCAGATGACCCCCTCCCGCTCGCGGGTGTCGGCGACGGATATTATCTCCCCTGACGGCGTGCGCAGGCTTCCCCGGTCCCCATACTGCCCCCCGCCCTCCGGGAAGAAGCAGGTCCGGTCCAGGGCGATCCGGTATCCGGCCTTCCCCGGCTCGCAGGCGGTCACCACCCCTTCAAAAGTCCTGGCGTGGCTGTCCTCGTAGTAAATCCGCTGGGTTGGCATGTTCTCTCCTCCTTGTATCTCCACAGTTCAGACGCCGCATTCACAGCCTCATCAGCACTTGGACCATGAGTCCCAGGGGCAGAAAGCCCGCCGCCAGGCTGGCCAGGTTGGCTGTGACGGCATAGGCCGCCCGCCGGCCTTTGCCCCGCCCCTTGAGGCACTTGACATAGACCGCCGTCTCCGCCAGAAGGATGACCAGCTCCGGAAGGGCGAGGATGAGCAGATAAAACGGGAAGTAGCTGCATATTGCCCCAACCAGCTGTCCCCGTAAAAACAGATGGAGCCCCGCCTGGGTGGCCAGATTGGCCAGCAGAAAGACCCGCCAGTTCTCCCGCCACCGGAATCCGAAGGCCAGCAGCAAGAACCCCTCCACCACTAAAGTGGGGATGAGGGTAAAGAGAAACTGGACCGCAACCGCCTGCCATCCCGCCGTCCCCTTTACGATGGTATTGCTCTCGTAGTCGTAGACCAGGTTGGTGTAAAACGCGGCGCGGGTGAAGGTCTGTTCTGTGGCCCGGCTTCCCTCCGGCCCGGACACCGCGACGCGGAAGGTCTCCGGAAGGCCATGGTAGCCGAAGCGGTGGAGTCCGTCCTCCCCCGGGACCAGATCCCCAAACAGCGGGGCCCTGGTGCCGCCGGCAAAGGCGGGATGCCACCCCTCGCCCTCCCAGCCGCGAAGCCCGGCCAGGAGGGTTTCGTCATAGTCCCGGTCCCCCAGATTGTCATAGTCCCCCCGCTTCTCCTCCGGGATCAGCAGGTCCAGATAATAAACGCCCTCCGGGGCGTTTTTGACCTGAATGGTCAGCGATGGCTTGGGACCCATATCCGCGGAGGCCGCCGGCATCAGAGCCAGGCACAGTAGCAGCGTAAAGACAAAAGCGCGAATCCGTTTCATCTGTGCTTCCTCCCATCAACACAATCCTTTCCCAATTTTGCGGCACACGGAGAGGAACCAGGTCCTCTCCGTGTGGGAACATTCCGGGGATCAGCCGGCGTAGTAGTTGATCAGGCAGCCCGCCAGGATGATCTCCCGCTCCTCCCGGGTTATGCCGGGGAGATGGAGTGTGACCGCCCGCTCCGTCCCGTTCTGGATGAGCACTGCCGGGATGTCCTCCCGGCCCTCCTCCAGCGCGGTTCGGATGTTGGGCAGGTAGAGCTGGTCCCCGGGCTGAAGATTCCACGCCCCCGCCTCCGGGGCTGTAAAGGGCAGCATTCCCCAGTTGACCACGTTGGAGCGGTAGCGCTTGGTGGCGTACTCCACCGCCAGGTTGGCGCACCCCCCCAGCACCCGCTGGCAGGAGGCGGCCTGCTCCCGGGCGGAACCGTCCCCGGGCTTCAGGGCCATGACGAAGGAGCCCAGGCCGGTGGTTCTGCCGTCCCGTCCGCCCAAGGCCGCCGTCACCTGGGGGGCGGCGGGGTCCTGACGGCGCAGCTGCTCCGCCGCCAGAATTTTCTTGGCCCGGGGGACATACTGGGGATCCTTCCGGGACAGGGCAAACTCCGCCAGACGCACCGGGTTGGACCGGTAGGAGGAGGTCTCCCCGGAGGGGATGAGCTCATCGGTGGTGGTCACAGGGTCGTAGATGGCGGCGGCGGCGGTGAGGAGGAGATGCTCCGGCAGGGCAATCTGCGCCGGCCAGTCGGCGATGTTGGGGCCGTAGATCAGCTCGGCCTTGGGCTGGGGCTTGCCCACGCCGTAGTATACCCGGGCCCGGTAGGGGGCGTCGTCGTAGAGCCAGTTCTCGTCAGACCGGTCCTCGGGGAACTCCGGCAGCTCGTCCGCGCCGGTAAGGACGCCGCCGATGAGGGCGGTGGCGGCGATGCTCCGGGCGTCCATCAGGGCCACATAGGAAATCTGCCCGTCCCCAGGCTTGGATCCCTCCCGGTTGGGGAAGTTGCGGGTGGAGTGGCGGATGGAGAAGGCCCCGTTGGCCGGCACATCCCCCGCCCCGAAGCAGGGCCCGCAGAAGCAGGAGCGCAGGGACGCCCCCGCCGCCATCAGGCTGGACGTATAGCCCTTCCGGCTCAGCTCCAGGCTGATGGGCATGGATCCGGGATAGCAGGACAGCCAGAACGCGTCAAAGCCGATGGAGTGGCCGTCCAGAATCTCCGCGGCCCGGGCCAGATTCTGATAGGTGCCGCCGGAGCACCCGGCAATGACCCCCTGGTCCACCTGGAACTGGTCGTTGATGATCTTGCTGCGCAGGGAGGGGGCGTTCTTTACCCCCAGCTGCTCCGCCGCGGCCACATCCACCTGGTGGAGCAGATCGTCCATATTGGCCTTGAACTCCTTGATGGTGTAGGTGTTGGAAGGATGGAAGGGCAGGGCGATCATGGGCTCCACCCCGGCCAGATCCACCTGGATAACTCCGTCGTACCAGGCGCCGTCGGCGGGGGCCTGCTCCTGGAACATCTCCCCCCGGCCCAGGGCCGTCAGGTGGGCCTTGGTCTGCTTGTCCGTGGTCCACACCGAAGACAGACAGGCGGTCTCGGTGGTCATCACGTCGATGCCGGAGCGGTAGTCCATGGACAGGCTGGCAACGCCGGGGCCAAAGAACTCCATCACCGCGTTTTTCACCACGCCCTCTTTAAATGTGGCGCCGATGAGGGCCAGGGCCACGTCCTGGGGACCCACACCAGGGCGGGGGGCGTTGGTGAGATAGACGGCAATCACCTTAGGGTAGGCGATGTCATAGGTCTTGCGCAGCAGCTGGCGGGCCAGCTCAGGGCCGCCCTCGCCAATGGCCATGGTGCCGTAGGCGCCGTACCGGGTATGGGAGTCGGAGCCCAAAATCATCCGGCCGGGGGCGGCGTACCGCTCCCGCATATAGGAGTGGATCACCGCCTGGTGGGCAGGGACGAACTCGCCGCCGTACTTTTTCGCCGCGGACAGGCCGAAGACGTGGTCGTCCTCGTTGATGGTGCCTCCCACGGCGCACAGGGAGTTGTGGCAGTTGGTGAGCACATAGGGCAGGGGGAACTCTGTCAGGCCGGAGGCCCGGGCGGTCTGGATGATACCCACATAGGTAATGTCGTGGGAGGCCATGGCGTCAAAGCGGATGGCCAGCCGGTCCATGGTTTCCAGGGTGTTGTGGGCCGCCAGGATGCGGTACGCCATGGTACCCTGTCTGGCCTGCTCCGGGGCAGGCAGACAGGCTGCGGCCCCCTCCCCCTGGGCGAGAAACGCGCCGTCCTTGTAATAGGCGCCAGAACGCTGGATTGTAATCATGTTGGAATACCTCCTTGAGACTGATCCGCGGGCTTCTTCCTGAACCACAAACCACAGACGAATCATCACGTTACAGGTATTTTATCAAGATCTGCGTTCAAGTGCAAGTCCTCCTCCCTGCCGAAGCCTTCACAACTTCTCTTTCCGCAGGCAGATGGAAATTTCTCCGCCTTGCCGGAGACGGCATTGCCAAAATTTATGTCAACTATTTTCCCGGATTATGGTTGACGAACAAGGAGGAGTCCGGTAGAATTATGTCGTTCGCCCTATTTTTCCCCCACCATAAAAAGGAGCCCGCCCATGAAAAAATTCGCCTCCCTCTGCCTGCTTTTGTTCTTTCTCACCCTCTCTCTCCCCGCCGCCCAGGCCGCCGGCGCCGCCCTCTCCGTGCGCTTTTACAGCGAGGCGGAGGGGCGCTACTCTGAGCTGACCCACAGCCTTCAAATCAACCTCACACTCAACGGGGAGGCTTTGGTCCCCACCGCTGTCCCCGCCCTCATCCAGTACGTAGAAGACGGCAGCGGCCGCACCCTGGTGCCGGTGCGTCTGGTGGCGGAAGCCCTGGACGCCCAGGTCCTCTGGGTTGCCGAGACCCGGCAGGTCCTGATTCAGAAGGGGGCGGACACCATTGTCCTCACCGCCGGCTCTGACCACGCCGCCGTAAACGGCCAGATCCTGCCCCTCCCCGACGGCGTTCCCGCCGGCGGCGTCAAGTGCAATGGCGCCGAGAGCACCATGGTCCCGCTCCGCTTTGTCTCCGAGACCTTGGGCGCCCAGGTGGACTGGGACAACGATACCTATACCGCCGCCATCCGCACCAGCGCGCCGGAGCCCGCGCCTGCTCCAGAGCCTACGCCCACGTCAACACCGGAGCCTACACCCACGCCAACACCGGAGCCCATTCCTGTCGTGCCCCCCGCCCCGACACCGGAACCCACACCCTCGGCCACTCCGGCGCCCTCGCCAACCGTCACTCCCGCGCCCACACCCACGGTCACCCACGTGCCGGAACCCTCCCCTACGCCTGCGCCCACACCCACCCTGCCTCCCGCCCAGGACCGGGGCCAGGTGGTCTCCGTCTCCGCCGACCCCAGCTCACAGACCGTCTTTATCGCCACGGATCACCTGCCCAAATTTGAGATCGTGGATCTGGGTGACCGGCTGGCCATCGATCTCTTGGGGGTCACGCTTCCCCAGGACCCAGGCGTCCTCCAGGCGGACGGACAGGTTATCACCGCGGTACGCTGCGCCCAGCACGGCAATACTCTGGACTACAACTACCTCCACACCACCCGGGTGGTGCTGGATCTGAATCCCCCCTGCTCCTATGGAGAAAACATCCGGGTTGACCGCCAGGCCGGCGGCATTCTTATCACCGCCTTTCAGGACACCAACGGGAATCCCGCGGCCTTCGCCCCCGTCGCCCCCATTCAGCCGGACGATATCACCATTGTTATCGACCCGGGCCACGGCGGCACCGCCTCCGGCGCCTACTATGAGGAAATTATGGAGAAAGAGCTCACCCTTCCCATGAGCCTGATGCTCCGGGACCTGCTCGTCCAGCGGGGCTACCACGTCATCATGACCCGGGACGACGACCAGTACATGGACCTCTACGACCGGTGCGACATCGCCAATCTGGCCGGCGCCGACGTGTTTGTCAGCGTTCACTGCAACGCCTTCCCCTCCAACCCCACCGTCGAGGGGCTTCTCACCTACTACCACCCCAGCAGCGGCCGCAGCCGCTCCTTCGCCCGGTACGTCCAGGACTCCGCCGCCCGGTTCTCCGGCGCGGTCAACCGGGGCCTGCTCAGCAATGATTACGTAGTTCTGCGGGAGACCAACATGGCCGCCGTCCTGGTGGAGACCGGCTTTATGACCAACCATGAGGAGCTCATGCGCCTGAGCGACCCGGACTACCAGCTCCGCATTGCCCAAGGCATTGCCGACGGCGTCACCCGTTATCTCAACAACACCCATAATTTTGACGCGCAGCCTTGAGGCCCTTTAGGCATCGGAATTTTTATCCCCCGCAAGCCTGTGGAAAAGCCTCGAAGCGTCCACCCCCGCAGGCGCGGGCGGCCGTCCCGCTGCCGGAAAAGGAGACGCTTTTTCCGGCAGCCTGAAAGGCCCTTGCCCCGCTGAATTTTATAAGACGGCCGCGCCGGTCCCCCCCAGCAAAAACTTGACACCTCTATTCTGTCATGGTAATATAATGAACCGTAAGCGCAAGGAACAGGAAAAGTAGCATCTCAGCCAGCCGGACAGAGAGGGCCCGTCATCCGCTGAAAGCGGGCCTGCGCAGGCCGATGTGAAGTGCGCCTGGGAGCGCGGGGCGTAATGGCCCCCGGAAGACCGCCGTTACCGGTCTGGCCGGTTACTGGACCGGCCGTGAGGAAATGCAGGAGTGGAACCGCGACCGAAAGGCCGCCTCTTGTGCCCGTTGGGCATGGGGGGCGTTTTTCTTTCCCTGTCAGGGGTTATGGAGGTGCTTTATGACGCGTTTAGGCGAAACCTTGGCGGCCTATCAGGCCCGGGATCCGGCGGCCCGGAGCAAGCTGGAGATCTTCTTGCTCTACCCCGGGGTACACGCCATTCTCTACCACCGGCTGGCCCACTTTTTATACTGCCGCCGTCTCAAATTTCTGGCCCGGCTCATCTCCCAGTGGAGCCGGTTCTGGACCGGCATTGAGATTCACCCCGGCGCAAAAATCGGCCGGCGCTTCGTCATCGACCACGGCATGGGCATCGTCATCGGCGAGACCGCCGAGGTTGGGGACGACGTGCTCCTCTACCACGGCGTCACCTTGGGCGGCACCGGCAAGGACCAGGGCAAGCGCCATCCCACCATCGGCAATAACGTGATGGTGTCCAGCGGGGCCAAGGTACTGGGGCCCTTCAAAGTGGGGGATAATTCCCGTATCGCCTCCAACGCCGTGGTCCTCACTGAAATTCCCCCCAACGCCACCGCGGTGGGCGTCCCCGCCCGGGTGGTGCGCATCGCCGGGGAAAAGGTGGACTATACCTCCAGCATCGACCAGATCCACATCACCGACCCGGTGCAGAAGGAGCTCCAGTCCCTCTCTTCCCGTCTGGAGCTTCTGGAGCGCCTGCTGGAGGATCACTCCCAACCCTCCTCACAGCATCCTGTCTAGGACTTGTCTGAACCATGTCAAACCGCCTGTTCCAAAATTATCTCCCATCTACCATCGAAATCAGGAGGAATTCCGCCATGCTGCTCTACAACTCACTCACCCGCTCCAAGAACCCCTTTGCCACCCACACCCCCGGCCGGGTGGAGATGTACACCTGCGGTCCCACCGTGTACCACTTCGCCCACATCGGCAACCTGCGCTCCTACATCATGGAGGACGTGCTGGAGAAGTACCTGCGCTACGCCGGCTACGACGTAAACCGGGTGATGAACATCACTGACGTGGGCCACCTGGCCTCCGACGCGGATACCGGCGAGGACAAAATGCTCAAAGGCGCCAAGCGGGAGAACAAGACCGTGATGGACATCGCCCGGTTCTATACCGACGCCTTCTTCTCCGACTGCGAAAAGCTGCGCATCAAGCGCCCCGACGTGGTGGAGCCCGCCACCAACCGCATCAGCGACTATATCCGCATCATCCAGGGCCTGCTGGACAAGGGCTTTGCCTATCCCGCCGGGGGCAATATCTACTTTGACACCTCCAAGCTCAAGCAGTACTACGTCTTCCACGACCACGACGAGGAGGATCTGGCCGTGGGCGTCCGGGACAGCGTGGAGTTGGATGAGAACAAGCGCAATAAGGCGGACTTCGTCCTCTGGTTCACCAAGAGCAAGTTTGAGGACCAGGCCCTGAAGTGGGACTCCCCCTGGGGGGTGGGCTACCCCGGCTGGCACATTGAGTGCTCCGCCATCTCCCTCAAATATAATGGCGAGTACCTGGACCTCCACTGCGGGGGCATTGACAACGCCTTCCCCCACCATACCAACGAGATTGCCCAGTCGGAGAGCTATCTGGGCCACCCCTGGTGCCCCCACTGGTTCCACGTCCACCACCTCAACACCAACTCCGGCAAGATGTCCAAGTCCAAGGGGGAGTTTTTAACCGTCTCCCTGCTGGAGGAGAAGGGCTACGACCCTCTGGCCTACCGGCTCTTCTGCCTCCAGTCCCACTACCGGAAGGGCCTGGTGTTTTCCTGGGAAAACCTGGACAACGCCGCCGCCGCCTATCAAAAGCTCATCGCCCGGGTCGCCGCCCTCCAGGACGAGGGGGAGCTGGACAGCACCGCCGCCGGAGCCCTGCGGGCCCGCTTCCGGGAGGCCATGGACAACGACCTGAACACTTCTATGGGAGTCACCGCCCTCTACGACGTACTCAAAGCGGACACCAACGGCAGGACCAAGCTGGCCCTGCTGGCGGAGTTTGATGCCGTCCTCTCTCTGGACCTGCTGGAAAAGGCCGCCGCGGCCAGACAGGCCGCTCCCCAGTCCGCCGGGGCCGACCCGGAGATCGATGCCCTGGTGGCCGCCCGCACCGCCGCCAAACAGGCCAAAAACTGGGCGGAAGCCGACCGCATTCGGGATGAACTGAAAGCCAGGGGCATTGAACTTACCGACACCAAGGAGGGAACCACCTGGAGACGGGTCTAAGAACCTGTATTCACAACCGGGGGGCGCTGGATTGCCGGGGGATTTTGTTGTCCCGCAAGGAGGACGCCATGGTTCTAAACGGCAAAGCAATCCCCGGACCGCTGATCCGGCTGATGCCGGGTATGGAATAAGCGCAGACGCGCCGGGCCCGGACGGGCGGGAGCTGGCCGATGGCCGCATAGAGCGCGGCCCAGTCTTCTGTGCGTTCCATCACCTGCTTCGGGGTCAGTGGGGAAAGGTCACGTCCGCCTCAGAGCCGGGGGTTCTGTCCAGGGAACACTCGTCATGTTCCCCGCTTACGGCGCCTGCATCTGTCACACAGGCGGCCGCCAATAGAGCGGGTTACGGCGATCCTGTCAGACACCTCCAGCACGACGCGCCCGCACAGCGTTGTACTGTGCGGGCGCATGACATGATATGAAGAATTTTATTGGAATTGACTTATTGTGAAAAGTATTCCTCTCTCAACTTCACTGGATACAGATATGCTCCAGCCGTGGCGCTCAATAGTTGATTTCACAATGGAAATGTCAAAGTCAAATGCACAAAAATAATGTAAGTAATTATGGTGGGTATGAATAGAAGCAAAAATGAAAAAAAGTATTGACTTTCCCCTCTGCACTTGCTATAATAATATTCGCCGTGTGAGACACCGGACGGGAAACGCCGGTACCTCACAGCGAGAAATGGGAGCATAGCTCAGCTGGTAGAGCGCATGCCTTACAAGCATGATGTCACAGGTTCGAGCCCTGTTGTTCCCACCACATTTTTCTTTTGCCATGTGGCGTGGTAGTTCAGTTGGTTAGAACGCCGGCCTGTCACGCCGGAGGTCGAGGGTTCAAGTCCCTTCCGCGTCGCCACTTGCCTCTGTAGCTCAGTTGGTAGAGCAGGGGACTGAAAATCCCCGTGTCGCTGGTTCGATTCCGGCCGGAGGCACCAAATCCCTCTGAACGCCGTCCAGGTGTTCAGAGGGGCCCTTTGCGGGGGCATCCGCAGGTGTAGCTCATCTGGTAGAGCGCCACCTTGCCAAGGTGGAGGTAGCGAGTTCGAGCCTCGTCACCTGCTCCAATACAAACGGGAACCGGTTATGCCGGTTCTCTATACGGCGCCATAGCCAAGCGGTAAGGCAGAGCTCTGCAAAAGCTTTATTCCCCAGTTCGATTCTGGGTGGCGCCTCCATCGCCGGAGCAAAGTTCGCTTTGCTCCGGCGCTTTTTTGTGTCCCGGTGTTTTGTCAAAATGAACGAGGAGTGCCGCAGAGCAAACAGCCTGCGGCACTCCTGCTTTTTTCCTGTCAGCCCTTCGCCAAGGCGCGGACGGCGTCCAAGGCGGCGGCGATCTCATCCGGGGCATTGAAGGGACCGGCGCTGATGCGCACGGAGCCGGCGGGAAAGGACCCCATGGTCTTATGGGCCAGGGGGGCGCAGTGGAGGCCGGAGCGGACGCACACGCCGTATTCCCGGTCCAGACGCAGGGCGGTCTCAGAGCAGTCCAAGCCGGCCAGCTGGAAGGAGAGGACCGCGGCCTGCTTTGCGGGGTCTTTGGGGCCGTAGATAGTGACGCCGGGGAGGGCGGACAGGCCGTCCAGCAGCTGGGCGCACAGCTGCTCCTCATGCTGACGGACGGCGTCCAGACCTCGCTGGTTTAAATAGTCCAGGCCCGCCCCCAGAGAGGCGATGCCCAGAGTGTTCAGGGTGCCGCTCTCATAGCGGTCGGGGAGGAGATTGGGCTGGGCAGGCAGTTCGGAAAAGCTGCCTGTGCCCCCCTGCTTCAGAGGCTCGGGGACAATCCCTGGGCCCAGACAGAGCAGGCCAGTCCCTGGGAGGGCCAGCAGCCCCTTGTGGCCGGGACAGGCCAGCAGGTCGATGTGCATAGCCTCCATGTCCAAAGCGTAAGCGCCGGCGGACTGAGAGGCGTCCACCAGAAAGGGGATGCCTTTTGACCGGCAAACAGCCCCAATCTCCCCGATGGGCATCCGGGTGCCGGTGACATTGGAGGCGTGGGTACACACCACCAAAGAGGTCTCCGGACGGAGCGCGGCGTCGATCTGCTCCGCCGTGACCGCGCCGGAGGAGGGGTCCCCCCAGACGACGGTATGGGACACCCCCCGGGCCTCCAGAGCGTGGAGGGGGCGGAGGACAGAGTTATGCTCCATGGAGGTGGTGACGATGTGCCCTCCTGGTTTAACCATTCCGTAAATGGCCAGGTTGAGGCTGTCGGTGGCGTTGGATGTGAAGATCACCCGATCCGGGTCTCCCACATGGAAAAAGCGGGAGACTTTTTCCCGCACAGCGTAGACCATGCGGCCGGCCTGAAGGGCCGGAGTGTGGCCGGAGCGGCCCGGGTTGGCGCAGGCGTACATGGTTTCCTGTACCTGCTGGTAGACACACTCCGGCTTTTGAAAGCTGGTAGCGGCGGCGTCCAGATAGATCATGGCTGGGCTCCTTTGGTGTCCAGCTGCTCCAGGGCGTCCTCTTCCAGGCGGAAAAGGGTGCAGGGGACGGACATGGCGGCGAAGAAAGCCCGGCCGGCGCCCTCCGGATCCCCGCCGTCAAAGCGCAGGGAGAGAGAGCAACTCCCGGCTACCCCCCGGGGAGTGGGGATAAGCTGGGCGTCCAGCCCCTGCCGTCTGGCCTCCGCCTCGCCCTTCATGCTGTGGGTGGTGGTGTAGAAGGAGAGGAAGATCATATCCGGTTTCCTCCCTTTGCGCCCCGGGCGATGAGGGCGGCTCCCAGTGCGCCGGCGTACCGCCCCATGGGGTGGGAGCGGACGGAGGCGCCCAGCTTCGCCCCCAGGCGATCCACCAAATAGGCGCTGTCGCACAGGCCGCCGGTGAGAAAGACCGCCCCCTTCAGCGTGTGCCGGGCGCACAGGCCCGCCACCTTGGAGATAACCGAGTCCACCACCCCGGCGGCGATGTCCTCCCGGGGCTCTCCGGCGCCGATGTGGCTGATGACCTCGCTCTCGGCGAAGACGGTACACATGGAGCTGATGGCCAGGGGGCTGCCCTTGGCCGCCAGGTCGAAGAGCGTCTGAAGATCCACCCCCAGGCGGTTGGCCATGATCTCCAGAAACTTTCCCGTGCCGGCGGAGCACTTATCATTCATCAAAAAGCTGGTGGGAAGACCGTTTTCTACTGTGATAACCTTGGTGTCCTGGCCGCCGATATCCACAATGGTGCAGTCCTCCCCCAACAGGGCGTATCCTCCCCGGCCATGGCAGGTGATCTCGGTAACGGTCTTGGCGGCGTAGTCCACCGCCACCCGGCCGTAGCCGGTGGCCACCACCTTCATCTCCCCGTCCACCGGGCGGCCGCTCTCTGCCAGGCGCTGGGCCACGGCGGCGGCGGTCTCCTTGCTACTCCAGCCGGTGGGAAGGACGAAGCGGTCCACAAGAGAGGCCTCGTCCAGAACCACTACCTTGGAGGCGGTGGAGCCGATGTCAATGCCGGTAAAGTATCTCATTTGTCAATCGTCTCCAGGAAGGCGGCCAGGCGGGTGTTGATCTGTCCCTTGTCAGACTGGGAGTAGTCGGTCTCAATGTTCAGATAGGGCAGGCCCTTCTCCTGGGTAACAAAGCGCTTGATGAAGTGGGCCTCCACGTCGTAGGTGTGGCAGGACTGGAGGATGATCTCCACCACGCCGTCAATGGAATAGCCGTCGATGAGCTCGCCGATGTAGGCCCGGCGGCTGTCGTTGGGGCTCATGACAGAGCAGTTGATGTTGAGGTACTTGCGGGCCAGAGCGTCGTAGACGTCGGGATTGCTCTCGTCTACCAGCTCCACCTTTTCCCGGTTGCCGTTGCAGGTGTCAAAGGCCACCACGTCGGCGCCCAGCTCCTCCACGGCGCGGATGATCTTCTCCCGCACGCCGGCGTTAGGGCAGCCGGTGACCAGCAGGCGGGGCCGGGTGCTGGGCTTGCCCTTGCAGTTGGCTTCCCACTCGGCGATGACCTCGGCGGTGCGCTTCTCAATGATATCGCAGCGCTGATCCAGGTCGAAGGAGAAGCTGCCGGCGTCCACCCGAGTGCCCATCTCGTAGCCGCTCATGGGGGCGGGGTCCAGCTTGCCCAGCTCCAGGTATTTGAGCATCACCCGGCGCTCCCGGTTTTTGCGGCGGATGGCGTCCCGGATGTCGTCTTCCGTAATGGTGACCTGGAAAATATCCTCCAGCTTCTCTTTAAAGCGGACGATCTGGTCCTTCCAGAACGCCAGGGCGGCGTCATCCCGGCTGTGGGGGAGCTGC
This sequence comes from Pseudoflavonifractor sp. 524-17, assembly GCF_009935845.1. Classification (GTDB taxonomy): domain Bacteria; phylum Bacillota; class Clostridia; order Oscillospirales; family Oscillospiraceae; genus Pseudoflavonifractor_A. The sequence continues at coordinate 50,820 of NZ_QWEK01000006.1, read as the reverse complement.
ATCACATAGGTCTCCTTGATCTCGTCGAGCAGCTCGAACATTTTCTTCTTGCCGTCGCAGGTGGTTTCGCCCACGACAAGGTCGGAGAAATAGAAGTAGGGGCAGGTATCGGTAAGGGCGAAGCCGTAGCTGGCCTTAATCAGGGGGCACAGGTTGCGGGGCAGGTTGGCCTCGGCGGCGGGGATGGGCTCCTCCGTGAAGGCGCACAGGCCCACCGGCAGGGCGCCGGCGGCATAGACCAGCTCCATGGGTACAAAGGAGCAGAACATGCCCACTACCTTGGCTCCCTTCTCCTTGAGCTGCTTCATCCGCAGGAATCCGGCCTGACGGGCCTCATTGTAAGTTTCGAAATTGTCAGGCAGCTTGATGTTGGTGTTTTCCATCATAATCGTCTCCTTTTTCAACATTGTTTCCATGAACCATTATATGAGGTGACAGGCGGCGAGATGGCCGGGGGAGATCTCCCGCAGCTGGGGGCGCTCCTGGGCGCAGCGGTCCGTGGCCATGGCGCAGCGGCCGCAGAAGCGGCAGCCCTGGGGGGGATTGATGGGGCTGGGCACATCTCCCTCCAGCACGGTGCGCACCCGGCGCTCCTCCACCTTGGGGTCGGGGATGGGGATGGCGGAGAGGAGGGCTTTGGTGTAGGGATGGGCCGGGTGGGTGTAGAGCTCCTCCGAAGAGGTGAGCTCCACCATAACGCCTAAGTACATGACGGCGATCCGGTCGGAGATGTGCTTGACCATGGACAGGTCGTGGGCGATGAACAGGTAGGTCAGGTCCCGCTCCCGCTGGAGGCGGATGAGCAGGTTGACAATCTGGGCCTGGATAGACACATCCAGGGCGGAGATGGGCTCGTCGCACATGATGAATTCCGGATCCACCGCCAGAGCCCTGGCGATGCCGATGCGCTGGCGCTGTCCGCCGGAGAACTCGTGGATGTAGCGGCTGGCGTGTTCCCGGTTGAGGCCCACCTGCTCCAGCAGGTCAAAGACCCGCTCCCGCCGTTCCTTGGCGCCGGGACAGAGATTGTGGTTCTTGATTCCCTCCGCGATGATGTCAGTGACGGTAAGGCGGGGATCCAAAGAGGCGTAGGGGTCCTGAAAGATGGTCTGCACCTGCTTGGTGAAGGCCTTGCGGGCGCTCCCCCGCAGCCTGTGGACATCCTGCCCCCGGTAGCGCACCTGTCCGGCGGTCTTGGGGTACAGGCCCACGCAGGTGCGGCCGCAGGTGGTCTTGCCGCAGCCGGACTCCCCCACCAGGCCCAGGGTCTCCCCCCGGGCGATGGAGAAGGAGACCCCGTCCACCGCCTTGAGGGTACCGCCCCCCACCCGGAAATATTTTTTTAGCTCAGTGACTTCCAAAGACAGCTCTTTTGGTTCTAACACAGCACACCATCCCCTCTCTGAAAAGGCGTCTGCCAGTCTGGGGCGTCCGGGTGGTGGAGCCAGCAGCGGCAGCTATGGCCGGGGGAGAACTGGACCTCCGGCGGCTCCTCTTCCCGGCAGATCTCCATGCACCACCGGCAGCGCCCGGCAAAGGGACAGCCGGCGGGCGGGTCGATGAGGTCGGGGGGCGTGCCCTCAATGGACACCAGCTCCTCCTTCTGAGTCAGGTCCAGCCGGGGGACGGAGCGCAGCAGGGACCAGGTGTAGGGGTGCCGGTGGCTGTAAAAGATCTCGTCCCGGCTGCCCTGCTCTACAATGCGCCCGGCGTATACCACCAGAATGCGGTGGGCAATGTCGGCCACCACCCCCAGATCGTGGGTGATCAGGAGCACCGCGGTGTTCAGCTTGCCCTGAAGTGCCTTGATGAGATCGATGATCTGGGCCTGGATGGTCACATCCAGGGCGGTGGTGGGCTCGTCAGCAATGAGAATTTTGGGATCGCAGGCCAGAGCGATGGCGATCATCACCCGCTGGCGCATTCCGCCGGAGAACTGATGCGGGTACTGTCTGGCCCGGCGCTCCGGCTGGGGGATGCCCACCAGGGCCAGCATCTCCACCGCCTTTTTCCGGGCGGCGGAGCGGCTGGCCAGATGGTGGACGATGAGGTTTTCCTCAATCTGCCGCCCTACGGCGAGGGTGGGGTTGAGGGCGGCCAGGGCGTCCTGAAAGATCATGGAGCACTCCTTGCCCCGGAAAGCGGACCACTCCGCCTCCTGAAACTGGAGCACGTTTTTCCCCTGGTAGAGAATCTGGCTGGCGGGCTTGATCTCGCAGGGGGGGCAGGAGAGCAGGCCCATCAGTGCCTTGGCGCTGACGGACTTTCCGCAGCCGGACTCCCCCACCACGGCCAGGGTCTCCCCCGCGCTGAGGGAGAAGGAGAGCCCCCGCACCGCCTGCACCTGCCCGGCGTAGGTATGAAAGGAGACCTTTAAATCTTTGACTTCTAACAGCGGCTGGTCACTCATTGGTACCCTCCTGTGTATTCCAGGGCGTATTTGGCATAGAGTCTGGCGCCGGAGGCCAGGGCGGCTTCATCAATGGTAAAACCAGGGTGATGGATGGGCCGATCCCCGCCAGTACCCAGAAAGGCATAGACGCCGGGGAGCTGTTGGGTATAAAAAGCGAAATCATCCGATCCGGTACCGATAGGGAGGGTCTGACAGGTAAGCAGGCCCTGGGCGGCCCGCTGGGCCACGGCGCAGCAGCGGGAGTCGTTGACCACCGGAGGCAGGCCCATGCCGCAGCGCAGCTCCAGCTCCACTCGGAAAGCCGCCGCCGTCCCCCGGAGGATCCGCTCTACCGCCTGGGGGAGCATGTCCTTTAACTCTGGGTTGTGGTAGCGGATGGTGCCGGTGAGCTTGGCCTCGTCAGCGATAATGTTGGCGGCGGTGCCGGCGTGGAAGGTGCCCACAGAGATAACGGCGTGCTCACCGGGGGGGACCTCCCGGCTGATAACCGTCTGAAGGGCGGACACCATGGCGGCAGCGGCGGGAATCACGTCCACTCCAGTGTGGGGCGCGGAGCCGTGTCCTCCGGCGCCGTGTACCGCGGCGGAGAAGAAGCCGCAGCCGCACATACGCACCCCGGGCTGGATGTTCACGCTGCCTTTAGGCAGGTTGGGGGCCACGTGGAGGGCGAAGACGGTGTCCGTCCCCTCCAGCACCCCGGCGTCCAGCAGGGCCCGCCCCGCTCCGGCGAACTCCTCCGCCGGCTCAAAAACCAGCCGGACGGCGCCGGGAAAATTCCCGCCCTCCTCCGCCAGCAGGGCTGCGGCGCCCAGGAGCATGGCGGTATGAGCGTCGTGTCCGCAGGCGTGCATCACGCCGGGGCACTGAGAGGCGTAGGGCAGGCCGGTTTCCTCCTGAATGGGCAGGGCGTCCATGTCCGCCCGGAGGACCACGGTAGGGCCGGGCCGGTTTCCGGCCAGCTCCGCCACCACGCCGGTCTCGCCCACGGCGCGGAAGGGGATGGAACGGGCGGACAGCTCCTCTTTCACCCGGCGGCTGGTTTCAAATTCCTTTAGTCCCAGCTCCGGCCGGCGGTGAAAGGCCCGGCGGAGCTCGGTTACGTAGGCTTGCAGGGTTTCATCGTTCATTATGACACCTCACTTGACCAGTTTGGGTTCCAGGGCATTGCGGAGGATATCCCCCAAAACGTTGAAGCTGAGCACGGTGATGAGAATCAGCAGGCCGGGGAAGACCGCCAGCAGGGGATTATAGAGAATCTGCCCCTGGGCGCTTTGCAGCATGGAGCCCCAGGAGGAGGTGGGCAGGCGCACACCAAAGCCCAGAAAGCTCAGAGAGGACTCGGTCAAAATGGCGGAGGCGATGGACAGGCTGGCCGCAACGATAATGGAGGAGCTCATATTGGGGATGATGTGGCGGAAGAGGATGACCAGATGGCTGGTGCCCAGATTTTTTGCGGCCAGGACAAAGTCCCGCTCCTTCAGGCTCATGGTCTCCGCCCGGACCACCCGGGCCACGCTCATCCAGGCAAAGATGGCGATGATAAAGATCATGGTGGACAGGCCAGGCTTCAGGTAGGCGTTGATAATGATAATGAGCAAAAAGGTGGGCACGGACATGACAATATCCAGAATGCGCATCAGCACCATGTCCACCACGCCGCCCAGATAGCCGCTCACCGTGCCGATGATGGTGCCCAAGGTGACGGAGACCAGCATGGAGAAAAAGCCCACCGCCAGAGACACCCGGCCGCCGTACAGGGCCCGGGTGAAGTAGTCCCGGCCCAGCTCGTCAGTGCCGAAGAGATGCTGCGGGGAGGGGGGAGCCAGCTTGTTCATCAGATCGTAGGTATCCGGGTCATAGGGGGACAGAGGGGCCAGCAGAGAGGCAATCGTAATGATCGCCAGCAAGACAAGGCAGATAACAGCCAGTTTATTTTGTCTCAAACTAGCCAGAATGTGATAGAAGGCCCCCCGCTCATAAGAGACTCCTGCGGGGATAGGCTGCTGTTCCACCCGGCGGAACCGGGCGGGGTCGATGGGAGTATAGGATTTCGCGGCGTTTTGGGACTGCATTATGGCCTGCCTCCTTTCATTGTGCCTTAATGCGGGGGTCACAGACGCAGTAGAGCAGGTCCGCCAGCAGATTGCCGATGATCAGCAGCAGGCAGGACAGCATGGTAAAGCCCATGATCATGGGGTAGTCCCGGTTGTTGATGGCACTCATGCCTAACATCCCCATTCCGGGCCATCCGAAGACTGACTCCACAATAAAGGAGCCTGTGACTAGGCTGGCAAAGCGCATCCCGGCCAGGGTGATGATCGGCAGCAGGCAGTTTTTCAGCACATGGCCGTAGAGGATGCCGCGCTTTCCCACGCCCTTGGCCTTTGCGGTGAGGACGTACTCCTCCTCCAGCTGAGAGATGGTGTTGGAGCGGATATACCGGGTGAAGACGGCCACATTACCCACGCTTAACACAATACTGGGCATAATCAGATGGCGGATCAGATCCACAAGCCCGGTCTCCCCGATGGAGTGGATGCCGCTGCTGGGCAGCAGCTTGAGGATCAGGGAGAACAGGATGATGAGCAGCAGCCCAAACCAGAAGGAAGGGATAGAGATGCCGATGTAGGAGAAAAAGCTGATAATCTGGTCCGGCAGGCGGTTTTTGTTCAGACCCGCCGCCAGCCCCAGGGGGATGGCCACCAGAAAGGACAGCAGCATGGAGGTGCCCATAAGCAGAACGGTGTTGGGCAGCACCTCCATCATCCGGCCGGACACGCTCTGGCTGGTGATGACAGAGTTGCCCAGGTTGCCGTGGAGGACGTTGCCCAGCCAGCCGATATACTGGTCCACAATGGTGCCGTCCAGCCCCAGGCTGACGCGGAGGGTGTCCAGCTCCTCCTGGGTCATGTCGGGGCGCATGTACATATTGAGGGGGTCGCCGGGGGCAAAATGGACAATGAGAAAGGAGAACACAGATACCAGCAGCAGCACCGGGATGAGAATGAGCAGGCGCTTTAAGATATATTTTCCCATAGGAACGAACCCTCGCAATCAAAAACAAAGGGGGGCGGGCTGGCCCGCCCCCCGCTGAAGGATCATCGGAGATTTGCAGTGATTGGAATCAGTTGGTCATATAGAGGTTAAGGTAGTCCTCAAAGATGGGCACCATGTCGATGGCATCCACGCCCTGGAGGCGCTTGTCCACCGCGATGACAAAGTTGGGGGAGGTGAGGGGGAACATGGTGTACACGTCCCGGATCTGCTCCTGGATCTGCTTGTAGATTTCCGTGCGCTGGGCGGGGTCGTTGGTGGCGTCGCCCTGGTTCCAAAGCTGGGCGATCTCGTCGGTGGTGCAGATGTTCTTGGACAGGAAGCCCTCAGAGCTGAACATATACTCGTCGCCCTGGTTGTCTCCGTTGGTGGAGTAGCCGTTGAGGCCCAGCTCCCAGTCGCCGGCGTCGGTATAGAAGAAGACCTCAAAGAAGCCCTGGGTCTCATAGCCCTGGATCTCCACATTCAGGCCTACGGCCTTGAGCTGCTGCTGAATCATCAGGGCGCAGTTCTCCATATTCTCACGGCTGGAGTTGTAGACCAGGCGGAAGGTCTCCCCCTCCACGCCGGCCTCGGCGATGAGCTGCTTGGCCTGTTCCAGATCCTGGCTGTAGCCAGGCACGTCGGTGTAGTAGAAGTTAGATGGGCAGAACACGGTCTTGGCGGCGGGGGCGAGATCGCTGGAGCCATAGGCGCCGGCGATGATCTCGTCCACATTCAGGGCGAGGCAGATGGCCTGGCGCACCTTGGGATCGCTGGTCAGGGGGCTGTTGGAGTTGAAGCCCATGTAGTTAATGCGGCCTTCGGTGAGGGTGTAGACCTGATAGTTGGGGTCATTGGAGTATTTCTCCAGCTTGTCCTGGGTAGTCAGGCGCATAACGGACAGCTCGCCGTTCTGGAAGGCGATCTCCTCCGCGCTGGCGTTGGGGATGATCTTAAAGACCACGCTCTCCAGGCTGGCAGGTCCACGATAGTAGTCATCAAAGCGCTCCAGCACCAAGCTCTCGCCCTTGTTCCACTGCTTGACCTTGAAGGGCCCGGATCCTACGCCGCTGGTGGAGTTGATATCCGCGCCGGACAGGACGGGGGTGCTCTCATAGACGTGCTTGGGAAGGAACTTCAGCCCGCCCAGGGTGGCGTCATAGGCGGCGGAGACAGAGGGGAGCTGGACGGTAAAGGTATAGTCGTCCTGGGCGGTGACAGTCACCGGCTCGCCATTGACTTTGGTACCGCCGGAGGACTTGTTGTCCGGGTTCATGCGCATCTCAAAGTTCCACAGGATATCGTCAGTGGTGATGGGTTCGCCGTCGTGCCACTTCAGGTTCTCCCGGAGCTTGACAGTAATGGCGAGGCCGTCGTCGCTGACGGTGCGGCTCTCCGCCAGATAGTAGCGCACCTCGTCCTTAGCCACGATGTACAGGGGATCATAGACGGGCTTGAGCATGGTCATGCCCTCGTCGCCGGTTTCATAGATAATGTTGAGGCTGGAGATATCAGAGGGTTCGCACATGATCAGCGTACCGCCGTCAACGCGCTCGCCTCCGGTGGGAGGGGTACTGGCCTCGGGGGCGGTGCTGGGTGCAGGGGTGCTGCTGGGCGCGGGGGAAGTGGTGTCGGCGGGCGGGGTGTTGCTGGCCGGCGTGCCGCACCCGGACAGAAGGGCGCCGGCAGTCAGCAGCGCCAAGGCCATGGATGTGATCTTTTTCATTCTATACCTCCATATCTTTGTGTCTGTTGTAAGAGCCTGTTGCATCTCTCAGGGTATACAGGGAGATGTTGAACAGGTTCTAAGAACCTGGATTTATAACCGTTGGACACCGTCTGGCCGGGTCCTTTGCCGCCCCGCGGCGGCAGAAAATTTTGAAATGTACAAAGCATTCCTGCACTTTTTTGCCTTGCGGGACAGCAAAATCCCACGGCAATCCAGCGCCCCCGGTTGTGAATCTAGGCCCTAAGAACCGCAGCCTGCTTTGAGTCTGCGGAGACACTCCTCTACGGTAGACCTGGGACAGGCCAGGTTGATCCGAACAAAGTGTTCGCCTCCGGCGCCAAAAGCGGCGCCGTCATTGAGAGCCAGCCGGCACTGCTCCACAAAAAAGCGTTTGCGCTCCTCCGGCGCAAGGCCTAGACCGGAGCAGTCCACCCAAGCCAGATAGGTTCCCTCCGGCTTGCGCACCTTCAGCTTGGGGAACTGTGCGGCGATTGTGGAGCAGAACCGATCCATATTGCCCTCCAGATAGGAAATGAGGGCGTCCAGCCAGTCCTCCGAGTCATTGTAGGCCCCCAGCAAAGCGGCCTGGGCAAAGGAATTGGAGGAAAAGGCGTGGTGCTTGGCCACAAGGGCACGGTAGCGGCCCCGCAACTCCTCGTTGGGGATGATGATGTTGGAGCACTGGAGGCCGGCCAGATTGAAGGTCTTGCTGGGGGCGGTACACAGGATAGTTTTCTTTGCCATCTCCGGGGAGACCGTCAAAAAGTTGGTATGGGTGCGGAAGACCAGATCGCTGTGGATCTCGTCGGCGATTACCGTCAGATTATGCTCCAGGCAGAAGGCCGCCAGCTGCTCCAGCTCCGCCCGGCTCCACACCCGGCCCACCGGGTTGTGGGGGGAGCAGAGGAGCAGGGCGCGGGTGGCGGGAGTAATCCGCTGCTCCATGGCGTCAAAATCAAAGGTATAGTAGAGGTCCTCTTCCTTCAGGGGGCAGGGGACCATCCGGCGGTCCCAGTCCTCCACCGCGTGGTAAAAGGGACCGTAGACCGGGCAGGGGACCAGCACCTCATCCCCAGGCTGAGTGACAGCCTGAACGGCGAAATTCAGCGCTGTGACCACCCCGGGAGTGAAGACAATCCAGTCCCGTTCCACAGTGGTGTGGTGGCGGCGGGCCATCCAGCGGATGACCGCCTCGTAGTATGCCTGGGACAGGGTTCCGTAGCCGAAGACCCCCTGGTCCACTCGCTGGTGCAGCGCCTTGAGAATGCCGGGCGCCGCGGGGAAGTCCATATCCGCAATCCACATGGGCAGCAGATCCTGGCCCTGAAAGGCCCGGTCGGCCGCGTCCCATTTTACGCTACAGCTCCCCCGGCGGTCGATGCTCTTGTCAAACCCATACTCCACAGTCGATACCCCTCTCAAATCTGGATAAAAAAGCGAAAGCGGTCTTTCCAGTCTATTATAGAGTGTGAGGATTTATAAAGTCAATGAATCGAGTCTATTATTTTTATTTAAAATATTTAATGAAGTAGATGAGGCGTTTCTCTATATTTTGACAAAAGACACAAAAAGGGCCCGCCGGAAACTTTTTTGTTCCCGACGGGCCCTTTTTAGACAAAAACAACCGTTAGTTATGCTTGAGGTGGAATTTACGGGTCTGCTCCTGGAGCATGCGGACCTGGTCAAAGAGCTCAGTGCTGACGGCGGCAGCCTCCTCGCTGCTGGCGGAGTTGGTCTGGACCACAGAGGAGATCTGGCCGATGCCCTCGGTGACCTGGGAGATGGAGCTGGCCTCCTTCTGGACCACCTCGGCAATGACCTGGATGTCGCTGTTGGAGCGCATGACCAGCTCCAGCGTCTTCTCCAGGGTGAGGGACACCTCGCCCACAATGTCGTTGCCCCGCTGGGTGGCGGAGACGGAGTTCTCGATAAGCTCTTTGGTTGCCTTGGCCGCCTGATCAGACTGGGAGGCCAAGCTGCGCACCTCGTCCGCCACCACGGCGAAGCCCTTGCCGGCGCTGCCGGCCCGGGCGGCCTCTACCGCGGCATTCAGGGCCAGAATATTGGTCTGGAAAGCGATGTTCTCAATGGTAGCGATAATACGGCCAATCTCCTGAGAGGCATTGGTGATGTCAGACATGGCGGCGACCATCTGTTTCATTTGATCGCTGCTGAGCGTAACCCGCTCGCCGGTGAGGCGGGCGTTCTCCTGGACGTTGTGGGCGGTCTTTACATTCTGCTCTGTGCCCTTGGAGAGGTCGTCCAGCATGGCGTACATCTCCTCAATGGCGCTGGCCTGCTCCGTGGCGCCTTGGGCCAGGGCCTGGGAGCTGTTGGACAGCTGCTCGGCGTCGCTGGAGATCCGGCGCTCCACCTGACCAATCTCGCCCAAGGCGGTGGACAGGTTGGAGGTGAGGTTGTCGATGGCCTCTTCAATGGAGCGGAACACGCCGATATAGGAAGCGGAGGTGTGAACATCGAAATTGCCGTGGGCCAGCTGGTCCGTAATGTGGGTGATATCGGTCACGTAAGTATTTATCAGCGCCATGGAGTTCTTCAGGGTGTTGCACAGGTCGCCCAGCTCGTCGTTGCCGGCGGGGGGGAAGCGGAGATCCAGCTGACCCTCCTGAAGGGGCCGGCTGCACTGGTCAATCTGGATAATGGGCTTGACAATCCGGCGAAGCACATACTGCACCAAGCTGACCAGACAGCCAAGGTTGATCACTAGGCAGATGCCGCAGGTGAGGTGCATAAAGGTGATCGTACGCTCCATCTGGGCGTTGCTGGCCTCATTGAGGGTACTGCCCCGCTCCACAACCTGATCTAGCAGTCCCACCAGCGTGGACAGGTTGGACTGAATGGTATTCTGATAGTAGGCGTGGGCCTGGTCAGGATCGGTATTCAGCAGGTCCAGAACGTAAGAGGCGGACTCATGGAGTTCTTTGTGCAGGGGTTCCAGCTGCTTGGAAAGAGAGAGAATGGTGCTGTCTGTAGTGCCTGGGTCGCCGTAGAGCCACTGACCCAGCACACAGGTGGTGGGATCGATGCTGCCGGTAAATTCCGCGCCTGCGTACAGAGCGTTGCTCAGGCCGGAGACCCAGCGGTAGTGGGCGGCTACAGCGGTCTGGGCCCGATCCAGCAGGGTGTTGACCTGGGTGTTGTCGGCCTGGATGCCTTCAATGTGGAAGATGTTGTAAGTAGTCACAAAGCTGAACAGAAGCATGGAGATAAATGCGGCAACCACCCGGATCATAACCATTTTTTTGATGCTCTTACGCATAAACGCACATCCTTTTCCAATATTGATTGCCGGACGAGAAAAGCGCGGGCGTCAAACCGGCGTCACACGCGGCAATCAGAGGCTAAAAGCACCCGCTTGATAATCAATTATACTCCCTTCCCACATAATTGACAAGAGTAAAATGAGAGTTTATTTTGCAGACAAAGGAATATGATTGGCTGGGAAACAAAATGATGCCGTCCGGCAGCTTCACAGGCGAAAATTCAAAGAGGGGATACGGCGGAAGCACGATAAACAAAAATATGTTTCTCAGCACCCAAAAATACCTGGTACTGTGCGGTTCCAGGCGTTTTCATATACTGACAAAAAGATGCCGAGATTTTCATGGCTGCCGGAGAATGTGTAGCCGTGTATGCTCTGGGACCTCTATGACAACCGTATCGCAGCCTACCAGATGGCCGCCCATGCTGGAGCTCCCTTTAGGACGGCTGCAACGCAAACGAATTGAAGGGAGCTGACGGCGAGAAATAAGACCTGGGACAAGATCCGGGTGTCCATCTACAAGCGGTAGTGTACTACTTTGCCGCCTACCGCAACGGCGAGCAGCTGTGGGAGATGGACAAGCGCAAGATGAAGTACGTGATCCCGGGCGTGGACTACATGGCGGAGGTCAGGAAAGCGCTGGGGAAATAGCGCACAGGCGCCGTCCCTGAAAAGGGGAGGCGCCTGCCATTACTGAACGCCCAGGCGTTCTTTCAGCGCGGCTGCTGTTCTTTCTGCGGTATTCCTCTGTATCCGCATACACATAGTTGGCAAACTCTGGGGCTGTTACCGCAGGGGGCTGTGCGGGGGCGGGGATATCTTTTCGCTGCTCTTCCGCATACCACAACCACATAGAAACCGCGTCCCCCGCCATGAAAATGGCATTGGCCAGATCCTTTCCCTCCGTAATGCAGCCAGGAAGAAGCGGCCTGGCGGCGCTGAAGGCCCCGAAGGCATAAGAAAAGCCGCCCCCCAAAGGGGCAGCAAAATTCGATGAAAGGTGGCAGGGCGCTGTTGCATAATGGCGGTTGGCCACTTCCCTGAGAAGGGAGGTGATGCGGATAGGAGGCGAGCGCTGGGATCGGTGCTGGGGGTGACGGCGGACTGGCTCATGGAAGAAATCGAAAATATCAAGGGTTCAATGCAGAAAAATTCTAGAGTCTGTTTGAAAACCGTCAACACGCCCAAAGTACGGGCCTTTTTCCGCCTGAGCGGCACGGTTTTTTCTTGAAATCCGTCAGGATTCCTGCGTCAAAACCACTTGCCAGACGAAAAAATTCCTCGCCGCCTGGCATATTGCCAGGTTTCAAACAGACTCCAGGCCCCTGCGCAAGCTCCGGCAGCATATCCTCCCCGGTTATCCCACGGTTAAAACGATTCGCAGACAGCCCCAGACTGCCGGTTCTGCCGGCAGTCTGGGGCCGCTTCTATGCAGGCGCAGAATTAACCTCCCGCGCCCTTGAGGCGGAGCCACTCGGAGTCATACAGCTTCAGAATCTCCTCCGGCAGGTTGATGAAGGTTTCACACCGGCTCAGGGTCTCCTCATCCGGATAGGCGATGGGGTTCTGGGCCAGCTCCGGTTCCAGCTTCTCCCGGGCGGAGTCGGAGGGGGTGGAGTAGCCGATGTACTCGCAGTTGGCCACAGCGGCCTCGTCCGAGCACATGAAGTTGATAAAGGCCTCCGCGTTCTCCTTATTCGGGGCGCCCTTGGGGATGCACATGGCGTCCACAAACAGGTTTGCCCCCTCCTCCGGCAGAACAAAGGCCAGGTCCGGGTTGCTCTCCATCATGGTAATGGCATCGCCAGCGTAGTAGGGGCCCATGGCGGCCTCCCCCACCTCCAGCTTGTCAAAGATCTGGTCCATCACGTAGGCTTGCACCAAGGGAGCCTGTTCAATCAGCAGATCCACTGCCTCTTTGATCTGGGCCTCATCTGTGGTATTAAAGGAGTACCCCAGCACTTTCAGGGCAATGCCGATACAGTCCCGGGAGTTGTCAAACATCAGGATCTGCCCCTTGTACTGCTCGTCCCACAGGGCCTTCCAGCTGGTGGGGGCCTCGCTGACCATGGTGGTATTGTAGATCAGGCCCACGGTTCCCCAGGTGTAGGGCACGGAGTACTCGTTGCCGGGGTCGTAGTCCAGATGCTTATAGCTGTCGCTAATCTTCTCATAGTTTGGAATGTTATTGAGGTCGATCCTCTCCAGCATTTCCTCGTCAATCATGCGGGCGATCATATAGTCCGAGGGAATGATTACATCATATTCCCCCATGCTGCTCTGAAGGGTGGAATATAGGGTCTCGTTGTCGGGGAAGGTCTTGTAGTTGACCTTGATTCCCGTCTGTTCCTCGAAGGTTTCAAGCAGGGACTCGTCAATGTACTCTCCCCAGTTGAACACATTGACCTCACCCTTCCCTCCGGGCTCTCCCCCGGGTCTGGATGCGGTACCAGAGCAGCCCGTGAAGAGGCCCCCCAGCGTGACGGCGGTCAATGTCAGTGCGAGAAACTGTTTCAATTTCTTTCTTTATCCCCTTTCGGAATGGTAATATATAGTCAGCAGCGGGAAAATACACCAGGCATTCCCCAACTGCCAGCTATTGGATCCCCAGCCGGAACACAGGCCGCTGCCGGCTCGCCCTTCGCGCCTGCTTTGTATCTTCCGGCGCGCCTTGAGATGTGGAACAGGCGCTTACGGATTGCTCCGCAGCACCGCATCTTTCCTGGCTTTCGCCTTCTCCTGCCGGAACTGGCGGATGTTGATGATTACCAGCAGCAGCAGGACGGACACAAAGAGCAGCGTGGACAGGGCGTTGATCTCCGGGCTGATACGCTTGCGGGCCATGGAATAGATCTCCATGGACAGTGTGCTCACCCGCGATCCCGCTGTGAAGTAGCTGATTACGAAATCGTCAATGGACATGGTAAAGGCAATCAGGGCGCCGTTGACCACCCCCGGCATAATCTCCGGAAGGATGACCTTCCAGAATGCCTGCCAGCCGGTGGCGCCCAGGTCCTGGGCCGCCTCATAGACATTGGGGTCCAGCTGGCGCAGCTTGGGCATCACCGAGAGAATCACGTAGGGGACGTTGAAGGTAATGTGGGCCAGCAGCAGTGTGGCAAAGCCCATGCGAAAGGTAATCCCCAGCAGCTGCCCCAGGGTGGCGTTAAAGCTGACAATGGCGAAGGAGAACAGCAGCATCAAAGAGACCCCGGTGATAATATCCGCATTTGTCATGGGGATGTTGTTGATGGTCATGCACACCCCCCGCATCCGCCGGCGCATACTGTAAAACCCGATGGCCGCCATGGTGCCCAGCACTGTGGCCAGCGCCGCCGCCAGCACCGACACCAGCAGGGTGGTCCACAGGGCGTCCAGAATCCGGGAGTCGGAGAAGAGCTTCTCGTACCACTGCAGGGAGAAGCCCGCCCACACCGACCGGCTCTTGGTGGCGTTGAAGGAGAAAGCGATGAGCACGAAAATCGGCGCATATAAGAAGAGCAGAATGAGAAGGTTAAAAACGCGGCTGCCAATCCGTCTCTGCTTCAAAACAGCATCGCCTCCTCTTCTCCCGCGCCAAAGCGGTTCATCAGCGCCATAGCCGCCATCACCAGCACCATCATCACCAGAGAGATGGCCGACCCCAGGTGGGGGTTATAGGTGGAGCCGTAGAACTGCATATCAATCAGATCCCCCAGCAGGATAGTCTTGCCGCCCCCCAGCAGCTTGGAGATGACGAAGGTGGACACCGACGGGATGAACACCATGGTAATCCCGGACAGCACCCCCGGCAGGCTGAGAGGGAAGATAATCCGGCTGAAAACAGTAACGCTGTCCGCCCCCAGATCCTGGGCGGCCTCTATCACCCGGTTGTCGATCTTGTCGATGACTGAGAAGATGGGGAGGATCATAAAGGGCAGGAAGTTGTACACCATGCCCAGCACCACAGCGCCGGGGGTGTTAATCATTGTAAAATAACCCTTTTCCGGGCCAAACAGGTCAAAAAAGTGAATGGCCCTAAGAAAGCGGTTGATGAGTCCCGTATTCTCCAGCAAGGACATCCAGGAATAGGTGCGCAGCAGGAAATTCATCCACATGGGCAGCATGATGATAATGGTGGCCAGCCTGCGCACCGCTGGGACCTCCCGGGCCAGAAAATAGGCCGCAGGGTAGCCCAGCAGCAGGCAGATGGCGGTGGCGAACAAAGCCAGGACAAAGGAGTTGGCAAAAATCCCCGCATACTGGTGGATCTGGGTGAAATTGCCCAGGGTGAATCCCTCTTTGCTGTCAAAGCCGAAGGCGTACAGCACCACCAGAAACAGGGGGATCACCACAAAAACTGCCATCCAGCCCACATAGGGCGCCGCCAGAATCCGGTTGCGCCTATTCTTCATCTCCCGCCTCCTGTTCACCGGGCTCCTCGTTGAGCTCGTCATACTCGGCGCTGTAGGAGCTGTAGTCGCCGAACTGTCCGGAGTACTGGGATTTTTTCATAATGTGGAAGCCGTCCGGATCGATTTTCACCCCGATATAGGCCCCCACCGGGGAGTAGTCGCTGGTCTGGATCAGCCATTTGAAGCCCTTGAAGTCCACAATAATATCATAGTGGACCCCCTTAAAGGTAACCTCTGTGACTACCCCGTGGATCTGCCCCTGATCCGGGGACACAATGTCGATATCTTCCGGCCGGATGACCACGTCCACCGGCTCGTTAGGAGAAAAGCCGCTGTCCAGACACTGGAACTTCTTTCCGTACATCCGCACTACGCCGTCGGACAGCATGACGCCGTCGATGATATTGGACTCGCCGATAAAATCCGCCACAAAAGCGTTTTTCGGCTCATTATAGATATCTGTGGGGGTACCAATCTGCTGAATGCGTCCCTGGTTCATAACCACGATGGTGTCGCTCATGGTGAGCGCCTCCTCCTGGTCGTGGGTGACATAGATAAACGTGATGCCTACCTGCTGCTGAATGCGTTTAAGCTCCACCTGCATATCCTTGCGCAGCTTCAGATCCAGCGCGCCCAAGGGCTCGTCCAGCAGCAGGACCTGAGGCCGGTTGACGATGGCCCGGGCGATGGCCACGCGCTGCTGCTGCCCGCCGGACAGGGAGTCCACCGAGCGCTTTCCGTAGCCGGCCAGGTTCACCAGAGCCAAGGCCTCCTCCACCCGCTGCTTCAGCTCATCCCACGGCACCTTGGCGATGCGCAGGCCGAAGGCCACGTTCTCAAAAATATTCATATGGGTAAACAGGGCGTACTTCTGGAACACCGTGTTGATTTTCCGCTTGTGGGGCGGCACGTCGTTGATACGCTTGCCATCGAAGAAAACATCGCCGGAGGTGGGTGTCTGGAACCCGCCGATGATGCGCAGGGTTGTCGTCTTTCCACAGCCGCTTGGACCCAACAGAGTTAAAAATTCCTTGTTATTGATGTAAAGATTGATGTGATCTAAGATGATGTCGTCGTCAAACTTCATAACGCAGTCTGACAGGCGGATCAGCTCCTTTGCCATGTATCCTCCCCCATTTCATGAAAGGTAGACAAAAGGCGCACCCACTCCTGGCGGTTGGGTACGCCCTCTCTTCGACATCACTATATCGTTTTCTGTCCAAAATGTCAATAAGATTTGTAATTTTTTCGCTCTGGGCTAAAAATCTGTCCAGGCCCGCCCGGAAGCACCGGGCGGGCCTGGACGTGTTGAAATGCCTCGCAGCCTCCGCGCCCGCAGGCGCGGGCAAAATTCAGTTTGTGTTCCCCGGCAGCGTGTATGTCTGGGGAACACACCATCACAGCGCCGGCTGCCGGAACGCTTCAAAGGAAAGAATCACACAAAAGGGAACCGGATCAGAGCTCCGGCTCCGCCTCCGGCGGGGGCTCCGGCACGGGCTCCTCGGTGGGCAGCGGTGTGGGTGTAGGTGTAGGTTCCGGCGTGGGGGACGCCTCCGGCGGTATCGTCGTCACAGCCGGCGGCGGCGGTTCCACAGAGGGCGTGGGACTGGGCGACACATACACCGGCGGCACCGTAATAGGCCAGGTGGCGGGGTCGCTGGGGTCAAAGTTTTCATATCCCTCCGCGCCCTCCGGCGGGTAGGTGGCGGGATCCTCCGGGTTAAAGATGGACGGGTCGTACTCCGTCACCGGCGGCTTCAGCGGCTCGGTGTGGACGGGGCAGGGGCCCATATGCTCGACATTGCTCAGCAGATACTCCTCGTCCCGGGCCACCTTTGCGCCGTTGACATACTCCCGATCCACCGCCAGCAGCGCGATGGTGCGCACTGTAGGCTCGATCTCCGCCACGTTGCCCTCTCTGGGACAGAACTCCGTGGCCTGGTAGTAGCGCACCCCGGTGCTCCCGTCTTCCTTGGTCACAGGCGCCGCGCACACCTCAATGGCAGTATGAACCTCGCAGTGTCCGCTGGGCTGGGTGCCTGGGAAGAACTGGGCGGCAATCACCCGGTTCCCTCTGGGATCCTGGGCGCAGCTGGGGCCCGCCCGCATTCCGCTGTCCAGACAGATGTTCACGGTCTCCCGGCCGCCCGGGTCGGGGAAATCCTTGTTCTCCAGGTCCTGATGGATGGGTTCCATAATCCTGCGCCACATCTGGGCCGCCGGATTCTTGGAGCCGGGCCCGATGCGCTCCGGGTAGTCGGCATAGCCCGTCCACACCGCAGTGGTGTAGTAGGGCGAGTAGCCCACAAACCACCGGTCCCGGTAGTCGTTGGTGGAGCCGGTCTTTCCGGCGATGGTCATGTCGGGGAAGTAGGCCTCCGTACCGGTGGCCACCCCGCTGGGATTGCGGATGACGTCCTTGAGCATGTCGTTGACATACCAGGCCGTTGTGGCCTTTACCGCCTGCTCTGGCTCTGACGTGTTGTCCAGAATCACTTTTCCGTCAGAATCCGTCACCTTTGAGTAGGTTCTGGGCGCCAGATAGATGCCGCTGCGGGGGAAGACCGAGTAGGCCGTGGCCATGTCCAGCACGCTGATGCCCTTGGTCACGCCCCCCAGGGCCAGGGGGCTGTAGTCCTTGTCCGTGGCCTCCTTGCCCCGGATGACCTCCGAATCCACCAGGTCGATGTGGAAGCGGTTTTCCATATAGTCAAAGGACTGCTCCACGCCGATGGCCTGTACCACCCGCACTGCCACAGCATTGGAGGACTGCTCCACCGCCTTGCTCACCAGCTCCCGGCCCCAGTAGTAGGCGTAGGAGTTGGAGGGCCAGGCCCGGCCGCCCACCACACTCACCGGCGTGTCGTCAAAGACCGAGTGGGGCGTGATGATCCCTAGGTCAATGCCAGGGGCATAGGCGGACAGCGGCTTAATGGAGGAGCCCGGCTGCCGGGAGGCCCTTGTGGCGTAGTTCCACACCTTATTTGCCTGCTTTTCCCCCATGGCGCCCGCGATAGCCACCACGTTGCCCTCATTGTCGATCACCACGGCGGCGGACTCCAGCTGCTCCCCTTTGGAGGAGACCTGGGGCAGGTTCTCCCGATTCAGATAGACCTGGTCCACCACAGCCTGAACCTCCGGGTCAATGCAGGCGTAGATCTTCAGGCCGCCGCTGTACACCATGTTGCTGGCCACCTCGCTGGAGCACTGGAACTTCTCCTGGAGATCCCGCATTACGTCCTGCACTACCTGCTCGGAATACCAGCTGAGCACAGTGGTGTTCTCTTCATCGCCCTCTCCCTGGGTGAAGTTGAGGCCGGCCCTGATCTCCGCCGCCGCCCGGTCGTGCTCCGACTGGGTGATCTTCCCCTGTTCAAGCATCTGACTCAGCACATTCAGCGCCCGCTCGGCGTTGTTGTCCCGGCCCCAGGTAGGGTTGTCCGCCTTCATGATATAGGGGTTATAGATGGACGGGTTATTGGTAATGCTGATCAGGCTGGCGCACTCTGCCAAACTCAGATTGCGCACGTCCTTGCCGAAGTAGTACTCCGCCGCGGTGGCCACGCCGTAGCACTTCTGGCCCAGAAAGATATAGTTGAGATAGAGCTCCAGAATTTCCTTTTTGGTGTGGTTCTTCTCAAAATCCAGGGCGCGGAAGATCTCCAGAATCTTCCGCTTCACCGTCACGTCCTTGTACTGGGTCATATTCTTGAGCAGCTGCTGGGTTAGGGTGGAGCCGCCCTGGATATTGCGCCCCTCCAGCATACTCAGAACGGCGCGGCCGGTGCGCAGCCAGTCCACGCCGCTGTGCTCTTCAAACCGCTTGTCCTCAATGGCGATGGTGGCGTTGATCAGATCCTCCGGAATCTCGTCGTATTTGATCCACACCCGGTTCTCTGTCCCGTAGAGGGATTGATACTCCACCTCCTGCCCGGTATTTTTGTCGATATAGTAAATCGTGCTTGCCAAGGCAGTGGAATAGGACTGCGCCTCCACATGGGCATCAGGCAGAATGACCTCTTTGATATAGTCCACCGCAAAGCAGGCCAGAAAGGCACAGGTCACAATGCCAATTAAAATCAGGGTGCCCAGTATCTTGAAAAAACCGGCGATGACCCGGCCAATGCCCCCTTTCTTTTTTCGTTTCTTCTCATTTGAATTCGTTGTTGTCCCCAAAATGACACCTCCGGCGTATCTTTTGCATGGCCCGCTGTAAAAGCAGCCCTGCCAGTCAATGCTTCACGTCGCTGTCACGATACCATCAATTTCCAAAAGTCAACCGATGGTATCCTTATTATAGCATAGGTCCGGCAGTTGTCCACCCTATATTATTCCTAAATTTCCTTATTTAAGAAAAATTCTCCCTGCGCAGGCCATATTTCTCCCCCTGGCCCGCCAGACTTTTTGCTTTCCCTCCCCCAGTTTAAAAAAATTTGCCACGCTTTCTTATTGCTTTTTTGGTCCCTTCGGGTTACAATAAAGACGGCAGCAAATCGCCCCGGCGGTTTGGCCGGTCCTTTACGGATGTACAGACCAACGGAAAGCGGTGAAGCGATGAGCGGCGAATTTGGCGGTGAGTTTATTACTCTCACCGATGAGGACGGCAACGAGTTTGAGCTGGAGTACTGCTCCACCCTGGAATACCAGGGGACCGTCTATATGTCCTTCCTGACTGTAATCGAAAGCGATGAGGACACCCAAGAGGACGAGGCGGAGGGTGAGGATGACGGTCTGGTCATCCTGAAGGTAATCCAGGGAGAGGACGGGGAGGAGCTTCTCTCCACTCTGGACAGCCAGGAGGAGCTGGACGCAGTCTATGAGCTGTTTCTGCAAGAGCTCCTGGAGGATGAGGACGGCGATTAGCCCCGGCAGCGCCGGATCCTGTCAAAGTTAACGTGAAAAAGTTTCCTGCTCGGTGCGTGACGGGCTTTATTTAAACCCACATCTCTTAAACGGGATGTCGCCCTCACGCCGTGGATCGCAGGCCTCCCGGCCCCCTTCGGGGAAGTTGGAAGTTGGAAGCGAGGAAGCGGCGTGGAGACAACCCACCCTGCCATTACGTGCAGGTTTTAAATGGGTCCGCACGGCCAGAGCGGGGTCCCCCACGGATGAAAATCCGTGGGGTTTTCTTTTACCCCAGAACGGCTCTCCTGCCGCCTGTCTCAATGGGACAACAGGCGGCTTAAAATATGCCGTTTGAACACCGCCGCCACTCTTTTGACATACGCTTTGCGCCTGCACTCCTCCACAAGGCCGGCGGCGCAGGGATTCATCTCCTTGAAATCCGGTATATCCTGGCCATCCCCCAGCTGCCGCCTTCCGTCTGGGTAGCACCAGGTCAGCCACCAGACACCGCACCGGCTGGCTCAGCTGATCCAGCAGCGCCGTCAGCCATCCGCAGATCTCCCGCTCCCAGAAGACGCACAGAATCTTCTCCGCCGGCAGCACACGGACGCCGCCTTTCTCCTGCCGGCTATATCTGGTGGGCGGGGCGCCAAACCGGGTCAGGTAGATAATCTGAGTCTCCGGGTCAAACTGTTTCGCCCATTCATAGTAGTCATAGCACTGCCCCTCCTGCTCCCCGGCGTATAGCTTCACCTCAATCGGAAGCACGCACCGGGCGTTTTGAATCACCAGGTCAATCCGCCGGCCGGCCCCGGTGACAAATTCCGTGGCCACATCCGTATGGGCCAGCAGGGTGTCGCTCCCCCCGTCCCGCTTCAGCACCTGCTGAAAGAAGGATTTCAAAAAGAGAATGCCGCACCCGTGGGCCCCCTCCGGATTCAGCAGATCCGCCAGGAAGCGGCACATCACCACCTCCTTGGCCGAAGCCTCCAGAACACGGAAAATATTATATCCCCGCGGCGGGCCGCTCTCCGCCTCCCGCCGGATCGTTTCGCTCACCGCTGACAGCAGCGCCGCCCGGCTGTCCATTTCTTCCGCCCCCCTTTGTCAGTCATACAGCCCGATGCCCTCCAGAATCCGCTCCACCTCCTGGGCCCGCCTGGGCCATGAGGCCGCCTCGCCATAGGCCTGACGGCGCTTGCGGGCCCAATCTCCGGTCTCTGCCAGCGCCCGCCGGCACAGCTGGGCAAACTCTTTTGTGGAGTACGCCCCGTAGATCACGTCGGGAAAGCACTCCACCTGATCCCGCTCGTACATACACACAATGGGCTTTCCGGCAGACAGGTACTCATAGATATGGCCGGGGATAATGTCGTTGCTGTGGCGCCGGCGCAGAAAGCTCAGGCACACGTCAAAATAAGACAGGGACTGGGGCAGATCCGCCGCCGCACCCGGCTCCAGACAGTACACGTTGGGGGGCAGCCGGTCCAGGGGGCAGTCCTCCCTGGCGCCTGCCAGCACAAAGCCGGCCTCCGGCATGGCCTGCGCCGCTGCAATCAGAGGACGCAGATCCAGATCCCGCCACAGGGGCCCGGCATAGCCGAGGATGGGCCTGCCCCGGCGCAGGCTCTGGATTTCGTTGGACGGCAGGCTCTGCTGGCAGAACATGGAATAGTTCACCCCGTTGGGCAGAATGGCCACATTCTCATTACAGGGGGACAGGTGGTCCGCCAGCTCCGGGGAGGCGGCAAAGGCCACGTCCGCCTCCAGGGTCAGCTCACTCTCCCAGCGGATAGGCAGGCAGGACCAGTCCCGGGCGCAGTCGTACACCAGCCCCCGGTGGGGAATGAGATCCAACAGGTGGACATAGCTTGGCGTGGTACACCACAGCAGCGGCTCCCGAAAGCGGTGGCGGCTCATTGCCCGCTCAATAAAACGGCCCAGTCTCTTCTGGTCCCGCTGAAAAAGCAAAGTGTGCCGCTCTTCCGCCCCCAAAATATGGGGCAGGGTATACGCAATAATATTGGGCCGCACCCGGCGGCCGGGCTGGCGGAAGCTGTTATCTCCCCGCCGGGCCGGCGGACCGAAAAAGAGAATCTGCGCACTTCGAAGACGCGCCATCAGCTGCTGGGTCCGGTTGGGCACAGCGGTCCACGGCGCGTCGGACAGGCAAAGGAGCTGTTTCAAACAAGTAACCTCCATATAAAACCCGGTCTTCCCGGGACAGAACCATCAATCCAGCCCCAGCAGCCGGGCGGCGGCGGCGGCGTTGCGGCCCTCCACCTGGCGCAGCCGGTCCACCCCCTGGGTGAGGAAGATCTCGTCGCCGATGCGCCGGCAGGCCAGGTCGATCTGCCCTTTCAGCTTCTCCTCCGTCAGCTCCTCCAGCGCAAGATAGAGATCCTGGCCGATGTAGGACAGGAAGGAGCTGATCTTCTGGTCGTACACCACTCCCACCAGGGGCACGCCCTGGCTGGCAGCGAAGACCAGCGCGTGCAGCCGCATGGACACCACCGCCTGCATCCTGGCAAACAGGCCAATGGTGCGGGCGGAGCTGCCGGTCTGCTCGATGACGTGGTACTCCCCCCTCATCTGCTCCGTCACCTGGCGGATCGCCCCCAGATCCAGCCGCCGCTCGATGGGCAGGAAGACGGGGACCAGGCCGTGGCGCTCCCGGGCGTAGTCCGCGCAGGCGGCAAATATGGCCGCACACTCTGAAAAGCCCGGCCAGGGCCGGAGGGTGAAGCCGATATAGCGGCCGTGTGGGTCCAGCCCCTCCCGCTCCAAAATGCCGTCTGTCACCGGATCCGGCGCGGCAGGCAGAATCACCGTGGGGTCCGCCGACAGCACCAGCTCCGGCCGGTCCACCCCCATCCCCTTCAGCTCCTGGCTGGAGTGGGTGTCCCGCAGGGTGATGATATCCACCCGCTTCTGAAGCACCTTGGCCGCACGGCGGCGGTTGCGCGGGGAGTGGATGGGGCCGATGCCGCAGCCGTACATCAGCACCTTGTTCCCAAGGATCTTAGCCGCTGAGATAGTGAACAGATAGAACCACAGGGACCGGTGGCTGGTCACGTCCTGCATGAGGGATCCGCCTCCGTTGATGTACAGCCGGATCCTTCTCATCCGCCATAAAAAGCGGGGGACGTTGAAGGTGTAGAGGGCGTTCACCCGGTAGGTGAGGCGGGTGCTCTTGGGACTGCGGGAGAGCACCCACAGGGGCAGATCCGGGTCAAGTCCCCTCAGCTCTGTCACAATGGCCTCCAGAATGGCGTCATCCCCGGCATTTCCCCGGCCGTAGGCCCCGCATACCAGCACCCCGTCCCGCCGGCCCGCGCTGCGGGCCCGGCGGCGGAGAATGGTCTCATAAATGGCCATCTGCCGCCGCAGGGTGGACTCCAGGGAGAACTCCTCTCTGGCCTTCTGTTCCAGCCGCTGGCCCAGGTGGCGGCGCAGGCCGGCATCCCTGGCCAGGGTGACCAGCTGCCTGGCCAGGCCGTCGGCGTCCCTGGCCTCGAAGAGCAGGCCGGTGACCCCGTCCTCAATGAGATAGGGCACCCCGCCCACCCGGCTGGCCACCGTGGGCAGGCCCGCCCGGGCCCCCTCGGTGAGGGAGTAGGGGAAGGTCTCCGACAGGGAAGTGAGGCTGTTGATGTCAATGGCGTGATAAAAACTGTCGGTGTCGTTGATCCAGCCGGTGAAGGCCGTCTGGCCCTCCACCCCAAGCTCCCGCACCAACTCCTCCAGCCGGGCGCGTTCCTCTCCGTCCCCCGCGATGAGCAGCCGCAGCTGGGGCGCGCTCTGATAGGCTTTTGCGAACCCCCGGATCAGCGTGGCCACGTCCTTCACCGGATTGAGCCGGGCGGTGATGCCCACCACAACGCTGTCCTCCCCAGCTTCCAGGCCCATGTCCGCCAGGTACTCCGCCCGGCCTCGGGCCGCAGTGCGGGGAGTGAAGTCGATGCCGTTGTAAATGGTAAAGAGCTTGTCCGGGGCAAACCCCCGGGAGATGAGCAGATCCGTCATGGCGTCGGACACGCCGATGCGGTAGTCGATGAGCCGCAGAGCCAGGGTATTGGTGGTGCCGTAAAACAGCCGGGCCAGAGGACGTCCCAGGTAGTCCAGCCGGTAGTCGGAGTGGACGGTGGTCACCACCGGCAGGCCGGTGGACCGGCGCAGCAGCGCCCCCATCATGTTGCCCCGGGCGCCATGGCAGTGGATGATCTGGTACCCGCCCTCCCGGATAAACCGCTTGAGCTTATAGTAAGTCGCCGCCAGATTGTGCCCGGGAAAGATCTCGGTCCGGATGCCCAGTGCCCGGGCCTCCTGGGCAAAGGGACCGTCCATAAAGCAGACCATAGTCACTTCCGCAACCCGGCTCAGACTGTGGAGCAGGCTGTGGACGTGGGTTTTGGCGCCGCCGCTGTCGCCGCCGCTGATAAGATGAATAACTTTCATGGGACCTCCCCTGTGAAAAAAGACTTGTTCCATTGCTGGAAGTATGATACAATACAACATAACCGCTCATTGCGCAGAGTTTGTCCAGCGGACACGCGCATCTTTATTGTACACCATGTAACGGTAAATTTACAACCTCGGAGGCTGCAAAAGATGTTAGACGAGAAAGGCAGACTGTTTGGAAAAATCAATATTGTAGACCTGCTGGTCCTGATCCTTCTGGCCCTGGCGGCCATTATGGTGGGACTGAAGCTGCTGGGCAAAAACGGTGTGCTTCCCGGCGCCACCGCCAGCCAGGCCAAGATTACCTATACCGTGCAGGTCAACAACGTATACCCCCAGGTCTACGAATCCCTGCGGCAGTACGTGGAGCAGGAGGGCGGCGACCAGCTTATGGCCTCCGGCGCTCTGCTCAATGCCCATGTAGTTTCGGTGGTCTCCGCCCCCCATCAGAACACGGTGACCATCAGCTCCAGCAGCGGCGCCCTCACCCTGCCCCTGGCCGACAATCTGCTGGATCTCACCTTTACGGTGGAGGCCGTCGTGCCTAACCGGGCCCTCAATGAGGTGGGCACCCAGGAAGTCCGCATCGGCAAGGGCCACAACTTGAAGACCGTCCACTTTGAGTTCCCAGGCGGTCTTATTACCGACTGCGTCTGGGAAGACGTGGCCTGAGCACCGTAGTATTCACAATCATTTCACAGCGGGGCGGAGGATTGCCGTCCCGCTGTTTTATACGCTTGCGCCGCAAATTTCCAACGCGCCTTTCGCCCTCTTCTGAGCGGCCGAAACGGACGCGCCAAAACTTCACCCGCAAAGGAGCTTGCCTATGTTTGACCTGCTGCTGCGGCCGGAGGGAACGATTCTCCTCTGGGTGCAGGAGTTCCTGCGCACTCCGGCCCTCACCGCCTTTTTTACCTGGTTCACCCGGCTGGGCGACGCCGGCCTGCTGTGGCTCACCCTCTCGGCGGCCCTGCTGATCTTCAGACCCACCCGCCGGTCTGGCGCCTGCGCTCTGCTGGCCCTGCTGCTGGGGATGCTGGCTACTAACGCAGCCCTCAAGCACCTCATCGCCCGGCCCCGGCCCTGGCTCATGGTGGAGGGACTGCTCCCTCTGGTGGCGGAACGTGACCCCAACTCTTTTCCCTCCGGGCACACCACCGCCGCTTTCGCCGCCGGCGTGGTCTGGCTGAAAACCCTCCCCTGGGCCTGGGGGAGAGCCACTGCTCTGGGGGCCGCCGTTGTCATGGGGCTGTCCCGGCTTTACGTTGGGGTTCACTACCCCAGCGACGTCCTTGCCGGCGCCCTCATTGGCACTTTGGCTGCCCTGGCCGCTTTGGCCCTTTGGAACCTGGGGGCAGACACGCCCCCAGGCAACGCCCAGGCGTCTGCTTGAACCCCTGTACAAATTTCTGACTTGGCGGAATACTGGACGCCCCTACTATTTGGACCACCTGCGCCGTATAGTTACGGTGGAGGTGGTCTTTTTGCCTTTGTCTGCGTTTGCGTTCTTGTCCTGCGCCCTGCGCACCCCCGCTTTGGCCCTTGTCAGCGGGCTGCTGCTGGCTGTATTATTGGTCAACGGCTGGACCGACGCCCCCAATGCCATTGCCACCGCCGTGGCCGCTGGGGCGCTCTCTTTCCGGCGGGCGGCGGCTCTGGCCGCAGGCTGTAATCTGGCCGGGGTGCTCACCGCCGCGCTCTTCTTCCCCGCCGTGGCCCAGACGGTGAACGCCGCCGCCGACTTTGGGGGCGACGCCGCCACCGCCTGCGCCGCCCTGTGCGCCGCCCTCACTGCCGTGGTGCTGTGGGCCGTGTTCGCCTGGTATTTCGGCATCCCCACCAGTGAGAGCCATGCCCTGCTGGCCGGGCTGGCCGGGGCGGCGCTGGCCCTGCCGGGGGGATGGTCCAATCTCCGGCCCCAGCCCTGGGGGCGGGTGGCGCTGGGCCTCGCCCTCTCGGTCTGGCTGGGCTGGCGGCTGGGCCGAGTCCTCGCCCGTCCCCTGGCCCGCGCTCCCCTCTCCCCCGCCCTTTGCCGGGCGGGACAGATCACCGGCGCCGCCGCCATGGCCTTTCTCCACGGGGCACAGGACGGACAGAAATTTTTGGGGGTCTTCCTCCTGGGCGCCGCTCTGGCCCAGGGCAGGTGGGATCCGGAGCTCTTTGTCATCCCCCTGTGGCTTATTCTCCTGTGCGCCCTCACCATGGCCTTCGGCACGCTGGTGGGGGGACGGCGCATTGTGGAAAAAGTGGGCAGCGGACTGGTCCCCCTCTCCCCCGCCGCCGGTCTGTCTGCGGATCTGGCGGGGGGCGGGATCCTGCTGCTGTGTACTCTGCTGGGCCTGCCGGTGAGCACCACCCACGCCAAAACCTCCGCCATTCTGGGGGCGGGGACCGCTCTGGGCCGGCAGCCCAACCGCACCGCCGTTGGATCCATCCTGCTCACCTGGCTCTTTACCTTCCCCGGCTGCGCTGCCCTGGGCTTTTTGCTGGCGCGCCTGCTCTTGCGCTGACCGGACCGCCGTGCTATAATGCTTTCTGGACTGCTTCCAGATCGCCTCTTTCCAAGGCGCGGAGGCCCTAAATAAAATCAAAAGCGAGTGAGCTTATGCGCTATGACGCTGTTATTTTCGATTTGGACGGTACTCTGCTCAACACCTTGGACGATCTGGCCGGCAGCACCAACCACGCCCTGACCGCCTGCGCTTTTCCCACCCGCACCCGGGAGGAGGTACGGCAGTTTGTGGGCAACGGCGTGGCCAATCTCATCCACCGGGCCGTTCCGGCGGGCACGCCGGAGGAGGAGACGCAGCGCTGTCTCGCCCTATTCCGCGCCCACTACCTCACCAACATGCGCCATAAAACCGCCCCCTACCCCGGCGTTCTGCCCCTCCTGGACCGCCTGTCCGCCGCCGGGGTCGGGGTGGCGGTGGTCTCCAATAAATTTGACGGGGCGGTGAAGGAGCTGTGCCGGCACTACTTCGGCCCCCGGGTCCCCGTGGCCATCGGCGAGTCCCCCGCTGTGCGGAAAAAGCCCGCCCCCGACACCGTCTTCGCCGCTTTGGAGCAGCTGCGCGTCCCCGCCGCCCGGGCGGTCTACGTGGGGGACTCTGACGTGGACATTGACACCGCCCGCAGCGCAGGCATGGACTGCATTTCAGTCTCCTGGGGCTTTCGGGACGCCCCCTTCCTCGCCCGGCACGGCGCTTCCCACATCGCCGCCGCCCCGGACCAGCTTGTCCAGGCCTTAGGACTTGTATAATATCAAAACCCGCAGGACGGCAAAAATCGCCGTCCTGCGGGTTTTTACTTAGACCCTGTATTCACAACCGGGAGGCCGCTGGATTGCCGTGGGGTTTTTTCCCGTCCCGGGGCGGCAAAAGACCCCACGGTGTCCAACGGTTATGAAAACAGGTTCTTACATGCGCCCCTGCTTTTCCAGCCACACCTGCCTGCCGTAGGAATAGATCAGCGTGGTCTCCGCCAGACGGCGGCCCAGAGAAAGGGCTCCGGCCATGCCGACCGCGTCCCCCGCCGCCCCCTCGGCCCCCCGGTCGTCGGACCACACCCGGCCCCCCATGTACTCCCTGGCCTCGTTGGTGACGATATTCATCCCCCGGATGCCGAACAGGTTGTGGATCCCTGCAACGACGGTCTCCTGTCCCCCATTGCGGGTGCCGCCCACGGCGATGGCCCCCAGAAATTTCCCCTTCAGCAGGTCAGGGAAGCAGTCCCGGATGGCCCGCAGACGAGAGCAGAAGGCGGACAGCTGGGGCGCGGGGCCCATACAGTACACCGGGGAGGCCACCAGGATGCCGTCCGCCTTGACAAACAGCTCAATCAGTTCTCTCATATCGTCAGGAATCACGCACCAGCTGTGATTTTTGATGCACGCCCGGCAATCCACGCAGGGGGCGATCTTCTTCCCCGCCATGACCGCCAGCTGAGTGGTCACCTCGCCGCTCACCGCCTCCGCCGCCTTGAGCGCCTCTCTCAAAACATATTCCGTCGCCCCGTCCCGCCGGGGACTGGCGCACAGCCCTACAATGTGAATCATACCATTTTCTTCCTTTCCTACGGCGCCGCCGCACCATAATTTTCCGGTATATCCGGTATTTTTTCTCCCCGGCGGCGCAAGTTTGCCCCGTTTCGTGCCACACTAGCTGTATCGCCGCCAAACATTCCAGCCGCCTCTGTGATCTGCCAATCCCCTGACACTGCAAGACCGTAGGGCGGCGGGGCTGGGAGCCGCCCCTACCGGCCATCCGCAGGACGCGGCTCCAATCGTTTGATAATATCGCCAAAGCGCCTGAAACGTTGAAAAGAAGCCTTTGCCTCTGTTCAGCCACGGCGGCTATGGCATTGATTGACAAGGAGCGAAGGACATGGAGCGTCATTCCAAATCCACCCGGTTTCGGGTTCGAGTCATCAGCTTTTCTCTGGCTGGGGTGCTGGCTTTGGCCGGTCTGGCGGTGTACAGCCAGACCCAGGCCGCGCAGTACCGCTACCTGCTGAACAAAACCTACGAGCACGCTTTCGCGGAGCTCACCGCATCAGTCTCCGGATTGAACACCGCCCTGCAAAAGGGGCGCTACGCCACCTCCGGCAGCCTGTTTTCCTCTCTATGCGCGGAGGCCTTCCATAAATCCCAGGCCGCCCAGACCGCCCTGGGCGCCCTGCCCTACGGCAACGTGGAGCTGGAGCAGACCGCCGCCTTTCTGGCCAAGACGGGGGACTATATGATGGCCCTCTCCCGGGTGGGGCCGGAGCTGCTCACCCAGGCGCAGTGGGACGCCCTGGAGGACCTCTCCCACCGGACGGACCACCTGTGCCAGACCCTCCAGGCCCTGCAGGCCGATCTGTACGCCGGTACCGTTACCCTCGAAAACCTCTCTCAGGCGGAAACCCGGCTCTCCCAGGCGGCGGAGGACGGTGGGACCACCCCCGCCGGCTCCTCCTTCCAGACGGTGGAAAGTGAGTTTCCGGAGCTCCCCGCCCTTATCTACGACGGTCCCTTCTCCGACCATATCGCAAACCGCGCCCCCCGGATGCTTCAGGAGTGCGAAGTGGTCAGCCAGGACCAGGCCCGGGATATTGCGGCCTCTTTTCTGGACCTTCCCCCTACCGTGTTCACCCTGGTATCCCAGGGCGGGGAGCAGATGCCCGCCTACGGCTTTTCCGCCCAGGTCAACGGCGGAGAGGTCTATGTGGAGGTCACCCAGCAGGGGGGACGGGTTCTCTGCGTTCTCACCTCCCGGCCGGCCGGGGAGGCTTCCCTCTCCCAGGAACAGGCCGCGGACAAGGCCAAAGCCTTTTTGCGGCAGCGGGGCTATCCCGACCTGACTGAAACCTATTTCATCGACCAGGGCCATGTGCTCACCGTCAATTTCGCCGCCCTTCAGGGGGATGTGCTCTGCTATCCCGACTTGATCAAGGTCTCCATCTCTCTGGACAACGGGGACGTAGTGGGCTTCGACGCCCGGAACTACCTGATGAACCACCAGCAGCGCACCCTCCCCGCCCCGGCGGTCTCTCAGGCGGAGGCCGCCGCCCGGGTGCCCGACTGCTTGGAGGTGCTCAGCCGCCGCCTGGCCGTCATCCCCACCAGCGGGGAAAACGAGGTCTTCTGTCATGAGTTCAAGTGTCAGGACGGGGAAGGCCGGCACTGCCTCATCTACGTCGACGCTCAGACCGGACAGCAGGAACGCATTTTGCTCCTTTTGGAGGACAGCAGCGGCACGCTGGTGCTTTAATCCCTACGAAAGCCCTGCCAGGGATTCTTCCGCTGCGGAGATCGTCCGGGCCACGTCCTCCTCGCTGTGGGCGGCGGACAAAAACATGGCTTCAAACTGGGCCGGGGCCAGGTAGATGTCCCGGTCCAGCATGTTGGCAAAGTATTGGGCGTATTTCCCTACGTCGCTGCCCTTGGCGTCCACAAAGGCGCTCACCGGGCTGGGGGTAAAGAAGGGCGCCAGCAGACTGCCGATCCGGTTGACGGACACGGCGGCGCCGGCGCGCTCCGCCGCGCCCTCCAGGCCCTCCGCCAGAAGGGCTGCCAGACGGTCGATGTGGGAATACACCTCCGGGTGATCCCGCAGCCACCGCAGCTGGGCCAGCCCGGCGGCCATGGCCACCGGGTTTCCCGACAGGGTCCCCGCCTGATACACCGCTCCGCAGGGGGCCACCTGTTCCATCAGCGCCCGGCTGGCGCAGTAGGCCCCCACCGGCATTCCCCCGCCGATGATCTTGCCGAAGGTGACAATATCCGCCCGAACGCCGAAATAGTCCTGGGCGCCCCCCAGGCCCAGCCGGAAGCCGGTGATCACCTCGTCAAAGATCAGCAGCGCCCCATGCCTGTCGCACAGCCGGCGCAGGCCAGGCAGAAAGTCCGGCGCAGGCGGGATTACCCCCATGTTGGCCGCCACCGGCTCCACAAGGACGCAGGCCACCTGTCCGGGATAGGCCTCCAACAGCGCCTCCACACCGGCCAGGTCGTTGAACTGGGCCGTCAGGGTATGCCTTGCCACGTCTGCCGGCACCCCCGCCGAGCTTGGATATCCCCCCGCAAGCGCGGAGGATCCGGCGTTTACCAGCAGGCAGTCGCTGTGTCCGTGGTAGCATCCCTCGAACTTGAGGATCTTATCCCGCCCGGTGGCTCCCCGGGCCAGCCGGACGGCAGACATCACCGCCTCGGTCCCCGAGTTGACCATCCGCACCATCTCGATGTGGGGCACCAGCTCCACCATGAGCTGGGCCATCTCCACCTCCCGCTGCGTGGGCGCGCCGAAGGAGAGGCCGTCTTTTACCGCCTGCTCCACCGCCTCCCGGATAGCCGGGTGGTTGTGCCCCAGAATCATGGGGCCCCAGGAACATACATAGTCCAGGTATTCCCGGCCCTCCACGTCGCAGACGCGGGCGCCCTGCGCCCGCTGGATGAACTGGGGGACCAGGTTTACCGCCCGGAAGGCCCGCACCGGGGAGTTCACTCCCCCAGGCAATACCTGCACGGCCTGATCAAACAGCTGCTGTGAGGTCATCAGCCGATATCCCCCTTCTTTATGGCCTGAGCCAGCTCTTTGGCATAGTAGGTAATAAGCTGATTGGCCCCTGCCCGGAAGACCGACACCGCGCTCTCGCACATCACCCGGTACTCGTCAATCAGTCCGGCGGCGGCGGCGGCCTTTACCATGGCGTACTCCCCCGACACGGAGTAGGCGCACACAGGCAAGTCAAACCGCTCCGCGCAGGCCCGGATCACATCCAGATAGGCCAGGGCGGGCTTTACCATTAAAATATCCGCCCCCTCCGCCGCGTCCAGCGCGCACTCCTTCAGCGCCTCTCTCCCGTTGTGGGGGTCCATCTGATACCCCCGCCGGTCCCCGAAGGCGGGGGCAGACCCCGCCGCCGCCCGGAAGGGACCGTAAAAGGCGGAGGCATACTTGGCTGCATAGGATAAGATGGGAGTGTTCTCAAAGCCGTGCTTGTCCAGCGTCCCCCGAATGGCAGCGATCCGCCCATCCATCATGTCTGAGGGGGCCACCATATCCGCCCCGGCCTGGGCGTGGGAGAGCGCTGTCTTGGCCAACACTTCCAGGGTCTTGTCGTTGTCCACCGTCTCCCCGCACAGGATACCGCAGTGGCCGTGGTCCGTATATTCGCACAGGCACACATCGGTGATCACGTAAAAATCGGGATACTGGGCCTTGATGGCCCTGACGGCCCGCTGGATGACCCCCTTTTTGTCCCAGGCCGGCGAGCCGTGGGCGTCCTTCTTCCCCGGCAGGCCGAAGAGAATGCACTGCTTCACCCCGTGGGCCAGACACTCCTCCACCGCCTGTCCCACGCAGTCCAGCCCATAGTGGCACTGCCCCGGCAAAGAGTCAATGGGCCGGGCGCCTATCAAGCCCTCGTCCACAAAAATGGGGTAAATCAGGCTGTCCGGAGACATGCGGGTTTCCCGGCACAGCCGGCGAATCCGCTCATTCCCCCGCAGCCGGCGGGGGCGGATGGTCAAATCCATAACTGATTCCTCCTTATTGCAATTTAGGCCGTGTTTGAAACATGGCAAGATGCCCAACCGGCGGATCTTTTTTCGCGAAGCTGGGTTCACAGGGCTTTCTCCGCCGCCTGAATCAGCGCGTCTATGGTGGCCTCCTCCGCAATTATCACCGGGATCCCCGCCTGTCTGGCCTGGGCGGCAGTTTGTTCCCCGATGCAGACGCCCAGCACCTTGGAGCAGTCCGCTTCTTCCCCTACCGCGGCCAGAAATCCCCGCACCGTGGAGGCCGAGGTGAAGGTTACGGCGTCCACTGTCCCCGCCGCCACCGCCGCCTGCAAAGCCGCCACCTCCGCCGTTTCGTATACCGTGCGGTAGATGGGAATATCGTCATAGGGAATGCCTGCTCTTTCCAGCGCCTGGGTCAGGGCCGCGCCCCCCTCCGCCGCCCGGGGCAGCAGCACCCGCCCCCCGGCCCGCTCCGCCAAAGCCGCGCCCAGGTGGGCGCCGTCGTAGATCTCCGGCGTCAGATCCGCCAGCAGGCCGTGCTTTTTCAGGGCTTCGGCGGTGCCTGGGCCAATGGCCCCCAGACAGCGCCCGCCCAGAGCCCGGGCGTCCTTCCCCCGCCGGTGCAGGTGATCCCAGAAGACCTCCACCCCGGCGGGGCTGGTAAAGACCACCCACTCATAGCGCTCCAGCGCTTCCACCGCCTCCGTCAGCCGTGGGCAGGGCGCAATGGGCGCCGTCCGGATGCAGGGGCACTCCCACACATCCGCCCCCAGCAGCCGCAGCCGTTGGGACAGCGTCCCCGCCCGGTTTTCCGACCGCGTCACCACAATTCGCTTTCCCTTCAGGGGCAGGGCGTCAAACCAGTCCAGCTGGTCTGCCAGGGCGCACACCGGACCGAAGACGCTGACTGCCGGACTGGCCACACGGCATTCCGCCGCCCGCTCCGCCAGATTCCCCGCAGCGGCGCTGATCCGCCGCTGGCGAGGCGTGGTCCCCCCCTCGATCACCGCCGCCGGGGTATTGGGATCCAGCCCCGCCGCCAGCAGGCCGGCGCAGATCTCCGGCAGACTGGCCACTCCCATCAAGAACACCAGCGTCCCGCCGGCCCGGACCAGCGCCTCAAAGTCGATCTCTAACGGCTCTCCCCTCCGCCGGTGGCCCGTAATAATATGCAGGGATGAGCCAAAGGTCCGGTGGGTCACTGGAATGCCTCCATAGGCCGGCGCCGCCAGGGCGGAGGTCACCCCGGGGACCACCTCAAAGGGGATTCCCGCTTCCGCCAGCGCCTCCAGCTCCTCTCCGCCCCGGCCGAACAGGAAGGGGTCGCCTCCCTTGAGGCGGACCACCCGCTTTCCCATCCCTCCATACTGAACTAACATCCGATTGATCTCGCTCTGGGGGACGGGGTGGCGGCCCGCCTCCTTGCCTGCGTCAATTTTAATGGCGTTTTGGGGGATCAGGGCCAGTATCTGGGGATCCACCAGCCGGTCGTAGACCACCACCTCCGCCTGGGTCAGCACCTCCCGGCCCCGTACGGTGAAAAGCCCCGGGTCCCCCGGCCCCGCGCCCACCAGAATGACGCCTCCCGCCATATCACCGCGCCTCCTTCCGTCTGCGCGCCAGAGCCAGCCCCAGCGCCTCCGCCTCCTCTGCCGGGCCGCGGAGGGTCTCCCGCACGCCGTTCTCGTCCATGCCGGTGAGGGAGAGCAGGCCGTCCTCAATGACTCCAAACGCCGCCACGGGGGAGGAGCAGCCCCCGCCCAGAGCCCGGGTGAAGGCCCGCTCTCCCTGGGCGCAGGCGGCGGTCTCTTTGTCGTTTATCTCCGCCAGCCAGGGCCAGTCCGCCCCAGTCCGGGTCTGCACCGCCAAAATTCCCTGTCCGGCGGCGGGGAGCATTTCCTCCGGAGAAAAATACCGGTAGATTCGTCCCGACAGGCCCAGCCGCTCCAGCCCGGCGGCGGCCAGCACCAAAGCGCCGAATTCCCCCCGGTCCAGCTTCTCCAGCCGGGTGAGCACGTTCCCCCGCACCGGCTCCACCGTTACACCGTGGAAGCGCCGCTCCAGCTGGAGCCTCCGGCGGCGGCTGGCGCAGCCGATGGGCCGGGTGAAGTCCGGCTCCTCCGCCCCCCGGGGCAGCACCAGGGCGTCCCTAGGATCCCCCCGGGGCAAAAAAGCCCCAATGGGCAGATCCGGGTGCGGCTCCGCCGGCAGGTCCTTCAGGCTGTGCACCGTCAGATCCACCCGCCCCTCCAGCAGGGCGGCGTCCAGCTCCCTGACAAAGAGCCCCTTCCCCCCTATCTGATCCAAGGTGCGGTCCAAAATCCGGTCGCCAGTGGTCTTCATGGTCACCAGCTCCAGTTCGATATCCGGGGCGGCGGCCCGGATGGCCGCCATGACCAGCTCGGTCTGGACCACCGCCAGCCTGCTCTCCCGGCTTCCGACGCGCAGCTTCACTCCAATCCCTCCCATGTCTCAAGCGCCTGGCGGATGGCCGCCGCCGCCCGAGCGGCGTCCTTATGGCTGTCTCCCCGGGAGACCACCCCTGCCACCACCTGGTTTCCCTCACAGATCGCGGGAAAATAAAACGTACACTCCTCCCGCCGGTCCGCCACGCTGACGGGGAGACGCGCCCGCCGGGCCTCCTCCCCCACTTGGCGGTTTACCTGCCGGTCCCCGGTGGCGGCCACCACTACCGCCGCGCCCGCCAGGTCGCCGGGCCGGTAGGGCCGGGGAATGTGGTTGATTTCACCAAATTCCCCCGTCAGGCAGGGGGCAACCACCGTTACCTGGGCGCCGAACCGGGCCAGAACGGCAGCGCGGCGGGCCGCAACCGGCCCTCCGCCCACAATAACCGCCCTGGCCCCCCGCAGATTGACAAAGAGGGGGAAATAGAATCCGTTGGGCCCCGTCTGCGCCGCCTTGACAGCCCGGCAGCGGGTACGGGCCCGTATTTTCTCCGCGCATTCCTCCAAATCTTCCGCAGAGAAATGTCCTTTCAGATTGCGGGTGAGCAGGTCCACCGCCAGCCCGGCGCTCTCCTCCGGGGACAGCGGCCCGCGGGCCCGCACCCGCTCGGCCACCGCCCGCTTCAGCTCCGCCGCGGCGGACAGGCCCTCCCGGCAGCTGGCCCACTGCCGCAGCTCCTCCACCGCCCGGTCCAAAATGGCCTCCCCCTCCTCCGGCAGGGCGGGGCGCGCCCCGGTTCCCAGGGCGTCAATGTCCCACAGGGTCATCCCAGGCATTTTTCCCAGGCTGCCGTCGATATCTCTGGGCACCGCCAAATCCACCAGCCAGCGGGGGGGATGGGTCAACGCCTCAAATTCCCGCCGCCGGACGGTGCAGTGGGGGCTGGCCGTGGCGGAGACCAGAATGTCCGTCCCCTCCATGGCCCCATAGCGCCCCTCGTAGGGGACCACCCCGCACCCGGCAGGCACCAGGGTCTCCCCATGGCGATAGGTCCGCAGCGTGACCGTCACGGCGCACCCCGCCTGCCGCAGCAGCCGGGCGGACAGCCGGCCCATTTCCCCATTTCCAATGACCAGGACCTTTTTCCCTGCCAGGGGACCCATTGCCTGGGTCAGACGGGCCACCGCCTGCTCCGCCGAAGAGCGGGGCACCCCGGTCATCCGCACCCGGGTCCGCAGAGCCTTCCCCGCCGCGATTCCGGTGGAGAACAGCTTCTCCAGCACCGCTCCGGCGCAGCCCGCCTCCCGGGCTGCTGATAAGGCCGCCTTTACCTGGGCGATAATCTGGTCCTCCCCAAAGATCTGGGAGTGCAAACCCGCCGCCACCTCTGCCAAGTGCCGGGCCGCCGCCAGATCCCGCGCAGCCGTTGTCAGGCGCGCCAGGCGCTCTCCCGCCGGACCGCCCAAGCCGCATAAAACCGCCCTCGGATCCAGATCGCTCCCCTCCGCCAGCGACAGATACAGCT
Organism: Pseudoflavonifractor sp. 524-17; assembly: GCF_009935845.1. GTDB lineage: Bacteria > Bacillota > Clostridia > Oscillospirales > Oscillospiraceae > Pseudoflavonifractor_A. Next base: position 14,726 of record NZ_QWEK01000006.1, on the reverse strand, counting down.
CCGTCCGGTTGCAGGTGGACAAGAGAACGCACTCTCTCACATCGGGATACCTCCGGCGGATCTCCCCCATCGCCTCCCGGGCCGCTCCGCCGGAAAAGGACAGGCCTTGGCGCAGTTCCACAGGGGCCGTGCTGTAGTCCAGGCTGGACATCGCCAGATTCACTGCTGTCTCCCCCTTACCAGCACCACGGAGAAATAGTCCTCCTCTCTCATATCCGCCAGGGCGGGACAGATCTTCTCCCCCTCCATGCCGCAGTTGCACACCGCTGCCGCCTTCTCCAGCCGGCCGCGCGCGGCCAGGGCATCCCGAAGCGCGCCCACATTCCGCCCCGCCTTCATGTAGACCTGATTGGCGGGGAAGTCCAGACAGTCCTCCACGCAATGGCTGGCCGGCACAATCAGCAGCCGCTCATCCCCTTGGCACAGGCTCACCCCCAGCCGGGCCGCCGCCGCGCAGAAGGAGGGCACCCCAGGCACCAGCTCCGCCCGGTATCCCCGCTGCGTTACCTTTCGATGAAGATAGATATAGGTTGAGTAGATTGCCGGATCCCCCAAGGTGATAAACGCCACGGTTTTTCCCTTGTCCAGCAGTGCGCACAGCCGGTCCGCCCCCCGGCGGTAGCTGTCCTCCAGCCGGGCGGCATCCCGGGTCATGGGAGTATCGCAGTACACCAGCTGCTTTCCCTCCACATGGGCCGCGACAATTTCAAGGGCGGTCTTCTTCCCGCTCCCCTTGTCCGGCACCGCCACCACATCCGCCTCCCGCAGAATCCGGGCCGCTTTCAGCGTCAACAGTTCCGGATCGCCCGGCCCCACGCCCACGCCATACAGTATTCCCTGTCCCATATTCGCTTCCTCCCAAAAATCACGCCGGCCACAGCAGCGCCAGCAGCGGCGCACCGCAAAAGAGCGCCAGCGATAAAAAGGCCGTGCCGTACATCAGCCGGTTGGCCCGCACAATGTCCGCCGGCTCCACCAGGTGGATCGGGTCCCCCAGCGCGGGTTTATTCACCCACCGTCCGCCGTAACGGCTTGGCCCGGCCAGCTGAACGCCAAGCGCCCCGGCACAGGCCGCTTCCGTATGGGCGGAATTGGGAGACGGGTGCTTTTTCCGGTCCCGGCAGAAGATGCGCAGGGCATTCTTCCCATTAAAACCCGTCAGCACGGCGGACAGGCAGAACAGCCCTCCCGCCAGCCGGGCGGGAATGAAATTACACACATCGTCCAGCCGGGCGGCGCACCGGCCGAACTCTAAGTACCTCTCGTTCCGGTACCCCACCATAGAGTCCATTGTATTCACGGCCTTGTAAGCTACGCCCCCCAGGGGCCCCGCCAGAGCCAGCGCCAGCAGCGGCGCCACTACTCCGTCAGCGGTGTTTTCCGCCACGGTCTCCACCGCCGCTTTGGCCACCCCGGCCTGGTCCAGCCCATCGGTATCCCGGCCCACAATCATAGATACCGCCTTCCGGGCGGCGTCCAGATCCCCCCGGGCCAGCGCCCAGTACACCGCCATGCTCTCCGCCCGGAGGGATTTCACCGCCAGCAGCTGATAGCACAGCAGCACCCTGGCCCCAAAGGCCAGCCGGCAGTGGAGCAGGGCGCACAGATACAGAATCAGCGCCGCCGTCCCCACGGACAGGCCGAGCACCAGCAATACCAGTGCCCTGCCCGCCATGCGCGCCCCGCCCGGCGTTTTGGGGAAGAGACGGCGCAGGGCGGGCTCCAGCAGGGCGATGAGGCCGCCCATAGCCCGGACCGGGTGGGGCGCCCAGTGGGGGTCCCCCAGCAGCAGGTCCAGACAGAAGCCCGCCAGCAGCGCCAACAGATTTTGCGTATAAAAGGTTCGTATCATCACAGGCCTCCGGAACCCCCTGTTGCTTCATTTTTGTCCCTCTGGTGGCGCTTGAGCAGGTCATCCGCTCCGGAGGTCCTGCCCAGCAGTCCGAAGCGGTGGGAGAAAATCACCACCTGTATCTCCATCCCTGCCCCCGCCCGGCGGGACAGCGCCTCCTCCACAGCCCGGGTGATTGAGGCCATCACCGGCTTGAGCAAACCCGCCGATTCCAGCACAGCCAGGGCCCCATCGGTCGTGGCGGCGGCATACACCCCGTTTACCAGGGCCCGATCCCCCCCCGCCAGGGCGGTGTGGGCGGCCAACACCTCCCGCCGGCCGTCTGCCACGGCGGAATGGGTGTTAAAAATCCCCGCCGCTGTCTTCACCAGTTTGCCCAGGTGTCCCACCAGCAGAACACTCTCAAACCCCAGCCCCGCAGCGTAGTCAATGCTCTCCCCCAGATAGTTGCCCCAGACGGCGGGGCGGCTTCTCAGGCCCAGATGGTCTTTTGCGTAGTCCGCCCCATAGTTCCCCGGCACCGCCAGCAGGCGCCGCACACCCTGGGCGCGGAGCAGGTCCAGCTCCAGCCGGATGGAGTCTACCAACGCCGCCTCGCTCATAGGCCGGACAATGCCGCTGGTGCCCAGAATGGAGATTCCCCCTTCAATGCCCAGCCGGGGATTAAAGGTCTTTTGGGCCAGCGCCTCCCCGCTGGGGACGGAGATCACCGCCCGCAGGCCGTCAGTCTCTCCCGCCGCCTGGCGGGCCTGCTCCAGTTGTTGGAGAATCATCCGGCGGGGGACAGAATTGATGGCCGCGGCCCCCACGGGCTGGTCCAGGCCGGGCAGCGTCACCCGGCCCACCCCCTCGCCGCCGTCTACCGCGCAGCGCTCCCCCGGACGGCGGGAGACTTGGGCGAAGATCTTGATTCCGCTGGTGACATCCGGGTCGTCTCCCCCGTCCTTCTCCACCGCGCACCGGACCCAGCCCGGCCCCGCGGACCACTCCACCGGCTGGGTCTGCACCGCAATGCCTTCAGGCGTGTTCACCTGTACGCAGGCCGGCCGCAGGCCGGTGAGCAGCGCCTCCGCCGCAGCCCGGGCCGCCGCAGCCGCGCAGGTTCCGGTGGTATAGCCGCACCGCAGCCGCGCCCGGCCTACCGGGATATAGTGCTCCAGCCTGACCATAAGCGCCCTCCGCTGTCTGAACTCATCCGGCCGGCCCCCTCAGACAAGGGCTCCCGGCGGATACAGGATTGGGTTCTATTATAGCAACCTTTTTTTTGAAAGTAAAGAATTCCCCCTTTTTCCGCCAGGGCAGCGGTATTGAAACAGCGGAAAGCAGCGTGCCCAGCGGCCGCGCTGTCTATGGGATCTGTAGCCTGCTCAATTCAGATCCTGTATCCCCAACAGGAAATACAGGATCGTTAGCGTGGTGAATAAACATAATGAAAAAGTGCAGGCGCTTTTTCGTCCGGTTGGGAACGTATGTTTGACTTCTTTCCCGCTAAACTCTATAATAGAAACACAACCCAGACCTGGGGAGGTGCCCTTTATGGACCGCGTTATTCTGCACTGTGATCTGAATAGCTTTTATGCCTCTGTGGAGCTGCTGGACTACCCTGAGCTGCGGCAGCGGCCTGTAGCTGTATGCGGCGATCCGGAGCGCCGCCACGGCATTATTCTTGCCAAAAATGAGGCCGCCAAGACCTTTCAGGTCAAAACCGCCGAGACCATCTGGCAGGCCCGGAAAAAATGCCCCGACCTGATCCTTCTGCCCGCCCACCGTGAGAAGTATCCGCACTGGTCCCAGGCCGTCAACGCCATTTACGAGCGGTATACCGATCTGGTGGAGCCCTTCAGCATCGACGAGAGCTGGCTGGACATGACGGGTTCCCTCCATCTCTTCGGCGGCGACGCCAAGAGAGTGGCGGATGAGATCCGGGCCGTGGTCCGCCGAGAGACCGGCCTTACCCTCTCCGCCGGGGTATCCTTCAACAAGGTCTTTGCCAAAATGGGCAGCGACTACAAAAAGCCGGACGCCACCACGGTGATTTCCCGGGAAAATTTCGCCCGCCTGCTCTGGCCCCTGCCGGTGGGAAATCTGATTTTTGTGGGCCGGGCGGCCGCCCAGACACTGGCCCGCTGCGGTGTACGCACCATTGGGGATCTGGCCCGCTTTGACAAAGAGGCCCTGGTCCGCCTGTTGGGCCGCCAGGGGGCGCTTCTCCACGACTACGCCGCCGGTGAGGACCGCAGTCCCGTGATCCCCCTGCGGGACATGCCGCCCCCCAAATCCGTAGGCAACGGCATCACCTTTCCCCATAATCTGGTGGGGTGGGAGGAGCTTCACTCCGGCCTGGCTCTGCTGTCCGACGGCGTGGCCGCCGGCCTGCGCCGGGCGGGAATGAAGTGTACCACCGTCCAAGTGACCATACGCGACCCCGCTTTCCGGGATATTTGCCGGCAGACCCGCCTCGCCGCTCCCACCTTTGTCTCCCGCGAGATCCTCCGCGCCGCCTTTCAGCTGGTCCAGTCGGCTTGGCAGGAAAACGCCCCCCTCCGCGCCCTCACCGTCACCGCCCAAAATTTGCTCCCGGAACAGCAGGCCGCGGAGCAGCTCGATCTCTTCTCTGCCGGCGATGTCTCCCAGCGGGACCGGCTGGAGCGGCTGGAAAAAACCGTGGACCGGCTGCGGGATAAATACGGGCGCTCCGCCCTTTCCATTGCCTCCGCAGGGGCCTCCCCCGCCCCATCGCCAAAAGAATCCTTGCCATCCAGCGCCCCATTGGGGAAAAAGCCGAAATAGGGTATTTTTCAGGAAATTAAGTTGCGTTTCCACATGTGACAGGTTATAATATGGGGTCAGAAAAATCTATCTTTAATGATAAATAAGAGGTGCTTACCGTGCAGAATACCAAGCTGAGAAACGTCGCCATTATCGCCCATGTTGACCATGGCAAGACCACGCTGGTGGATGAGATGCTCAAACAGGGCGGCATTTACCGGGAACATCAGGCCACGGTGGACCGCGTTATGGACTCCGGCGATCTGGAGCGGGAGCGCGGCATCACCATTCTGGCCAAAAACACCGCCGTCTATTATAAGGACGTGAAGATTAATATTGTGGACACCCCGGGCCACGCCGACTTCGGCGGCGAGGTGGAGCGTATTTTGAAGATGGTCAACGGCGTCATTCTGCTGGTGGACGCTGCAGAGGGCCCCATGCCCCAGACCCGCTTTGTCCTGTCCAAAGCCCTGGAGCTGGGCCACAAGGTCATCGTGGTGGTGAACAAGATTGACCGCCCGGACCAGCGCATCCACGCGGTGATGGATGAGGTGCTGGAGCTGCTGCTGGACCTGAACGCCACGGATGAGCAGTTTGAGTCCCCCACCCTGTTCTGCTCCGGCCGGCAGGGCACCGCCTCCTACTCCCCCGACGCGGCCGGTACCGACCTGGCCCCCCTCTTTGAGACCATTTTGGACTACATCCCCGCCCCGGAGGCCGACGACAGCGCTCCCTTCCAGATGCTGGTCTCCTCCATTGACTACAACGACTTTGTAGGCCGCATCGCCGTGGGCCGTATTGAGCGGGGGGTGATCAAGCAGAACCAGGAGATCGCTGTGTGCAACTACCATACCCCCGACGCCGTTCCCAAGAAGGCCAAGGCGGTCTCCCTCTACCAGTTCGACGGGTTGGGCCGCACCCCGGTGATGGAGGCTTCCGCCGGCAATATCATCGCCATGAGCGGCATTGGCGACGTGACCATCGGCGACACCATCTGCGCCCCCGGCGCGGTGGAACCCATTGAGTTCGTCAAGATCTCCGCCCCCACCATTGAGATGACCTTCTCCGTCAACGACTCCCCCTTCGCCGGGCGGGAGGGCAAATTCGTCACCTCCCGCCAGATTCGGGAGCGGCTGATGAAGGAGACCCTGCGGGACGTGTCTCTCCGGGTCAGCGACACCGATTCCACCGACTCCTTCAGCGTGGCCGGCCGGGGCGAGATGAGCCTGTCCATCCTCATTGAGACCATGCGCCGGGAGGGTTATGAGTTCCAGGTCTCCCCCCCCCGGGTGCTCTACCAGGAGATCGACGGCAAAAAGTGCGAACCCATTGAGTGCCTGGTGGTGGACGTGCCCTCTGACTGCGTGGGCGCGGTAATTGAGAAGATCGGATCCCGCAAGGGCGACCTGTTGGAGATGAACCCGGTGGGGGATCGGATGAAGCTGGAATTTCTGGTCCCCGCCCGGGGCCTGTTCGGCTACCGCAACGAATTTTTGACCGACACCAAGGGGGAGGGCATCATGGCCTCCGTCTTTGACTCCTATGCTCCCTACAGGGGCGACATCGCCCGCCGCTCCACCGGCAGCCTGATCTCCTTTGAAACCGGCGAGTCCATCACCTACGGTCTCTTCAATGCCCAGGAGCGGGGCACCCTCTTTATCGGCGCCGGCGTGCCGGTCTATGGCGGCATGGTGATTGGCTTTTCTCCCAAGGGGGAGGATATGGCCGTCAACGTCTGCAAAAAGAAGCAGCTCACCAACACCCGGGCCTCCGGCTCTGACGAGGCCCTGCGTCTGGTGCCGCCCCGTCAGATGAGCCTGGAGCAGTGTTTGGAATTTCTGGCCGACGACGAGTTGCTGGAGGTTACACCGGAGAGCCTGCGCCTGCGCAAGCGCATTTTGAATCACGCGGATCGGATGAAGGCTTTGAAGGGCGGGAAGTAACCCGAAAGCAGGGAACCCCTGCGGGGACGGCCCTGCGCGGGCCGCGCCAGGGGCCTTTCCCGAAAGGCCCCTGGACCCAAAGGGCTCAAGGGGGAATTCCCCCTTGAGAATCCCCCGGGCTGGCGGCCTCAATGTTTAGGCGAGAGGCAGGCGCAAAGTCGTTGCGCCCGCGCCCGATGCCTTTATTATGTCAGTCGTGAAAGCAAAGCCCGCGCCGAATACACTGCAAAACTTGCCAGCCGCAACGATTCAAGAACTGGATCTGACGGCCGCCACGATGCTTGGTGCGCTGCACCCAGAAAGGCGTCCGTCGGACAGCGTACTTGAATTGCTGCGGCTGGCAAGTTTTGCGTTGTATACGACGCGGGCAAAAAATATTGTCCACTGGTTTTTTTCGGGCGGGTGCAACTGCTTTGTTTCATGTCTGATGAATTCAGAGACCGCCCGTCCGTGGTCTTGGGGGCGTCCAGAGGGGGGATTTTTCCCCCTCTGGCCCTTCGGGGTTCCGGGGCCCTTTCCCGAAAGGGCCCCGGACGCCGCCCGCGCAGGGCAAGCCCCTGGGAGGTACTCCCACATAAAACGCAAGAGCGGCGCCGTCTGCACGGCGCCGCTCTTTTTCTCCTCTAAAACTGTTTTACCGCTGGCCCTTATCGTAGGGAATTCCCTCCGCCTTCGGCGCCCGGGAGCTTTTGGACGTGAAGGCCAGGATCACCATAGAGGCGATAAAGGGCATCATGTTGTAGATCTCCTTGGGCCAGTGCAGTGCGGCCAGGAAGGTAGAGTCGGCGATGTTCGCCAGGGACTTGAACACCGCGAAGAAGATGGCCGCCAGGAAGATCCGGTGGGGCTTCCACTGGCCGAAGATCATCACCGCCAGGGCCAGGAAGCCCATGCCGGCCACGCCCACCTCAAAGTTCCAGCTTTGCACGGAAGGCACAATGTAGGCAAAGCCGCCGATGCCGCCCAGGATTCCGGAGATCATCACGCCGGCCCAGCGCATCTTGTATACGTTGATGCCCACAGAGTCCGCCGCCTGGGGATGCTCGCCGCAGGCACACAGCCGCAGGCCGAAGCGGGTCTTGTAGAGCACCACATAGGACACCACCAGCGCAGCCAGGCCCACAATGAGGAAGACGCTCACATCCAGCTTTCCAATCTTGAACAGGAAGGGGCCGTTGGAGTAGTCCAGCTTGGCGGACTGGCTGCCGTTGACCTGCTTGGCAATGACCATGGCCACAGCGGTGGCCAGCACGTTGAGGGCGGTGCCGCCGATGGTCTGATCCGCCTTCAGATTGACCGACGCAAAGGCCAGCAGGCAGGCGTAGGCCATGCCGGCCGCGGCCGCCGCCAGGACAGAGATCACCACCACCATCACAGGCGGGAAGGAGGCCGCCGCGATTTTCACCGCAATCAGGCCCATCAGGCCGCCGATGACCATAATGCCCTCCAGGGCGATGTTGATGATGCCGGAGTGCTCCGAAAACATGCCGCCCAGCGCCACCAGCATCAGAACCATGGTGTACAGCAGGGTGTATTTGATCAGCAACAGCATTATGCGTCACCCTCCTTTCCATTCTCCTCCGCCGTTGGGGCAGGCTCCGCGTTTACATTGACCTTTTCCTTCTCCCGCTTGCCGGACAGACGGCCCAGAGCGACGCGGAACAGCAGGGCAAAGGCGCACAGGTAGATAATAATGCCGGAGATCACATCCGCAATCTCAGGCGGGAAGACGCTGGCGTTCATAAAGCCGCCGCCGGTGCTGATGTGGGAGATAAACAGCGCGGAGAAGATAATGCCGATGGGGTTGGAGGAGGCCAGCAGGGCCACCGAGATGCCGTCAAAGCCGATGCCCGGCAGCGCGGTGGAGTTCATGGGGGACCACTCCGCCACGCCGGACAGGTAGTACAGCCCGGCGCCGAAGCCCGCCAGCGCCCCGGCGATGACCATGGAAAGGACAATGTTCCGCTTCTCGTTGATGCCGGCGTACCGGGCGGCCTCCTTGTTGTTGCCGCAGGCCTTCAGCTCGTAGCCGAAGGTGGTCTTCTGGATGACTACATAGATCAGCACCGCCACCGCAACGGCCAAAAAGATGGCGATGGTGGTAGAGCGGTTCATAAAGTACTTGCTCAGCCCCAGATCGGGGATCACCGCGTCTGGGTAGGAAGTGCGCAGGGCCCAGGTCTTGGTGGCCTTGGCGTCGTACATCACGCCGGTGCCGCCGCCATACATGATGGTATTCACCGCGTACAGGCCGATCCAGTTGAACATAATGGCGGTGATAACCTCGTTGATATTCAGATACGCCTTGAACAGGCCGGGGATGGCGCCCCAGACAGCGCCGAACAGAGTGGCGCCGATGAGGCAGGCCCACCAGGGCATTTTCAGCACAATGGCGCAGAACAGTGCGCCAAAGGCGCCCAAGGTATACTGGCCGGCGGCGCCGATGTTGAACAGGCCGGTTTTAAAGGCAAAGCCCACGGACAGGCCGGTCATAATCAGGGGGGCTGCGGAGGCGATCTCACGGCCGATGCCGATGGGCTTCATAAAAAAGCCACCCATCAGAATGGGCTTGAAGCCCGACTTCCATGCGTTGGCCAGCACATTGCTCAGATCCCCGCCTGTCTTGGCCGCGTTGGCCCAGCTCAGGGCCACCAGACAGATAAATCCGATGACAAGGCCAATTAAAATACAAAGCAGCGAGGCCAACAGGGCGCTTACACTGCCGGAGGCAAGGGAATTTCTCTTTTTCACTGCTCTGCTCCCTCCTTCCGGGCGCCGGCCATGTACAGACCCAGCTCCTGCACGTTGGTCTTCTTCGGGTCAAACTCGCCCACGATCTCTCCCTCGTACATGACCAGAATGCGGTCGGACAGGTTCATGACCTCGTCCAGCTCCAGGGAAACCAGGAGCACTGCCTTGCCTGCGTCCCGTTCCGCCACAATCTGACGATGGATATACTCAATGGCGCCCACATCCAGCCCGCGGGTGGGCTGCACCGCCACCAGCAGCTTGGGATCCTTGTCGATCTCCCGGGCGATGATGGCCTTTTGCTGGTTGCCGCCGGACATGGACCGCGCGGCGGTAATCGGCCCCTGGCCGGAGCGCACGTCGTACTGGTCGATCAGCCGCTGGGCATACTGCCGCACGGCGCCGAACTTGATAAAGCCTCCCTGCTGGAACTCCGGCTCCCAATAGCGCTGGAGCACCATGTTCTGCTCCAGCGTATAGTCCAGCACCAGACCGTGCTTGTGCCGGTCCTCGGGGATGTGGCTCATGCCGCTTTTGGAGCGATTTCGGATAGAGGTATGGCTGATATCCTGGCCGCACAGGTGAAAGGACCCCTCGCTCTGCTTGGTCAAGCCGGTGAGGGCGTAGATCATCTCGGTCTGTCCATTGCCCTCAATGCCGGCCAGGCAGACGATCTCCCCCGCCCGCACCTGGAAGGACACGTTTTTCACCGCGTTGTTTTTGTGGAGCTTAGAGGGCACAGTGACGTTCTTTACCTCCAAAATCACGTCCCCGGGCTTGGACTCCTCCTTCTGCACGGCGAATTCCACGTCTCTGCCCACCATCCGCCGGGACAGCTCCTCTTTAGAGGAGTTTTTGATGTCCACCGTGCCCATATACTTGCCCTTGCGCAGAATGGTACACCGGTCTGCCACCGCCATGATCTCATTGAGCTTATGGGTAATGAACAGAATGCTCTTGCCCTCCTTGGCGAAGCCGCGCATAATCTCCATCAGCTCGTCAATCTCCTGGGGGGTGAGTACGGCAGTGGGTTCGTCAAAAATAAGAATTTCGTTTTCCCGGTAGAGCATTTTCAAAATCTCCACCCGCTGCTGCATTCCCACAGAGATGTCCTCAATCTTGGCGTCCGGATCCACCTTCAAGCCGTACCGTTCAGACAGCTCCACCACTTTTTTCCGGGCCTCCGCTTTCTGGAGCAGTCCGCCCTTGCAGGGCTCCACCCCCAGGATGATATTGTCCAGCACGGAAAAGACCTCCACCAGCTTGAAGTGCTGGTGAACCATGCCGATGTGCAGGTCGTTGGCGTCGTTGGGGTTGCGGATTTCCACAACCTGTCCGTTCTTTTTAATGGTCCCCTGCTCTGGCTGGTACAGCCCGAACAGAACGCTCATCAGCGTGGATTTCCCCGCTCCGTTCTCGCCGAGAAGGGCGTGTATCTCGCCCTTCTTGAGCTGAAGCGTCACATCATCGTTTGCCTTGATGCCGGGGAATTCCTTCGTGATGTGCAGCATTTCAATGACATACTCTTCCAAGGGATCACTTCCTCTGCTTTAATCGCGGGACAGGGCCGTCTGTCCCGGTCTGGGGAATACTGTGTATATTATACACGAACTCCTGTCATTTGGGAATCATTTTTTTCATTTTTGCTAACTTCTACTTTTCTGCGTCACAACGGCGCAAATATTGCCTAAAAAAAAGTAATGCAGTCATCCTTTTTTACAGTTTCCCCTTTTGAGCGGCGGGGGCGGCCTGCACAATTTCCCGGCGGGCACAATCTTTGCGTTGACCTTTTGCCTGGCGCGGTGTATTATAATTTTGTTTTTTGTCAAAAAAATATTTTGAAAAGGAGCGTCCGTTATGTCCACCCTTCTCATTCAAAACGCCCGGTATATTGTCTCCTGCGACGGCAGCGACACCCTCTGGGAGCAGGCTAATCTCCTTCTTCAGGACAATACCATCGCCTACATCGGCCCGGACGCCCAGGAGGCTGAGCGCACCATCGACGCCAGCCGTATGGCGGTCTATCCCGGCCTGGTGAACACGCACCACCACCTTTATCAGCTCTTTTCCCGCAACCTGCCGGAGGTACAGCGCATGGAGCTTTTTCCCTGGCTCACCGCCCTTTACGAGGTGTGGAAGGGGCTGGACGAGGAGGTGGTCTATCACTCCTCCCTCATGGGTATGGCGGAGCTGCTGAAGACCGGCTGCACCACCTGCTTTGACCACCACTACGTCTTCCCCGAGCGGGCGGGGGACCTGATTGCCGCCCAGTTCCGGGCGGCGGACCAGCTTGGGATGCGCTTCCACGCCTCCCGGGGCTCCATGGACCGGAGCAAGAAGGACGGCGGCCTGCCCCCGGACAGCGTGGTGCAGAGCATTGACGCCATCATGGCGGACTCTGAGCGGCTGGTCAGCACCTGGCACGACAGCAGTCCCTTCTCCATGCACCAGGTGGCTCTGGCCCCCTGCTCCCCCTTCTCCGTCACCGGCGATCTTATGCGGGAGAGCGCCAAGCTGGCCCGCTCGTTGGGGGTGCGCCTGCACACCCACCTGGCCGAGACCAAGGATGAGGAGCGCTATACCCTGGAAAAATTCGGACTGCGCCCTGTGGCCTACATGGAGAGCCTGGGCTGGATCGGCCCCGACGTCTGGTACGCCCACGGCATCCACTTTGACGACAGCGAGCTGGACCTCCTGGCCCAGACCGGCACCGGCGTGGCCCACTGCCCTGCCTCCAACATGAAGCTGTCCTCCGGGGTGTGCCGGGTGCCGGAGATGCTGGAAAAGGGCGTCCCCGTGGGGCTGGCCCTGGACGGCTCCGCCTCCAACGACGGCTGCGACATGCTGGAGGAGCTGCGGGTGGCCTATCTCCTCCATCGGCTCCACGCCAGCCACCGGGCCCCCACCGGCTATGACCTGCTCAAGATGGCCACCCGGGGCTCCGCCAAGGTGCTGGGCCGGTCCGATATCGGCTGCCTGGCCCCCGGCATGGCCGCCGATCTCTTCCTGGTGGATCTGGACCGTCTCCCCCTGGTGGGCGCCCAGTTCGACCCAAAGTCCATGCTGTCCACCGTGGGGCTGAAGGGGGATGTGGACTATACCATTGTCAACGGCGTCCCCGTGGTGGAGAAGGGGCGTCTCACCGCTCTGTGCGAGGAGGACGCGGTCCGCCAGGCAAACGCTGTGGTCCGCCGCTATCTGGGCCGGTAGGTTTCCCATTTGCAAACCGTTCCGCGCCGCTTCCCTGAATTTTTCTGCCCTCAACCGTCCTTTTTTGTCTATTTTGAACCTTGTCAAAGGCCCGCTCCGTGGTACAATGTCTCTTGATTCTTTCCCAGAGAGGGCGTGATTTCCCCTATGGAGGACTGTGCTGCTCAGCCTACCCCCCTTTTCCCCCGCCGCGCGCTGATCCAACTCATTATCCCCCTGGTCATTGAACAGCTTCTGGCCATGACCATCGGCATGGCGGACACCATGATGGTCACCCGGGCCGGGGAGGCCGCTGTCTCCGGCGTGGCCCTGGTGGACTCTATCAACCTGCTGCTCATCCAGGTTCTGTCCGCCCTGGCCACCGGGGGTGCGGTGATCGCCTCCCAGTATCTGGGCCGCCGGGACAACGACACCGCCTGCAAGGCCGCCAAGCAGCTCCTGTATCTGTCCACCGGCATCGCCCTGCTGCTCACCCTCCTGGCCCTGGCCTTCCGGCCCCAGATCCTGACCCTGATCTTCGGCCATGTGGACGCCGATGTAATGGACAGCGCCCTTGTCTACTTTTTGCTTACCGCCTGCTCCTTCCCCTTTCTGGCCATGTACAACACCGGTGCGGCCCTGTTCCGCTCCATGGGCAACAGCAAGGTCTCCATGTTCACCTCCCTGGTGATGAACATAGCCAACATCGGCGGCAATTTCTATCTGGTCTACATCTGCGGCTGGGGCGCCAAGGGGGTGGGGGCCTCCACTTTGTTCTCCCGGGGGCTGGGGGCGCTGGTAATGCTGGCCCTCATCTGTCAAAAGCGCCACCCGGTTCATATCCAACAGCTCTTCCGCCCCGAGCGGCAGGGAGGACTGGTCCGGCGTATTCTCCAGGTAGGGATCCCCGCCGGCCTGGAAAATGGTATGTTCCAGGTGGGTAAGCTTACCCTCCAGCGGCTGATCTCCAGCTTCGGCACCTCAGTTATGGCAGCGGACGCCATCTCCAACAGCGTGGCCAGCATTGTCAACGTCCCCGGCACCTCCATGGGCCTGGCCCTGATCACCGTGGTCGGCCAGTGTATGGGGGCCAGGGACCCGGATCAGGCAGTCTCCTACACGAAACGGCTTATGACAGCCACCTATCTGGCTATGGGTACCCTCAGCCTCGCCCTGCTGGGCGGCGCCGGGTTTATGGTGGGCTTCTTCAATCTCACCCACCAGGCCGCCCTGCTGGCCGCCCGGATCCTGCGCTTCACCGCCCTGTTTCAGCTCACCCTCTGGCCCCTGTCCTTCTCCCTCCCAAACGCCCTGCGGGCCGCGGGGGACGCCAAGTTCACCATGGTGGTGTCCATGTGCTCCATGTGGGTCTTCCGCATCGGCTCCGCCTACCTGATGGCCCGCTTTTGGGACATCGGCCTGCTGGCCGTCTGGTTCGCCATGTTCCTGGACTGGTTTGTCCGGGCCATCGTCTTCACCGTCCGCTTCGCCCGGGGCCGCTGGAAACAGATCCGCCTCATCTGAACGGAATAACGCCAAAACAACATATGCTCCCCCTGTGAGAGGCAGTGATAACACACCGTCAAACATAGGGGGAGCAATATAAAGAAGAAGCCGGTTTGTAAAGGTATACCTTTATAAACCGGCTTTTTTTCTTGCCTACATCCATATAATCGGCCCACGATTCGGTAAATTAAGTGGTCCTGAGAAATTTTTTGCGGGGCAATTTTGAGTTTGTAAAGGTTACGATTTTGCAAAGTCTCAAAGGGGGGAGCGGTATGGCGGCGGGAAAGACAGTCCAGTTCACCACCATCAAAGCCCGGCGCTATCCCACAACGGCCCAGAGCGTAACTGAATCAATTCCGTTTCAATCAGCGTTTTCCAAGCCGAGCAGTGGGAAACGAGAGGATGTGTGCGCACATCTGAAGCCCATAAGGGTATCCAAAATATTATGACCATGAAAAATCAGCGGGTGCAGGAGTGCCGCGGGCGAAAGGAGTTTGCCATGCTGTTTTTACAGATGAAAGAGGGGGAGTACCTGACCATCGGCGAGGATATCGTCATTCAGGTGTTCCCGGATTCCAGCACCACGGCCCGGCTGGGAATCAAGGCCCCAAAAGAGATTACAATTCTCCGGGGCGGAGGTGCGGGAACGCAATGGATGCCGCCGCCCCAACGGGCTGGTAGGGCCAGCAAAAGATAGAACTTTGGTTTCAAACGGCTGA
>NZ_QWEK01000005.1 GCF_009935845.1 Pseudoflavonifractor sp. 524-17 | reverse complement strand
AAGACAGTCCAGTTCACCACCATCAAAGCCCGGCTCTATCCCACAACAGCCCAGAGCGTAAGAGGATGTGTGCGCACATCTGAAGCCCATAAGGGTATCCAAAATATTATGACCATGAAAAATCAGCGGGTGCAAGAGTGCCGCGGGCGAAAGGAGTTTGCCATGCTGTTTTTACAGATGAAAGAGGGGGAGTACCTGACCATCGGCGAGGATATCGTCATTCAGGTGTTCCCGGATTCCAGCACCACGGCCCGGCTGGGAATCAAGGCCCCAAAAGAGATTACAATTCTCCGGGGCGAGGTGCGGGAACGCAATGGATGCCGCCGCCCCAACGGGCTGGTAGGCCCAGCAAAAGATAGAACTTTGGTTTCAAACGGCTGACGGGCCGGTTGAAATAGAGCCCCGCGCCCAACGGTTTTTACGCCAAAGGCCACGGAGTTTGAACCGTATGGCGCTCCACCCAATGCGCCGGAGTATCGGATGTGAAGGCGCGATGTTCGCGAAATTCCCAATTTTATAACTGAAAGGAATCGAAGTTATGAGAATCCAACACAA
>NZ_QWEK01000037.1 GCF_009935845.1 Pseudoflavonifractor sp. 524-17 | reverse complement strand
CCCCGGAACCGGCCCCCTCCGGCGGCAAGCTCAGCCAGGAGGAGATCGAGAAGATGATGGCAGGGATGGGCAGCGCCCCTGCCCCCGCGCCTCAACCTGCGCCAAATCCACCGGCAGCAGGGACCGCTCCGGTCGCCGGTGCACCCGGCACGCCGCCCCAGATGCCGCCCTATCCCATGTCTGGCATGGAGGGCGCGCCCTTTGCCAACGGCTATATGGGCTATCCGCCTATGTACTATCCCTACCCCCCCTATCCGCCTCAGCCACAGGAGGCGCCCCAGCCGCCGGAGCCCAAGGTAATCAATACCAAGCCTATGCCGATGCAGGAGATGGATGTCGCCGAAAAGCTGGGGAAGGAACAGGCCCAAAACCTGGACCTGATTATGGAAGTTCCCTTGCAGGTGACGGTGGAGATTGGCCGCACCCGGAGAAAGGTGCAGGATATCCTTGGCTTTTCCACCGGCTCCCTTGTGGTGCTGGATAAGTTGGCCGGCGACCAGGTGGACCTGTTTGTCAACGGAAAGTGTATCGCCCGGGGAGATGTAGTGGTTATCGACGACAACTTCGGTGTTCGGATTACGGAGATCGTGCAGAAGCCCGGTGTGGAGACTTTGGTGAAAAAATAAGCGGACAGGGCGGTTTTCACCTGCTTCTAAGGAGTACAGCGGGGAAAACCAGCGCTTGCTCTGAGACAGTGAGATACAAGACGCGACTAGACTAAATTTAGAAAAGGATGGTTTAGCATGGCTAAGAAAATTTTGCTGGTGGACGACGCGGCTTTTATGCGCAAGATGATAAAGGATACCCTGAGCAAGAACGGGTACACCGAGCTCTTTGAGGCGGTGGACGGCGCTGACGCTGTGGAGAAGTTTGGCGAGATCGGCCCCGATCTGGTCATCATGGATATCACGATGCCCAACATGGACGGCCTGGAGGCGCTGAAGGCAATCCGCGCCAAGGACGGAAACGCCAACGTGGTCATGTGCTCCGCCATGGGCCAGGAGAGCATGGTTATGGACGCGGTGCGCTCCGGCGCGAAGGACTTCATCGTCAAGCCCTTTAAGGCCGACCGCGTGCTGAAGACCGTAAACTCAATTCTGGGAGCGCCTTAACCGCTCATGCCAGAGCTTAGTCTATGGCTGTCCCTGCTGTGGATGGTAATCTGCGTTGTCCTGATCGCAGGATTGGCCTACTGCTTTACCAAGTATGTGGCCTCCCGAAAGGGACTGGGGGTCTTCGGATTCCCCCAGGATACCGGGATGATGAAGGTACTGGCGCGGATGACTCTGGGGAAGGAACAGCTGTTGATGCTGGTCCAGGTGGGGGAGCGGTATTTCCTTCTGGGAGTTACCCCGGCGGAGATATCCACTCTGGCAGAATTTACGCAGGAAGAGGCTGCGGCTTGGCCGCAGCCGCCGCAGCCGGCGGCCCTGCCCAGTTTTCGTGAGTCGCTGAACAAGGTGCTTCAGCAAAAGAGGCAGAGGTGAACAGAAGATGCCGGAAGGCCTAATCAATATTAACGGCGACAGTGTCCAGGCGCTGGAGATTATCTTCCTGACCACGCTCATCGCCCTGGTGCCCTCGCTGCTGGTGATGATGACCTCCTTTACCCGGTATATCATCTCGTTCTCCTTCCTGCGCACGGCAATGGGCACCCAGCAGACGCCGCCCAATACGGTGCTGGTAGGGTTGGCCCTTATCCTCACCATGCTCACCATGGGCCCGGTATTCAGCCAGATCCAGACCCAGGCCTGGGACCCCTATGTGGAAGAGGAGATCGGCGCGTCGGAGTTTGTAGAGCGGGCCTCCGTTCCGCTGAAGGATTTTATGCTGAACAATACCGAGTGGAGCACGTTGGAGATGTACTGCGGCCTGGCCCATATCGATGTGCCGGCGGACGGGAACGCCGCCCGGGCGGAGCTGCCTATGCGGATTATCATCGCGGCGTTTACCACCTGTGAGCTGAAGCGGGCGTTTGTCATCGGCTTTTTGCTCTACATTCCCTTTATGCTCATCGACGTGGTGGTCTCTTCCACGCTGATGTCCATGGGCATGATTATGCTGCCGCCCTCCATGATCTCCACTCCCTTCAAGCTGTTGCTCTTTATCTCTATCAACGGCTGGGAGCTGCTGTTTTCAACTCTGGTGCGAGGCGTACAATAGACGGAAGGAGCGGCGGATGGATACCTCAAAGGTAATGGATATCCTGCGGGACGCAGTGCTGGTGGCCATCAAGCTGGCCGGCCCTATGCTGATTCTCAGTATGCTGGTGGGCGTGGTGGTGGCGGTGTTTCAGGCCGTGACCCAGATCCATGAACAGACCATCTCCTTCATGCTGAAGCTGGTGGTGGTGGTGACTGTGCTGCTGGTCGGGGGCGGCTGGATGCTGGAGACGCTTCAGGATTACACCAGGGCGCTCTTTGAGCTGATGGCCGGCTGAAGAGGGAGAGAACATGATTGACTGGTCCGGTTTAACCCTGTTCCTCTATATCTTGGCCCGAATGAGTGGGTTCATCGCGTTCAACCCCATCTTGGGCCGCCGGAATGTACCAGGTATTTTCCGCAGCGGCCTGATTCTAATCCTGGCTTTCTTTGTCAGCGGGATTACGACCCAGACGGTGCAGGCCCCATCGGGGCTGATGGAGCTTGCCGGGCGGCTGCTTTTGGAGCTGGCGGTGGGCTTTGTGCTGGGACTGGTGGTAAACTTCTTTTTCTATATTCCCCAGCTGGCGGGGAGCATGATTGACACCCAGATGGGTATGACTATGAACCAGATCTACGACGCAGGGGCCCAGGCGAACCTGTCTGTAACCGGCGTGCTGCTGAACATTCTGATGACCCTGCTGTTCTTCGCGGCCAACGGACACCATACCCTGCTGCGCATCCTGCTTACCTCCGGCGATGTTGTGCCCTTTGGGAGAATCGTCCTGGGGGACCAGGTCTACAATGCCATGCTGGCGCTCTTTGTGGAGTGTACTCTGCTGGGCGTGAAGCTGTGTATGCCCATTCTGGCGGCCGAGCTGATTGCCCAGGTGGGGATGGGCATTTTGATGAAGGTAATCCCCCAGATCAATGTGTTTGCGATTAACATTGAGCTGAAGGTGATTATTGGTCTGGGACTGCTTTTTATACTGCTTGTCCCCTTTAGTGAGTTTTTGCTCCATGTGGAGGCGCGGATGCTGGACAGCCTGCGGGAGATTCTGGCGCTGACCAGCCCGTAGCGCACCTGAAACACGGCCGGCCCAAGGGGGGACAGACCATTGGCGGAAGGTTCCAAAACTGAAAAAGCAACACCAAAAAAACGACGGGACGAACGAAAGAAAGGTAACGTCTTTCTCAGCCGGGACGCGGTGGCGGTGGCCACTCTGCTGGGAGCTTACGCCATGATGTGGGCCCTGGGCGGCAGCTTTGTGGAGCAGCTGACCCGGTTTCTGAGCTACTGCTTCGAGACCGCCACCCAGCCGGCAGGCCAGTTCCAGACCTTGCTGGGCAAGCTGTCCGTGGAGGCGCTGGTGGTGGTGCTGCGGACAGTGGCTCCCCTGATTCTTGTCACGGTGCTGTGCGCTGCGGCGGCTACCTTTCTCCAGACCCGCTTTCTGGTCAGCGGAGAGTCCATCAAGCCCAAATTCAACCGCATCAGCCCCCTGCAGGGGTTCAAGCGGCTGTTTTCTCTGAAAAGCGTGGTAGAGGCCCTGAAGGGTATTTTGAAGATTACCCTTTTGATGGTGATTATTTTCCTCAACCTGAAGGGCATGTTTCAGGAGAGCGCGAAGTACCTCTATACCGAGCTGCCCAGCGCCTGCTTGCATCTGGTGGACAACATCCTGGCCATGGTGATGCAGATTGCCATCGCCTTTGTGGCCCTAGCCGCGCTGGACTTCCTCTACCAGTGGTGGGACTATGAGCGGCAGCTGCGCATGAGCAAGCAGGAGATCAAGGAAGAGTACAAACAGATGGAAGGCGACCCCCAGGTCAAGGGGAAGATCAAGGAGATCCAGCGCCGCCGGGCCCAGAGCCGCATGATGCAGCAGGTGCCGGGGGCGGACGTGGTTATCCGAAATCCGACCCACTTTGCTGTGGCCCTGCGCTATAAGCCGGACCGGGACAGCGCCCCCATTGTTCTGGCCAAGGGACAGGATTCCCTGGCCCTGCGCATCGTCCAAATCGCGCAGGAGCACCAGATCGCGGTGCTGGAGAATGTCCCCCTGGCCCGGGCCCTTTACGCCCAGGCTGAGCTGAACCGGGAGATCCCGCCGGAGCTGTACGCCGCTGTGGCCGAGGTGCTGGTGTATATCTTCCAGCTGAACGAGAAAAAACAGATTGTTACGAAGTAATGGCGTATGTCCGCCAGGAGGTGACCACCCTTGCTCAGACGTATTTTAGATAACGCGATCGCGTTGTTTGTTGTGATCGTGGTCATGTTCCTGTTTATCCCCCTGCCGCCGCAGATTCTGGACATTCTGCTGGTGATCAACATCGGGTTGTCCATCATGATCCTGATGATTACCATGAATATCTCAGACGCGCTGGAGTTTTCCATCTTCCCCTCGCTGCTGCTGATCACAACCCTGTTCCGGCTGGGCCTGAACGTGTCCAGTACCCGGATGATTCTCACCACCGGCGATCCCGGCGTTGTGATCCGCAACTTTGGACAGCTCATTACCCAAGGTAATATTGTAGTGGGCTTCGTCATCTTCTTTATCATTGTACTGGTTCAGCTCATCGTCATCACCAAAGGCGCCGAGCGCGTGTCCGAGGTGGCCGCCCGCTTCACCCTGGACGCCATGCCTGGCAAGCAGATGGCCATTGACGCGGATTTGTCCTCCGGCCTGATCGATGAGCAGCAGGCCCGCACCCGGCGGGAGAAAATCCAGAAAGAGGCGGATTTTTACGGCGCCATGGACGGCGCCACAAAGATTGTCAAGGGCGACTCCACCATGTCCATCGTCATCACCATCATCAACCTGGTGGGCGGTATTATCATCGGCATGGTGGTCAACGGCGGCAGTATCGGCGATGTAATGAGCCGCTACTGTATCCTTACCATTGGCGACGGCCTGGTGTCCCAGATTCCCTCTCTGATGATTTCTACGGCCACCGGCATGATCGTTACCCGGTCCGTGTCTGATGGCAGCCTGAACATTGATGTGCTGTCTCAGTTTAAGGCCCAGCCGAGGGCGATTATGGCTACCGGCATTATCCTGCTTTTTCTGTCCGTCATTCCCGGTACGCCGACCATCCCCCTGGGCCTTGGCGGCATTGTCCTTCTGGCCGGCGGGCTGTTCACTGACCGGCAGATGGAGCGGCAGAAGGCTGTGGAGGCCGCGGCGGCGGAGCGGGCCGCCGAAGTGCCGCCAGAGGCGGCGCCCAGCGAGAGCGACTACTACAAGGACATCAACAACGTCTACTCTCTGCTGGCGGTGGAGCCCATTGAGATGGAGTTTGGCTATAGTCTGATTCCCATGGTGGATGAGACCCACGGGGGTAAGCTGATCAGCCGGATTGTCATCTTCCGCCGGCAGTACGCCCAGGATATGGGCTTCGTCTTCCCCTCCATCCGCCTGCACGACTCCTCCTCTTTGGGCACCAACCAGTATGTGATCCGCATCAAGGGAGAAGAGGTGGCCCGGGGTGAGATTCTGGTGGACTACTACCTGGCTTTGGAGCCGGCGGCGCCTCTGGGAGAGATTGACGGTATCGAGACCATTGAGCCGGCCTACGGCATTCCCTCCCGGTGGATTCTGCCGGAGAACAAGGAGATGGCGGAGATTTACGGCTACACCGTCATCGACCCCCTGTCGGTGATGCTGACCCACCTGGGCGAGACGGTAAAAAAACACGCCTATGAACTGCTCAACCGGGCGGAGACCATTCAGCTGGTGGAAAACCTGAAGCGCACCTCACCCGAGCTGGTGGCGGAGGCAGTGCCCAATATCGTCTCCTACGCCACGCTGGAGAAGATTCTGCGCAATCTCCTCCAGGAAGGAGTGCCCATCAAGGACCTGGGCACCATTCTGGAGACAGCGGTGGACGCCCTGAGTCAGGGCCGGGATATCACCATGGTTACCGAGCAGGTCCGCGGCGCGCTGAGCCGCACCATCACCCGCCGCTTCTGCGAGGACGGACAGCTGCGGGTCATTACCCTGGACGCCGAGGTGGAGAAGAAGATCATCGCCTCCCTGACCCGGAACGACCAAGGCATCTACCTGGCCATGGGCCCCGACCTGATGCAGCAGATTATCTCTCAGCTGTCGGAGCATATGAAGAAATTCGGCGAGCTGTCCCAGACCCCGGTGATTCTGGTCAGCCAGGTCATCCGCGGCTATTTCAGCAAGATGATTACCCAGTTCTACCCCAATCTCTATGTCCTGTCCTTCAATGAGATCACCAGCAGCGTCCAGATCCAGGCCCTGGGGAATATTACCCTGGATGCCCCGGCCCGGGCGGAACGGAGGGCGGTGGGCACATGAGCGAGGAATCCTTGCACACCGGACAGGAGGGCCAGAATGCCCCGGCACAGCACTATACCCCGGAGGAAATCGAGGCCATGAGTACCCCAGAGCTCCTCAATGCCTACAAGCAGACAGGGGATATGGAGCTGAAATGGCCCCTGGTGCTGCGGTATGAGGGGCTGATTAAGAGCGCGGCCCTGCAAATTCGCGGGGTGTACAGCGGCTTTGCCCAGGTGGATGACATTGTCAACGAGGGGATTCTTACCCTTCTGGGCGCCATCGATAAATTTGACCCGGAGAAGGGAATCAAGTTCGAGACCTATGTGTCAAAGCGGATCCGGGGCATGGTGATTGACTTGGCCCGCAAGCAGGATTGGCTGCCCCGGAACATCCGGCGCAGGGCAAAGGAGATTGATGCGGTCATTTCCGTCCTCTCCGCTGAGTTGGGGCATTTTCCCACTGACAGTGAAGTGGCGGAACGGCTGGGCGTCCCTATTGAGAAATATCAAAAGGATACGGCCAGCGCGGCCCTGAGCAACATTCTCTCCTTGGACGCGCTGATGGATTCCCGGGATACGGACGGCTACCGCTTTGAGGTCTTGGCCGAGGACAGCTACGGCCAGCCGGAAACCATGCTCCAGGAGCGGGAGCTGCAGCAGGTGCTGGCCGAGGGAATCCAGACTCTGCGGGAGAACGAACAGATCGTACTCTCCCTGTACTATGAAAAAAACCTGCACATGAAGGAAATTGCCCAGGTAATGGATGTAAGCAAGCCCCGGATTTCCCAAATCCATGCCAGAGCCATTCAAAAGCTGCGCGACTATATGACGGTGTATCTCAACGGCGCCCCAGCGCAAAAAGACCTGAGAGAGCGGAAGAAGGGATAGAACATGTATAAAGGGTTTTATAATTTGACCTCTGGAATGCTGACCCAGCAGCGGAACCTGAACGTGGTGTCCAATAACTTGGTTAACATCTCCACCGCCGGCTTCAAGGAAGAGCGGTATACGGCCAGCACATTTGACGAAGTACTGTTCAACCGGGTGGGCAACAAGCGCAAGGACTACACCGGAATCGGCAATATCAGCTATATCCGGGCCACCAGCGAAATTTACACCAACTATGATCAGGGCATCCCGGAACCCACCGGCATCCCGCTGGACTTCGCCATTGAGGGAGACGGCTTCTTTGCCGTCCAGACCGAGAACAACGGCACCATTTACACCCGGGCGGGCAGCTTCTCTCTGGATGACGACGGATACCTCTGCTTCCCGGGCCATGGCCGGGTGCTGGGCCGGGACAGCCAGCCCATCCGCCTGTCCACCGACAAGATCGAGGCCGATAACTGGGGACAGATTTACACCGAGACCGGTGTCCTGGTGGGCCAGCTGGGTGTGTTTACCTTTGAGGACAACGGCGCCCTGGAGCACGAGGACGAGGGTATTTTCACTGGTGAGAACGCCACACTGGTGGAGCGGCCCACGATTCATTGGAAATACCTGGAGCGATCCAATGTGGACATGGTGCGGCAGATGACAGAGATGCTGACCTGCCAGCGGGCCCTGCAAAGCGCGGCCCAGGCGGCGAAGATCTACGACCAGCTGATGACAAAGGCCACCACCGATGTGGGACGGCTGTAAGAGAGTGGTGAAAGGGACATGAATCAATCCTTCTATATCGGCGCGGTGGGCGCCCATCAGCAGCTGCGGCGGCTGAACATCCAGGGAGACAACATCGCCAATGTGAACACCTTTGGATTTAAGGCAGACAAGGCCAGGTTTACCGCCCTGATGTACCAGAACATGCAGGGAATTGAGAGGGAGGTCAGCGCTGGCGTGGGCACCCGCCTGCTGATGACCTCCACAGATTTCCGGCAGGGCCCCTCGGAGAATACCGGACGCAAGCAGGACTATATGATCGACGGCGACGGCTTTTTCGCCCTGGTGGACCTGTCCACAGGGGACGTCACATTCACCCGCAACGGCGCCTTCACCATGGCGGAGCTTCTGGAGCCGGGACAGGATCTGGATGAGAACGGCGAGCCGATCATAGAGAGCGTATTCTACCTGTCCGACGGGGAGGGGCGGTTTGTCCTGAGCCGGGAGGGCGGCCTTATCCGGGTGACTGACCCGGAGGCGGAGTATCCGGTGGGTATCTTTGACTACAGCAATTACGACGGCATGGGGCAGCTGACAAACAGCCGCTACCTGCCTGTGGATAAAAACGGAAATCTCTGGATTGGCTCCGGCAAGCTCCGTCAGGGCCTGCTGGAGGGCTCCAATACAGACCTTGCGGAGGAGCTGACCAAGGTCATCGAGTCCCAGCGGGCTTATGGTCTGGCGCTCAAAATCGTGCAGACGTCAGATGAAATTGAGACTACCATCAACGGTCTGCGCAGCTGAGGAGAGGTAGCCCTATGGAACTTAAAAATTATGATGAGCTCAACTCGCTGGAACTGGATACTCTGCGCGAGGTGGGCAGCATCGGCACGGGGAACGCCGCCACGGCCCTGTCCCAGATGCTGGGCTGTGAGGTGCGCATTATGCTGCCTGAGGTGCGCATTATGGAGTATAACGAGGCACTGGATTGGATCGGCGGCCCGGAGGAGATCACAGCCGGCGTGCTGGTGAAGCTGAGCGGACAGATTAACGGAATTATGCTGTCAGTCCAGCAGCTGGACTTTATCAATCTGGTGCTGAGCAGCATGTTGCAGCAGACCATTAAGGACTACAGCCAGCTTCAGGAGATGGAGAGCTCCGTGCTGGTAGAGGTGGGCAATATTATGATTTCCACCTTTATCAACGCGCTGAGCGGCCTGGCGGGGATCGATGTGAAGCTGACCGTGCCTGCCTTTACGGTGGATATGCAGGGCGCCATTCTGGCGGTGCCCATGGCGGAGTACGGCGGACAGTCGGACTATATCATGACAATCGGGGGAGATTTTGTCTATCGTAACAAGAAGGTGCCCTGCCGGCTCCTGCTCTCCCCGGATATCCGGTCGCTAAATTCTTTATTGAGGAAGCTGGGCGTCTAACTATGGAGAATAAGCTGGTAATCGGTATTGCGGACATGAAAATGGCAAAGGGTGCTGGTATGTTGGTTACTTATGCGCTGGGTTCCTGTATTGGCATCTGTCTGTATGACCCGGTGATTAAGCTGGGCGCTTTGATCCATATCATGCTGCCGTTGAACATGGAGACGGGGCGGAAGAACACCATGAAATACGCCGACACAGGCATTCGGGAGACCCTGCGGCAGATGGAGGCCAAGGGGGCCAGCCGTTCCCGCATTACTGCGAAAATCGCGGGCGGGGCCAAAATGTTTGAGGTCAGCGGCGGTTCGCTGGGGAATATTGGGCAGCGCAACATTGAGAGCGTGCGGCTGAATCTGAAAAAAGAGGGGATCCGGCTGCTGAAAGAGGATACAGGGGGCTGTGTGGCCCGCACCCTGCTCTTTGACGTATCCACTGGGCTGGGCTGTGTGCGAAGCTACGGGAAACCAGAGCTGATTATTTAAGACAGTCAACTTGTGAAGGGAGTGTTTCGCAATGCTGGAAGAGGATAAACGGGGTATTTTGCTGGAATCAGGCACCAATGAGATCGAAGTGATGGAGTTTACCATCAACGACAACCTGTACGGCATCAATGTGGCGAAAGTAAAGGAAATCCTGATGCCCGCACCGGTGAAGCTCATGCCTCACGCCCACCCTGCGGTGGAAGGGATATTCAGGCCCCGGGATATCGTTCTGACGGTGGTGGATCTCCCGCGATATCTGCTGGGTGCCCCCTGCGAGAAGGGGGCAAAGGATCTGTTTATTGTCACGAACTTCAATAAGATGAATATCGCGTTCCGGGTCCATACGGTCGTGGGCATCAGCCGGATCTCGTGGCAGGATATTCAAAAGCCGGATAAGACCATGTCCCGGGGGGAAGAGGGCGTGGCCACCGGCATTGCCCAGTGCAATGGCGAGTTGGTGACGATTCTGGACTTTGAGAAGATCGTGGCCGAGATTGCCCCTGAAACCACGATCCAGATGTCGGAGATTGACCAGCTGGGCCCGAGACAGCGGCAGGAGGCCCCCATTCTGGTGGCGGAAGACTCCCTGCTGCTGAGCAAGATGATCGAAGAGGCGCTGCATAAGTCCGGCTATGCCAATGTCACCATGTTCTCCAACGGCCAGGAGCTGTGGAATTACCTCCAGAGAATGCAGGGAAAGAGCATAGAGGAGGTACGGGAAAAGGCAGCGCTGATTATTACCGATATCGAGATGCCCCAGATGGATGGACACCGCCTGACCAAGCTGGTGAAAGAGGACAAGCTGTTCAGCAAAATTCCTGTTATTATTTTCTCGTCTCTGATTACGGAAGAAATGCGCCGTAAGGGCAGAGAACTGGGCGCGGACGAACAGATGAGCAAGCCGGAAATCGGACATCTGGTCAGGGTGATGGACCATCTGATCGCGCGCGAAAAGGGCCAAGACTGAGGAGGCAGGAGAGACAGCTATGAGCAGCAAATACATTGTGCGGCAGCCCATTAAAGATGTGACAGGGCATATTATCGGGCATGAAATATTGTACCATGGTGAAAACCAGGCGTTCAGCGGGGAAAAGGGAACTTCCAGCACGGAATTTGCCGCCGCTGACACGATCTACAATTTTCTGACCCAAAATTCTACGAAGGTGTTGAGGGGCTCCCTCAGTTTTATGACCTTTACCACCATGCTGCTGATGAAAAAGACCCCTAAGCTGTTCGACAAGAACGAGTTGGTAATCCAGATTGACGACAGCGTGATTATCCACCCGCTGTCCATGCGGTTTGTACAGCAGTTTGCTCAGGAGGGATATAAGGTCGCGGTCAATGAGTTCCAATTCGCCCCACGGTACCTGGCACTGATGGACAGCATCGACTATATCAAAATCAATATTCAGACATGCACCGATGTAAACATGCGCAATATCATTGAAATTGCTCATAGCATGAACAAAAAGTGTATTGTGACCAACATCGACAGTGCGGAGCTGCACCAGAAGGCGATTGCCATGAAGGCGGACGCGGTGGAGGGGCCCTATGTGGCGGAGAAGCTGACAACCAAGGCCCACAGCGGTTCCTACCTCCAGAGCAACTTCTTCCGGCTGATGGTGGCGGTAACCCGGGATGAGCCAAATGTGGATGAGATCGAGCAGCTGATTGCCGCGGACGCCAGCTTGACTTATGGCCTGCTGAAGATGGCGAACTCTGTCTATTTTGCGCTGCGCCACCGGGCGAGTACAATTCATCAGGCGGTTATGACGTTGGGTCTGGGACAGCTGAAGCAGTGGGTCTACCTGCTCAGCGCCAGTAATGCGGAAAACCAGACTGACACGGAATCGGAGGAGTTCCTCAAGCTGTCCTTTATGCGGGCCAATTTCTGCAGCGAACTGATGAACTACGCCAAGGATATGCCCATTTCCAAGGCGGAGGCGTACCTGATGGGTATGTTCTCCACGCTGAACTACTTGATCGACGCCTCAATGGAGGAAATTGTGGCGGAGGTACCGGTGGTGGATGAGATCAAAAACGCTCTGCTCCGCCGGGAGGGCCGGTGCGGCAAGCTGTACGAGCTGGTGCTGTGCTATGAGGCGGCGGACTGGGAGCGGATTACCACCCTAGCCGACGAGCTGGGCATTCCCAGCAACCTGATCACCAGCGTCTATTTCATCTGCATGGAGAATGTGAATATGCTGTGGGAGCAGCTGACCAATCCGTATCCGAATCAGCTGAAGGAGGCGGAGGAGGACGCACAGCCGGTTTCCTGACAGAATACACTGAAAAAATGGTTCGGCACCGCGGTGCCGAACCATTTTTAGAACCTGTATTCATAACCGGGGGATGCTGGATTGCCAAGGGATTTTGTTGTCCTGCAAGGCAAACAAGCGCAGGAATCCTTTGTGGATTTCAAGCTTGTTTGCCGCGGCAGGCCGGCAGAAGACCTGGTCAGCCGGCGTTCCGCGGTTGTGAATACAGGTTCTTATATTGGGACTACCGGTCGTGGTGTGGCTTCTCCATAACAGCCATGCAGGCGTGCAGGAGCTGGGCGGTGACTGCCGCGCTGTAGCGTCCCTCGTAGACGGTGATGCGGGGTACCATCTCGCCGGGGCGGATAACCACATATTTTGGGGGAAGATTGTTCAAAGTAAGGGCTTTTACGTCGGAGATGCACCTGGGGCACTGACACAGACCAAAGGTTTTCATATACTTCTCTACATTTTCTTCCACCAGAGTCTGCATCACATTGACATAGGTAAAGTCAAGATCGCCCTCCTCCGGTTCGGGCTCCAAATCAGATTCAGCCTGGGGCGCGGGGGCAGCCTCCTCCGGCTGAAGCGGGGCGGTTTCCTCGGCCTGGGGCGCGGGGGCAGCCTCTTCCGGCTGAGGCGGGGCGGTCTCCTCAGCTTGAAGGACAGGAGCGGCCTCCTCCGGGGCGGTCTCGATGAGTTCGTCTTCCAGCGCCTCCTCCAGCGCACCTTTAATCTGCACGGAGACCTCGGCGTCCGGAGCCAGAGAGGAGAGAATGGGGGGCACAGGGGCGGCAGGGGCCGGCGCGGCGGAGGCAGTCCCCTCCTTTTCTTCCGCAGCCGGGGTGTCCTGGGGCGGGGTTTCACGATTCTTGCTCAACAGATTGAGCACATGGGCCGTTTTGCTGGTGTTGGATTTACTGTCTTTCGTCGCCATAAATCATTCTCCTTTATAACGATAAACGATAAAAGCGGTCTGTTAGAGCCTGTTTCCAGATCTCAACGTGCAGGATTGGCGAGTGGATTTCTTTGCCCTGCAAGACAAAAGCCGCAGCAATCCCGCCGGTTGCAAGGATTTTCAACACGGTCAAAACAACAAATCCGCCGTCAAGACGTGCGCGGGGAGATGCGGAACAGGCCTCTAAACGCTCAGGGCTCTTTGGGCGCGGGGAAGTCTGGACCAGCCACCACATCCACCACCGCCATAAGATCCTGGGCGGGCTTGGACTTGGGCTGGAAGGTGAGGACGCTCTGTCCATGGGCGGGGGCCATGGCCACGCCCACCCCCCGGCGGATTTTGGACTCAAACACCTGGCCGTCCAGCTGCTGGGCCACCTGCTCCGCCAGATCCAGGATCTCCCGGGACAGGGTGAGCCGGGGGTTGAACTTGTTGAGCAGAATGCCCAGTACCTTCAGATTCGGGTTGAAGGAGTTGCGCACTGTCTCAATGGTCTCCTGCAGCTGGGTGATGCCCACCAGGCTGAGCACCTCCGCCTCCATGGGGACAATCAGCCCGTCAGAGGCCACGTAGGCGTTAACAGTAAGCACATTGAGGGCGGGGGGCGTGTCGATGATGACAAAATCGTAGCGGGAGCGGACCATGGACAGATGGTGGTCCAGAATAAACTCCCGGCGGGGGGCGGTAAATTCCACCTCGGCGGCGGAGAGCATAATATCCGACGGGAGCACGTCGCCGTACTTGGTGGGGACGATGGCGTCCTCAATTGGACAGGTGCCCTTGAAGACGTCGTAGACTGTGCTGGCGGAGCCAATGTCCAGTCCCAGAGTGAAGCCCAGGTTGCCTTGGGGGTCCAGGTCAATGCCCAAAACCCGGGCGCCCCGCTGGTGCAGCCCGCACACAAGGGCAGAGGCGGTGGTGGTCTTTCCCACCCCGCCTTTTTGGTTTGTAACAGTGATGATCCGTGTCAAGGACGATTCCCTCCTCACAACAAAAACTCGGAGAAAACTCTTAACTTTAATATACTACAGGTCGATAAAAAAATATAGAGGAAGAGCAGAAAAAAAACAATAAATTTTTCCCTTCTCATCATTTTTTGATTTGCAGACAGCGTAAGACCGCCTTTGATTTGGAAAGGAGCGATCAAATGTGGCATCGATCAGCAGTTTAAGCAGCAGCGGCGCGGCGAGCAGCATCTACGGAAACCGGAATGTGCTGTCCGGCCTGGCCAGCGGCATGGATACCGAGTCCATGATCGAAAATGCGGTAGCGGGTATTAAGCTGAAAATTTCCAGCCTGAATAAGAAGCGCACCAAGGTGGAGTGGCAGCAGGACGCCTACCGTAGCATCATCGACAAGATGGCGAATTTTACCCAGAAGTACACGTCCTACGCCTCCAGCACCAACCTGCTCAGCAGCAGCTTTTTCAACAACGCGGTGAAGACCACCACCAGCGGCACCTATGCTGACAAGGTCACCGCCAGCGGCAAGACCTCCAGTGACGTGCAGCTGCTGGGGGTAAAGCAGCTGGCCAAGGCGGCCGTCTACCGGGTGAGCGGCAGTGTTCTGGGGGGCACCGATCTGGCCAGCAGCATCGCCGGCGCGGAGATGGATCTGGCGGAGACCCAGAAGAGCAGCCTGGTGTCCGGCAGCATTACCCTGAGCTACGGCGGCGCCAAGGAATTTGACCTGGACTTCGGCGACACGGACCTCTACGAGAGCGTGGAGGATCTGGCCCAGGGCATCCGGGACAAGATGGCGGAGATGAACTATACCACCAACAGCGGCGAGACCAAGAAGCTCAGCGAGGTCATCGGCGTAGAGGTGAAGGACGGCAACATCCAATTCTCCGACAAATTGAACGCCGGCAACAGCGTAACGATCGGGTCCGCCAGCGGCAAGATTAAGGACACCCTGGGCATTGACACCAGTGAAAAGTCGGACACCCTGACGGTGGGCGATAAGAAGCTGGTGGACGAGAGCGAGAGCCGGGGAGAGTATCTGTCCGGCAAGACCATGAAGGTGACCCTGAACGGCGTCAGCAAGGAGATCACTCTGCCGGAGTACACCAAGGACATGACCGGCAAGCAGTTCCTCCAGGGCGTGCAGGACAGCCTGGACAAGGCCTTCGGCAAGGGCAAGATCACCGTGGGCGGCATCGGCGACAGCGATCCGGACACCGGCAGCAAGTTCAGCCTGAAGCTGAGCGCGGCGGAGGGCTCCACCCTCAGTGTGACCAGCGGGCAGGCGGAGGCCCTGGGTCTTCCCAAGATCGGCGCGTCCAACTATATCAACACCGGCAGAACCCTGAGCGATCTGCTGGGAGAGGATTTTGACTGGAGCCAGATCCCCATGATCGAGGCCGAGGGCGAGGTCCGGGAGGTCAAGACCGAGGACGAGACCTACTACGTGGACAGCAAGGGCAACCGGGTGGCCAAAAGCTACGACGGCGAGAACGGCAAGTACTACCAGGTGGACAAGGACGGCAACTACCTGCACGACTTCACTGTCAACGGCGTGTCCGTGGGCAAGTTCAGCAAGGAGACCGCCCTGGAGAGCGTGATGACCGCCATCAACAGCAGCGCCGACGCCGGCGTGAAGGTCAGCTACTCCAAGACCACCAACGAGTTCCAGTTCACCGCCAGCGAGAACGGCGCGGCCGGCAAGATTGAGTTCGGCGACGGCCTGGCCGCGAAGCTGTTCAGCGGCGGCGACCTTACGGAAGGTCAGGACGCCATCCTGTCCATGGAAGTGAACGGGAAAAAGTTTGAGAATATCAGCCGCAGCGGCAACTCCTTCGAGGTGGACGGCATGACCATCAACCTGAAGGGCACCTTCAACTATGAGGGCGACAACCTGAAGGCAGACGCAGAGGCCGTCACCTTTACCTCTTCCTCTGACGCGGACAAGATTGTGGACGCCATCAAGAGCATGGTGGAGGACTACAACGCCATGGTCACCGAAATCAAGGAGGCCTACTCCACCCAGCCCTCCCTCAAGTCCGACAAAAGCCGGTATGAGCCCTTGACAGAGGACGACAAGGCGGATATGTCGGAGAGCGCCATCAAGGCCTATGAGGAGAAGGCCAAGCAGGGCATCCTGTTTGCCGACTCCAACCTGTCCAGCCTGTACAGCAAGCTGCGTTCCGCCATTTCTCCCGCCGGTACCGACGGGGCGGATCTGCGCAGCATCGGCATCAGCACTTCTTACTCCAACGGCCTGACCACCATCAGCCTGGATGAG
The DNA here is from genome assembly GCF_009935845.1 of Pseudoflavonifractor sp. 524-17. Classification (GTDB taxonomy): domain Bacteria; phylum Bacillota; class Clostridia; order Oscillospirales; family Oscillospiraceae; genus Pseudoflavonifractor_A. The sequence goes on along the minus strand of NZ_QWEK01000037.1, from coordinate 18,906 downwards.
AAAGCCCTGCGCAACGCCCTGGAGAGCGACCCGGATAAGGTGAAGAACGCGTTTACCAAGAGCAAGGACAGCGGCTCCTCCTCTGACGGCCTGATGAAGTCCCTGCTCTCGCCGCTGGAAACCTACGGCAAGACCACCGGCGAGCCCAAGGGTATCCTAGTTACCCGGGCGGGCTCCATAAAGGCGCCCACCACGCTGAACAGCAACAGCCTGAAGAGCCAGATGGACAACATCGACAAGCAGATCGAGCGCTGGCAGAACAAGATGTCCGACCAGATCGACCGCTATACCGTCAAATTCTCCAGACTGGAGCAGCTGATTGCCGAGATGAACTCCCAGAGTTCCGCGATGATGGGCCTCATGGGCGGCGGCAGCAGCTACTAAGAAGGGTACAAAGGAGTCAGTAATGGATAGTAAGGGGTTTCGGGGGTATCAGGATCAAAAGGATCAGGCCATCAACTCCATGACCCAGGGAGAGCTGCTCTTGCTGCTCTATGATGAGTTGGTCAAGCGGCTGACCAGAGCCGAGCTGGCGCTGAAAAAGCCGGACTATGCGCTTTTTGACGCCTCTGTGGACCGGAGTCTGGAGATCATCCGCTATCTGGACGATACACTGGACCGGCAGTACCCCATTGGCAGAGATCTGGCCCGGTTGTACGATTTTTTCAGCTACGAGCTGAACCGGGTGAAGGCGGGCCGCAATGCCACCGAGCTGGAGCGGGTGCGCACCATGGCCGACGAGCTGCGGGGCTCCTTCCGGGCGGCAGAGAAGGCCAGCCGGGAGGAAGTCCGGGCTGAAGGGTAGGCATATGACACAAGATAGCTTGATGAAAGCGCTGGTCCAGGCCAAGCGGATGAACAATCTGTTTAACGAGGTGCTGGATCTCTCCCGGCAGATGGCGGAGGCCATCGACCGTAGCGACCCAGTGTCTGTGGAGATGCTTATGGCCATGCGGCAGGAACCCATTGAAAAGCTGGAGGCAACGGAGCAGGCCATGTGGGATTTGGTGGGGGACATCAGCGACCCAGATCAGGCGGCCCGGCTGGACGGCCTGATTCGGGGCGCCCCGGCCCAGTCGCCGGAGGAACAGCCCCTGGCGGACCAGGTGGCCGCCAACCGCAGGCGGCTGAATCAGGTGTTGGAGCTGGACAAAGCGGTCAGCTGGAAGTTCACCCGAGATAAGTCGATTTACAGATGAAACGAGCATCGGCCCGGTATCAATCCGGGCCGATGCCAAAGTACGTAAGCGGGCGGGTGGGCCGTGTTACCCTGGGGCCGCACAGAGGGTCCACAGGGGGGCGCCGTTGGAGGTGCTGGTGGAGAGCTCGTCCAGGATCAGCTGGGGATCCCAGACGGTGAGGCTGCGCTCCGTGCTGTTGGGGTCTGCCACCAAAATGTCCCCGCTGAGCGTGACGCCCCGGAGCAGGATAAAGTGCCCATGCTGGGTAAAGTGCCCCGGCCCCATAAGGGCGACCAGAATTTTTCCGGAGAAGAGGGCCTCCATCAGCGCGTCCGTAGTCCGGTTGGTCAGGGGCTCCGCCACCAGACCATAAGCGCTGGCGGTCCCATCCACGATGGAGAGGTAAGAGCCGCTCCTGCGGGCCCAGTAGCCGTGGTCCACGGCCCACTGCGCCATGAGGGCGGGGTCGGTCTCCTCACCAGTGAGGCTGGCCACCGCCATGGCCATGGCGGCGGGTCCGCAGCCGTAGCCGCCGATATGATCGCTGCCATAGGGCTGCTCCGCCCAGGGCGCCTCGCCCTGGTTGAAGTAGACAATGTCGACGATACCGCCCGTCAAAATGGACTGACCGTCCTGGTCGATCAGCTCTGTAATAGAGGGATCGGAGATGGGGGTGTCGTTTTCCAGAGCGGGGGAGCCGGCCAGCTGGGATTCCAGCTCCTCTTCTGGGGGCGGAGCCTTGGGAGCGGTGAAGTCATCCCACGCTTGGGACGCTTGGGCCAAGGCCCGCTGCCCCAGTTGGGATGCCTGCTGCCCCAGAGCAGATGCGGCGCCCAGCACCCGGTTGACGCACACGGCCACCGGCCGGGTGATCTGCTCATAGAGCTCCGGGGCAAAGTGGCGGCAGGCGGCCAGCTCTACACCTCCAATGCACAACAGAGCCAGGATGAGTATCAGCACAATATATCTTTTTTTCAACGATACACCTCCGGCCGCGCATCTGCGCTGTAAACTGCATTCTTTTCTTATTATAGCAGAATCGGTGCGGTTTGCAACGGGGAAGGCAAACTCAAAAATCTGATAATAAGGCACAGGAGAGAACTATGCCCACGATCTCATTGGAACGAGTTTCAAAGTATTATAAGGTAGAGCGACGAAACGAAGTTGGCGTAGAGAATGTGAATCTCACAATCAAACAGGGCGAGTTTGTTTTTGTCATCGGCAGCAGCGGGGCGGGAAAAAGTACCCTTCTGGACCTGATTACCGGGAAGATAAAGCCGGATCGGGGTAAGGTTTATCTGGATGAACATGATTTGACCTGGATGAAGAAGTGGAGCAAAAACCGGGCGTCCCTGATGTTCGGAAAGGTCTGGCAGGAGCCTACTCTGATCCGCAAGCGGACGGTGGAGGAAAATCTGACCCTGGCAGCCAGAATCGCCAGCACAAAGCTGGAGACGGGGAAGCATCTGCGGATGAAGAGCAAAAAGGTCCTGGGGCTGGTGGGGATGTCCGGCGTGGAGAGCAAGTATCCGGCAGAGCTGTCCATCGGCGAGTGCCGCCGGGTGGAGCTGGCCAGAGCCCTGATCAACAGCCCACCGGTTTTAGTGCTGGATGAGATCACCGCCAACCTGGATGACGACAATATCTGGGATATGCTTCTTCTCCTCAACGAGGTAAACCGAAGGGGAACCACGGTCATTATGGCCACCCACGCCAGCCAGTATGTCAACATCATGCGGCGCAGAGTGGTGACCATTGTGGACGGACATATTTTTGGGGATGTAGAAAAGGGAAGATACGGGGCATAAGAGTTGATTTTGCGAATCAAGCCATGTAAAGATAGGGATCAGCTCTCAGGAGAATCAATGCAGTAACAATGGAGGAGGAACCGTTATGCTCAAGAACATGAAGCTCAGAACAAGCCTGATCTTTGGATTTGGCTCAACCCTTCTGATCTCTCTGGTGATTGTCATCTGCACGCTGTTTATGCTGAACAGCCAGAGCAGCAACTATCAGAGGATCATAAACGGGGAGGTCCGGGCCACACAGCTGATTACAGAATGCCGCCTGAATGCGAATATTGCCGCCCGTACGGTGCGCAATATGGCGCTGAGTCCTGGGGATCCCGGCAATGCGGATCTAAAAGCCAAATGTAATCAGGCACTTGCGGATCTGGATGTGAATGTGCGGGAGCTGAGAGAAGTCTACCCCCTGAATGATACCCGGATCAATGATTTCATCAACGCTCTGGAGGATTGGGCAGCGGTTCTTCCAGAAATTCAGGACGCCATCGACAACAACCGGGGTGAGGAGGCTGTCACCCTGATTCGTGAGACCTGTACGCCCCGGCTGAATACCATGGCCAGCATTTCCGAGGAGCTGAGCAGCGCACTGACCAATGAGGAGAACAAGACCATCAAGGAGCAGGCCCGAAATGTAACCATTATTATCATCCTTGTGGTGGTTCTGGTGGTGTTTGCCACAGCGTACATCCTGCTGATGAGCGCCCGGATTATCCGCAGCATTGCCCAGCCTGTGGCTCAGGTGCGCGCGGCGTTGATTGGATTCAGTGAGGGCAACTTTGATGTCACTGTGGATTTTGAAAGCAAAAACGAACTGGGCGATATGAGCAAGGCCCTGCGGACAAGCCAGAAGGTGCTGGACGAGGTCATCAGCGATGTGTGCCATTTGCTGGAGGAGATGGGCAACGGCAACTTTAACTGCCGTACCAAGGACGAAAGCATGTACGTAGGCGAGCTGAGCGCCGTGCTCAAGTCTATCCGGGTCATCAACAGAAACCTGTCCGATACCCTGTCCCAGATTAACCTGAGCGCCGAGCAGGTGTCCGCTGGCGCGGAGCAGGTATCCACCGGCGCCCAGGCCCTGGCTCAGGGCGCCACCGAGCAGGCCAGCGCCGTGGAGGAGCTGTCCGCCACCATCGCGGAGATCGCCAACAACTCCCGCAAGAACGCCCAGAACAGCGAAGAGGCCACCACTCACACCCAGAATGCCGGCCAGAGCCTGGCCGAAAGCTCTGAGCACATGCAGAAGATGGTCGCCGCCATGGAGAAGATCTCCGAGTCCTCCGCTGAGATTGCCAAGATCATTGACACCATTGAGAATATCGCTTTCCAGACCAATATTCTGGCCCTGAACGCCGCCGTGGAGGCCGCCCGGGCGGGTTCCGCCGGTAAGGGCTTCGCCGTTGTGGCTGATGAGGTGCGCAACCTGGCCTCCAAGTCCGACCAGGCCGCCAAGGCGACCAAGGATCTCATCGACCGCTCCATCAACTCCGTGAAGGACGGCAACGATATCGTCAAGCGGGTGTCCGACTCCCTGGAGGACACCAGCCAGCGCGCCAGCCTGGTGGTGTCGGCCATCCAGGAGATCAGCAAGGCCGCAGAGGAGGAATCCGAAGCCATCGCCCAGGTGACCGAGGGCATCGACCAGATCTCCTCCGTGGTGCAGACCAACTCCGCCACCAGCGAGGAGTCCGCCGCCGCCAGTGAGGAGCTGTCCAGCCAGGCCGCCCTGATGAAGGAGCTGATGGCCCGCTTTACCCTGCGCAGCGACAGCAGCAGCTATGGAAAGCCCAGTCAGGCGCCCTATAAGCCGGTCTATGAGTCGCCCGCCGCTGCCGAGGTTGTGGACAACAGCATAGACCCGGCTGCGTCGAGTGCGTTCAGCAAGTACTAAGAGCACTGGGGGCGGCCCAGAATGTCCGGGTTGAATCCCAGTCAATCAGTGTATCGTTTCAGGCCGGACCTGCTGCGGCGTAAGGGACCCCTATAGGCAGGACCGCCACAGCTAAAATTGCCAGAAGGCGGTATTCTGCACCGCTTTCTGGCAATTTTGTGTTTCTAAGAAAATACTATCATCTGTGACGGACAGAAAAGGAGCGGCTGTATGGCAGAGTATAAAGCCCAGGAAAAGGATCTGATCTTTGCGCTGGATATCGGCACACGCAGTATTGTAGGCGTTGTGGGCAGGACGGTGGGAGACCGGTTTAAGGTTTTGGATATCGAGATGGCGGAGCACGGAAAGCGGGCCATGATGGACGGCCAGATTGACGACATCAGGCAGGTATCGACCCTGGCCCGCACTGTGACCGGACGTCTGGAGGAACGCCTGGGCGTCCGGCTGGAGCGGGTGTGTGTGGCGGCGGCGGGCCGGGCCCTGCGCACCCAGAGCGGCAGCTTTACCATAGAGCTGTCGGGAGAGCAGGCCATTGAAGCGGAGGAGATCAGCCGTCTGGAGGCGGGAGCGCTCTCCGTGGCAGAGGAGGCGCTCCAGACCGATGAGGAGGAGCGGCGGCAGTTCTTCCTGGTAGGATATACCGTGGCCCAGTACCGGCTGGACAACTATCCCCTGGCTAACCTGCAATTCCACAACGGGCAGCGGGCGGAGGCGGATGTGGTGGCCACCTTTCTGCCGGGCGAGGTGGTGGAGAGCCTGTACGCTGCCATGCGGGGGGCGGGGCTCCAGGTGGCCAGCATGACCCTGGAGCCCATTGCCGCCATGAATGCCGCCATTCCTGCGGAGCTGCGGCTGCTGAATCTGGCGCTGGTGGATATCGGCGCGGGGACCACGGATATCGCCCTGTGCAAGGAGGGCAGTGTGGTGGGGTACACCATGGCCACCGTGGCCGGGGACGAGATTACTGAGGCCATCATGCGGGCCCTGCTGGTGGACTTCAAGACGGCGGAGCAGATCAAGCGGGCCTTGGGCGAGGAGGAGGAGATCCACTACCGGAACATTCTGGGGGTGGAGGAGCCTATCTCCCGGGAGGAGGTGGCCGCCATCATTGAAAAGCCCCTCACCCGTCTGGCGGAGGCCATTGCCAAGCAGGTGTGCGGCATCAACGGCGGACCGCCCTCCGCGGTCTTCCTGGCCGGCGGCGGGAGCAAGCTGCGCGGCCTGAGAGAGCAGGTGGCCAAGGCCCTGGAGATGGACGAGAAGCGGGTGGCCATTGCGGGAAACAACTTCGCCATGAGCGCTTTTTCCGACGACCTGAAGCTGGAAAACCCGGAGTACACCACCCCCCTGGGCATCGCCGTCTCCGCGGGGCTGGGCCTGCTCAACGACAGCTATGTGGTGCTGCTCAACGGCCAGCCGGCCAAGCTGTTCCGCAGCGGTGTGCTCACCCTGCGGGATATTCTGCTGATGAACGGCTATGTCTATGCCGATATGCTGGGCAAAGGGGGAAAGAGCCTGAATATTAACCTGGACGGCAAGCATATGGTGCTCCGGGGGGAGCCGGCGGTGCCAGCCATCCTCCGGGTGAACGAGGCGGATGCGGGGCTGTCCACTATCATCCACGCCGGCGACCAGATCCAGTTTGTCCCGGCCAAGCACGGCGCACCGGCGGCCAAGACCCTGGGCGAGCTGCTGGGCCCCGATTTTGCCGGTCAGGCGCTGGTCAACAACAAGGCGGTACCAATGGAGACACCTCTGTGTCAGGGGGACGTGATCCTCACCCTGCGCCGGGCGCCTGAGCCGCCCCCTCCGCCGCCCGCCCCCGCGCCCAAGGCGCCCGCGCCGGCCTTTAAGCCCGCGGTCCCCGTCCACACGGCGGCGCCGGCCCCGGTGGCGCCAGCCCCCGGCTTCCGGCCGCTGCACATCCGGCTGAACGGCGCGCCCTTGACCATCCCGGCCAAGAAGAACGGAATGCCCTACTATTTGATGGATCTGCTGGAGTACTCCGGTATCGACTTTGAACATCTGGACCGGCCCGTTCAGCTGTCGGTAAACGGGCGGGAAGAGGGCTTCCAGTATGAGGTGAAGGAGCAGGATACCGTGGTAATCCAGTGTGTTTAACGCATATCAGTTCCTGTTCAAAATTTGAAAAATTGGAGTTTAGAGCGCATGAGTGGGAAAATGAGAGTTGCCGCCCTGTCCATGGCCCTGGTCTGCCTGCTGGCCGGGTGCGGAAAGAAGAAGGACAAGGAGAAAGAAAAGCTGCCGGAGGCGTACCTCATCGGAGAGGAGAGCATTGCCGCCCTGACGGTGGAGGATGAGGAGGTCAAGCTGGCGGAGCAGAAGGAGGAGAGCCATCCCTATACCTATGAGGGCCTTTCCGACGCGGGTGGGACGGTCTCCGGCTATGTCACCCAGATGACCGGGGAGGAGAATGGCTTCCGTGTGGTCAATGAGGACTTCATGCAGTCAGACCTGCCGGACTTTACCGCGGCGGAGGGCGCTGTGACCTTGGCGAAGAGCGGGACGGAGGAGGGAACCCTCCTCACCCTCCAGCTGAGCTGGGCGGAGGGGACCTGTACGATTCTCCCAGGGACCGCGGAGGGGACCATCACCGCCCAGCCCGAGGGGATGGACGCCATTGAGGCCCTGGACTACTTCTCCAGCCTGCCGCCGGCGGTGCTGGGACTGGCTGGCAGCTCCATGGAGGCCTATGAGGTGTACATCCAGGACGGAGCGGTGATGGTGGACGGCGCCCCCTGCCTGCGTTTGAACGTGTACAGCAAGGACAATCCGGAGGAGACCAACGACCTCCAGGGCATCTACCTGATGACCAGCGACGGGCTGCATGTCTACCAGGTGAATGAGGGTGAGAAGAACGTGACCGAGCTGGACCTGTAAGCTGGGTCCTAACCGGCGGCGGGGAGGAGCTCCAGGTGCTCCGCCGTACCGGTGAGGCAGAAAGCTGTTTCCCGGCCGGCGTGGGCGAGAAAGAGGGGGGTAAGGGCGCCCTCCAGAATGGCGGCGGTGGAGCGCAGGGAGAGGACGTCCTCCGGCGTGAGGGCCTGGGCGATGGCGGGGTCCACCTGACGGATGGTCAGGCCGAATTCCTGGCCCAGGGCGATGATCTGCTTTTCGGTGACAGCAGCCCGATCCCCAGGGGCCAGGGACTGAAAGCCAATGAGCCCGCTGAACCGCCCGGCAATCTCCCGCAGTACGCCGAAGCGCAGGAGGGCCTGCCGGGCGGCCTCATCCCGGGCGAGCAGCCGCCGGGCAATCCCATGCCCCGGGGAGAGGATCGGGGTCTCACGGGCCGCCGGCGGCGGCTCAGGGGGTGCGAAGCCCAGGCGGGGGACATTAGGGGCGGAGAGATCATAGTTGGTGGTGAAGAGGAAGATACACCGCCGGAAATCCAGCTCCCGCTCCCCCTGTTCACTGGCCCGGTGGGCGGCACAGCGCCCCTCGTCCAGGACGGACATAAAGACCTTCAAGACCTCCGGGTGGGCCTTGTCCAGCTCGTCGAAGAGGAAGACGGTGCAAGGGTTGTCCCGGACGGCGGCAAAGACCGGCTGATCCTCGTATCCCACATAACCCGGGGGCGCGCCGGTGAGACGGTAGACCGAGTGGGCCTGGGTAAAGGAATTCAGCTCCGTCCATACCTGCTGGTAGCGTCTCTCCCCCGGCAGGCGGTTGAGGGCCGGTGTGATTGCCTTGGCCAGCTCTGACTTGCCCACGCAGGTGGGGCCATAGAAGATAAGAGACAGGGGACGGGCGGGGGTCCGCTTGGCCAGATGCCCCCAGAGCTTGAAGGCGGCGGCCTCCACTGCCGTCCGCTGGCCGAGAACCTGGGCTTGCAGGTCCGCGCTGAGCCGGTGAAAGAGCTCCGGCCCGCGGGCCTCTTGTCTTTGCTCCGGGGGCGCCGGAACAGGCTGGGCCCCCTCCAGGCCCCGCAGGCAGGCCACCAGGGCGGGGAAGCTCTCAAAGCGCTGGAGGGAGCCCTGTTGGAAGAAGCGGGCCAGCTGGGGGTTATCCCCCTGATAGGACACCGCAGGCTTGAAGTAGAGGAGGTAGCCCCCCTGGACAGTCTGCCAGAAGCCAAGGGCGGCTTGGCGGGGGGCGCACCCGGCGGGAAGCCGGCACTGGGAGAACTCGTAGCTGCGTCCTTGGCAGGCACAGCCGTCCACGTACCGCTTTAAGTTGTCATAGGCCCCGGGGGGCGCGGCGCAGAATTGGGAAAATTCCATAGAGACCTCCACAAAAGGTAGTTTCACTATAGAATACCCAAAAATTCCCTTCCATACACAAAAAGGGCCAGATCCAAATGGATCTGGCCCTTTTCATAAGTTTCTTAGGCGTAAGTGTCGATATACTGGCCCTTGGCGGGGGCGGGCGTGGCGGGGAGCATACGCAGCAGCTCCTGACCGGCCAGCTCCTGGGTGTCCATCATCTTCTTGGTGACGGACATAGAGTAGTTGGTGGCGAACTGGGCGGCGCTCATACTCATCGCCATACTGGCGATTGACTCCATCATGATGTTTCCTCCTTTTCCTGGTTTGATTTATGCGTCGAGAGGGGAGAAGTCCCCTCCTGACCATGTTCTAATACATTCCCCAGCAGGCCCAGCAGCTCGGTGGGGGCGGCCTCCTCCATGGCGGAGTCCCGGTTGGCGGTGGCGGCGGTGATGAGCTCACTGCGCAGAATAGATACGTCCTCCGGCGCGGAGATAGCCAGCCGCACCCGTACGCCGTCAATGGAGACCACAGAAACGGTGATGTTGCCGCCGATGACCAGCGACTCACCGGCCCGGCGCTGTAAAATCAGCATGGCGCGTCCTCCTCGCGGCCGAACTCGGCCAGAAGGTGGCGCATATGGTAGGCGTCGGTGTCTAAAATAACCTGCCGGGATACCCGGGTTTCGGGATTGACCGCCACGGGGCATTTCAGATTGACGGTACTGTCGGAGACCGGGGTCTTCACCACACACAACACATAGAAAGCCAGGTCTCCGTCCTCCTTTACGCCCAGGGTCTTGAGCTCCTGGGGCTGGAGGGCGGGGGCATAGCCAGGGCACAGGGAGAAAGGGTCCATCACCACAAAGGCCAGAGAGGGGGTTTCGGCGCTCTGGAGGCAGAGCAGCGTCCCGCCGCTGCCCTCAAAGGGGAGGAGGAGAAATTTGTGCTCCTCCTCAAAGCCGAAGAGGCCCACGGGAAAGGTGAGGAATTCCTCCGCCTCACAGTCGATTTCCCCAAAATACTTGGTCTGGAGTTTCAAAATAATGCCTCCTGTCAGGCCTGCACATCCACCGGTTGGTAGTCCGGGTCCGCAGAGGGGGGGACATAGAGCGGGCCGCCTACGTATTTGATGATCACGTCGGGCTGCTGCTTGACAGAGATCTCAATGTCACCGGGGGTAAACTCGAACTGTGCCTGATTGATCCGCCAGTCGAAGTTCAGCTTATCCATCTCATAGCGGATGTTCAGCTCGCCGGGGATCCAGTCGATCTCCGGCCCGGTGGTGGGCAGGAACTGGAGCCCTACGTCTGCGGGCTTGGGCTGGGCGTCGGCGGCGAACTGGGTGATCAGCTCCTGGCCCACTTTGGCGTTGAGCAGCAGCTGTCCCTGCTGGGCATAGGTGGCGGTGGCGGAATAGGCGGCCTGCTGTCCCTGCTGCGCGTACTGCTCCACGGAGCGGACGGCGGTGGGGGTGATGGAGTTGCGGGCCTCAAAGGTGTCCAGCTGGAGCCGGATGGGCCGGCTGCGGATACTCAGGCCGCCCTCTCCGCGGGAGATTTCCAGGTCTGCGGTGCCATGGGTGTGCTCCAGCTTGGAGTGGGTGACTTTCATCTCAATTTCAATGGGAATGGTTTTGATTTCAATCAAGGGATACATCGCTCACGTTTCGCTCCTCTCTATATAAAGTTCAGGGTCAGACCGAATTAGCTGAGGTAGTCCATCAGGCTCTGGGACAGAATGCTGTTGCCCACCTTCAAGGCGGCATTGTAGCAGTACTGAGCCCAGACAAAGGAGGAGATAGCCTCGGCCATGTTCACGTCCTCTTCCGCGGCGATCTGCTCCTGGAGGTTATAGGCGCTCTCTTCCAGAAGTTCGCCGTTGTTCTTCACCTTCACAGTGGCGGCGGACAGGTCGGTGTACTCCGCGTCCAGCCTTTTCATGGCGTCTTCCAGCTTGCCTGCCAGACGGTTGACCTCCTGGTAGTGTTGGTTCTCAGTGGTCCAGGGTTCGTCCTTGTAGGTGGAGCAGAGCTCGCCCATCTTCTTCAGCAGGGAGACAATATTCTTGGGGTCGCCCTCATCGTCCACGCCGTAGCCCAGGAAGGTGACGCCCTGGAGGGCGGAGTTAAAGGCGCTGGACTCAATGAGCTGATTGCCGTTCTCCTTCATGCCCAGGCCGATGTCCACAAAGGTGGCCTCTTTCTCGGTCATATACTTTAATTTTTCTACGTCTTTCCCGGCCTGCTCATAGTCTGCCTGGGAGATGGTCTCGGGAGGATTATCAACAACAAGATAATAGCCGCCGGCAGGATCGGGCTTCCCATCTTTGTCTACTTGGTAAAGCGTTTGATCTGCGTTTTTCAGTACATTGGGAGCGTCGGGGCCGGCTTGGTTGTAGTCAGCAACGGTGATGACAGAGGTGCCGGCGGTTTTAAGGTAATCGGTTCCGGCCGGATCGACTTCACCCTGCGCATTCACTTTGATAATGCCACTAGCTGCGTCCTTCAGGACATCCGGCACAGCGGCGTCCACAGGGACGCCCCGATAGAGCAGTTTACCGCTGGCGTCAAAGGAGAAGGGGACGTTGAGTCCGTCCGCCCCGGCGAAGATGAAGGTCTCGCCGTACTTGGTGTTCATATTCTGCACCACGGTGTCGGCGATCTGGTTCAAAACCTTGCCCAAGGCGGTGCGGCTGTCGCCGCTGGGGTCGTTGAGGGTGCGCAGCACGGCGTCCCAGGCCACGGCGTTGTCGCCCTCGTTGCGGCTCTTGACCAGGTTCTGTACGCCGGTGATGGCGCTGAAGCCGGTGTCGTACTTGGCCCAGACGGCGTTGTTGACGGAGTACTGGGATTCCACCCGGGAGAGGGAGCGGCGCATCTGGAACGCCCGGGAGGCCGCCGCCGGGTCCTCGGCGTAGGAGTTGAAGTTGCGCTGGGTGAGCATCGTGTCCCGGCTCTTATTCAGCGTGATAAACGAGTGCATCAGATTGCTACGGTAGCTGCGCAGTACGCCGCCGGTGGTGGATCGAATCATACTCATGCTGTGCCCTCCTTATCTGCCGGCGATGCCGGTGTTGCTGATGAGCCGCTCTATGGCTTCGTCAATGGCGGTCATCATGCGGCAGGCGGCGGTGTAGGCTTTCTGGTACTGCATCATATTCATGGCCTCGTCGTTGAGGTCCACGCCGGAGACCGAGTCCCGGCTGGTGTTCAGCTCCACAGAGGCGTTATAAGAGGTGGTCAGCAAGGTGCCTGTGGCCCGCTGAGCGTCGCCCAGGGTGGTACACATATCGTTGAGCATCTCCTGGAAGGAGCCGCTGAAGAGATGGGTGCTGATGGGTATATCATCGGTACCCAGACCCGGGAGGAGGTTGCCATCCGCGTCTTTGTAAAGATCCTGGGGATCGTATTTCAGCTCCTTGTCCACCAGAGAGATCATGTGGTTGACATTGTCCGGCAGGGTGCTCTGCTCGATATCGTCCGGCTTGGGATCATCCGGCTTTGGGAACTTTCCATCTGCAATCGCTTCCATGCCTGCAATGGTCTGCTCTTCCCGGAGCAGAACGTGGGCGGAACCGTTGGACCAGCTCTGGGAGACGGAGATATTGCCGGCGGTAATGCCGCTCATGTCGTCGCTGTCGCCCCGGTTGCTGAACAGGCTGACAATAACACCCTTCTGTTTCAAAAGAGCGAGCTCATCCTTTGTTAAGGTGTGATCCGCCTTGATTGGGTTGCCGTTAAGTTCAATAGGAGCGTTAGTGTCTTTATCAATATAGAACCCGTCCTCATTGACCTTGTACTGCTCGTTGAGGTCATTAAACTGCTTGGCGATCTGCCGGGCCAGCAGATCCAGGGAGTTCTGGTAGAAGGGAATGCCCCGCTTGATGGTGGCCTTCTTGTCAGTCTTCAGGTCGTTCTCGCTGGCGAACTCACCCTTTTCGGTGAGCATCTCCCGAACGGCCTGAATGGAGCCGTGGAGGTCGTTGTCATCCAGCTTTACCGCCTTGGAGGGGATCTTCTTGCCATTATCATCCGTGTTGTAGAGTACCCGGCCCTTGGAGTCCTCCAGCCGGGAGACCGTGATGTCGTAGTTCTCGTTAAACTCCTGCAAGGCGTCCTTGGGGTCGGTAACTTCATTGCCGTTTTTATCTAAATAAATGGGATTGCCGTTGGCATCCGTTTTGGGGGTTACACCATCGTCCTCCATTGCCTGCTTCGGCGTGGTAATCTGGGCGCAGTAGACGCCGTCCACCAGGACAGTCTGGTCCGTGTCAGACTTGGGGTCTGGGTTAGCGTCCCCCAGCTTAATGGTGAGCTTTTCCACCTTCTGACCGGCGCCGATGTCCTCATAGCTGTAGATGACGTCGATTTTCATATACTGGGACAGCTCGTCGATGAGGCGGTTGCGCTCGTCCCGCATCTCCAGGGCGTCGTCTCCGTGGATCTCGCTCTTGCGGATGGCGGCGTTCAGGTCCCGGATGCTGGTGAGCTTGTTATTGATGTCGTTGATGTCCTGCCGCAGGGCGTTTTCCGTGTTGGTTTTCAGGGTCTCCAGCTTGTCGGCGTAGCCGTTGAGCAGCGTACACAGATTGTTGGCGGACACCCGGACCAGGCGCTCGTACTCCTCCTCGCCGGCGTGGAGGCCCAGGTCCCGCAGGGCGTCGGACAGGTCGTTGAGCTGGTTTTGAATGATGCCGTTGTCCTTTTCGCCGTCGCCCACCTCGTCCAGAATATGGGCCAGGCTGTCCAGCACCCCCAGCGTGGAGTCCTGATAGCCCACATCGGCCATTTCGGTGCGGTAGCGGATGTCCAGATAGGGGTCCCGGATCTGGGACAGGCCGGTGACCAGGGCGCCGTTGCCCACCTTCACGCCGTACTTGGACTGGTAGCGGTCCGCGCCGCCGGTGCGCAGGCTGACCTGATCCACCACCTGCCGGGTGTATCCCGGGGTGTTGATGTTTGAAATGTTATTGCCTGTTACGGTCAGTCCCTTCATAGCGGCGTAGATGCCCAGCCGGGACTGCGTAAAGGCGCCGAAAGTTCCCATATTGCTCATAAGCCGTACTCCTTATTACTCAGTATCCCCCTGACCCGGGTGGCGGTCAGGCGCGAAAATCGGTTTTCATATTCTGGGGCGGCTCCGCCTGAGGCGGTGCGTAGCCGGATCCGGTGGCCACGGGTGCGCCGCCCATCTGTTCAATCACCTTATCCAGCTCCTTCAAATGGCTCTCCAAAGTCTGCCGGGCGGCGTCCGCCTCTTTTCGATAGACGGCGTAGCTCTCCTTCAGCGCCAAGGCGGCCTGGGTGGCCTGGGCCTGGAGATCCGGGGGACAGTGGGCGGCCAAATCGGCCAGGGGAACCTGCTCCAGCTGGAGGCCGGCGGCCAGCTTGAGCCGCTTCTGCTCATGGCCCCGCAGGGCCAAAGACATGGCCTGCTCCTGCTTGAGCACCTCATCCAAAGCCAGCAGATTGTCATTGCGGGCTACGCCGACCTTTTCCCGGGCCAGCTCGGTGAGCCGGTCCAGACTGCCCCGCACGTCGTTGAGCAGCTCCAGGTAGGTCAGATAGAGTTGTTGGTCCATATCAGCCCTCCTCTCCCAAAAAGAGAATGCGCGCGGCGATGGCCATGGGGTCAGGCTTATACGCGCCGGAGGCCACCGCCTGACGGAGGGCCTGGATGTCGCCGGTGGTGGTGGCGGTACGCACCTCTTGAGACAGCCGGCTTACCATATCCATGTGAAAGCGGCTTTCTCCCGTGGGTACGGAAGAGAGCGTAACGCAGTCGTATTTACTATGGCTCGAGGCAGTCTGTGCAAGGGCGCCGCGCTCTTTGCCGGCGCGGTAGACCTTCTTGGGCGCGATGGGGGAAATTGCACCGTAACCAGAAGAAGTCAGCACTTTATTTCACATCCTTTTTCATCCAAATGGAGGGGAAGTCCAAGTGGAATTCTAAGTTGAAGTCATAGAAACCTCACTTTTTATATCGGCAAAAACGGCGGGAAGATAAGAAATAAGGAAAAGTTTCTTTGCTAAGATTAGCGATTAACGAAGAGTGTATACAAAAAAGCCCGAATCCATAACGGAGGATCCGGGCTTTTGTACAAAGGGTCATGTAATTGTCTTCAAATGGCGGATTAGCACGTTGGCGATGTTGTCGCAGGAGGCCTGAATGGCCACGGCGCCGATTTTTTGCGCCACCCCCGGCATACCATAGACCACCGAGGAATCCTTATCCTGACCGATGGTGTAGGCGCCCTTCCGGCGCATGGCCAGCAAACCGGCAGCGCCGTCCTGTCCCATGCCCGTCATGATGATGCCCACCATTTTGCACTGCACGACCTCCGCCATGGAGTGGAACAGGGCGTCCACCGACGGGCGGTGGCCGCTGACTTTCTCTCCGGGGGTGCAGGCGATGGTGTATTTGTTTCCAATGCGGGTCACCCGGGCCTGGAGATCCGCCGGGGCCACCAGGGCCAAACCGGGGCGGATCTCGTCTCCGTTCCTAGCCTCACGTACCTCCATGGCGCACAGGCGGTTGAGCCGGTCAGCGTACATCTTGGTGAAACCTGGGGGCATATGCTGGACGATAACCATGCCGGGGATATCCGCAGGCAGGCGCTTCATGACCTCCAGCGTGGCCTCAGTGCCGCCGGTGGAGGCGCCCAGGCCCACCAGCACCCGGCTCATGGCCAGCCCGCCCCCCAGAGGAGCGGCGGGAGAGAAGGGCGCGGAGACGGCGGGGGACACGGGGAGGGTGCGCACCTTGGAGATGGAGGCAATGACAATTTTCTGGGTAAGGGCGGTGATAAACGAATCCACGCTGTCCTGGCCGTCAGGCTTGCGGACAAAGTCCACCGCGCCGGCGGCCAGGGCGTCAAATACCTTCAGATTCAGGGAAGAAACCAAGATGACCGGCAGGGGATGGGATGGGAGATACTGTTTGAGAAACTCAATGCCGCTCAGGCCCGGCATCTCCACGTCCATGGTCATTACATCGGGCTTCAGCTGGGGCAGTTTGTTCTTCGCGTCCAAGGCATTGATGGCAAACCCAACAATCTCAATCTTGGGGCTGGCGGACAGGCCCTTGATAATAAGATTGCGGGCGACCATTGAATCGTCTACCACCATGACGCGGATTTTACGAGCGGATACCATAGCGGCGAGGACCGCCTCCTTTCCTATTTCTGGAAGGTAGCCGGGGCCAGGCGCCGGTAGGGGGTGTTCTGGCTCAGGTTTTCCGAGTAGCTGATCAGCAGATAGCCGCCGGGAACCGTCGCGTCATAGAAACGCTGTACCAGTGCGTCTTTGGTGGGCTGATCGAAATAAATCATCACATTCCGGCAGAAAATCACGTCAAATTTCCGGCGGAAGCGGATAGGGTCCATAAGGTTGAAGGGCTGGAAAATGACGTTGTTCTTGATGGCGGGGGAGACGGAAAAGCTCCCGTTTGGCCCCGGCACGAAGTATTTCTTCCGCCACTCGGGGGGAATGGTGTCCGGCAGCTCGTAGATGCCCCGCCGGGCGGCGGTAAGGGCACGGTTGGAGATGTCGGTGGCCAGCAGCCGCGTGTCCCACTGATTGGCCTGGGAGCCTAGGTAGTCGAAGAGGTACATGGAGATATTGTAGGGCTCCTCCCCGGTAGAGCAGCCGGCGCTCCAGATGGACAGAATTTTGTCCCGCTGGTGGCGGCGTACGATCTCAGGGATGATACTGTTGCGGAAATAGTCCAGATGGTCCTTTTCCCGCATAAAAAAGGTATAGTTGGTGGTGAGCTTATCCAGCAGAAGGGTGACTTCCGTCTCATCCTTGGTCTTGAGCAGGTGGTTGACAAAGTCAGAAAAGCTCTTGTATCCCCGCTGCTTGATGGAGGTGGACAGCCGCCCGGTGATCAGCTGGCGCTTTTGGGAGAGGTCGATTCCGTAATTGGACTGGATAAAGGTGGCCAGCCGTTTGAAATCGGCCTCTGAAATGGTCATAGGGGAGAAAGCGCCGTCCCCTGGCTTCTCCTGATTAATCATGGGGCATCAACTGCTCGCAGTCCAGCACCATCATGGTGCCGGAGCCGTCGGGAAGGGAGCACATGCCGGAAACCAGCAGCTGAACGCTGTGGGAGGGCATGGGGAGAATGTTGGACTTGGGAATATCAATCATCTGATCCACCGCGTCTACCAGGATGCCCAGATAAGTCTCCTCCAGGTTGAGTACAATAACCAAGGAATCGTCAGTGGACTCCTTGCCCAGGCGCAGGCGGATATCCAGAATGGGGACCATCTGTCCCCGGAGATTGATAATGCCGCGGATATATTCAGGCAGCATGGGCAGATAGGTGATGGTAAGGTTGTTGATAATCTCTACCACACACTCGGCGTCTACCCCCATTTTCAGATCGTCAGTGAGGAAGATAAGATATTTTTTGGAATCGACAATCTCTTCCGCCGGGGCGGCGCTGAGCGCGTCCAGTTCATCTTCCTTCGCAAACAGGATCTCTTCGTTCATCTGTTCCACTCCTCCTTTGCAGGCTTACATGCCCCGCGCGGCCGTATAGAGGTTGGCCACATCCAAAATGATGCTGATGCTGCCGTCGCCCAGGAGCGTACAGCCGTTGATGCCATAGTTTTTGATGTTGTAGCTGTTGACATAGCTGGGAAGCTGCTTGACCACCACCTGCTGCTCTCCCAGCAGCTCGTCTACAAACAGGCAGTAGGAGTAGTCGCCGGCCTCCAGCCAGAGCAGGATGCCCTCTTCGATTGCGGTAAACCCAGTATTGAGACGGTAGAGGTCCCGGGCGCGGATAATGGGATAGAAGCTGTCCTGCACCTTGACGATCTCCCCCTGGCTGGAGTCGTGGATGACCTCTTTGGCGTTCACCTTGAAGCTGGAGCGGATGTTGTTGATGGGGATGGTGAAGATGGAGTTGCCCACGGAGACCTCCATGCCGTCCATAATGGCCATGGTCAGGGGAATGCGCATGGTGGTGGTCATGCCCTTGCCCAGCTCGCTGGTGATGCTGACGCTGCCGCCCAGCTCCTCCACACCCTTGCGTACCACATCCATGCCCACGCCCCGGCCGGAGAACTCTGTGACCTGAGTATTGGTGGAAAATCCGGGCATCATGAGGAAGTTGAGAATATCCCGGTGGGAGTACTCCGCATCGGGGGAGGCCAAGCCGTTTTTGATGGCCTTTTTCAGTACGTTTTCATCGTTTACACCCTGGCCGTCATCCTGAATCTCAATGATGACCTCACTGCCGGTGTCCCGGGCGGAGAGGATGATTTCACCCACCGGGTCCTTGCCGGCGGCGATGCGGTCGGCCTCGTTTTCCTCAATGCCGTGGTCCATAGCGTTGCGGATCATGTGCATGATGGGATCGCCGATGCTGTCCACGATGGTTTTGTCCACCTCGGTGGTTTCACCGATCAGAGTGAGCTTGGCCCGCTTGTTGAGCTTCTTGGTCATATCCCGGACGATGCGGTTCATCTTCTGGAATGTGGCGGAGACAGGGACCATGCGCAGGGACATGGACACATCCTGAAGCTCGTCGGTGAGCTTGCGCAGCTGCCGGGCGGACTTGGAAAAGGAGTCCAGATTGAGCCCGCGCAGATCGGGGGAGGAAGTCACCATGGACTCGGTAATGACAATCTCGCCCACCACGGCGGCCAGCTGGTCCAGCTTGCTCAGGTTGACGCTGATCAGGCTCTCCTTGGCGTGCTGGGGATTGGATGCCCCGCCGCCGGCGGGCGGCGCGGACGGACTGGGCGCGGACGGAGCGGCGTCCGCCTGGGCCGGCGCGGGCGCGGGCT
>NZ_QWEK01000036.1 GCF_009935845.1 Pseudoflavonifractor sp. 524-17 | reverse complement strand
TTTTCTCACCCTGCTCTATTTTACCTCGTTTATATGAAAAAGTCTGCCGAAGGGCAGACTTTTTCGACAGGCTGAAACAGCCAGGCGTGATAAAAGTTTTATCACGCCTGGCTGTTTGTCTATGGATAAAAAATGAAAAATGCCCTATGATAAACCCATCGAACAAAGAACCAAACAGGTTCATGAAAGGATGTTATCTATGTATTATTCCAGCGGTAACTATGAGGCTTTTGCCCGCCCCCGCAAGCCTGAGGGCGTGGATCACAAGTCCGCCTATATCATCGGCACCGGCCTTGCCGCGCTCACTGCCGCCTGTTACCTGGTTCGGGATGGCCAGATGAAGGGAGAACACATCCATATCTTTGAAAAAGACCCCACCCCCGGCGGCGCCTGCGACGGCTGGAAGTTCGAGAACGTGGGCTATGTCATGCGGGGCGGCCGGGAGATGGACAACCACTTCGAGGTCATGTGGGACCTGTTCCACTCCATCCCATCCATTGAGACTGAGGGCGTCAGCGTGCTGGACGAGTACTACTGGCTGAACAAAGAGGACCCCAACTACTCTCTGTGCCGGGCCACCGTGAACCGGGGTCAGGACGCCCACACCGACGGCAAGTTTGATGTCTCGGATAAAGCGGCCATGCAGATCATGCGCCTGTTCTTCGCCACGGACGAGGAGCTGTACGACAAGCGCATCACCGACTATTTCAATGACGAGGTGCTGAACTCCAACTTCTGGCTCTACTGGCGCACCATGTTCGCCTTTGAGAACTGGCACAGCGCCCTGGAGATGAAGCGGTATATCAAGCGCTTCATCCACCACGTCGGAGGCCTGCCTGACTTCAAGGCCCTGCGCTTCACCCGGTACAACCAGTACGAGTCCATGATCCTGCCTATGGTGAAGTACCTGGAGGATCACGGTGTACAGTTCCACTACAACACCAAGGTAGTGAACGTGGAGTTCGACATTCAGCCGGACAGAAAGCAGGCCCGCCGCATCGAGCTGCTCACCAGCGAGGGCCAGACCAATCTGGATCTGACGGAGGACGACCTGGTGTTCATCACCAACGGCGGCTGTGTGGAGAACTCCGCCATGGGCTCCCAGAACGAGCCCGCGGCCTATAACACCGAGATCAAGCCCGGCGGCGGCTGGGATATGTGGCGGAAGATCGCCGCACAGGATCCCGCCTTCGGCAACCCGGACAAGTTCTGCTATGACCCAGAACAGACCAACTGGATGTCCGCCACGGTGGAGACCCTGGATCAGCGCATCATCCCCTATATCAAGGCCATCTGCAAGCGGGATCCCTTTACCGGCAAGGTGGTCACCGGCGGCATCGTCACGGTGAAGGATTCCTCCTGGCTTATGAGCTGGACCATCAACCGCCAGCCCCAGTTCCGGGAGCAGCCCAAGGATCACTGTCTGGTGTGGGTGTACTCTCTGTTCAGCGACAAGCCCGGCGACTATGTAAAGAAGCCCATGCGGGACTGCACCGGCAAGGAAATCTGTATGGAGTGGCTGTACCATCTGGGCGTACCTGAGGACCAGATCGAGGAGCTGGCCGGGCACAGCGCCAACACGGTCCCTGTGATGATGCCCTATATTGACGCTTTCTTCATGCCCCGCAACGACACGGACCGCCCCCGTGTGGTGCCCGACGGCGCGGTGAACTTCGCCTTCCTGGGCCAGTTCGCCGAGACGGCCCGCGACACCATCTTCACCACCGAGTATTCCATGCGCACCGGCATGGAGGCGGTATACACCCTGCTGAATGTGGATCGGGGTGTGCCTGAGGTGTGGGGCAGCACCTATGACATCCGCGACCTGCTGGACGCCTCCGTCAAGCTCCGGGACGGAAAGCCGTTGACGGACATGAGCCTGAACCTTATTGAAAAGTTTGCCCTGCGTAAGGTTTTGGACAAGGCGCAGGGTACGGACATCGAAAAGCTGTTGAAAGAGTACCATGTGATCTAAATCATATAAAAAGCGTGAAAGGGAACCGTCAAAGGTTCCCTTTCACTGATAACACCAATCTAAACCTGTAAGAAAACGCCGAAGAAATTTTGCAGCGTTTCGGCGGGAGGTTTGAAGGAAAAGCAGCGGACGTTTTTTCATACCGCTTACTGGTTTGCGCTGCTGGGCTGACTGCGGAGAGAAACTGTACAACCATCGAGCCGCGGCACCAAGGACAAGTCCTATCCCACCGACGGCTTTAACTGTTCCAGCTGCACCCTGTCCCGTCAGGAACATTATACAGGATTACCGGCACAGCTCCCAGATGGCCTGGGTAAAGATTTTGCAGGACAGGAGGAGGTGGTCAATACAGACCTGCTCGTCGGGGGCGTGCATTTTTGGGTCAAAGCCGGGGAACTCGCAGCCGAAGGCCACGCCGCCGGGGATATCATGGACATAGGTGCCGCCGCCGATGGCCAGGGGCTTGGCGTTGGTGACGCCGGTGTAGGCCTCGTAGCAGCGCAGCAGGGTGGTGACCAGCGGGGAGTCGCCGGGGACGCAGTGGACGTGGGTCATGTCGGGGTCGCCGGTGACGGAGATGCCGTATTTGGCAAAGCTGGCCTCACACGCCTTCTTGCAGTTGTCCTCGTTGGAGCGCAGGGGGAAGCGGACGTCGAACTTGGCGGTAAAGCCGGTGGCGGTAACGCTCATCAAAGCCAGATTCAACGTGAGGGGGCCGCACTCCGGATCCTCCTGGGCGATGCCCAGGGCGGCGCCCCGGTTGTCGCCAAAGGGGAAGAGCGTGTGCATGGCCCGGAGGGCCCGGGTACTCTCGCAGTCCGCCAGGGGGAGGAGGGCCAGCAGCTCCAGCAGGGCGGAGATGGCGTTGAGACCGCCGTCCGGGGCGGCGGCATGGGCGTTTTTGCCGGCGCAGTGGACCAGAAGGGTATCCCCCTCCTGGGTAATGGTAAAGGGTGTGCTGGTGCGCTGAGCCACCTGGGCCGCGGCCTCCTCCACGCAGGAGTGATCCAGTCCGGCCAGGGTACACTGGGCCTGCGGCGGGACTACGTTCTGACGAAAGCCGCCGGTGAGGCCGGTTACCCGGGGCAGGGCGGTCTCCTCCTCCCACTGGCGGCCGAAGTCCGGGTGGTAGTGGCCCTTTTCAATATTGATGACGGGGAAGTCGGCATCGGGAGTGAAGGCATAGGGGGCGTAGGGGTTGCGGGCGTAATACCAGGCGATATCGTGGGAGCCGGTTTCCTCGTCGGTGCCCATGATAAGCCGCGCATTGGCGGACAGAGGCAGGTTTAAATCCCGGACGGCCTTCATAGCCAGCAGGGCGCACACCACGGGGCCCTTGTCGTCGGACACGCCCCGGCCGTAGAGCATTCCGTCCCGCTCCACGCAGGCGTAGGGGTCGGTGGACCAGCCGGTGCCCTCGCCCACCACGTCCAGGTGGCCCAAAATGTGCAGGCGGGTTTCCTTCTCGTTGAGGTCGGCGGTCCCCACATAGCCCTGCTGATTGGCGGCGGTGAGGCCCAGCTCGCCGGCCAAGGCCAGGGCCTCCTCCAGGGCGGCGGCGGGGCCGGGGCCGAAGGGCTTGCCCGGCTGGGCCTCTCCCCGGACGCTCTTGATGGCCACCAGCCGGGAGACAGCGGCCACCAGCTGTTCTTTTACTTTGGGATTGTCGAAATAGGCGCTGATTTTTTCCTGATACATGGGAAACTCCTCCTTTGTCAGTTGGAGACGTCTGGAACGGGCTCTCCCCCGGCCAGCTCGCCTAAGTATTTGTACACGGTGTAGCGGGAGACCTGGAGCCGCTTGGACACAAAGGGTACCGATTTGCGGAAGGAAAAGGCGTTTTTCTGATCCAGCAGGGCGATGATCTTCAGACGGTCCGCCTTGGTCAGAGTGGACACCGGCTTGCCTACGGTGGCGAGGCACTCGTCAAAAATATCGCTGAGCCGGCTGTCCCCTCCCTGCCACATGGCGCTTTGCAGATCGGCCTGGGCATTCATCAGGTCAACCAGAATACGGTTGGCATAGACTAAAGAGGTATAGTCAAAATTGATCCCCAGGGCCAGGTTGTAACCGCCCTCTCCCTCCTGAATCAGATGGAAGGTGCTGCTCTTGATCTGCTGTCCCGCGGGGGTGGTGGCGTAGAGGTTAACAAAGTCGGTGGTCAGCGCCTGGCTGTCCAGCTCTTTGGCGGTGCCCAATATATCCATGGTGGACCCTACGCAGCGGCCGGAGACGTGGCCGTTATAGATGGATAAAATGGGGTGTTTGGGGTCCCCCATGTCATGTACCAGCGTCTCGCAGGAGGAGCCGAACATCTCTGCAATCCCCCGGGCTGTCCTGTCCAAAAATTCAAATGCTTCCCCACGTGTCAAATGGGGTCACCTCTCTTTTTTGTCAAATGGAGTCTGCGCAGGTCAAATAGAACCTGCACGAAATATATTGTACCACTCCTCCAATTTTATGGCAAGAGAGGCAGAGGCCGGGAGAGGAAATTTTATAGAGGCAGGTTATTTTATATAACCTGTCAATGAGGCCGCCTTGCCGCGAAACAGGCGCCAGGAGATAGCTGGCAGAAGTGGCAGGGGGCCGAACGCTATTGACACAAAAATGGAAAAATAATATAATAAAACAGAGAAGTAAATAGCTCTCCTTTATTTTTTAAAACCTGTATTCATAAACCGGGGGACGCTGTTCAGCCTTTGTGAATACAGATTTTTGGCGAGGATAGAAATGTTCTCAGCAAGCGAACCCGAATGCCGCTCGGCCACAGCGTCGGAATGGAGATTTGCCGATGAAAAAGAAGCCAGACAAAAGGGAAAAGCGAAGAGGAGGCACCCTGCTCCTCTCGATTGTGTTGGTTTTTTGTGTTTTGGGGACGGTTGTGTACGCGGTGTCCCAGAAAATATCCCGGGAGATGTCCAGCGCAGCCATCCAGAACCTGAGTGAGAGTCTGGATCTGATTCAGTGTACCATTGAGGCGATTTTGCGCAATGAGGCGGAGTTTCAGATGCTGATTGCCCGGGAGCTGGCGCGGGCGGAGGATATGGAGAGCTATATCCGTACCTATGAGAGGAATCAGACGATGTCCAAGATGTCGCTGATTTTGGCCGGGGAGACAGAGGGGCTCTCCAACACCGGGGAGGTATTTACCGAAGCGGACCTGGATTTTTCCGCCGGAGGGACCATCATGGGCCTGCCGGTGTCCAAGTCCTATTTAAATTATATGGGGACATGGGCCTATACCATAAAATGTCCGGTGGAGCGGGACGGGCAGGAGATTGGAACGCTCTATGCCGAGTATGTGTATGACACGGTGGACAAATCCCTGCCCAATGGATTTTACAATCAGCAGGCCACGCTGTACATTATGGACGCAGAGAGCGAGCGGTTTGTATTGAAGCCCAAGGGGATGGGAATGCGCAGTGCGGGCCACTTGAATCTGGATGATTTCTACCGGGCCAACAGTATCCAGGATCCGGGGATTCAGGCGGAGGTGGCGCGGTGTCTGGAAAATGGGACAGACATCCTGTTTTACCACGATATCCGGGAAGTGCGCGCCCTGAACTATATGTGGTCAGTAAACGGCGGGACGATTTTTCTGGTGGGGTATGTGCCGGTAGAGGCCATCCAGCAGGAGGGGCGGACAGTCAATCAGAACATCTTCATTGTGGTGGCGGCAATGCTGGTGGCCTTCTTCGTGTGCATCGGCCTGTACTACCTCAACTGGCGGCAGCAGGAGAAGATCCGGAAGGAGCGGGAGACGGAGCGCAGGCACCACAGCCAGCAGCTGGCCCAGGCGCTGCGGGCGGCCCAGATTGCCAGCGAGTCCAAGACCACCTTTCTGTCCAACATGTCCCATGACATCCGCACCCCTATGAATGCGGTGCTGGGTTTTACCACCCTTCTGGCCAAGGACACGGAGAATCCGGTCAAGGTGCGGGAGTACACAAAGAAGATCATGGCCTCCGGCCAGCATCTGCTTAGCCTGATCAACGATATCCTGGATGTGTCCAAAATCGAGAGCGGGAAGGTTGTGCTCAACTTTGAAAAATTTGCCCTCAACGACGTAGTTTCCTCTATAGAAGCCATCATCCAGCCCATGGCCAAGGCGAAGGGGCAGGCGTTTCATATAGAGGTGACCGGCCTGCGGCATGAGTATCTGGTGGGGGACGAGACCCGGATCAACCAGATCCTGCTCAACCTGCTCTCCAACGCCGTAAAATATACCCAGGAGGGCGGCAAGATCTGGTTCCGCATCATCGGGCTCAAGCAGCGCTCCAGCCAGTATGAGCACATCCGGATCGAGGTGGAGGACAACGGCTACGGCATGACGCCGGAGTTCCTGGAGACAATATTCGACGCCTTTACCCGGGCGGAAAACAGCACCACCAATAAGGTACAGGGCACTGGATTAGGCATGGCCATCACCAAGAGCATTGTGGAGCTGATGGGGGGGACCATTGAGGTCTCCAGCGAGGTGAACAAGGGCTCCCTGTTCCGGGTGGAGCTGGAGCTGCGCATCCCAGAAGGGCAGGCGGATCAGCAGTTCTGGAGGCAGCGCGGAATTTCCCGCATCCTAGCGGCAGACAAAGATCCGGACAGCCGGGAGGATATACAGACCCTGATGAGGGAAACCGGGGTGGCGCTGGAAACCGCCGACAGTCTGGAGGAGGTCGGGCGCCGGCTTCAGACCGGCGAACAGGTTCAGCTTGTGCTGTTGGATTGGGACACGCTGGAACCGGACCGCGTCCAGGCAGTCCGGCAGCTGCGGGAGACCCTCACAGATGCCGTGCCCATTCTCATCTTGGTGGAGCCGGACAGGGAAGGGGTAGAGGAAGTACTGCGGCTCAGCCGCACCGGCACTCTGGCAAAGCCGTTTTTTGTGTCCGCGCTTCAGGAGAAAGTTATGGAGCTGTGGACAGATACGGCGGAAAAGAGCGCTCTGGAGCCGGAAAAGGATGACAGTCTGGAGGGAATGCGTTTCCTTGCTGCGGAGGACAACGAGATCAACGCAGAGATTCTGGTGGAGTTGCTGGACCTCGAGGGCGCCTGTTGCGAGGTAGTCGAAAACGGCCTCCTGGCGGTGGAGCGGTTCCAGCAGGCGGCGCAGGGCGAGTTTGACGCCATCCTGATGGATGTTCAGATGCCGGTGATGAACGGCCACGACGCCACAAGGGCCATTCGGGCCCTGGCGCGGGAGGACGCTGGACGGATCCCCATCATCGCCATGACGGCAAACGCCTTTGCCGAGGACGAGAAGGCGGCGCTGGACGCCGGCATGGACGCCCATGTGGCAAAGCCATTGGATGTAGAACTGCTGAAAAAGGTGATTCAACAATGTATCAGGTAAAAGGAAGCACTATGAAGAAACGTGTGAGAAGCGCAGCCACCGTCTGTCTGGCGGCGCTGGCGGTTTTGCCCCTGGCCTCCTGCGGCCATGAGGATCCCCAAAATCTGCTCCCCCAGGAGGTGAGGGAAGAGCGGATCGTCAATTTCTTCAGCCCCATGGAGAAGACCGATCCAAACGCGGAAAATGTGGCGCGGACCGCGTCGGATCTGACCGTGGCCATGGCGGAGGAAAAGCTGGGCGTGACCGTGGCCTATATGACCTATACGGCGGAGAGCTATCAGGACAAAACCTATGACGACGTGACGCTGGATCGGGCCCGCAGCAATATGGACGATCTGTACCTGCTCAACCCGGATACCGTTCTGAAGCTGGGGGCGGAGGGCAAGCTGGCGGATCTGTCCGGGCTGGACAGCGCCAAAAACCTGCGGGAGATCGTCCGCACCGCCAATACCGTGGACGGAAAGCTGGTGGCCATTCCCCAGGAGGTGGTGGCCTACGGCCTGTTTGTCAACAAGGATATGTTTGACCAGTACCACCTGGCCCTGCCGGAGACGCCGGAGGAATTTCTGGAGTGCTGCCGGGTGTTCAAAGAGAACGGCGTCCAGACGCCCGTGGGCGCCAACCGCTGGTGGCTGGAGACATTCGTGTTCGCTCAGGCCTATGCGGATTTGTACAACGGCGGAAATACCCAGGCGGAGATTGAGGCCCTCAACAGCGGAGAGGCCCGGTACAGCGACTATATGCGCCCCGGGTTCGAGTTTCTTCAGGAGCTGATCAACCAGGGCTATATTGACCCGGAAAAGGCCCTGGTCAGCGAGGCCATTGAGGGAGAGGGGGCGGATTTCCTCGCCCAGAAGACCCCCATCGTCATGGCTTACTGGGGCGCGGCCAATACGGAGACCGCCTACGGCAAGACAGACTTTGAGATGCAGGTCATCGGATTTCCCAGCAGCCGGGGACAGATGCCGGTGATGCCGATGACTGGCTTCGCCGTAGGCGTCAACGCGGAGCATAAGGAAGACGCAATACAGGTTCTGGATGTCATTACCTCCGACGAGGCCCTTCAGGTCTATGCGGAGACCAACCGGGTGATCTCCCCCTCCAAAAATGTGGAGGTGGAGTGCGTCCCCGCTTTGAAGCCCCTCAACGACCGGATTCAGGAGGGGGTCTATGTGCTGGGCTCCAACGCGGGAATGAACGTGGAGCAGTGGGGCAATACCTGCCTCATTGTGCGGGAGCTGCTGGGGGGCGCCACAGTGGACGAGTGCATGGCCTCCTTTGACGCGCTTCAGGACGCAGCCTTGGCCGGAAAATAAAGGGAGCTTCCCAAGAAAGAGCAGAGGCAGACGTTTTTTGGCGGAAAAGCCGAAAAACGTCTGCCTTTTTGCGGTTATTGGTTTTGGGAAAAGAGGGGACGCCACGCCGCGGCCAGCCGATCCATGGCGGGGGCCATGTGCTCCGGCGCAAGACGGCCGTAACCCAAAATCAACGTGGGGATAGGGCCGGCGGTGGCGGGGGTGAGGCTGTAGCCGGACAGGGGAGAGACCCATACCCCGGCCTGGGCGGCGGCCTGGACCAGCTGAGCCTCGCTGGGGCCGCCGGGAACCCGGAAGAGAAGATGGAGGCCAGCCTCCGCGCCGGAGAAGATCCCCAGCTCCAGCAGGCCGGCGGACCTGGCGGCAGCGAGAAGTGCGTCCCGGCGCTGGCGGTAGGCGGTGCGCATCCGGCGGATGTGGCGCTCAAAATGCCCCTGGTCCAGAAAGCGGGCCAGGGTATACTGCTCAAAGGAGGGGACGGTGGAGGAGTAGAACAGAAACTCACGCCGGTAGCGCAGGAGCAGGTGCGGGGGCAGCACCATGTAGCCGATGCGCAGGGAAGGGGCCAGGCTTTTGGCAAAAGTATTCAGGTAAACCACCCGCTCCCCCTGGTCCAGACTCTGGAGGGCGGGGATGGGCCGGCCGTCGAAGCGGAATTCGCTGTCGTAGTCGTCCTCAATGAGATAGCGGCCGGGAACTTCCTCCGCCCAGGCCAGCAGAGCCTGCCGCCGGGAAACCGGCATTACCGTGCCCAGGGGAAAGTGGTGGGAGGGGGTGATGTGGGCCACCCGGGCGCCGGACCAGCCCAAGGCGTCGGGGCGCATCCCCTGTTCATCCATGGGGATAGGGCAGACCAGCGCGCCGGCGTGGGAGAGAATGCGGGAGATTTTCCGGTAGCCGGGATCCTCCACGCCCCAGCCTCCGTTCTGCCCCAGAAGCTGGAGGAGGAGAGTGGTGAGATACTCCGCCCCGGCGCCCACCACCACCTGCTCCGGATCGGCCTGGATGCCCCGGAAGCTGCGCAGGGAGCGGACAATGGCCTGGCGCAGCTCCGGAATGCCCTGGGGAGGCGGGGAGTCCAGCAGGGCGCTGTCCTTCTGGCTCAAAACCTCCCGGGTGAGCCGTGCCCAGGTGGCGAAGGGGAAGCGGGCGGTGTCCACCCCGCTGGTGGAGAAGTCGTACTCCGGCGGGGGCGGGGCCTCCGGCGGAAGGAGGCCCTGCTCCGGCGGCGGCGCGGAGGCCGGCGGGCTGGGAGAGAGGGCGCAGACAAAAAATCCCCGCTTGGGCTGGGAGGAGAGATAGCCCTCGGCGAGAAGCTGGGCATAGGCGCTCTCCACCGTCACCACGCTGATTTTCAGATGGGCGGCCAGGGCCCGCTTGGAGGGCAGACGCTCCCCCGGGGCCAGCGCGCCGCAGGCAATCTCCCGCCGGATATGGCGGCAGAGCTGCTCATAGAGCGGCTGGCCCGAGCGGGGATCCAGTACAGGTGTAAGCATGGACTTACGCTCCTTTTGCGGATAATACGGCGGGAATTGGAACACATATCAATCATAGGGGATCGGGCTGGGAAAAGCAAGAAAAACCCGGCCGCCTCTTCAGACAGCCGGGTTTTGAAGCGCTGGCGCCAGGGGGATTAGCCCTTCTTAGGTACGAACAGGGGCAGGGAGGCGTAGAAAGCGATGGCGCGCATCAGGTCGTCCACAGGCACCTTGTCCTGGGTGGAGTGGCACAGGGAGCCATCGCCGGGGCCGTAGCCGATGGCGGGAACGCCCATGCGGCCGCACAGGTGGGTGGCGTTGGTGCAGAACTCCCAGGAGCCCACCACGGGCTTCTCGTCCCACAGACCGGTAAAGGCGTCCACGCCGGCCTGGATCAGGGGGTGGTCCTCCGGCAGGACCCAGGAGGGGAAGTAGTCCACGCAGGTGATGTCGTAGCCGGTGTAGGTCTGCACCTTCTCGGTGTCGATGACCGCAGTGACGCCGTCAATGCCCTCGTAGAACTGAGCCACTTCCTTCAGCAGGTCGTCGATGCTCTCGCCGCAGGAGATGCGGCGGTCGCAGGTGATGACGGCCTCGCCGGGGATGGTGTTCAGAGAGGGGGTCTTGCAGTCCACCTTGGTGACCTCGATGGAGCCCTTGCCCAGGAAGGGATCCTCCACAAAGTCCTGGAACTTGTCCACCTTCTCCATGATGGGCAGGGCCTTGATCAGGGCGTTGTCGCCCCGCCAGGCGGTGGAGGCGTGGGCGCACTTGCCGGGGACGGAGATCTTAATGAGGGCGCGGCCCTTGTGGCCCCGGATGACCCGGTTCTCGGAGGCCTCGGCCACCAGCACAAAGTCGGGCTTGATGTCGGGGTTTTCCTCGGTCATGGCCTTCACGCAGGAACCCTCCACGTCCTCTTCGGACAGGGAGCCGGACACCCACAGAGTGAAGTCCTTGTCCAGACCCAGGGCCTTCAGGGCCTTGCCGGCGAAGGTGATGCCGGTGAGGCAGCCCTTGTCGTCCACCGCGCCCCGGCCGTGGAGGACCTTGCCCTCCTCCATCCGGGCCTCCAGGGGGTTGAAGCCCCAGGCGGCGGGATCGCCCAGCTCCACGGTGTCGATGTGGGCGTCGTAGAGCAGGACGGTCTTGCCGGAGCCGACCCGGCCCACCACGTTGCCGACCTTGTCCACCCGGACCTCGTCAAAGCCAAACTCCTTCATTTTGCCGGCAAGGAAGTCCACCGCGTTCTTCTCGTTGTAGGTGACGCTCTCAATAGCGATGAAGTCCTTCAAAAACTGGACGACTTCCTCCTCCTGAGCGGCCACATACTCCTTAATTTTTGCCAGCGCTTCTTTTTTTTCGATCATGCGAATTCCTCCTTGATTTTTTTGCGAGATGCTGGTATGATTATACCATAAAGTATTCTAGAGATATAGAGACTTTTGCAAAAAATTTTTTCTGGAGGTTTTTACCATGAACACTGGTCTCAAGGGCAAGCATTTTCTCTGTGAGCAGGACTGGACTAACGAAGAGCTGGAGACTCTGATGGACGTTGCGTCCGTCCTGAAGATGGACAACCTGCTCGACACCCACAAGTACGACGAGCTGCTGCGCAACAAGTCCCTGTTTATGCTGTTCTTTGAGGAGTCCACCCGGACCCGCAACGCTTTCGAGTGCGGCATCACCCAGCTGGGCGGCCACGGCAACTACCTGACCCCCAAGGCTACCCAGATCGACCACGGCGAGACCCCCCAGGACACCATCGAGGTTCTCTCCCGCATGGGCCACGGCATCGGCGTGCGCAACACTCTGGTGGGCGGCAACGCTTACATGCAGAAGCTTGCCAAGTACTCCAAGATTCCCATCTACAACATGCAGTGCGACCTGTGGCACCCCACCCAGTCCATTGCCGACCTGTTCACCATTAAGGAGAAGTTCCACAATGAGCTGAAGGGCCGCAAGTTCGTCATCTCCTGGACCTCCGCCGGCAACTACATGCGTCCCCTGTCCATGGCTCAGTCCCTGATCACCCTGATGCCCCGCTTCGGCATGGACGTGACCCTGGCCGTGCCCAACAAGGATTTTGAGCTGATGCCCGAGGCTATGGAGACCGCCCGCAAGAACGCTGAGTTCTACGGCTCCAAGTTCGAGGTCTGCAACGACATGGACGCCGCCTGCGAGAACGCCGACGTTGTCTACGCCAAGGGCTGGGGCCCCATCATGGCTGTGGGCGACGACGAGAAGACCGGCGTGGAGATGATCAACGCCAATCCCGGTTGGTGCGTGGACAGCCGCCGCATGGCTCTGGCCAAGAACACCGCCATCTACATGCACTGCATGCCCGCCGACCGCGGCATCGAGGTCACCGACGAGGTCGCTGACTCCGCTCAGTCCGTCATCTACGACGAGGCCGAGAACCGCATGCACACCATCAAGGCTCTGATGGCTCTGACCATGGGCAACGTGGCCAGCCGCCGTTAATCTGCGACACAAGTGAAATCTGTTCCCCTGCCGGTTCCGCGCCGGCAGGGGAGGACAAAGAATTCAGGCGCCTGTGCGCTGATTTTGGAGAGAGGCGGCACATTGCGACATATGTGTCGCCTCTTTTCAACAGCACCGCTGGAAAACTAGTCAGTTTTTGTTTTCTCGCTCTATTGTCAACCACAGGCTTGCCGGGAAGGGTGAATTTATGGCAGCAACAATCATTCACGGCGGGGCCGTGCTCCTGAAGGATGGTCTGAAGGCTGGATGGGGCGTGGCGCTCAAGGACGGCCTCATCGCCGCGGTGGGTCCCAACGAGAGCCTGGCTGTGGACGGGGGAGACACCGTGATCGAGGCCACTGATCAGATCATCCTGCCCGGTTTCATCAACGGGCACAACCATATGTACAATGTGTTCTCCCGTGGGATCAGCACCGACGCGGTGGTGACGGAGTTCTCCAGCTTCTTGGACGACTTCTGGTGGCCCTATATCGAAAACCGCATCACGCCGGAGCTGGCCGAGGTCACAGCCCGCTGGGCCAGCGTGGAGATGATTGACTCCGGCGTGACCACTTTCTTCGACATTCTGGAGGCGCCCAACGCTATCCCGGGCGCGCTGGAGGCGGAGGCGAAGGTCATCCGGGAGGCGGGCCTGCGGGGTATCCTCACCTTTGAGGCCTGCGAGCGGATGAATGAGGAGAACGCGCGGCTGGGACTGGAGGAGAACGCGGACTTTATCCGCAATCACAAGGATGACCCCATGGTGAAAGGCGCCATGAGCATCCACACCCTCTTTACCTGTTCCAAGGAATATGTGCAGAAAGCCCGCGCCATGGCCCGGGAGCTGGGGGCCAAGTTCCATATGCACCTGTCTGAGAGTGTGTTTGAGCCCAACTGGACCCAGGAGCACTACGGAAAGCAGCCCATCTGTATCTATGACGAGCTGGACTGCATGGACAGCGATGTGCTGGCCTCCCAGGTGGTGCAGATCAACCAGGAAGAGATCGGCATACTGGCCCGCGCCGGCGCCAGTGCGGTAACGATGCCCCTGTCCAATTGCGAGGTAGGCGGCGGCATCGCCCCGGTGACCGACCTGCTGGACGCCGGCGTCAAGGTGGGCATCGGTACGGACGGCTACATCAACAATTTCTTTGAAGTAATGCGCGGCGCATTTCTTATCCACAAGGCACACCGGCAGGACCCACAGGTTATGGGCGCCCGGCAGGTCTACCGGATGGCCACGGATATGGGGGCGCAGGCCCTCGGCATGGAAAATACGGGGTGTATTGCCCCGGGAATGCTGGCAGACGTGATTACCGTCAGCATGAACGATACGCCCACGCCCATCAACGAGAAAAACATTTATGACCAACTGATCTTATATCGGAATCCCGCCGACGTGAAGAACGTCTTCGTCGGCGGCAAGCAGCTGAAAAAGGACGGCGTCATCACGACGCTGGACGTAGACAAGGCCCGCGCCGAGATGCGCCAGGCCTGCGCTGAGTTCTGGAAGTTTAAGTAACATAATGTGAATAACCACGCCGTTAGACAGGATGGCCAATGGTTATCTGCTTCGGATGGGATTTCCGTGCATGGAAGGTGATGAAATGCCCCTACTGGGAGAAATGAAGAAGAACTATCGGGTTTTGAATCAGTCAAAGCCCCGAATTGACGGCGTTGACAAGGTGACGGGCCGTGCCCACTACGCCGCCGACCTGAAATTTGTGGATATGGTGTACGGCGGCTGCCTGCGCAGCGGCCGTTCCCACGCGAAGGTTGTCAAAATGGACACCAGCAAGGCCAAGTCCATCCCCGGCGTCTTGGCTGTGGTGACCGCGGACGACATGCCCAAGCCGAAAAGCTGCGCCGGAAACGCGCCTTACATGTACCTGACCAATGAGGTCAAGTACGCCGGCGACGTGGTGGCCATCGTATGCGCCGAGACCAAGCCCCTGGTGGCGGAAGCCCTGGCGGCCATTGAGGTGGAGTACGAGGACCTGCCGGGTGTGTATACCATCCGGGACGCCATCAAGCCCGGCGCCCCCGCGGTCCACCCGCAGTACCCCGACAACGTGTTTACCGATTCCCTCTACCCCATCCGCAAGGGCGATGTGGAGCAGGGCTTCGCTCAGGCCGACCTGATCATTGAGCGGGAGTATGAGACCCAGTACATCGAGCACTCCTACATTGAGCCAGAGGCGGTGGTGTGCATCCAGAACCCCGCGGACGGGGTGATGACCGTCCATTCCTCCAGCCAGAACCCCTTCTTTACCCGCCGCTACGTGGCCGATGTGCTGGGCGTGGGTATGAACGAGGTCCGGGTCTTCCAGGAGACTTTGGGCGGCAGCTTCGGCGGCAAGGAAGAGGGCGTGGGCATGGTGGCCGCCCGGTGCGCCTACCTGTGCCGCCTGGTGGGCCGCCCGGTGAAAATGACCTTCTCCCGGGAGGAGTCCTTCCTGGAGAGCGCCAAGCGCCACCCCTTCCTGCTGCGCTACAAGGCGGGCGTCATGAAGGACGGCCGCATCGTGGCCTGGGAGGGCACCCAGATCGACAACTGCGGCGCCTACAACAATCAGACCCAGTTTATGAACTCCCGGGCCAGCATCCACAGCTGCGGCGCTTATACCATCCCCAACGTGAAGACCGATACTTACGGCGTGTTCACCAACAACATCCACGGCGGTGCCATGCGGGGGTACAGCTCTCCACAGCTGCTGTGGGGCCAGGAGCAGTTCATTGAGGAGATCGCCGAGGAGCTGGGCATGGCCCCCCTGGAGTTCCGCCGGATCAACTGCCTCAAGGACGGCACCACCAACGCCACCGGCACCGTGCTGGACCATGTGAACATCCAGGAGATTATGGACTATACCACGGCGAAGACCGATTACCAGAGCAAGCGCGAAGCCTACAAGGCTCAGACCTCCACCAAGAAGCGCAAGGGCATCGGTCTGGCCATCGCCCACCGGGGCTGCGGCCTGGGGGCGGAGTCCCCCGACGCCTCCGGCGCCATGGCCATTGCCAACGAGGACGGCTCTGTGCTCATCAACACCGGCCTGGCGGAGAACGGACAGGGCCTGAAGACCGCTTTCGCCCAGATCGCCGCCGAGGCCATCGGCGTGCCCTATGAGACCATCCGGTTCTACGGCACTGACACCCAGGCCATTGCCGACTCCGGCATGACCGTGGCCTCCCGGGGCACCGTGATGGGCGCCCAGTCCACCCGCAAGGTGGGCTTCAAGCTCAATGAGATTATGCGGGCCAACGCCGTGGCCCTGGGCTTCTTCAAGGACCAGGCCCAGGTGAAGGGCCCCGAGGACATCGTGCTGGAGGACGGCTTCTTCCACAGCGTGAAGCAGCCCGAGACCAAGGTGGCCTTTAAGGACGTGTGCAACGCCTCCCTGTGGTCCGGCCGCCAAATGGCCGCCTACGAGTGGTTCATGCCCCCCGCCTGCATCCAGGACCACCACACCGGACAGGGTGTGGCCTTCCCCAACTACGCCTACGGCTGCGTCGTGGCGGAGATTGAGGTGGATATGGAGACCGGCTACGTGGACGTGCAGAAGGTCACCGCCAGCCACGATGTGGGCACCGCCATCAATCCCGCCCTGGTGCTGGGCCAGATCTACGGCGGCATCCTCATGGGCCAGGGCTACGCCGTCACCGAAGAAGTGGAGGTGTCCAACGGCAAGGTGCGCAACCAGAACTTTGAGAACTACATCATTCCCACCGCCGCCGATATGCCTGAGATGGACGTAAACATTTTCGAGTGTGACGACGACCGGGGCACCTTCGGCGCCAAGAGCATCGGCGAGCCGGCCACCGAGGTGGTGGGCGCGGCCATTGCCAACGCCATCTACAACGCCACCGGCAAGCGCATCCGGGAGAATCCGGCCAACCTGGAGCGGGTGCTGCTGGGCAAGAAGCTGAGATAATTAGGGGGATACCATGCAGAAGCTGAGTTATTTAAAGCCTGAAAGCCTCCAGCAGGCGCTGGAGTATCTCAACCAATACAACGCGAAAGTAAAGCCTTACGCCGGCGGCACCGATCTGATGGTGCAGCTGCGGGAGGGCTCCTCCCGCCTGAAGGACGTGGAGTACCTGATGGACCTGCAGGACATCGCCGAGCTGCGGGGCATCGAGGTGAAGGACGACTGCATCAGCATCGGAGCCATGACCAGCCACACCCAGGTGAATGAGTCTGAGGTGCTGCGCAGGTATGTGCCCTTCCTGTCCGTGGCCTCCTCCACTGTGGGATCCACCCAGATCCGCAACAAGGGCACTGTGGGCGGCAACATCTGCAACGCCTCCCCCGCGGCGGACACCCTGTCTCCCTTTGTCTCCCTGAACGCCCGGCTGACGGTGGTCAGCGTGGACGGCGCCCGGGAGGTCATGGTAAAGGACGCCATGGAAAAGGCGGGAAAGCTGAAGCTGGCGGCCAACGAGATGGTCACCCGCATTGTGATCGACCGTCTGGACGGCTATGAGACCGCCTTTATCAAGCTGGGCCGCCGCAAGGCTCTGGCAATCTCCCGGATGAACGCCGCCGTGGCGGTGAAGCTGGAGGGCGGCGTTATCGCCGACGTGCGCATCGCCCCAGGCTGCGTCTTCGCCACCCCCGACCGGGTGGAGTGCGCCGAGGCCCTGGTGAAGGGGAAGGCCCCCTCCGCCGCCCTCTTTGAGGAGGCCGGCAAGGCCGTCTCCGAGGAGATGATCAAGCGCACCGGCATCCGCTGGTCCACCGAGTACAAAAAGCCCGTTGTCGAGGCTCTGGTACAGCGCGCCCTCTGCCGGGCCTGCGGCCTGCCTGAGGACTGATTAGGAGATAGAACGATGAAAAAGATGACTTTGAACTTCTTCCTCAATGACGAGCCCGTCTCCCTGGAGATTGACGAGAACGCCCGCCTGCTGGACGTGATCCGGGACGTGGCCGGCCTCACCGGCACCAAGGAGGGCTGCGGCGTCGGCGAGTGCGGCGCGTGTACCGTGGTGCTGGAGGGGGAGAGTGTGGACTCCTGTATCGTCCTGGCCGCCTCTGTGGAGGGTAAGCACGTGATGACCGTAGAGGGGCTGTCCAAAAGCGGCCAGCTGGATCCCATCCAGCAGGCGGTGCTGGACCACCACGCCCTCCAGTGCGGATTCTGCACCCCCGGCTTCCTGATGAGCGCCAAGGCCCTGCTGGACAAGAACTCCAACCCCACCCGAGACGAGATTAAAATGGCTATCGCCGGCAACCTGTGCCGGTGTACCGGCTATCAGCAGCTGGTAGAGGCCTTTGAGGACGCCGCCAAGCAGTATCAGGCCAGATAAGCAAAGTCTAAAATACGCAATCGCTGAATATGAGGAGAGATAGAGATGTTTAATAAGGATAACGTAAAGGGCGCCTCCATCGGCGTAAAGTTCTGCGGCTGCGATCTGCAAAGCCCCTTTATCGTGGGCTCCGGCCCCCTGACCTACGGGTCTGAGGGGATGATCCGCGCCCATCAGGCCGGTGTGGGCGCGGTGGTGACCAAAACCATCCGTCTGGGCGCCGCCATCAACCCCGCCCACCACATGGCCAAGATCAACAACGAGGCCATTCTCAACTGCGAGAAGTGGGCCGACTCCGACCGCTTCCAGTGGTATGAGAAGGAGATCCCCGAGGCGGTGAAGGCCGGCGCCGTGGTCATCGGCTCCGTGGGCCACACCCCCATGGAGGCTGAGGCCATTGTGGCCGATGTGGAGAAGGCCGGCGCCCACATCATCGAGCTGGTCTCCTACACCGAGGACACCCTGCTGCCCATGCTGGACTACGCCAAGTCCCATGTGAACATCCCCGTCATCTGCAAGCTGTCCGGCAACTGGCCCGACGCGGCGGGCACCGCCAAGAAGTGCTATGAGCACGGCGCCGACGGCATCTGCGCCATCGACTCCATCGGACCCACGCTGATGATCGACGTGGAGAAGCGGGCCCCTGTGATGCTGTCCAACGACGGCTACGGCTGGATGACCGGCGCCCCCATCAAGCCCATCTCCCTGCGCATCAACTCCCAGATCACCCGCAATGTGGCAGGCTATAAGAACCTGTACGGCACCGGCGGCGTGATGAAGGCGGACGACGCCCTGGAGTACCTGATGGTGGGCTGCAGCGCCGTGGGCATCTGCTCCGTGGGCATCCTGAAGGGCCTGGACTACGTGGAGAAGATGTGCTATCAGCTGTCCGACCGTCTGGCCCAGCTGGGCTTCTCCTCCATTCAGGAGGCCATGGGCGTGGCCCTGGCCAACTTCCCCAGCAGCGAGAACATCACCGACATGGGCTTCCACTACGACTCCAGCAAGTGTACCAAGTGCGGCCGCTGCGAGACCGTGTGCTGCTACAACGCCCGCAAGGTGGAGTTCCCCGAGATGAAGCTGGACCGCAGCCTGTGCCGCTCCTGCGGCCTGTGCGCTGACGTGTGCCCCACCCACGCCCTGACCAGCTTTGTGGAGGAGCAGTCCGCGGAGAACGCCAAGCGGGCCGCCGCCTCTAAGGAGTTTGACGCCCTGGTGAAGGCCCAGGCCCCCGCGCTGAAGGATTTCGACGCCAAAATGAAGGGCTGATCGCGGCCAAATAAATTTGTGTGACAAAGTGACCGGACAGTCCCAGAATTTCTGCTCCCCGGCGGCAGAGCTTTTTGCTGCTACCCTGGCCGCCGGGGGGACCCTTACGGGGGGATGTCAGGTGTATCAAATGTGCGTGTGAACCACTCCCTTGTGATGGAGGAGGGACCGCAGTTTTGGTCAAGCACAGAAATGTCAGGGAAGCAGGCGCCTCCATCATTGTGTTGATGGAGCGCGCCTGCTTTTGCGTAGAAAGACAGCCATCGGTCTTTTAGGAGCAGTGAAATAAGGAAACGGCTTCTGTACGCCGGGCATACCTGGGACGTCGGAACCACCGGGCGGTGTAGACAGGCATCGGCGGCAAAGGCACTGACTACAGGATATGTGTCGCTGTACGGGCTATGTCAAGGGTGCCGGGGGCAATTCAGAGGGCCGTCATTAAGCTAGGAGATGAGATTTTATGGAGGATTACAGCCGCATCGGCCAGGCGACTCCCATTCGGGACGCGGCGCTGAAGGTCACAGGCCGGAAGCAGTACGTGGGCGATATGAAGCTACACGGAATGCTGTACGGCGAGGTGCTGTTCAGCCGGGTGGCCCACGGGAAAATCAAATCCATCGACACCAGCGCGGCGGAGGCTCTGCCTGGCGTCCGCGCCGTGGTGTGCTACAAAAACGCCCCGGACACGCTGTACAACAGCGCCGTGCGTTTTTACGAGCATCAGATCCCCGATACCGAGCGGATTTTTGACGATACCGTGCGCTTTGTGGGGGACCGGGTGGCCGCCGTGGCCGCGGATACCCCCGCCATCGCCAAGAAAGCGGTGGGCCTGATCAAAGTGGAGTACGAGGAGCTGCCGGTCTATCTGGACCCGGAGGAGGCCATGAGGGAGGACAGCTACCCCATCCACGGGAAGAGCAACGCCATTACCACCATGGTCCACAACGCCGGCGACCTGGAGAAAGGCTTTGCCCAGGCCGACCATATTTTTGAGGACCGGTACACCACCCAGCCCATCCACCATTGCGCCATCGAGCCCCATGTGGCCATCGCGGACTATGACTACACCGGCAAGCTGACCATATACAGCGCCTGCCAGAATACCTTCGGCTACCGCATCATTCTCAGCCGCATTTTCAAGATGCCCATGAGCAGGATCCGCATGGTTACGCCCGCCATCGGCGGCGCGTTCGGCGGCAAGCTGGAGATGACGCTGGAGCCTGTGGCCGCGCTGCTGTCCATGAAGGCCGGCCGGCCGGTGAAGCTGGTCTACTCCCGCCAGGCCTGCATTGACTCCACCCGCACCCGCCACGCCTCGGTGGTCTATCTGAAGACAGGCGTGAAGAACGACGGCACCATCGTGGCCCAGGATATCCGCATCATCACCAACACCGGGGCCTACGCCAGCAGCGCCCTGAACGTGCTGGGCGCCCTGAGCCACAAGGTGTTCAAGGTGTATAAGATCCCCAATATGCGCTTTACCGGCACCCCGGTGTATACCAATACCCCCATTGCCGGCGCCATGCGGGGCTACGGCTCCCCCCAGGCCTTCTTCGGCCAGCAGCGCCAGTTCCAGAAGATCGCCAAGGCCCTGGGGATGTCCGTGGTGGACCTTCAGCTGAAGAACCTGGTCAACCCGGAGGACTGCGATCCCATGGGCTTCAAGCTGGGCAATCCCCACCCCAAGGACTGCGTCACGCGGGGGGTGGAGCTGATGAAGAACTGGCAGCCCCTGGACGACGAGGGGGGCAAGTACGCCATCGGCGTGAGCATGGCCGTAGGCGCCCACGGCTGCGGCTGCTTCGGCGCCCACCGGGACCAGGCCTGCGTTATGCTCAAGATGAACGAGGACGGCACCTGCACCTACTTCACCGGCACCCACGACATGGGCAACGGCTCCGTCACCGCCCAGACCCAGGTGGTGTCCAACGTCCTGAAAATTCCCCTGAGCCACATCACCACCTTGGAGGCGGACACGGACACCTGCCCCTGGCAGCTGGGGGACTACTCCAGCCACGGCGTCTATGTGACGGCCAGCGCTGCGAAGAAGTGCGCGGAATCCGTGGCGGCGGAGCTCATCAAGGAGGCGGCCCTCATGCTGGAGGAGCCGGAGGAAAACCTGGAGCTTACAGCGGCGGGGGTGGCCTCCAGGACCAGCGGAAAGACGGTGAGCCTCAGCGATGTGGTGGTCCACGCCCAGGACAAGAGCGTCCGGGAGATCATCTGCTCCGAGACCTACCGGATGCCCGACGGCCCCACCGCCTACGGCGCCCACTTCGTCCGGGTGAAGGTGGAGAAGGCCACCGGCGCGGTGCAGGTCACCGACTATGTGGCCGTCCACGACGTGGGCAAGGTGATCAACCGTATGGGCATCGAGGGCCAGCTGGAGGGCGGCATCCAGATGGGCATGGGCTACGCCCTGTGCGAGGGCCTGAAGTTCGACGAGAAGGGCCGCAATACTTACAACAACTTCCGCAAGTACAAGATGTTCACCGCCGACCAGATGCCCAAAATCCAGGTGGATTTCATCGAGGCCGGCGAGCCCAACGGCCCTTACGGCGCCAAGAGCATCGGCGAGGCCGCGGTGGTCCCGTCCAACCCGGCGGTGATGAACGCCGTGTGTGCGGCGCTGGACGTGGAGATCAACAGTTCTCCCTACCGGGATCGGTGAGACCGGGGCGGCGGATCAGCCCCTCCGCCGCCCACCAAGAAACGGAAATAGTGAATTCATTCTGAAGGCCCGAAAAGGAGGGACCCCGT
Organism: Pseudoflavonifractor sp. 524-17; assembly: GCF_009935845.1. Taxonomy (GTDB): domain Bacteria; phylum Bacillota; class Clostridia; order Oscillospirales; family Oscillospiraceae; genus Pseudoflavonifractor_A. Next base: position 14,090 of record NZ_QWEK01000036.1, on the reverse strand, counting down.
AAGATGAACCATCGAAGAGACGTTCTGACCAAGGTGACCGGCCGGGCGATCTACGCCAACGACATCCAGATGCAGGACATGGTGTTCTGCAAGGTGGTGCGCTCTACCATCGCCAGCGGACGCATTGTGTCAATCGACTGCAGCCAGGCGGAGAAGGTGCCTGGGGTGGTGAAGGTTTTTACCGCGAAGGATATCCCCGGCATCCCCAACCAGCCCTGTGACCGGCCGGTGATCTGCGGCGGCCGGGTGCGCTACATCGGCGACGCCGTGGCCCTGGTGGCCGCGGAGACCCGGGAACAGGCGGAGGAGGCCGTCAAGCTGGTCAAGGTGGAGTATGAGGAGCTGCCGGCCAACTTCGACCCCATGCACGCCCTGGACGAGGACGCGCCCCAGATCCACGACAGCGGCAATGTCATCTGTAAGTGGAAGACCCAGCGTGGAGATGTGGAGGCGGCCTTCCAGCAGTGCGACCATATTATGGAGCGGGACTATGTCACGTCCCGGGTCCAGCATGTGTGCATTGAGACCGAGGCCGCCGTGGCCTACCGGGACCCCAATACCAGCGAGATGATTGTCCGCTGCCCGGTGAACAGCCCCTTTGTTATCCGCAAGACCGTGGCGGAAACTCTGGGCCTGCCCCAGACCCGGGTGCGGGTGATTCTGGCCACCATCGGCGCGTCCTTTGGCGGCAAAAACTACGACATCGCCATGGCGTCCAGCCGGGCTGCCCTGGTGGCCTCCATCCTAAACCGGCCCTGCAAGGTGTGGCTCACCCGGGAGGAGTCCATTATGGAGGGCACCAAGCGCCACCCCATCCACGCCCATTACAAGGTGGGCTTCAACCGGGACGGCATGCTCCAGGCCATGCAGGTCCGGCTGGTGCTGGACGGCGGCGCCTACAAAAGCAAGACCTTCCCCGTCACCACCCGCATGGCCATTGAGGCCGCAGGCCCCTACATCGTCCCCAACATCGACACCATCTCCACCAGCGTGTATACCAACAACGTGTACTCCGACGCCCTGCGGGGCTTCGGCTCCCCCCAGGTGGACTTCTGCTCCGAGTCCCTCATGGACGAGATCGCCAAGGAGCTGGACATGGACCCGGTGGAGCTGCGCAAAAAGAATATGCTCTACGAGGGCTGCACCTCCACCACGGGGCAGCACATGACCAACGTCACCCTGGACAAGTGCTATGAGGCCCTGGATGAGCACGCCAAAATCGCCCAGCGCAGGGAGCGCATCGCCGCCTATAACGCCAGCCACAACAGCACCAAGAAGGGCCTGGGCATCGCCTTCCTTCACCGGGGAGAGTCCTTCGGCGCGGCGGGGCAGGGCATCGACACCGCCAGCGGCATGATCGCCGTCCAGCCCGACGGCAGCGTTACTGTGGCCTCCTCCATCGCCGAGGTGGGCCAGGGAGGCCCCAATATGCTTATTAGCGTTGTCCATGAAACTCTGGGTGTGGAACGAGATAAAATCCGGGTCAGCCCGGTGGACACCGGCTTCCTCACCGACGCGGGCCCCACAGTGGCTACCCGGGGCACCGTCTTCTCCGGCGGCGCGGTGTGGAAAGCCTGCCTGAGTGTGCGGGAGAAGCTGGCCGGCTACGCGGAAAAGCACCTGGGCACCAAGGACGTGGTCTTCGCGAATGAGACGGTCACCGACGCCGCCAACCCAGACAACAGCGTGCCCCTGCTCACTGTAATCACCGACGCCTTTAACAACTCCGACCATCTGAATTCCCTGGGCTACTTTGCTGCGCCGCCGTTCAACTACGACCGGAACACCGGCGTGGGAGACGCCTACTGGTCCTGGGTCTACGGGGCCGCCGCCGCCGAGGTGACGGTGGACTTGAAGACCGGCGCGGTGTCGGTGGACGACTACTTCGCCGTCCACGACGTGGGCCACGCCATGGACAAGGAAGAGGTGGTGGGCCAGATCCGCGGCGGCGTGGCCATGGGAATCGGCTATGCCCTGACGGAAGAGGTGGATATGAAGGACGGCCGCATCCGCAACCTGAACCTGGAAAACTACATCGTCCCCACCGCGCTGGACGTGCCGGACCAGATCCACGCCATCGCCTTGGAGTATCCCAGCGAGATCGGCCCCCTGGGGGCCAAGGGCCTGGGCGAGCCGGCCACCTGCAACGTGGCCCCCGCCATCATCAACGCCATCGACAACGCCTGCGGCAAGCGGGTGCGGGAGCTGCCCGCCGACCTGGAGCGCATTGTCTTAGGTCACTCCATGAAGAAATAAAGAAAGGGACGTGAAGCAAATGAGCCTGCTTATCCGAAACCCCTGGATCGTCACCATGAATGACGAGTACGAAATGATCCGAAACGGCTTTGTCTACGTGGTGGACGACAAGATCAGCGAGGTGGGGTCCGACCCCGTGCGCATGGCCCAGTTGAGCCAGGAGGCCGGATCCGTCATTGACGCCGCCGACAAAATCCTGATGCCCGGCATGGTCAGCGCCCACAGCCACCTGTTCCAGACCTTTATGCGGGGCCTGGCGGACAACCTCCAGCTCTACCCCTGGCTGTCCACCCAGGTGTGGCCCTTCTCAGAGCGGATGACCGAGGAGGACTTCTACTACGCCGGACTCATCGGCTGCCTGGAGAATCTGAAGACCGGCGCCACCAGCGTGCTGGATCAGCACTATATCTTCACCTCCCTCAACAACGGCGACCACATTTTTGAGGCCATGCGGGACTCCGGCATCCGGGGCAACATGTGCCGCTGCTTCGCCAACATTGTGTACTATGAGAAGTTCCGGGAAGAGGACCAGGACCGGATCACCGACGACATCAAGCGCCTGTATGAGAAGTGGCACGGCACTGAGAACGGCCGCCTGACCTTGAGCGTGGGCCCCCTGAACCCCTGGGGCGTCTCTCCCGAGCTGTTCAAGAAGACCAAGCAGCTGTCCAAGGACCTGGGCATCAAGTTCCAGGTCCACACCGCTGAGGATCAGGACGTGGTGGAGAAGACCGCCGCCATGTACGACGGGATGCGTAATCTGGAGTTCTTCGAGTCCATGGGCATTCTGGATGAGGATACCCAGCTGGCCCACGCCATCTGGCTGGACGACAACGAGATGAAGATCCTGGAAAAATACCGTCCCCAGCCCATCCATTGTCCCATTGCCAACGCCTACCTGGCTGACGGCGTGGCCCGGGTGCCGGAGATGCTGAAGATGGGCCTGCCTGTGGCTCTGGGCACAGACGGCCCCGGCAGCAACAACGCCCAGGATATGTTGGCCACCCTGAAATTCACCGCCCTGATGCACAAGAACCACAACCTGGACGCCCACATCATCTCCAACCAGGACGTACTCACCATGGCCACCCGCAACGGCGCCATTGCCATGGGCATGGACGGCCAGATGGGCCAGATTGCCCCCGGCATGAAGGCGGATATTCTGCTGGTGGACTGGAAGAAGCCCCACATTGCCCCTGTCCACTACCCTGACTCCGCCCTGGTCAACAACGCCAACGGCAACGACGTGGACACCGTCATCGTAAACGGAGAGGTGGTCATCCGCAACAAGAAGTCCACCAAGATCGACGAGGTGGCCCTCATCGACGAGTGCCAGAAGCGCATTGAGTTCATCAAGTCCCGCATGTAAGCAAGCACTCAAATCAAAACCGCCCGCTGAATATTCAGCGGGCGGTTTTTCGATAGGATCTCTTTTGGAAAGGGACAGCCTATTTCCCGGCGGAGTGCTCAGAATTGGCCTGGGTGGCGGACTTGAGGAACTTGCCTTGGGGCTTCCGGTCGTCCAGGCCGGGGATGAAGAGCCACTTGCGGATGGCAAACAAAATGGCGATGGAAATGACCATGACCAGGTTCTCGAACGCGTTGGTGTGCTCTACCACCATCTGACGGGCGATGGCGAAGAGCAGAACCTCCACACAGGAACTCATATTGTGCCGGCTGAGCATTTTAAGGAACTCAATGCCGATAACCACCGTAAAAGCGGTGGCGAGAAAGCCATGGAGCAGTTCCACATCCGCGGGGCTGACGGCAATGATGCCCACCTCCAGCGCCAAGGCCCAGATGGAGAGCAGAATGGCCACAATCACCAGGAAGCTGACCAGAATTTCCAGGGTTTGGGCGATCCGGTAGATGATATTTGGAATGCGCAGTTTTACGAGTTCGCTGTCCATAAAATCAGTCCCTTCCCGTTAGCAGTAGGCAGAAGGTACATCAGGTTTTGGGCTTAAAGCTGTCCTTGAGGCTGACGGAGCGGTTAAAGACTAAGCGGTCCGGGGCGGAGTCTTTGCTGTCTACGCAGAAATAGCCCTGGCGGAGGAACTGGAAGGAGGCAGGGGCGCGGACGCCGGCCAGGCTGGCCTCCACCTTGGCGCCGGAGAGGATCTCCAAAGAGCCGGGGTTCAGGCAGTCCAGAAAATCCTTGTCTCCGCTGTCGGGCTCCGCGTCGGAAAAGAGGTTGTCGTAGAGCCGGATCTCCGCCTCCACAGCGGTGGCGGCGTCCACCCAGTGGATAGTGGCACCCTTCACCTTGCGGCCGTCGGCGGGGTCGCCCCCACGGCTGTCCGGGTCATATTCCGCGGCAATCTGCGTAACATGCCCCTGGCTGTCGGTCTCATAGCCCACGCATTTGATGAGATAAGCTCCCTTCAGACGGCACTCGGGGCCGCCGGGGTAGAGGCGCTTATACTTGGGAATGGGCTGGGGGAGGAAGTCCTCCGCCTCCACCCACAGCTCCCGGGAGAACGTAACGCAGCGGGTGCCGGCCTGGGGATTTCCGGGGAGGTTTTCCACCTCAAAGGTCTCGCTCTGGCCCTCGGGGTAGTTGGTGATCACCAGCTTGACCGGCCGCAGCACCGCCATAACCCGCTGGGCAGTCTCGTTCAAATCCTCCCGCAGGCAGTGCTCCAGAAAGGCGTACTCCACAGTGGAGCTGGCCTTGCTCACCCCGTTGCGCTCAGAGAAGTTCCGGATGGCCTTGGGGGTGTATCCCCGGCGGCGCAGACCGCACAGGGTGGGCATACGGGGGTCGTCCCAGCCGGAGACCCGGCCCTCCTCCACCAGCTGGCGGAGCTTGCGCTTGCTCATTACCGTGTAGTTGATGCCCAGCCGGGCGAACTCAATCTGGCGGGGTTTGGCGGGGACAGAGCAGTTCTGGATTACCCAGTCATAGAGGGGACGGTGGTCCTCAAACTCCAACGAGCACAGGGAGTGGGTAATGCCCTCCAGCGCGTCCTCCAGGGGGTGGGCAAAGTCGTACATGGGGTAGATACACCACTTGTCCCCCTGCCGGTGGTGGTGCATGTGGTTGATGCGGTAGATGACCGGGTCGCGCATGTTGAAATTGCCGCTGGCCAGGTCAATTTTGGCCCGCAGGGTCATGGCGCCGTTGGGGAACTCCCCGGCCCGCATCCGGGCGAAGAGGTCCAGGCTCTCCTCCGCCGGACGGTCGCGGAAGGGGGAGCGGGCGGGGGTGTTCACATCCCCGCGGTACGCCTTGAACTGCTCCGGGGTGAGTTCGCAGACATAGGCCAAGCCCTTTTTGATGAGCTCTGCCGCGTATTCATACATCTGCTCAAAGTAGTCGGAGGCAAAGAAAAAGCGGTCTCCCCAGTCGTAGCCCAGCCAGTGGATGTCCTCCTGAATGGCCTCTACGTACTCCACGTCCTCTTTGGTGGGGTTGGTGTCGTCCATGCGCAGGTTGCACAGGCCGCCATACTTCTCCGCCGTGCCGAAGTCCACAAAGATGGCCTTGGCGTGGCCGATGTGCAGATAGCCGTTGGGTTCCGGGGGAAAGCGGGTGTGGACGGTCATGCCTTGGAACTGACCGCCCTGCGCGATATCCTCGTCAATGAAGTCATGGATAAAGTTTTGGGTCATTACACTGGGGTTCAGCTCGTCGGCCATGGTGGTTCACTCCTTGATCTTATTTACGGCGGAATCCGCCGGGTTCAGCTGTGCTGGTTCGATTATTATATACTGATTTGCCCCCGCTTTGCAACCTTTTTCTCTCCGGGGGCCGGGCAGGCAGAGAAAAATACAATTTTTTCCGGCCGGAGAGACTTTTTGGGCGGACCGGGTTGTCAGTATTTCAGGGAGATGATATAATAACATACCATAGAGGAATTTTCTCAGAACCTGCATTCATAACCGGGGGGACGCCGGATTGCCGGGGGATTTTGCCCTGCGCAGCGGCGGAAGACCCGGCAAGACACAAAAAGAACCGGCAAAGGGCCGGTGCAAGGAGGGAGCGTCCATGGCGGCGTCACTGAGCGTAAAGCTGGGAAACCTGATTGATGAATTTCAGCTGGAGGTTCTCCGGGGCGGAAAGGACTACCGGGAGCGTGCCATCTCCACAGAGGATATCAACCGGCCGGGCCTTCAGCTCACCGGCTTTTTTGACTACTTCGACTATGAGCGCATCCAGGTCATTGGCCTAGTGGAGACCACATATTTGAACGGTATTACCTCGGAAATGCGGCGGGAGCGGTTCAATACCCTGTTTCAGAAGGATATTCCCGCTTTTGTGATTGCCCGGGGCATGGAACCCTTCCCGGAGTGTATGGAGATGGCGGAGAAGTACGACCGGACAGTGCTGCGCAGCAGCGAGCCCACATCGGTAATTATCAGTTCCATCGTAACCTCACTGCACAACCATCTGGCGCCCCGGATTACCCGCCATGGGGTGCTGGTGGAGGTATATGGCGAGGGCGCGCTGCTGCTGGGGGATTCCGGCGTGGGAAAGAGCGAAACCGCCATTGAGCTGGTCAAGCGGGGCCACCGCCTCATCGCCGACGACGCGGTGGAGATCCGCCGGGTGAACACCCGCAGTCTGATGGGCACCGCGCCGGAGCTGATCCGCCACTATATCGAGCTGCGGGGTATCGGCGTGGTGGATGTGCGGCGGATTTTCGGCATGATTGCCATCAAAGAGGAGACAAAGATCGATCTGGTCATCAATCTGGAGCCCTGGCGGGAGGACGCGGTCTACGACCGTCTTGGCCTGGAGGAGCTGTATGTAAACATCCTGGATGTAAAGGTGCCCACCATTACCGTGCCGGTGAAGCCGGGGCGGAATTTGGCGGCTATCATTGAGGTGGCGGCCATGAACAACCGCCACAAGAAGATGGGCTACAACTCCGCGCTGGAATTTACCAAGCAGATTGAAAGCCACTTCGACCAGCAGCTTCAGGGATAGACTGGGCAAAAGAGACAGGGGCACACTGGGAAAAAGTTTCCCGGTGTGCCCCTGTCAGTGTGTCAAAAAACACAAAATTTGAAGGTTTCGGAGGGAGGGATAGTGTGAAAGGGAACCGTCAGGGTTCCCTTTCGCGTCCAAGTAAACCAGTTTTCAGAACTTTTTGAAGGTCTGAAAACTGCGTTCAGCCTGTCGAAAATACTTTTTCGACAGGCTGGCAGGGGCACACTGGGAAAAAGTTTCCCGGTGTGCCCCTGTGTGCGGCTCAGCAATGGTTGGAGTAGTTGGACTGGTTCTGGGCCTCGGGGGCCTGCTTTTTGTTCTGCGCACTGTCCTTCTTCTTGTTCTGGGCAGAGGCGGAAGCAGACTTGCTGTGGCTCTTCTGATTGGCTTTGCGGATCTCGTCATAATTGCTCTGCATATGATTCACCTCCCGTTTTGGGTAATGGTAGTATGCCCGGAGACAGGAGCGGTATACATAACAAATAAAAATAATTTGAAAAGCAGCGATACAAAGGGGCAGAAATATGGTATAATAGCCGCACAGCGGCTATTATATTTTTGATTTGAACCTTTTTCTCGCCCCTTACGGGGCAGCCAAAAAAGTTGACTCATGATGCCGTGATACGTGAACGATACAAGGCGGCTGTGGGAATTTGACGGAACAGGATAACAGTCTGTTTTGGGAGGGAAACGCGATGAGATGTCCCTATTGCACCAATCTGGAGAGTAAGGTTGTGGACTCCCGCCCCTCAGACGAGGGGGCCAGCATCCGGCGGCGGCGGGAGTGTCTGGTGTGCCATAAGCGATTTACCACCTATGAGACCATGGAGAGCCTGCCTCTGGTGGTGATCAAAAAGGATGGCAGCCGGCAGAGCTTTGAGAAGGGGAAGATGCTCAACGGTATGGTACGGGCCTGTGAGAAGCGGCCGGTCCCCTTCGCGGTGCTGCAAGACATGGCTGATGAGATTGAGCAGACCCTCCAGACCGCCATGGAGCGGGAGGTAGACTCCTCCTATATTGGAGAACTGGTAATGGAACGGCTGAAGGGAGTGGACGAGGTGGCCTATGTCCGCTTCGCCTCGGTCTACCGGCAGTTCAAGGATATCAGCACCTTTATGGATGAGCTGAACAAGCTGCTCAAAGAAAAATAGAGACACAGCGCTTAGGCCTTGTTTGAAAAATGTCGAAACGCCCAAACGGCGGCTCTTTTTCCTTTTCCGCCATACTTTGCCGATTTTCCTTGAAATACATCCAGTATTCCTGCGTCAAATCGGCTTTGTCTGACGAAAAAATATCTCGCCGCTGAGCATATTGCCATTTTTCAAACAAGGCCTAAAAGACAGGTATGGCACGCAGGTCATACCTGTCTTTTCGTCTGTCCGCCGCCCTGGTGTTCTGATCACTCCCCCTGGGCCTTGCTCGAGTCGGCACTTCTGCGCCAGCCGAACAGCCGGTTTGGCAGGGAGTAGGCCGCCAGGATGCCCAGGGCGATGGCAGCGGCCAGCTTCAGAGTGGCGGCGGCGGCTTCTGCCGCCAGCTCCGCCTCCTCCATGAAGACATAGTAGGCGGTGTGGTAGATGGCGGCGCCGGGGACCAGAGTAAAAATGCCGCTGACCAGAAAGACCAGCGTAGGGGTGCGCCGGAGGGTGGAAAACCACCGGGCGCAGGCGGTGAGCACCAGCGTAGCCACAAAGGTGGCCAGCACGTCGGAGGAGAACGCATACCCTGCCAGCCGGTACACCAGCCAGCCCGCGGCCCCCACAAAGCCGCAGTGGGTAAAGTGCCGCGGGGTCACCTGGAAGAGGATGGAGAAGGCCACTGTGCCGCCGGCGGCGGCCAGCAGCTCCCAAAACAGCTGAGCGGCATTCACAGCGCAATCCCTCCCAACAGGCGGCTCCACACCGTAATAACACTGCCCACGCCCACGGCGATGCAGCTGGCCACCAGCAGGGCGTCGGTGAGGCGCACCAGGCCGGCGATATAGTCGTTCTCCATAAAGTTGCGTACCGCGATGGTGAGGGCCACCCCCGGCACCAGGGGGAAGATGGAGCCGATGATCATCTTGTCCAGCTGTCCCAGCCCCAGGCGGAAGGCGGTGCAGCAGATCAAAGTGACCAGAGCGCTGCTGAGGATATTGCTCATCACCTTGCGGATAGAAAACCGTCGGCAGAAGCCCAGCTGAAATAGGGAGAGCAGCAGGCCGGCCAGAAAGGCAACTACGCAGTCAATAAGCCGCCCGCCGAAGAGGAAGCAGAAGCAGCCCGCCCCGGCGGCGGAGGCCAAGGTCAGGGCAAGGGGGCCGGTCCCCTTGGAGGCGCGGATGGCCAGCACCTCCGCCCGGGCCTCCTGGGGGGTGAGCAGCCCGCCGGCGATCCGCCGGGAGAGGTCGTTCATAGCCTCCACCCGGGAGAGGCGGATGGGGGTGAGGGGGATATGCCGGACCTGGCAGGAGTAGTGCTCTCCGTCCACCACGGCGGAGAGAAAAATGCCGTTGGCAATGGTAAAGACGCTGCACTGCCGCAGGCCGAAGGCCCGGGCCGCGCCGCCCATCAGCTCGTTGGTGCGGAAAATCTCGCCGCCGCTGGACAGCATGGTTTCCCCCAGCAGCAGGACGAGATCAAACAGCTCCCGTTCGTTCAAACAGAACCACTCCCTTTCCTGAGGACAACGGTACCGGAAAGCGGCGCGGTTGTCAAGAGGGAAGAGGCAAGGGGACCATCGGCGGGCCGGGGATGTTAGGAGACAGGCGGGGCGGCTTTACGAATCCAGATTGAATTGAGGGACGTTTTATGATAGACTAAATACCCGATATCATATTCAGAATGGGGCGGATGAGATGGCGAAGACAGCGTGGATTTTTTCCTATAAGCTGAGGAAAAACGTGAGTGAGGAGCAGTTTATTGAGCGGACGCAGAGTCTGCACGATGAGGTTATCTCCAAAGCGAAGGGTTTCATTTCCTGGGAGCACTACCGGCAGGACAAGGTATGGACGGATTTTGTCCTCTGGGAGACGGAGGAGGACGCGAAGAACGCCATGACGGCAGGGCAGGGAAAGGAAGTAACAGAGCGGTTCTACGCCTGCATCCAAATGCAGACCTGCAGGGCGCTGGTTTCCCAGTTTGTCAAGCAATATTAAAAACCTGGCCGGCTGAAAAAGCCGGCCAGGTTTTTTATGTATGGACGTTGGGGTTACACCGCGCCCCGGCCCGCCTTGAGGGCCTTGGCCACCTGGGCCAGCTTAGCGCCCAGGGTGCGGCAGTTCTCCAGGCCGGCGGGGTCGTCCATGGCGGTGGAGCCGTCGCCGGGGTTCCACAGCATGGCGCCGCCGTAGATGCCGCCGCCGCAGGGGCAGATGTTGATGCCGTGGGTGGCGTAGATGTTGTTGATGGAGCGGATGACGCTCTCCTGGCCGCCGTTGCGGGTGCCGCCCACGGCGATGGCGGCGCCCACCTTATACTGGAAAAAAGCGGGGTCGTCCACGCTCAGCTTCCAGGAGGAACGGAAGCGGCTGTAGAACTGGGCGAACTGGGCGGTGACGTTCATGTCGTATACCGGGCAGCTGATGATGATGCCGTCTGCCTGGAAGAACTTGTCGTACAGCTCGTCCATATCGTCGTGGAAGACAGTGCAGCGGTCGGCGTCGTCCCGCAGGCACTTGTTGCAGTGGATGCAGGGGGCGATCTTGCGGCCGAACAGCTCCACCAGATCGGTGTCCACACCGGCGACGGACTGAGCGCCCTCCTGGGCGGCCAGCAGACCGGCGTAGGCGGCGGATTTGGCCTTGGGACGGGGGCTGCCGCAGATGAGCAAAATCTTGGTGTTCTCCATAGAGGGATCACTGCCTTTCTCATAGTTTAAAATCCGGGCGGCGGTGTACGCAAGGAAACCGCCAAAGTCTTAATAAGAGTATACGACGGTTCGGCAATAAATGCAAGGGCGATTTCGGAGCTTTTATCCAATTCAGGCCCAGAAATTTGGGGCTGAATTTTGGAGGATGTGTAAAAAAGTCCCCCCAGTCCCGCGGAGGCGGGACTGGGGGAAAGCGGGATTACCAGAAGAACCAGCCGCCAGTCTCCCGGGCGTCCAGTACATCCAGGGCATTGGAGAGCAGCTCTGCGGCCTCCGCCCGGGTGAGGGTGTTGGCCAGGGGGAGGGCGCCGGTGTGGTCGGTCTGGAGGATGCCGCAGCTCTCCAGATTGGCGGCGGACTGGGCGGCCCAGGCGGGGGCGCCGGTGAGGTCCACCCCAAAGGTAGGCTGGGCTACGTCTGTAACCTGGAGCACCCGGTTGAGGAGCACGCTGGCCTCCGCCCGGGTGATGGCGCTGTCCGGCTGGAAGACCACCTGTCCCTGGGCATTCTGGGTACCCTGGATCAGGCCGGACTTGAGAGCGGAGGCCACATAGGGCTTGGCCCAGCCGGGGATGGAGGTGTCGTCGGCGAAGCCGGTGTGGGTGACATCGGTGAGCTGCTCCACCCCGGCGGCGTTCATCAGCATGGCCACAAACTGGCTGCGGGTGACTGGGAGATCGGGCTGGAAGAAGTACTGGCCGCCCATGCACTCTCCCACGAAGATGTTCTGCTCTGCCAGGCGGATGGCGGCGTTAGCGGCGCTGTGTCCGTCCATGTCGGCGTAGGTCACTTTTGTGGCGGGCTTTTCGATCTTCAGCTTTACTGTGGCGGGGGCGGAGACGTTGCCCACAGAGTCCACCGCGATATAGGTGAAGGAGTCTTTGCCGGTCTTGTTCTCATAGGGGGTGTATACAAAGGTGTTGTCCCCGTCCTCCGGCATGGTGACGGCCCCCCGGGCGGGCTTGCTGATGAGCTGATAGGAGAGAAGATCGCCCTCTGGATCCATGGCGGCGAACCGGGCGGTGAGGGCGGTGTTTTTATAGGTGGAAAAGGACAGGTTTTCCGCCACGGGGGCGCTGTTGGCGGCGGAGAGCAGATAGAGATCCACTGGCACTTCTGCGCCGGTGACGCCGCTGGAGAAAACCGGGGTGAAGGTGAACTGGGAGACGGCGGCGGTGGGCTGTCCAGAGGAGCGGAAGGCCATGCCCTCCACTGCGCCGAGGGCCACCGTATCCCCCACCTGGAGGGGCTGGTCGCCGAAGGTGAGCACACCGGCGGCGGGATCGGGGAGGGAGGCGATGACCAGAGCGTCCAGGCTCATGGTCCCGCCGTCCGCCGCCCGGAAGTCCCCGGCAGAGAAGGAGATGGTCTGGCCAGGCAGGCCGTTTTTGCCAAAAGCGGCCACCGCCGCCGTCTCCTGGGCAGCTTCTTTTCCGCCGAAGAAAAAGGCGGAGGCGGGGGCGGAGCAGCCCAGCGCCAGGGCGCACAGCGCCGTTCCGGCCATCAGACGGCGGGAAATTCGGGATGCGTTCAAATGAAAAACCTCCTTGTTTGATAAAATGGGGTTGCCCATAGTCTTTACCAAAACAAGGAGGTTATGCCACAGTGAACACTATAATTTGCTGCGGTCCCGCAGCCAGCTGGGCAAAGAGCGCATTTTCACGCTGGACACAATGCCCATGGCAGCGTACATAGTGATGATGGAGGAGCCGCCGTAGCTGACAAAGGGAAGGGTGAGCCCCACCACCGGGAAGATATACAGGCACATGGCCACGTTGACCCCTACCTGGGCCAGCAGCATCCCCGCGTAGCCCATGACCAGGTAGGCGGACTGGGGGCTGCACGCCCGCCGGGCCACCCAAATGCACCGCAGGATCAAAGCCGCCATCAGCAGCAGGAGGAGTATGCAGCCCACCAGGCCGAATTCCTCCCCGCAGACGGCGAATATTTCGTCGTTGTACCGGGCGGGGAGGTTGGTGGCGGCGGCGCTCTGGGTCAGGCTGCCCTTTCGGTAGCCCATGCCGGTGAGCTGGCCGCTGCCAATGGCGGAGATGCTTTTGCTCTGCTGCCAGCCGGTGCCCATGGTCTGCTCGTAGATGGTGTCGGGATTGCCGGCGAGGTGGTCGATTACCACCTTGACCCGCCGGAAAAAGTAGATGTGTCCCAGCTGGTCCCACAACAGAACAATAGCCGCCACCATAGCCGCGAAAAGGAGCACGGCCAGGAGGAACCACCGCTTCTTCACCCCCGCCACCCAGGAGATAATGACGAAAATAAAGAGATAGGTCAGGCCCATGCCGAAATCCCCAGAGGCCACGGCGATAAGGAGGAACATCAACAGGGTGTGCCCGGTAATCTGAAGCACAGAGGATGGGGCGCTGATGTCCCGGTCCTCGTTTTGAATGTGGCTGCACTGCCAGGCAAGAAGGAGAATAAAGGTGAGCTTGACGATTTCAGCGGGCTGGAGCTCAAAGGGGATGCCGGGGATGGACAGCCAGCTGCGGTTGCCGGTGCCGTGGTCCACGCCGATGGGGGTGCGGGTGAGCATGATAAAGCAGAGATTGAAGGCCAGCAGAAACTTCCAGGACCGCTCGGTAAAGAGCTCGATGTCCACGGAGGACATGGAGATGTAGACGAGAATGCCCAGAAGAATGGCAAAGCACTGTACCGGCATAAACCGGGTGCTGCCGGTATAGCGGGTGGCACTGTAAATGAGCACCAGCCCGAATCCGCTGGAGATGACGCACAGGGAGAGGAGGAGCAAATCCCCCTTGCGGAAAAATTCTTTGATGGAGTCAGTGAGCCAGGACAGAGGTATGGCCTCCTTTCCAAGTCTGGCGGGGGAAGGCTCCGCCGCGGTTGTAAATATAGACTCCTATTGTATCACCTTTTCCGAAAAACGTAAAGGCGGGCCCGGAGGAAATTCCGGCGGCGGGTGTAGGAGTACAATAGATATTGGACAGCAGAAGAAAACAGCAGAAGGATGAGGCTGCATCGGTTAAAGTTGAGTTACCACACTTAACCCAACCGGGAGGAGGCCACATCCTTC
>NZ_QWEK01000035.1 GCF_009935845.1 Pseudoflavonifractor sp. 524-17 | reverse complement strand
AATCGTTGAGATTGATACTTTAAAAGTTGCTTTTGTTTCTTCCAACGTATGCCCTTCCTTGCGATATTCTATTGTTCGTTCTCTGTATTTTATTGGATAACTCATATCTTCATTATACTGCTTCGCTTTGTGCTTTTTCAAGTACTATCACTATACTGGACAAGTGGGGTGGATTGACGATTTCCTAACTGATGAGCAGTTGGTATTGGTTGGTGAAGACGGTGCGCCATTTCTTGACCGCATGAAAGACAAGGCGTATATGATCGAGGGAAAAGCATGGGTAAATAATCACGCTCACATTTTGCGTTCTTACTTTGGCTCTACTGGAAATTTTTATCTGCTTAACTATTTGAATTGTTTTGATTACTCTGGTTATGTAAATGGGACTACTCGGTTGAAATTGACGCAAGCAAGTATGAATATAATTCCTATTCCTGTTGCTCCGCTTTTTGAACAACGCCGCATTGTCTCCCGTATAGAAAGCCTGTTTGCCAAGCTGGATGAGGCAAAGGAAAAGGCCCAGGCGGTTGTGGACAGTTTTGAACTGCGGAAATCTGCAATTCTGCATAAGGCGTTTACGGGGGAACTGACGGAGCGGTGGAGAAAAGAGAATAGGGTTGGGCTGGATAGTTGGAAAACGGTGTTGTTCAATGACTGCATTCAAAAAATGCAGAATGGATTAGCCAAACGCAGAGGACGGGTTCGATAGCAGTGATTTAAGAGAAATATTTTTGGACGAAAAAGAGCAAAAATCTTATTCTTTATCGGAAAATGATGTGATTATGGTTCGGGTTAATGGCTCTAAAGATAATGTAGGGCGTCAATTACTCGTTCCTGATGTGAAGGACCACATGGTATCAAGTGCTGGACAAAATACGATTAGCAGGAAGGGAATGGCTAATATGGCCGTCCCCATCCCGGAAGAAGATGAGCAGAGGGAAATTGTCCGCCTTTTAAGTACTATTTTTAGTAAAGAGCAGCAGGCCAAAGAAGCCGCCGAAGCGGTTCTCTCTCAGATCGACACCATGAAAAAGGCGATTTTAGCCCGGGCGTTCCGGGGCGAGCTGGGGACCAACGACCCGGCGGAGGAAAGCGCGGCGCAGCTGCTAAAAACGGTATTGTGAGGAATTGCAGGCCCCTTGCCATAAATTCCGCCCGCCCCGGAAGCCGCCTACATCTCCTTTAAAAGCTGCTCCAGGTCCGCTCTGGAGTAGCTGTAGATCGCGTCACAGAACTGGCAGGTCAGCTCCGCCCCGCCCTGCTCCTCCAGCATATCAGACAGCCCCTTTCTGCCCATACTGATGAGGGCGCGGCTCACCCGCTCCCGGCTGCAATAGCACCGGTACTCCACCGGATCCTGGGCCAGTACCTCCAGGTCAAAGCCCTCCAGCACCCGGCCCAGCAGCTCCAGGGGGGTAATTCCTTCCCGAAGGGCGCCGGTCACCGCCCCCGCCCGGACTACGCCGGCCTCAATTCTGGAGATGGTGTCCTCCTCCGCCCCAGGCAGCAGCTGGATGAGGTAGCCTCCGGCGCACAGAGTGCTCTGGTCCGTGTCCACCAGCACCCCCAGGGCGCAGGCGGAGGGAATCTGCTCGCTCTCGGCGAAATAGGCAGTGATATCGTCGGCGATCTCCCCAGACAGCAGGTCAATGCTGCCCACATAGGGTTCCTTCAGTCCCAGATCCTTGATGACGGTGAGCGTACCCTGTTCTCCGATGCCGGCTCCCACATCCAGCTTGCCGGGAGCTTTTAAGGGCGCCTCCGCCTGGCCGTTTTGGACATAGCCCCGGACGTTGCCCCCGCTGTCCGACACCGCCATCACCGTCCCCAGCGGCCCATTTCCCCGGATCTGGAGGGTAACGGAGCCCCTCTCCTCCTTGAGCTGATTGCCCATCATAGAGCA
The DNA here is from genome assembly GCF_009935845.1 of Pseudoflavonifractor sp. 524-17. Lineage (GTDB taxonomy): Bacteria > Bacillota > Clostridia > Oscillospirales > Oscillospiraceae > Pseudoflavonifractor_A. Next base: position 34,392 of record NZ_QWEK01000035.1, on the reverse strand, counting down.
GCCCATGAGCGCCCGGCCCAGGGCCGCCGTCCCCAAGGGGAGCGTCTTGTGAATCTGCCGGGCCCGCTCCACCAGGTCCCGGCCCGAAATGGCGCTGGCCTTCACAGGGGCGTCCTTGGCCAGAACGCGAACAATTTGATCTGACATATCCTAATCCTTTCTCGCCGCAAAAAAGATTCGCGCCTCCCCCAGCTTTGGGGGGCGCATTGTAAGTCCGCCGTACTGCTTAATCGCGGAAAAGCCCGCCCGGCGGAGGATTTCCGTGAGTTCCGCCGGCTCATAGGCGTACTCCTCGTGGAGCTCCTCGCCCCGCTCCCACAGGCCGTCCGCCCGCCGCTGGAACAGATCCATAAAATAGCTGCACACCCGCCGGCGTGGGGCGTACTCCGCCCGCCAGACGCAGTAGACGTCCTCTGTCTCGTCCAAAAACACCTGGCCGTCCAGTCCCTGGAGCTTTTCCGGCGTGTTGATGTCAAAGAGAAAGAGCCCCCCAGGCATCAGGAAGAGATGGACCCGCTGAAAGGCCTTTTCCAGCTGCCTGGGCCTGGTGACGTAGTTCACGCTGTCCAGACAGCACACACAGGCGTCGATGGTGCCGTACAGGTCCAGCTTGTCCATAGACTGATGCAGAAAAATCGGGGGCTCGCCCTCAAGTTCCCGGCACTTCTCACTGGCCTGGGCCAGCATCTCCTCAGACCGGTCCACCCCGATCATCTCATATCCCCGCCGGGCCAGGGCCCTGGTCAGGCTGCCGGTGCCGCAGGCCAGATCCAGCACGGCGCGGATGGGCAGGACGCTCTTGGCAAAGTGCCGCTCAAGATAGTCCGCCCACTTCTCATAGCCCACGTCGGTGGTCAGCGCATCATAGCACCCGGCCAAAAATTCATAGCTGGCCATGCTCTTTCCGCTTCTCCTTAATCCGCGGCAGCACCGCTTGGTAGCCGCCCGCGCCGTATTGCAGCGAACGGTTCACCCGGCTGATGGTGGCGCTGCTGGCGCCGGTACGGTCCAGAATATCATTGTAAATCATCCCGTCGCTGAGGAGCAGCGCCACTTCAAACCGCTGCTCCATGGCCTGCAGCTCCGCCACGGTACATAGGTCGGAGAAAAATTTCTTGCATTCATCCAGGGTCTCCAGGGCCAAGATCGCTTCGTAGAGCAGGCCTCCCTGCTGCTGCTTTTTGTTTTTTGACAAAACGGTTCCCTCCCGCTTTTTTTCCTTCCAGACGGCCCGGTCCGCCGGGTCCCCCTTGGCTGGAAGCTCCATCTCAATTTTACCAAAGTGAAGCATGAAAGTAAATATTTTTCCGCCAGATTTTCCCGGCGCACCCTCCGCCGCCTCAGGGCATAGGCTGGGGTACCATATGACGCTTTAAAAGGGGGAGCCTTGCCGTGAAACTGCCTGATTCCGGTCTGATTCCAATCCAGCCCAGCCGCTGGGTCCAGCAATTCAAACAAGGGGGCTGCGTTGTGCTCAAGCTGTCTATTTCCCTGCCCCGCCTGGTGGGGGACGGCCCGGGCGTGCGGCGGATCAACCGCTACTACAGCCGCCTGGCGGACCGGTGGCGGGCCCGGTGGACCGGCTCCCTCCTCTGCCGGGCCAAGGAGGCCCACCGCCTGGCCCATGGGGAAAACCGCCCCTTCTTCCCCTGGGAGGTACAGGCAGACTACACCGTCACCCTCCAGACCCCGGAGCGGCTCAGCCTCTACTGGGAGGCCTACGAGTTCACCGGCGGCGCCCACGGGGACACCGTCCGCCATGGGGACACCTGGGAGCTGCCCTGGGGGGCGCCTATGCCTCTGCGCTGCTTTTTGCCCCCCAAACGGCGGCGCGCCTTTGTGCTGGCCCAGGTGGCCCAGCAGATCCAGGCCCAGGTGGACGCCGGCGAGGGGCTCTACTTTCCCCAGTGGCCCGCCCTCATCAAGTCCCAATTTGACCCGGACCGGTTCTACCTCACCCCAGAAGGGCTGGCTGTCTTCTACCCCCTGTACGCCATCGCCCCCTACGCCGAGGGGATCCCCACGTTCCCGCTGTCCCTCCCGACGGAGCCCGCCGCCCCGGAGAAAGCACCCATAATAAACCATTAAAAGACTAGAACTGGAAAATATTTTCTTGCATCCTGACCAAAAGTGGAATATAATACGTTGTCCCCTCAAAAAAATGGAATTTGCGGGCGGATAAATCTCTAGGCCGCGGCCAAACGGGGCCTACTATAAAAAGGGAATGATTTTCACTATGGTCAAAGCAATCGTTGGCGCCAACTGGGGCGACGAGGGAAAGGGCAAGATTACTGATCTGTTCGCCGAGGAATCCGATGTGGTTATCCGGTTCCAGGGCGGCGCCAATGCCGGCCACACTATCATCTGTGATTATGGAAAATTCGCCCTTCATCAGCTTCCCTCCGGCGTCTTCTATCCTCACACAGTCAACGTCATTGGAAACGGCGTGGCCCTAAATGTCCCCGCGTTCCTCGCAGAGCTCAAGACTCTGGAGGACGGCGGCGTCCCCGCCCCCCATGTGGTGGTGGATCAGCGCACCCATCTGCTGATGTCCTACCATATTCTGCTGGACACCTACGAGGAGGAGCGTCTGGCCGGAAAGGCCTTCGGATCCACCAAATCCGGCATCGCCCCCTTCTACTCGGACAAATACGCCAAAATCGGCATACAGGCGGCGGATCTCTTCTGCCCCGACCGGCTGAAGGAGCAGCTGGAGCACATCTGTACACTGAAAAACGTGCTTATGGAGCACCTGTACCACAAGCCCCTTCTGGACCCCAAGGCGCTCTTTGACGAGCTGATGGGCTACCGGGACGCCCTGGCCCCCTACGTAGGGGATGCCGTCTCTCTGGTCCACCAGGCCCTGGCCCAGGGAAAGCAGATCCTGCTGGAGGGACAGCTGGGTTCCATGAAGGACCCCAACCTGGGCATCTGCCCCATGACCACCTCCTCCCACACGCTGGCCGGGTTCGGCACGGTGGGCGGCGCCGTGCCCCCCACCGCCATCACCGACGTGGTCGTGGTCACGAAGGCTTACTCCTCTGCCGTGGGCGCCGGGGCCTTTGTCAGCGAGCTGTTCGGCGCCGAGGCGGAGGAGCTGCGCCGCCGGGGCGGCGACGCCGGCGAGTACGGCGCCACCACCGGCCGGCCCCGCCGGGTGGGTTGGTTTGACGCGGTGGCTACCAAATACGGCTGCATGGTCCAGGGCGCCACCCAGGTAGTGCTCACCGCCATCGACTGCCTGGGTTATCTGGACGAGATCAAGGTATGTACCGGCTACGAGATTGATGGCGCTGTCACCACCGCGTTCCCTGTTCCCGCTGTGCTGGAACGGGCCAAGCCGGTGTATACTACCCTCCCCGGCTGGAAATGCGACATTCGGGGGGTCACAGAGTATAAAAAGTTCCCCAAGGCCGCCCAGGACTATGTGGCTTTCCTGGAGGAACAGATCGGCTGCCCTATCACCATTGTCTCCACCGGCCCCAAACGCCGCGAGATCGCCCTGAGGTCCGGCAGCCACCAATAAAAAATCCGCCTGCCAAGCGGGGAGACGCGTTGGAAGCCCGTCTCTCCGCTGTTTTATGCCCCGATACCATAAAAACCGCTGCACCCTTTCCTCAAAACTATGTTATACTTTATCGTAAAGAGTCTGTTTGGAAAGGATTTGGTTTTTTTGAGGCACGCCGCAACCGCGGACGAGAAATTTCATTGGATTACCACCGCCTCCATCCCAGGGCTGGTGGGCACCCTGGCGGTCCCCACCATTGTCAGTATGCTGATCTCCGCTTTGTACAACATGGCCGACACCTTCTTTGTGGGCAATCTGGGCACCAGCGCCCAGGGCGCAGTGGGCATCGTCTTCTCTTTGATGGCCATTATCCAGGCGCTGGGCTTCACCTTTGGCCAGGGGTCGGGCAACTACGTCTCCCGCCTGCTGGGCCAGCGGCGGGCGGAGCAGGCCGAGCAGGTAGCCGCCACCGGATTTTTTACCGCCCTTATGGCTGGGGCGGTACTGACGGTGCTGGGGCTGCTCTTCCTCACCCCTCTGGTCCGCTTTCTGGGGGCCACAGACAGCATCTTCCCCTACGCCCGGGACTACACCCGCTTTATCCTCCTGGGCGCGCCCTTTATGGCCGGCTCTCTGGTGCTGAACAACCTGCTCCGGTTTGAGGGCAGCGCCTTTTACGGAATGCTGGGCATCTCCACCGGCGCCATCCTCAACATCGCCCTGGACCCCATTCTTATCTTTGCGCTGAACCTGGGCACCGCCGGGGCCGCCCTGGCCACGGTGATCAGCCAGCTGGTCAGCTTCTGCATTTTGGTGCTCCAGTGCGGCCGGGGGGGCTCTCTGCCCATCCGGCCCAGCCGGTTTTCCCCCAGCCTGGCGCTGTACCGGGATATTCTCAAGAACGGCCTGCCCTCCTTCTGCCGCCAAAGTTTGACCAGCGTGGCCTCTATCTGCCTGAATCTGGCCGCCAGGCCCTACGGCGACGCTGCCATTGCCGCCATGACGGTGGTCAGCCGCATCACCGCGTTCGCCAGTTCCGCGCTCATTGGCTTCGGCCAGGGCTTTCAGCCGGTATGCGGCTTCAACTTCGGCGCCACCCTCTACAGCCGGGTCCGGCAGGCCTTCTGGTTCTGCGTTAAGGTCTCCTTCGCTGTGCTGGCCGTCCTGTCTGCGGTGGGCTTCCTCTTCGCCCCCCAGATTGTGCTCCTCTTTCAGAAGAGCGACCCCCTGGTGGTGTCTATCGGCGCCCGGGCCCTGCGCTTCCAGTGCCTCACCCTTCCCTGCACCTCCTGGGTGATCTTAAACAACATGATGCTTCAGACCTGCGGGGAGTCCTTCAAGGCCTCCATCCTGGCTATGGCCCGTCAGGGGCTCTTTTTCCTCCCGGTCATCTGGATTCTCCCCCTGTTTATCAAGCTCTTGGGCATTCAGCTGGCCCAGCCCATCGCCGACCTGTTTACCCTGTGCATGTCCATCCCTATGGGCGTGGGCTTTCTGCAAAAGCTGGCCCGTCTGGAGCAGAAGACCACCGCTGTTCACACTCCCGGCCCCCATACATAGAATGAGTCAGGCGGCGGTTCCCGCCGCCCATTCATAAGGGGGTCCATTTATGTGCTGTTATCAAAATAATACCCAGTGTTCCTGCGGCTGCCAGAGCGGGTGCGGGTGCAGCAGCGGCTGCAATTCCTGCGGGTGCGCCGCCCAGGCGGAAGCAGCCAGCACCGCGGAGACCGCCGCCGTAGCGGCGGAGGCCGCCTCCATGCCTGCCTGGAGCGGCTGCTCTGTTGTGGCTATGCCTGCCTTCCTCTTCCCCGATCCCGACAACGGCTGCGGGTGCGGCTGTAATTCCGGGTGCGGATGCAGCTCTGGCTGTGGATGCAGCTCCGGCTGTGGATGCAGCTCCTGCTGCGGCTGAACCCGCGGGGTTCCATCTCAATATGCCGCCCAGCCGGGCGGCATACTTACCCCCCATATGAATGAAAGGCGTGCCCCGGAAAAAATTCCGGGGCACGCGCTTTTCCACTCGTCTATGCCAGATACTTTGCCGCAGCCTCCTCTACACCGCCGGGGTGGGCGGCGGTCCAGGCGGCGAAGTCCAACCCGCTCTCTGCCACGGTCCGGCCCAGCTCCAGCAAAAAGCCAGGAATTTCCTCCTCCAGAATGGGGCCCAGCTCCCGGCCCAAGCGCTCCTCCCCCTGGCGTTCACAGCCGTTGAGAAAGAGGTTGAAAGCGGGCCGCGGTTTCCCATCTACCTGCTTCACGCCCCCGCGGAATCCCAGCGCGCCAGTCTGGTGGGTTCCGCAGGAGGAGGGACAGCCAGAGATGTGGATCTGGGGCAGGGCGTTTTCCGGCAGGCCGGCCTGGCGCACCGCCGCCACACAGGCTGCCAGCAGCTTTTGGGAGTCACGCACCCCCACCTGGCAGATGCTGCCGCCAATGCAGCTCACCGACGCCTCAAAGGGGGTGTTTGCACCATTGGAGGTCAATTCCAGCACTCGCCGGGCCTCCGTACCGGTGAGGTTTACCAGATAGGCGGTCTCGTCCGGGGACAGGCGCAGCTCTGTTCCCGGCATCTCCCCCAGGGCCCGGCTGAGGGCGCACAGCTCCTCCGGCGCAGGCTGGCCCCCCAGGGGATGCCACGCCACAGTATACAGGCCCGGCTGCTTCTGCGGGATTACCCGGGGACCGGACGCCTGGACGCCATCCCCCTGCTTTTCCGCTGCCTTGGGCTCCAGGTACAAGGTCAGATCCTCTCCGGCGGCGTATACCTCTTTCAATTTCTCGTGAAAAACCGCTTGGTAGGCCTCCGCCCCGCCCAGAGACTCCTGCATATAGCGGGTGCGGGCCTTCCCCCGGTTTTCGTAGTTGCCATACGCCCGGAAAGTCAGCCACATGGACTTGATATAGTACAGTATCTCTTCCGGCGGCACCTTCTCCCCCACCAGGACGCCCATCATAGGCCGGTTACCCAGGCCGCCGGCGCTGTACACGTCAAAATTTCCATCCGGCCGGGCCGCGAAGCCCAGATCCCGGTAGGTGGCGTGGGTCACGTTGCGGGGGGAGTTGGAAAAGCCCACTTTCAGCTTCCGGGGCATCTTCTCCGCCTTGATGAAGTGCATCAGGTAGTCGCCCGCAGCCTCCGCCCAGGGCAGCACGTCAAAATATTCCCCCGCCTCCATGCCGGACAGCGGGGAGCACATCACATTGCGGGGGTAGTCTCCGCCGCCGCCCATAGTGACAATGCCTGCGTTCAGCGCCTCCTCCATAATGCCGCACACTGCGTCCATTCCCAGGTCGTGGAGCTGGATGGTCTGACAGGTGGTAAAGTGGACCCGTTTCACCCCATAGCGCTGGATCACATCCGCCACAAAGTCCAACTTTTGCTGGGGCACCCGGCCCGCCGGAAAACGCAGGCGCAGCATGCTGGCCTGTCCGCCTCTCTGAGCATAGCTTCCATAGTATCCAGAAAACCCCTTGTATACCCCCTTGTCCAGCTCACCGGCGTAGAATGCCGCCGTCTTTGCCCGGAATTCCGGCAGGTCTTCCTTCCATTTGTGTACTTCAATCTTTTCCATGCAAAATTCCTCCTCCGCCTGTTCAGCAGGTCTCTTTTGATTGTAACCGACACCGGTTCCAGCTAAAAATCCTTTTGTTGAATTTTCTTCTCCAGACGCAGCCACGCCAGCAGACCCCGGCATCCTCTTTCCACGTCCGTCCACGTTTGGTCGAAATCACCGGTATACCACGGATCTGCCACATCGCCTGGGGTGTCTGTGTAGTCCAGCAATCGTGATATCTTTTCCTGCTTTCCGCCGCACATACGAATCATGTTGCGCAGATTTTCCCTGTCCATTCCAACCAGAAGGTCGTACCGGTCAAAATCCCCCTGCGTCAGCCGCCGCGCCCGCTTGCCGGTACAGTCAATGCCGTGCTCCTCCAGCTTGCGGCGGGCCGGAGGATACACCGGATTTCCTATCTCTTCCGCGCTGGTGGCAGCAGAGGCAATCTCAAATTCACCGGCAGCACCCGCCTCCTCCGCCAGCGCCCGCATCACAAATTCCGCCATGGGACTGCGGCAGATATTCCCATGGCAGACGAATAAGATTTTTGTCATATCCTGAAACCTCTTGAATGTATTGATATTCCGGGCATTGCAGGTGTTTTGCGGTATTTTCTGCTATTCATTTTCCTGGCATATCCCGGCATAAAATAGCACAGCTTTGACCCCAAAAGTAGTAAGAGCGGTAGTAAATCAAAGGGGCTTATCCCGTTTTACTACCCGCCGCTGGCGACCCGTTTCAGCTCCGCCTGCGCGTCCTCAAAGCCCAGGTGAGTGTAGGTGTTCAGCGTGACGCCAATATCCGAGTGGCCCATGAGGTATTGCAGCGTCTTGGGGTTCATGCCGCTCTTTGCCATGTTGGAACAGAATGTGTGCCTGCAAACGTGTGGGGTGACTTTGGGCATCTGCACCTTGTAGATGCTGTTGTACTTCTGGCAGATGTGCTTGAAGTAATGCTCCCAGTGAAGCGCCACCATCGGCTTGCCGTCCTTGTCCAGGTATAAAAAGCCGCACCTGCCGCCGATCATCGGCTCGGTCTTGGGCTTTGGCCTGTTGGCGATAATGCGCTGGAAGCATTGGTACACATCGTCTGTCATAGGGATTTCCCGCGTCCCGCTGGAGGTTTTTGTGTCCTCGATGATATACTCCATGTTCCGCTTCCGCTGAAGCTGGTGGTTGACACTGATTTTGCGGTTCTTCATATCCAGATCAGCCAGCGTCAGTCCAACAAATTCCGAGATACGAAGTCCAGTCTTGAACAGGATATAGATGCCGTCATAGTACCGGGAAAAGTGCTTGTCACCCTTTACAAATTCCAGAAATGCCCGTTCCTGTTTTCTTGTAATCGCTTCCCTTGTCACGCTGTCGTTGACAACGACGGTGGCAAGCTGAAACTCAAACGGATTTTTGCGTATCAAATCATCGTCCACGGCCATCTGAAACGCGGGCCGGACAACGCCCCGAATGGAGTGGATGGAACTGTACCCTCTGCCGTCCTGCTGTAACTTGATAAGCCAGCACTTGGCGTCGGACAGCTTCACCCGGTCAATGCGCTGTCTGCCGAAGTCCTCTTTCTTGATGATATTGAGGACAACGTTATAGTTGGCCTCGGTGTTGTGCCGGACGCCGGTTTTCTGTGAGAGGTACTTTTTTACCAAATCCAGAACGGTCATTTCTCCGCCGCGGGGAATAATTGCATCTTCAATGTCCCGCCGGATTTGCTTCTCCTTTTCCCGCAGGGAAAGCCCGTCACGTTTGCCCTGGGGTGTGCTGTCCGTGGCTTCCAGCTTCCAACTGTAAACAAATTGTGGCTTGCCGGTGGCATCAATGTATTTGTACGCATATCGTCCGTCTTTGCGTTGGCTCTCTCCGCTGCGAAGAATGCGGTTCTTGCTGTCACGTCGCTTTTCGCTCACGTCTATGCTCCTTTCTGTGAAAAGAGCCTCGGCACGATATAATCATATTATACCATAGCCGAGGCTCATTTTCCATATCAATCCGACCGCTTTCTTAAAACTTTTCGCAAGGTGCGGCGCTTAAATCGACGACAGCTTATCCAAAAACTGCTCAAACCGCTGGCGTTTGATTAGGATTTTTACGCCATTCTGAATGACAAAACCGGCATCTAGGTTGCTGTTTACCAGCTTTCGCAGTTTCTTTTCTCCAATTCCGAAATAGTGGGAGGCTTCCTCAATGGTGAGGCAGAATTTGTCCTTTACCGAAATGCCGATTTCCTCGGCCATAGTTCACCAGCCTTTCTTTGAAATGCCCAGGTCCACAGGCGGGAGGAACAGGGAAAGGGTAAGCTGTCCCCCCCAACCGGGGCCGGTTATCAGTTCACGCCGAGAATGGCGCAGATCAGTTTGTTTTCAAGGCGACTTTTCATGTACTCGTCCAGACCAGGCGTGGGGACAGCCGCTTTCGTCGTAGACCGTCCGGGTGCAGAGCTTGTTTATGTAGCCTTCGTAGTACCGCAAGACCTGCTCCACAGCATCGGCATCCCCGGTCTGGGCTGCGTCGCTCACCGCTATCGGAAGCAGTTCACGGCCCTTGTAGTTCCGGCGCTTCATGGCGCTAACCTCCTTTCCTCGCTGTCAGTTTTGCCCGCAGGACATTCAGCGATTTTGTTCTGCGCCGCTGGACGGCACTCCGGGACAGACCCAAGGCCTCGCCAATCTCGCTGTCCGTCAAATCCAGAACCAAGCGCAAAATCAAAATACTTTGCTCCTGCTCCGGCAGACCAGCAAAGGCGTCGGCAACCCGTTCGCTGCTGATCGGCAGGTCGCAGCCGCGGTAAGAGAACACATAGCTGTCGCTGGGATAGTCGTCAGCCGATCACAGCTTGTCCATCGCCGTTTGGGGCAGACGCTCCAAGGACGTTTCCCGGCTGGCCCGCCGCTTCATTTCCCGGATGTAGTCGATTGCCTCATGCTTCAACACGGCCTTGCAAAAGGTGTCAAACCTGCACTGTTTGCCATAATCGCGGGGGGTTGGCTTCCATCTTCTCACCCCCTTTCGTTTGGGGATGGTGGTGGTACTTTCCCTTTCCGCTAACAGAGTGTCCAGCGGCACAGGTTTTGCGCGCAAAACCGCTTTCCGCAGAGAAGAAAGTGAAGAAAAATTTTTGGGCCGCAGGAAACGACAAAAACCGCCCGGCAGGGCATAGACCCGCCGGGCGGCTTGTACTGTATAGTTTGCTATACCTGCATCGTATAGTATAACTTCATAACCGCAATTTCCACAGGTGGGGGACGTGCTTTTTTGATAACGACACTCTCAATTTCTCACGGCGAAATATCCACATAGCGGCTGCCTCCCAAAGCCGCCAAAATCACAGCGGCGGCACTTTTTACCAAAGTACCGCCGCCATGTGGAACGTATATAAAGCCAATATGGAACCTGTGTGAAACGGGAATTTTTTTCTTACTCCCTCGGCGTGACTACAATACCGTCCGCATTATCCGGGTCGCGGAAGCTGTAAGTAAAGCCGTCGGGTAAGGTTACATCGTCGGAGTTGTCCTCAGTGTCCAATCCCGGTTCGGTGTCGATTGCAATGTCTGTATCATCAATTTCCACGGAGTTCCCCAAATTCGTGTCCTGCTCGTCGTTGCCTTTCTGATCGGTACAGCCAGCGAACAGCGAGAAGCAGACCAGAACACAGGCCAAAATCATCATAAATTTTTTAATCACATTTCCCTCTCTTTCAAATGTCCCCGCTTGATTTCCAGCACCACATCCGCCTGCTTTGCCACCTCGCCAGAGTGGGTCACGACCACCACGCACTTCCCGAACGCATGGGCGCTCTCTTTCAAAATCGCCGTGATCTCCTCGGCGGTATCGGCGTCCAAGTTACCTGTTGGCTCGTCCGCCAGAATGACCGGGGCATCGGAAGCCAGCGCCCGCGCAATCGCCACCCGCTGCTGTTGTCCGCCGGACAGTTTCAACACGTTCCGGGTGATCTCGTCCTGCTCCAGCCCCAGCCGTTCCAGAATGGGGGCGGCGTCCAGCTTGGCAGTAAGCCGCACATTTTCAACGGGCGTCATGTAGTCGATCAGGTTGTAGCTTTGGAAAATCAGCGAGATATGGTTCCTACGGTGGAGTTCCAGCCCCTTTGCCGTAATGTCCTCGCCGTCAAACAGGACGCCGCCCTGCGTCGGCACATCCAGCCCGCCCAGCAGGGACAGCAGCGTGGTCTTCCCCGACCCGGACGGGCCGAGGATGGCGTACATTTTCCCGGTTTCCAGTTCTGCGCTGACGTTCTGTAAAACCGCCTTGCCCTTTTCGTAGGCGTAAGAAACATTTTTCAATTCCAGTATAGGCATGATAGTCCCTCCTTTAGCTCATTTTTGACAGGATTTCACGGGGTTTCAGCCGCATAACTGTGATAGACGATGCGCTGACGGCCACAATGATAATAGTAAGGCCAATCAAATAGAGTTGGGCGAGGTTGTCCAGCCCAACGGACACTTGGATGCCATTCTCCGTAGGCAGGGGTTTTTGAATAAGAGTGTCCGCGCCCACATCAACCGCAGCGGCAGCAGCTACAACATCGTTATCGTCCTCCGGCTCGGTCTGCATACTCTGCTCCAACAGATGGTTGCCGATCTGCCCCGCTATGGCGTTGCTGGTGAAATAGGACAGGCCAAAGGCGAGAACGGCGATCAGCAGCACTTCAATCAAATACTGTCCGATGATAGCCGATTTCCTGATACCCACGGACAGGAACACACCAATCTCATGGATGCGGGTCTTTGTCCAAAGGGTCAATATCAGGGCCAGAATGATGGCGCTGACAACGATAATCACCACCAGCAGGGTCACGACCAATTCATTCAGCGTAGCCAGCGGAGCGGCGGCGTTTTCGTAGGTTTCATTGTCCACCTCCACGGTAAAGGCTTTCCAGTCAATTCCCGGCAGGGCCTTGACTTCGGCCACCACTTGCGCCATGTCCTGCGGGTCGTCTATGGTAATGTGGAGTGCGGAAAAGCCGTAGTTAATCTCCCCGCCGTCAAATTCTTTCGAGGTCTGTAAATCCACAAATACACGGTTCTGGATTTTGTCGTAGGTGGTGACAGTTTCCCCAAACTGCTCCACCGCATGAGGGGTAAACAGTCCAATAATTTGTACCCTGATTTCCGGCCCGGTAAAGCCCTGATTCTCCACGCTGTAACTGTGGGCGGTAAGGTAGTTACCGATTTTCAGCTCGTTCCGCTCCGCCAAGTCCTGGCTGATGATCGCTACATGGGTATCATCGGTGAAGATATGCCGCCCCTCTGACAGCGTCAGTGTGCCGGTGGTGAAAAGTTCATCGTCCTCCGTGTTGCAGACGCCCAGCGTCTTTGTGTAACCCTGATATTTCGCGTCGGTTGAGATCGTTCCAGGAAACAGGGAAAGGCCCTTAAACGGGAGAAGATTGTCCTGCCTTGCGCTGCAATACTTCACGCCGGAAACACCTTTGATTGCCGCAATGTTATCCGGGGTAAACTGTACGGTAGAATACATGAGAAAGCTGCTTGATGTCCTGCCTGTTTCCTCGTCTACTTCGTCTTTGACAGGCTCTTTCACTACATAGGGGCTATTGCTCCAATCCACGAAAACGTCAAATTTGCCGCCCAAGCTCTGCCGCAGGTCAAGCTGCGCGGCCTCCGATGCTTTCCAGATGGAAAGGCCCGTCAGAACAAAGGTTGCCATAATCAGCAGGATGGCGAACAGGAGAATGGTTTTCCCCCACTTTCGTGTGACGTATAGAAACGCCCTTTTGAAAATGCTCATGGTTGATACCTCCATATTGTTGTGCTGTTCTTCTGAACGCACTCGCAGAATAGCACCCCAATGTGGAATAGGTATGAAACGTATATGGAATTTAGGCAGAAATGAAAAACTCCCCAGCCGGGGAGTTTTCCGCATTTATAGCTGAATGGTAAAACACATCCCAAGCGGGGACTTCATCGGCTTAAAAGAATAGGGAACGTCCATAGAGGTCAAAAGCGTGTCCACGATATAGAGGCCCAGGCCGTTGCCCCCGTTCTCCCGGCTCCGGGAGAAGTCTGGACGATAGAACGGTTCAAACAGACGGCGTATTTCACGATCAGGGATAGGGTCACATTCATTTTCAATGATTAGGCGATTTTCGTCCATGTAGACAGAAACCGCTTTTCCGGCCTCCGTATAGGCAACAGCATTTGCGAGAACATTTGATACCGCCTTGCTGAAGCGACCAGCCGGAAGTGTCGCGGGGAATTGTTCCGGCAGGTCGAGAGAGAACGTGATTTGATGTGCCGCCGCAATCAGTTGGTAGGGTTCGCACAGTTCCGCCAGCAGTTCAGGCACATCAACCTGTTTTGGCGCTTCGGCGGTCAAATTCAGCTTGGAGGTTTCCAATATTTCATGTATCATCCCGGAAAGCTGCTCCACCATTTCCTTGCACTCCGGGAGGTATGTTGTGTAGTCCTGATACTTTCCAACGCCCAAAATCATATTTTCCAGGGTGGCGTTCAATGCGGTCACGGGCGTTTTTAGTTCATGGGACGCCGCCCGGAGGAAGTCCACCTTGGCCCGCTCCATATCCCGCACAGCGTCCTTTTCCCGCTCCAAATGTTCAATGGTAGACAGCAGATTGGAATACAGATCATTGACGTTCTGCGCCAGTGTACCAATTTCATCCTTTGTATGGATAGGGCAGCTTGCTCCGTGGTCTAATTTCATCATCTGCTCGGTTGACGCAGAAATTTTCTTGATAGGGTCGGCAATCGCTTTGGAAAACAGGAGGGAACAGACAACAGAGATCAGCAGGGAACAGCTTAACGAGATGGGCAGGGCTTTTTCTACTGCCTCGGTCACAAACTGCTCCTGTCTGATGCTGACAACAACATCCTCCTGGGTACTCACCGCAAGCTGCATCCGTGGGGCAAGCAGGTAGATCAGCCCATACGTGACAACAACGACAAAGAGCATGATGCTCATGGTATAGAGAAATATTTTCGGAAACAGTTTTAATCGTTTCATGGCTGTACCTCGTATTTGTAGCCGATACCCTTGACCGTCACGATACAGTCAAGCCGCAGTTTCTTCCGCAGATTTTTGATGTAGGTATCCACGGTTCGGTCGATGATCGGATAGTCAGCGCCCCACAGCTCGTCCAAAATCTGTGAGCGGGTCAGCACCAGCCCCCTATGCTCCACCAGCAGCCGGAGCAAATCAATTTCCTTTGGCATGATGTCGATTTTCCCGGCGCTGTCGCTGGCGGTGTAGCCGGAGAAATCGACGGTCACATCGCCAAAGGTTATCGTTTGGGGTAACGGGGCCTGTCCGCTTCGCCGCAAGAGAGCGGTGATCCGCCTCCCCAGCAATACCATAGAAAAGGGCTTTGTCATATAATCGTCGGCCTGCTCGTCAAAACTCCTGACTTGGGTATATTCATCCTCAAGGGCTGTAAGCATCAGAATGGGCGTTGTGCTTGTTTGCCGTATCTCATGTAGGACAGACAGGCCGCTGACGTGGGGCAGCATGATGTCCAGCACAACAAGGTCGACGCTGTTCTCACGGAAAATCTGTAATGCCTCCCCGCCGTCATAAGCTGGGATGACTGTGTGGCCCGCAGGCTTTAGATATTCACAAATCGCATCGTTGGTCTTGCGGTCGTCCTCAACAATCAGTAATGTTGCCATCGTAGCCCCCCCTTTTCAAGGTAGTATAGCACTGGAATGTGGAATGGGTATGAAATGACAGTAAATTTTTGAGTTTTGGGGTTCTCGATGTGGTGGGAACGCTAACGTAGCAAGCATAGGGAGTGTGGCCACACTCCCGAAAAACGGCCAAAACCGGCCCCTGCCGGGCCGTGTCCGTTTTTGCTTGTTGGGATAATCCCAAACCCTCATTATTGACCCCACAAGTGAGAAGTGAATTTTTTGTAAATTCATACTGCACTGCCGATACTGGAATTGACAAAAGCTGGTCTAACTGTTACAATAAACTCACCTTATAGATTTGGTATAAGGGAAGATGATTGTTGTCAACACCTCCAATGAGATTTCTACGGATATTTCTGCAAGGTTCAGGTTGGCCGATGGTCTGCTTCGGCAGTACATCACCGCCAGGGTGAGCATTAACAAGCTTACGTTGACATATGTCTCCAGCTTAATTGTACCACAGTTAAGCATTGCAATTAGGATAGCTGGTAATCTAAACAAGCCGCCTACAAGGTGAAAATTAAATACCACGTTACGGTTTGTACCCGCTGGCTTAGGAATGTTATCCTCCATGCCAGCGGGTATCGGCATTAAGGAGAGAATTATGCGAGATATAGAGATTTGGCGTACGTCAGAAAAGACCATCAAGAAAAGTCAACGGTACTATGCTCATTTTGATTATCGCACAGATATTTCAAAGAGTTGGGAGTACATTTCTAACCCTCAGAATATCTGCAAACATGGTTTCTACCCGTTTATCCACTATGTTAAAGATATGAGCAAATATTCTGCCCAAAAAGGTGGAATAAAAGAAAAGCATAGAGATATTTGTTATGCCGCACATATTGATCGCTGTATCTTCCAACTGTATAATTTTATTCTTAACGAGCGCTATAATGAAGAATGCGCTCGGCTCGGAATACAAGATGTTGCTGCCGCCTATCGAACAAATCTGAATAAGCAAAATAATATTGACTTTGCAAAAAGAGCTATCCAGTTTATTCGCAAAAATCATGATTGCTATATTATGATTGGCGATTTTCCAAAATTTTTCGATAAGCTTAATCACGAATATCTTAAAAAGCAATGGTGTCGGTTACTCCATACGGATAGATTGCCGCCAGATCACTATACTGTGTTCAAGAATATCACTCGATATAGCTACTTTGAATTGGCTGATTTATTGAAAATTCATGGCTTGGACGACACTCCGAAAGGGAGACGAGAGTTAAACCAAAAGAAACGGGTCTTATCGCCCCAAGGCTTGAAGAACAACGCATATCGTATTCAAAAGAATAAAAACTGTGGCATTCCCCAGGGTTCCCCAATGAGTGGAGCCTTAGCAAATCTATATATGTTGGAAATTGATAAATCAATCCATGATTTCGTAACAGCGTACGGCGGATTATATATGCGATATAGTGATGATTTTATCATCGTTTTACCCCATATTGAAGAAGCAGCTGCCATTAGCGCCTTAACCGAAATCAGCGGTTTATTCAATAGCCCCAATTACCCCGGCCTTGAATTGCAGCCAATCAAAACCCAATATTATCATTTTGCAGAAAACAAGATAGAAAATTGTGGAGCTATCATTCACGAAGATGCAGACTGCTCAAACCGTCACTTGAATTTTCTCGGATTTACTTTTGATGGGCAAAAAGTGAGTTTAAGAGCAAAAACAGTTTCAAAGCACTATCAACGAATGCGAAAAAAGGCAAAGACAATAGCTAAAAGCGGCGGATATACAAAACGTGGAAATCATATCAGCAAGAAAAACTTATACATGAAGTATTCGGTGCGAGGTTCTACAAGAAAGCCCGGAAATTTTCTTACTTATGTAACTAGCGCTCAAGCACCAGAGAGATTTGGAGAAGATGAGCGAATAGGGATTGCTTCTAAAAGAAATATGCAAAAAATCAGGAAATTTCTTAAAAAAGATTATAAGAAGCCAAATTGAAATAGTATCATCGATATAGCGCTATATCTGATGCCTTCACTGCCCCTCAAAATAAAAGTACCAGCCTACGCATTTAGGGCCTATCCAGCGGCCTATTTCCAAGGCTTTCAAACACAGCGGTCACACAGGGGGTAATACGATTTGACCTGCGCCCTCGAAAATGGACTTCTAACTGCGTAGAAACGAGGACAAAAAGGGCCAGGACAGGAAGCCGACACCCGCAGAAACCGTACACCCGCTTCGCGTCTGTACGCTTCCAGCGGGTCAGATAACGCCCATGATAACCCCCCTGCTGCTATTTAATCTCCCTGTGTCTCGCTTCCGTTCCATTCCTTTCCGACGGCTTTGCCGCCCGTTCCTCAACGGGAAAGGTAGCGGAAAGGATAGGAAAGGAAAGGAATGGGTAATTGATAAGTCTTTACTTGATTTTATCTTTAGTTACTTATATCTATATTTTATTGTGTTGGATTTTCCGACGCCGGTTTTCCCGTTGTCGGATTATCCGACGACGGAAATGCCAACAACGGCAAAAAGGGCAAGGCACGTCTATCTGTGCCTTGCCCTTTATCGTCCATATCGTGCCGAGGCGGGTGTTATCATCCAGACCTCAAAAGTCGTAAACAGGCAGTACATTTGCAGGGGTATCTGCTAAAAGTCCAGATATATCAACCATTTTCAAGGACAGGATGTGTACTCCCATGGCATATGAATAATATCCTGACCATTGGCTCAGCCTCCTTAAAAATGCTGGGGTTCCTTGATATATCAATGGTTTCGCGGCTTCCCCAATTCCTTCCACGCCCTTGTCAAATGGCATATCATGGCACATCGGAGCCCCCAATGTTGGTAAATTGGCCCCTCAAATCGCATTTTACCAACATCCGCTTTCGATGGTATATGCCGATATTGGGTGGCAGATATTTCATGGTAAATCCCATTATACCAATGTTTTGGAGAGCAGACAAGAGTCCTTTTCTGCCATTATGTTCCCAGCTTGCAAGTATGGCCTCTAGGATGTGCCTGCCATGTTGATCCGCTCCAACTCTGCCTTTACATCGTCAAATCCTGTATGGGTGTAGACATTCAGTGTAACCCCAATCTCCGAGTACCCCATCAGGTATTGCAGGGTTTTGGGATTCATGCCACTTCGCGCACAGTTTGAGCAGTAGGTATGTCTGCACACATGGGGTGTCACTTTAGGCATCTGCGCACGATAAATCTTGTTATATTTTTCAACGATATGCTCAAAGTATTTCTCCCAATACAGGGCGACCATAAGCATCTCGTTTTTATCAAGATAGAGAAACCCTACCTTACCCCCAATCATCGGTTCTTCCTTGGGCGTGGGCCTATTCTGAATAATCGTCTTGAAACACTCGTACACTTCATCGTTCATGATCGCTTATGAGATGTATATTATAGGAAGAAAATACCAACACACAAAGGAGCTGCTGCCTCAGATCAAAGAAATGCCGGCAAAAGGGATGACGCAGAAACAGGTGGAGGAGATACTGGGGCTGAGTGGATACAGGCCGGTACATGAACTGCTGAAGCGGGAACGTAAGAAGGAACTACAAGGCATATCAAAGCGGCCGCAAACCTGCAAAGACACTAGCTGAGTATAAGCAGGAAAACAAGCGGCTGAAGATGGAAAACGGATTACTGCGGGCGAATCGGCAGCCCGGAGCCAGACGCAGAATTAGCGGAGCTTCTTCAGGGGCAGTGGGAGCGGTGCAGGCAGACGTACGGCTACCGAAGAATGTGACTGTGGTTAGAGAGGCCGGGAATCTACCATAACCCAAAGACTGTATTACGGGTGATAAAGAAGTACGACTTGTTGGCAGAAATTCGTCGAATCAGAAAGTGGATTCAGCTGAAAGAACAGACTTACAAATACGAGAATTTGCTCAATCGAGAGTTTCAGGCAGAGTGTCCTAACCGGAAATGGATTACAGACAATTCCTATATCCATACCAGACAGGGTATCCTCTATTTGTCTATGATCCGGGACCTGTATGACAACAGTATCGTAGCCTGTAGGATGGGGAAACTGTTATGACAACGCAATGGCTGAAAATTTCTTCTCCATTCTCAAGACGGAGTGTATCTACCACCAAAAAATAAATTCTTTCCGGCAAGCCAGAAAAATCATTGATGAATTTATCCACTTTTATAACTATGAACGCATCCAGTTGAAAACTGGAGAGACGCCGCTTGCGCGACGCCTCTCCACTTAAAACTTCATACTCCCTATCCAGGGGCCTTTTTGTGCTGTCCGCACAACTTGGGCGGTACACTAAAGGACCACAGGGGATAGCGCCGGTAAATATCTCTGCGCAGGAGGTTGGCGACAGACAGCGGATTTTTTCGGTCTTGATGCTTTTCCCATCATAGTCGCTCTGTCCTTTCTTGCTCATCTCGACAAGATAGCGGTGGGCGGTCCCCTTGGCGATGCCTACGGCCTTCCCGATCTCCGCTGTGCTGGGAGAGCGCCCCTCCTCGAAGTAGAAATCCTCCACAAATGTCTGTATGCGCTTCATCAATTCCAGATCCTTGTGACGCATAGAGCTTCCTCTGTTCTATCCGATACGGTTCGTCCTTGGATAGCGATAGTATAGCGTAGGAGAAACCAGAATGCAGCAGGGTAAAATTGAGGTGGCATCTAGATAGTGTCTACACAAGACAAAGGGACTGTGATAGAATTAAAGCTCATTGTGGGAGACAAATGCCAAGGAATGTTGGAAGTATGGTCTTGAGAAAACGCTACCCTGCCACCACTTTCCCTGCATACACGTCAATAAGAACAGGGCTTAACAGCCGATCTGGTAATATGTAAATCCAGCGGTCTGAAGCATCTGTGCATTATACTGATTTCTCCCGTCAAAGATGACCGGTTCCTTCATTCTGGACTTCATCTCATCAAAATCTGGGCTTTGGAACTCTTTCCACTCAGTGACCAAGATCAACGCATCTGTATTGCTCAGAGCGGTATATTCGCTACTTTCAAAAGAAATCCCATCATTTCCCTCAAAAACACGTTTCGCAGTCTCTGTCGCCTTTGGATCAAATGCCCTACACTTCGCCCCACGCTTTGTCAGTTCATGGACGATTACAATAGAAGGAGCTTCCCGCATATCATCGCTCTCTGGCTTGAATGCCAGCCCCCAAAGAGCAAAAACGTGCCCCGTGAGATCCTGCCCATCTTCTATAGTATAAAAAACCCAACCACTCCTTTTAAGCCGTTCTTTCTGGTCAGACTCAAATAACTCACAGTACCCATTATTTAATAAATATGCAGGCCCCTTCCCTGTTCGAATAATTACCTCTTTGGCTTGGATACACTCTTCAACAGCCCCATTCAATATTGGGGAAAGTGTTGCCGTAAATACAATAGATAAAAGGAATAGTCCTAAAAGAGTTCTCCAGTTTTCTGCAATTTTTTATAGAACCACGTCATCTTGTTATCCTGCATTTTTCCTCCTATGAGCGCAAACTGTGATAGTACACAGAAATACGAAAAATGTAATTCTGCACGAATATGAGAGGGAAACGGCTTAAATCCAAGCTTGAAATTTCCTTTATTTTCTAACTATCTGTGCTTTCAGGACATTAATAGCGGATTGAGTTAATTAGATTTGTACAGGTTATCGGTTTATGAGGGGATTTTCTGTATTTCTTCCAAGATCCGACCGTCTTTAGAGGCTGACAGCCATAGTTCCGAACCACCAGTCCCTTCGGCGGAAAGCACTGTCGCCGAAACGGTCCTTGGGGGAAAAGCGGGGCGGCCAGTCGGAAAAAGGCTTCTATACTGGGAAACAGACAGTAGGCAACGGCGCCTGTAATTAAGAAGTGTCAGGAAAACTTTTATATTTCTTTTCCATCTATCCTCCATGCCTGGCAACACTCTTTTCAATCTATTTTACAAAATTGTTCACGACCCGGATGATCTCATCCACTTCCTCATCCGACAACCACATATGCAGGGGCATAGTAATCAGGTGCTGGCTCACCTTATGGGCATGGGGACAGGTACCCTGGGCATACCGATACATGGAATATTCCGTATTGTCCCGGTAATGGACACCACCGTAAATTTCATGCGTTGCCAGCTCTGCCAGCAGCGCCTCACGGTCGGGAACAACAAGCTCATAAATATGATAGGAGCACTCATCCGGGTAATTCGCCCCGACAATCTGTATTTTGGCGTTCTTTTCAAAGCCCTTATTGTAACGAGCCACAATCTCCCGGCGGCGGGCGTTGTCCCGATCCAGATAGTTCAGCTGCACAAGTCCAATAGCAGCCATAATGGCGTTTCCGTTGTACTTATAGCCCACATAGTCCACATCATACTTCCACTTATAGCTGCCTTGGCTGGTGGTGCGCGCATAGGTATCCTTATTGATCCCCAGCCAGGCCATTTTACGGCAAATGGAATCATTTTCCGCGTCCGCAAAGCAAATCATTCCGGAATCACCGGTGGGCAGATTTTTTACCGCCTGGTAGGAATAAACGGTCACATCCACTCCATCCCATGCACCTGGTGTTACTCCATTGACCCGTGTGCCGGACATATGGGCCGCATCCAAAATCAACTTCAGCCCATGTTTTTTGCATAGGGCAACGATCTCCTCCAGGCGGCCAACTCGACCACCGTAGCCCACAAATATAACGGCCTTGGTTTTATTGGTGATCTTCTTTTCTACATCTACTGGATCCAGGCAGAGGTATTCATCTACATCGGCAAAAACAGCGTGGAGATTTTCATAGAGGATCGAATGGGGGGTGGACACGAAGGTGATGGGGGTCGTGATGATCTCGTCCCCATCCTGCCAACCGTTTTGCAGCTTCAGGATCTTCACCGCCAAATGGAGGCCTACCGTGTCAGAATTGATATAGTAGGCGTGGGGATGCCCGGTGTATTTTTTCCAGGCCTCCTCAAACTCCACTGTCTTGAAGCCCATTCCCGTCCAGCCCTTTTCCAGGCACTCCCGGACTTTCTCTAGGCACTCATCGATCTCAAACTTAGGTTTTAGCACTTGAATTGACATGACATTTCCTCCTTATTTTACCGCAATGAACGGCAATTTATAAAACCATCATTTTTCATATCGCCAGGGTGAAAGCGAAAGCTCCATATAACCACCACCGTTTAAGGGAATGTAAAAAGCACGATCTGCTGGGGCCTCCAATTGGATGGATTCTGTATTTAAGCTCCAACCACAGGTAGTCAAAACAGGATTATTTAAAATTTCACCAACGGCAGAGCGTTCATACCATGAAACAGTAGCAGGGATGATTTCTCCATCTGATACCAAGATCAAATTGTTTACCAACTGGTTGGCAACGGGGTCATAACCCCAGCCATCGGCGTGGATTTGGACAATCCCCTCTCTTACCTGTGTCACTTCAACCCAATCCACATAACCGCAGCTTATGCTGGCATCTTTCACAATGGCGCTGGAATCAAAGGCAGCCTTGGGTGTATGCAATTTTATATAAGAAAGAGCAAATACAACTACAAAAGCCAATCCTACCGCACATAAGCAGGAAAAAATGGGCGCAAGATATTTTTTAGCAGATACTGATGTCTCCAGTATTTTTCGCCGGACAGTAGCTCCCAATGTAAGGTCGATTGCACCATACCAATAGCTGAATACCAATACGCAACAGAGAACGGTAACATATGCAATTCTCCAAGGAGCCCCTACATTTACTAGGAATGGATAGAAAATGGAACAGATAGTCCAATGGGACAGATACATTCCATAAGAGCGGTCACCAATCCTAACCATAGGGTTGGAAGGAGAAACCCGAATCTGGGCGCCAACGAAAAGAAGCAGAAAATAGCATATAAACCGCCCCACCAGTACAGAAGGGGTTGGGACCCCTTGATCTATATAGAAAAACGTACAGAATGTAATAAATTCAGTGGAAATAAGTCCGGATTGCGGAATTTTTTGAAGTAACGATCCTAATTTTTCATGAGCATACCAAGCACAACAACCTGACAAAAATGACAGATGAGCTGGGGCAATCAACATTTCCGGAAGATAGGGATGTAGTCCAAGATTAGGATAAAAGATATTTACTTCCATAAGTAAAGTGCAGCCCCAAATAGCAAGAAAAGTTGAGAAAAAGCGGGCACGCTTTTGGCCAATAAATACAGCCCCAATCAGGTAATACAACATATCGCACAACAGCGTCCACTCACCATTAAGAAGATAGGGGGCATCCAGTGGTATCAAAAAGAAAATACGCCAAAAATGCGGATGAGGAGCAAAGGTTTGCTGAAATACCATTCGCAAAAGAACTGCCAGGGCAATAGCTAGCCAGTACGTAGGGAAAATACGGGCAAATTTTTTCTTCAAGAAGGTTTTTACCCCCCCCCCCCCCCGCGTTGAACCTCACTGGCAAGGAAAAAGCCACTTAACGCCAAAAACAGAGTGGCGCATTGTAGCATACTGTAGCGAAATGGGTAGTCATGCGTGCCAATCGGCACTTGAAAGGACATTTCTCCATAAGCAACACAGTGGGCAATAATAATGAATACGCAGCATATTCCCCTTAAGAATTGCAAAAAATATAAACGTGGCTGCACAATGGGAGGTGACTGTGTTATATCCTTCATACTACGTTTTACCTCCTGTAATAATAGATCTGGTACATTCAGGTCTGCTGATACTTCATGCGCAGCATTCTCCGGCCCTCTCCATCAAAAAACAGTTCTTCCGGAATAAAACCAGACTTCAGATATGTAATCTGGGCCGGAATATTGTCCGCATATACCTCCAACTCTATGGTTTGAATTCCCAATTGTTGAACGGCGATTTGGCAGACCACTTTTGTAGTTTCTATTCCCAACCCCCCAGTTCCTGCCAGTTCCTTATCTATCATGAGCCGTCCAAATTCGGCCATGCTCTGCTTGGGATCTACGTTGTAAATCGAGACTGCCCCTACCCAGTTTCCCTGGTAATACACCGAGAACAAATAATCGTTTTCACGATTTAAATAGTTCTCATACCAGCGTCTCTGTCCATCTCTTGTTATTTCTTTTGACGTGACAAAAGAGTGGCGATTTCGATTGCGAAGTATCCTCATTTTCTCCAGTTCTTCCATTTTCATAGGGTAAAGAGAAATTCGATCTCCTCTTCCAAAGAGGGAATGATCCAATATAAACCCCTCCTACTGTTTCTTTATGTCCTTAGCATCCAATTCTAATCCGTAATCCGGTATCTTCTGTAGAGAGAAAAGGAACTTTGCCGTCAAATAGATCAGAAGGACTGCTGCCACAACAGGGAAAGAAAACTTAATTTCTACAGGATTTACCACCGCTGTGAAATTGTAAAGTTCAGTTCCCGGCTCATCACCCAAATCAATGCGCAAATCAAAGATTTGATCGCCAATGGCAAGGAACGCTTCCGATCCAGGCTCCTCTATACGACGCAGCACATCTCCATATTGTAAATAGCGTTCATTCGTATAAAAAAGATCTATATAGGGAACAGGAACAGATAGTTCTGTCTGGATCGAAAGACGTTCCACATAACATCCCACATTGGAAAGGAGCAGCATCGGGTCGGTAGAAGAGCGCAGGACTTCTCCTTCCTCCCAGTTCACCTTTTCACAGTCTGCAAGGGTATATACACGGTTCTTCACCATGTTGGGATCCATCAGTAATTTCCAGGCGCCAAGGTTGAGAAACAGTAGTTCGATTATCGCTGCAGAACAGGCCAGAAGAATCAATTGCAGTCCAAGTTTCATTCTTGCTTTTTTGCGCTTCATAGCTTCCTCCGTTTACTGCAGAATTGGTGCAACCACAGTATCCATTCCTTTGAGGGGGCAATGTAGTTTGTTAAACACCTTGTACCAAAAGCTTCTCCGGCTGCTCCATTCGTAAACCCCTAAACATCCACTTGTCTCGGCATAGTCAAAATTCAATTCAACATCTATCGTTCCAGCAACACACTCTTCATGTGCCGTAAGAGGAATCACGCTCCACAAATTATGCGGCAGTTGCTCCAGTGCCCTGCTGCCCTCCGCAACTGTTTGCCCATGTTGGAGCAGCCGAATGTAAAGCATCCCTTGAACCGGTACAGAATCATGCCCTGCAACCAACAGTCCGATCCCCTTTGCTTTCCCATCTTTACAATGAACACGATAGGTCCGCTTTCCTGTAAGAGCCCCGGAAAAGCACAATTGATCCGGCCGATAATAGGGCAAATCTGCAGCTCCCGTATGCCCATTTGGGCGCAAAAGTTCTGCAGCATCCTGCCGCAGCCATTCACGAAGGGTATCCTCCGCAAGCTGTTCGTGAAGGAAGCTCTGCCCCTCTCTTCCAAGGATCTTTCCGAACAGCGAACAAAATTCTTCTTTTGCCCTTTGAGGCGAATAGAGTTTCTCGTAACGCTTCTGCCCGGCCAAGCCCATACGTTTTGCTTCTTCCGGATGGCTCAAAAGAAATTCCATTCGTTCTGCCAGGGCCTCATCGTCCCTAGGTTCGAGCAGGAAACCAGTTTTCCCATCCAACACAATCTCTGACGGACCTCCGCTGTTCATAGCAATAACCGGGCGGCCATGAGACATTGCTTCAGTAATGGTCAGACCAAAAGGCTCTAAATCACAAGGTTGTACCAAAGTGAAGCTTTCGCGATACACCGAATCCACATCACTTGTCCTGCCTCGAAAAACGACTGTTTCCTCCAAATCATGCTCTGCAACAAAATTTCGAAGCGTATTCTCTTCGCTCCCTGTTCCATATAAATCGATGTGAAAGACTATTTTTTTCTCTTTTAAGCGTTTTGCCGCTTTCAATAAAACCATAATCCCTTTATGGGCATCAAACGTGTTCAAGCACACAAATGGGCCAACTCCCTGCAAAATAGAATCATCCTTTGGCGCTTCTGTCCAATTTGTAACGGTAAGAACCGGTGTATCTGTCAGTCCTCGATAATAATTTTCGGTCCATTTTGAACAACATACAACCTGATCGCTCATAGCCATAAGCAACCGGTCATAAAGCAGCCGGCGAGCCGGATCATAGTCAGCGGAAATGTAGAAACTGTCTAAGATCCCATGTACCCAAAGAATGGCCGGAATACCTGCCTGTCTCGCTGCCAGCATGGGGGCCAAAGAGGTCATGGTATTGCAGACAACAAGTCCGACCCCCTGTTCCCGGAGCCTTTGAGACAGTTCCCCTGCCACACGCAGGGTCTCGTCCGCGAAATGCGCCTTATTATCTATCGTTACATAAAGATACCAGGGATGGGCAGAAAACGGCACGATCTCCAGCTCGCCCTCACACACTTTGGGCAGAACGCCGTAAGGGGAGTCCTGGGGATAAAATATGATCGGATAGTACTCTTTCGTTTCGGCGAGCAGCTTTCCCAAGCAATAAAGCATCTTTTCTGCGCCGGTGAACGCGCTGGAGTGAGATATTAATGCCACTTTAATCATCTTCTGGCTCAGCCTCCTCTATCACGGAACAGAGTTTTTGAATAAACAGCCCTAGAACCGTGTCAACGGAGTGATGATCCAATACATCCTTTTGTGCCGCTTTCTGAACCCTCCGCAAAGACGGTATATCCTTCAGAACCTCTGTCAGCTTACGGTACCACCCTTCCTCCGTCTCATCCTCCAAAAGGTAGCCGTTAACTCCGTCCTCGACCACGTCTGTATAGGGACGTTCTTTGGAATAAATGCAGGCAGCGCCCACTATACCGCTCTCTATGTATTTGTTATAGCACTTTGAATGATAAAACCTTGTGTCCAACAGCGGAGCAATCAAAAGATCCGGCTGTAAACGGGCAATATTATGGGCATATTCAGAATAGCTGGTAAAACCAATCCGAATCGTATCAATCCCTTTGAAAAGCTGTTCCTGCTTTTCATCCAATATCCCTACCAGGATAACCCGAATGTTCTTGTGCCGTCTTGCATATCTAGCTAAGGCCCGAAACGCTGTGTCATCGTACCGAAGGCTGCCGGAATATCCAATATACAGCTTATCGTCTCCACGCTTACGCGGCCTGTCTGCCACAAAACTCCTGGGATCTACGCTGATTTGAAATTTTTTAACACAGCGGGTATAGGGCAGTACATCCTCCCGGAGTATATCATTAAACAACCATGTGGCCTTGCACAGGCCTAACGCATCAATAAAATTGTCATAATTTTCATTTCCCGGAACAAAAATTGCCCCTTCCTTGGGATGATCCGCGGCAATGGACATCCAGTTGTCATCAATCATGTATATTGTGGGAATATCCTTTTTGCTGCATAGGCGCATCATTTCCAGCGCTTGCTTACTCCGACAGCGGGTAAAAATTACAAGATCATATCCCAACGCAAGATTAGGTGCCACAGTGTGCTCCAATACACTACGGTAAGTGGCAAAGCCTGTCCCATACAAACGCTCCAAATAATTAAAAAAGCATATCTGGTTATGGTGATATTCCCAGTAGCCGCCCACTACCAGAATTTTATAAGGCACCCGCACTTCCTTCTTCCGTTCACCGCAGGAAATGCCGCTGATTGCCTGATAGATTGCTCTCTCCTCATCGTTCAAATCAATATAAAAATCCCAGGCACACTGATCTGGCGTTCGTTTTGCGGCGGCAATCCCCTGACAGTAGGTGGCATAGCGAATGGCCAGATCCTCTGGCATTGAGACTCCGCCTCCTAGGGGATATTCCGCCAGTCTCTGAACCCGCAGGGTATCCTGTCCAACGTTGATCAAATTGCACCGTGTCGTAACCGCCAAAGCATACCAGCGTTCGATCTCTGTTTGCAGCAAAGGATTCTCATCAAATCCTCCTATATCCCGCAGAAAATCTGTGGGAACAACAAAAGCCCCAACTCCCAATCCGATCCGAGAGGTCTGAACCCATCCATAGGCATTCAGCGGCGTGCAATCACATTCTTCCATCGCAGACGGGTTATACGGGCCTAAATAAAAGGCGAATCGGCGTTCTTCCTTTACTGAGCCGTTTTTGAATTTTTCCTTTTTGGGAAGAACTCTCCACCATTCACGGAAAAAGTCCAGCCGCTCCGATGCTGGATCGCCCAGCAAGGAAAACATGACATACTCTGTCCGTACCTGTTCCAAGGCCATAGACATTGCCTGAGCCGGTAAAGTACGATTTTGCGGACAACATAAAACCAACACGTCTGGATTCAATATGCGGAACATTTGAAGCTGAGGTGCGGCAAACCACTGGTCGCTGTCAGCCACGAGTATGACATTTACTGTTTTTTGCAGCCTGGAACACTCCCGCAATCTTTTGTCAAGTTCGATGACCTGACGATCATACCTGCCCAGTAACAATGTAACTAATGTCAATCTCTTCTCTGTCTCATCCATTGCAATCTTCTCCTATATATTGTTTAAATACGCCTTTGTCACCTCTTGGGGAGGGCCATCCATTAAAATCTCTCCACGTTCCATCCAAATACAGCGATTACACATCTCTACCGCCGCCCCCATGCTGTGCGTCACCAAAACCATTATTTTTGAAATATCTACCATCTCGTGCATCCGTTTATTGGCTTTCTGCAAAAAGGCGGCGTCACCCGCGGCCACCACCTCATCCAGAAGAAGGATATCGGGCCGGACGGCAGTGGAAACCGAAAAGGCTAAGCGCACAAACATACCGGATGAATAATATTTAACTGGCATATTCAAAAAATCCCCCAGCTCTGAAAATGCTGCGATCTCCAGCATTTTACTTTTAATACCTTCCGGACTGTCCCCAAGCATAAGCCCGCGAAGGTAGATATTATCCCATCCGCTACTTTCCATTTCAAAACCAGTTGCCAGCTCAAACATACTGGAAATTTTCCCATCCACTATTCGTTTTCCATTGGTAGGCGCATAGATTCCAGCAACCAACTTTAGCAGTGTAGATTTTCCTGCTCCATTATGGCCAATTACAGCCAGGCGCTCCCCATCTCGCACTGTCAAATTCAGGCAATTCAAAGCATGGACTGTTCCATCCTGATGAAAATCATTAAATTTTCTGCTGCCTGGAATCAGGATATCTTTGATCCGTTTTTCTCGCTGGATCTGGAATATCAGATTCAGATCTTCCAATTGAATAATGCTCATTTATGCCCCTTTACAGCTTAAAAACAATCTTACTTCTTCGTTTCATTAAAAAGTAGATGCTTCCAAAAAATGTAATCAACGATATTACCGCCGCAGACAACCAGACCTCCAATGGGGGAACACTGCTCCCTTGCATGGGTGTACGGACAATCTCGAGCAAGTAATAAAACGGATTCGCCTGGTACAGCAGTTCAACCCCCTTTTCTTTCAGCATACTTGCTTGATAGACAATGGGAGTTGCATAAAAGATTCCCTGCAAAAGCAATGTCTGAAATGGTTGAAAATCCCTTATATCTAAATTAATAACAGACGAAAAGTTCGCCAATCCCAAGGCAAATAGAAATAGCACGATAAGCCCAGGTACGCACAGCAGCATTTCTGCCGAAAAGACCAGCGGGTCTAAAAAAAGATATAGTGTAAAAAAGGCCAATATGCTGTATAATAAATTGATGAAATTAACTATTACCGTTCGGATCGGAAATATTTGTGCATTGACTGTTGTTTGTTTTAAGTAGCCTTCCGCGCCAAGAAAGGCCCCTGTTCCTCCATCTGCTGAACCGCTTATAAATTGCCAAGGGTTGAGGCCAGCAAAAAGAAAAGGGATAAACTCTTTAACATCCACCCCAAAAAGGATCCCATATACGCTTCCCATAATAATCGAAAGTCCTAGCGGCGTTAAAATTGCCCAAGCAACCCCCAATTTGGAGCGGCGATACTTTTTTTGCAGATCTGTATTGACAAGACTAGCCAAGATAAACCGGTCTCTCCAAATCCCCTGAAAATATTCTTTTAGCATGTCACTTGCCCCTCAATTTCTTCCCGATGGTTTTGAAAATCTTTTTAATTGCTTTCAGTGGAATTACAAAGACAGCGAGCAGCCCATACATCCTGCAAAGTAACCGGATTCTTTCTTGATAGAAAAGCAGCCTCATAGGAGGTAAGCTGATGTCCTTTTCAGAAATCAGAGGTCCCTGGAAGGAGAGCACCTCTGGTATTTGCTCCTTCAGCAATTTGGCCACGGCCCGATAGGTAAACTGTGTTTCCAGAATTTTTGCCCCGGCATACGCCATTTTCTGAACGTCCTGAGGGGAATCTACCATCTGCTTTATTGCCAGATACCAGCTTTCCACTGTGTTTTCACACATCATCCCGTTTTCTCCCTGTGTTACCACTTCTTGATAAGGCTCATAATTGGAGTAAATACCGGCGATTCCGCAGCTGGAATACTCTATAAATTTGTTATAGTACTTACAGGCATAAAAAGGAGTGTCATATACAGGGGCCAGCCCAATGGAGAAGTTGCCAGCAAGGACGGTTTCCTGATACTCATCGTAGGATTCAAAATAGGGATAGTACTGAACGCCCTCTGTATGCCGCAGATTCGGATCTGCCCCAATGAAGGTAAAGTCCACCCGCTGTCCATATTCCTCCAAAATTTTTTGAACAGCGGGGGCCAGGAGTTCCCGGACTAACCCGCTGTGATCCGCGGAACCGGCATAGAGGATATGGATCTGCTCAAACTTCTCCGGAGGTTGGCGGCGAATCGTCGCCGGAACACGCAGCAACGCAGAGCGTGAAACATACTGTCCATATTTGAAAACAATCTGATGGTTGACCGTCCACAACACATCACATAGTTCCAAAATTTTCGTGAGGTTTACTTTTATCTTGTTATCCCGATAATAGTTGGAAGAGGCGTTTCCGTCAGGAATATTCAAAAGATCATCATCCAAAAAGTAAGCCAAAAATCGCCCGGAAGCCTTTGCCGCCTGGACAATACGCAGCGTGGGATACTCACATCCCCGCACACAAACCAGCACATCGCACCAGAGGATTTCTTTTTTTGTGATATCTTTTGTATCCCGATACCGCACCTGGCAAAGGCCGGCCTCTTCCACTAGCTTTAGCGGTTCCAATACTCCTACTCTTACAGAGGCGATCTTCTGCGGACATTCCACTAAAATTTTTGTCACGATCCGCACTCCCCCGTCTGCTCAAGGTCATATTTCCCCATCGCGTACAGCAGCCGGAATTTCCAATCCTCACTCTTTTCCTGTCGGTAGACCCGGCTTTTCCGCAGATAACCAAGCCGTTTAGAAAGGCTGCCAAGCCCCTTCAGATAGTTTGTCAGTTCCTGCTGGTATTCTTCAGGAAGCTCTCCATCATATATCTGTGAAAAGGAATGCAGCTGCTGAGAGATGGCATTCCCTTTCCCCTGCAAAATATACTCCAGCTTCCTTTGGATGCCGGCAAGAGTGCCTAATTTGTAACCTACAGCATTATTACCGTGTTGCCGGTGAAGGACATCGCAAGTCTGAGAAAAACGGATCTGCCCTCTGGCCGCAGCCACTAAATATACCCACCAGTCCACCACATGGGCTTTCAGGATGCCATGTCTGCATAAATCATCCCGCAACTTGGCATTGAACACCTGGGTATGGCCTGGCAGCACATTCTGTACCATTGCGTTATAAAAGGAAACTCCCCTGGTTGGATTGCAGGAATCCCCTGTGGGACGGAGCCTTCCATCTGTAATTTTTGAACGAGAGGCATAAAGCAATGATTTCTCTTGTGGTAGCCGTTCCAGCTCCTCTATCGCATGAGACAGCTTTGGGGGCAGCCACACATCGTCCTGATCGCTAAAGGCAAAAAAGCAGCACATCTGATCGCTGTTCTCCAGAAGCCATTGGTAACTGGCGTTCGTGCCCTTGTGCTCTCCCCGTTCCACCTGAAAACCAAACCTGTCCCCATACTCTTTCAGAATGGGCCAGGTCTTATCTGTTGACCCGTCATCCCGAATCAGGACCTTGCACTCCCGAAAATTATCCAAGGCAAGAAAACTGTCTAGCTGTTCCCGCAGGTAACATTCCCCATTATAGGTAGAGAGCAGGATCTGTACCTTTTTACCGGTTCCCATACATCCGCTCATAATAATTCTGGTACTCCCCGCTGACGATTTTCTCCCACCAGGACTTGTTATCCAGGTACCACCGGATGGTCTTTTGGATACCGTCGGCAAACTTGGTCTCCGGCAGCCAGCCAAGCTCTCGATGGATGAAGGCTGGGTCGATGGCGTAGCGCATATCGTGGCCCTTTCGGTCGGTCACATAAGTGATGAGGCTCTCCGGTTTGTCCAAGGCCTTACAGATCAGCTTTACGATGTCGATGTTTTTCATCTCGTTGCGGCCGCCGATATTGTAGACCTGCCCCGCCTTGCCCTTCTCCAAAATCAGGTCAATGGCCGCGCAGTGATCCTCCACATACAGCCAATCCCGCACGTTCAAGCCCTCACCGTACACCGGCAGTGGCTTGTCCGCCAGGGCGTTGGCGATCATCAGGGGAATCAACTTTTCGGGGAACTGATAGGGTCCATAGTTATTGGAGCACCGGGAGATGGTAATTGGTACGCCATAAGTCCTCTGATAGGCATTGCACAGCAGATCTGCCGACGCCTTGGAGGCGGAATAAGGGCTAGAGGTATGCAATGGGGTTTGCTCGGTGAAGAACAGGTCCGGCCTGTCCAGGGGCAAATCGCCGTACACCTCGTCGGTGGACACCTGGTGATACCGCCGCACGCCGTACCTCCGGCAGGCATCCAGCAGCACCTGGGTACCCAGCACGTTTGTCTGGAGGAAAATACTGGGGTTTTCAATGGAGCGATCCACATGACTCTCGGCAGCGAAGTTTACTACCACATCGGGCTTCTCTGTTTCAAAAATGCCATATATAGCATCACGGCCAGCGATATCCGCCCGGATAAACGTAAACTTGGGCTTGTCCATGACAGCGGCCAAGGTCTCCAGATTTCCGGCATAGGTCAACTTGTCAAGACACACCAGTTCATAGTCCGGGTGGGTTTCCCGCATATAGAAAATGAAGTTAGAACCAATAAAGCCCGCTCCGCCGGTGATCAGAATTTTCATATTACCACTCCTCAAAGCCGGTTATGGCATCCTTTAAGTAGGGAGACTTGCTATCCTTCTCTGACAGGATAGGGGTCTTCACCCCCCAATCCACCCCAATATCCGGATCATTCCAGCGGATGCCGCCGTCCGCCTCTGGAGCATAGGGATTATCGGCTTTATAGAGGAACTCCACATCGTCCGTCAGCGTCAGAAACCCGTGACCAAAGCCACGGGGGATCAACAACTGCCGCTTATTTCCACCACTCAGTTCCACGCCCACCCATTTCTTATAGGTAGCGCTACTGGGCCGAAGGTCTACCGCCACATCCAGCACTACCCCTTTCACGCACCGGACCAGTTTGGCCTGAGCCTTGTCCCCCCGCTGGAAGTGGATACCCCGCAGGGTTCCCTTTACCGCAGAGGAGGAGTGGTTGTCCTGGACAAAGTCATAGTCGGCTCCTGCCGCCTCAAAGGCCCGCCGGGACCAGCTCTCCATAAAAAAACCCCGGTGGTCCCCAAATACCTGGGGCTCTATAATGTAGACCCCAGGCAGTTCCGTCTCGGTAAACTTCATTTCCTCACCCTCAATAAATGTACTTCCCTGCGGCCACATTGCGCAGGTGCTGGCCATAGGGGGATTTGCCGTAGACGGCCGCCGACTGCTCCAGCTGCTCCCGGTCAATCCAGCCGTTCCGGTAGGCGATTTCCTCTGGGGCGGAGATCCGGATCCCCTCCCGGGACTCGATCACACGGACAAACTCCGACGCCTCGCTGAGGGATTCCACCGTCCCCGTATCCAGCCAGGCATAGCCCCGGCCCAGGGTAATCACACGCAGGGAGCCCTCCTCCAAATAGATGCGGTTCAGATCCGTAATCTCCAACTCCCCGCGCAGCGAGGGTTTTAGGCTTTTGGCGCGTTCGCACACCTTCCGGTCATAAAAATACAGCCCCGTCACCGCATAGTTAGACTTGGGCTGGATAGGCTTCTCCTCCAGGGAGATGGCCCTCCCTTCTCCATCCAGCTCCACTACACCGAACCGCTCCGGGTCCTCCACATAGTAGCCGAACACCGTGGCCCCCTCCTCCTGCTCCACCGCCTTATACAGGTGGGCAGTGAGACCGGCGCCGTAGAAAATATTGTCCCCCAGAATCATGGCACACCGGTCATCCGCCACAAACTTCTCCCCCAGGATAAACGCCTGGGCCAGGCCGTCCGGGGAGGGCTGCATCTGATAGGATAACTGAAGCCCAAACTGGCTCCCATCCCCCAACAGCCGCTCAAAATTGGGCAGATCCTGGGGGGTGGAAATAATCAGGATCTCCCGGATTCCTGCCAGCATTAGGGTAGACAATGGGTAATAAATCATCGGCTTGTCATAAATGGGCAACAGCTGTTTGCTGGTCACCATGGTCAGCGGATAAAGCCTCGTCCCGCTTCCCCCTGCCAGTATAATCCCCTTCATCGCGCGCTCCTTTATTTGTCCCGGACCACGGAACCTGCTCCCACTCCAGCATGCACTCCATGTCCTTCCACTATGTTTATCTGCCACGTTCTCATACCCTCAATACAGCCGCCCCTGCCGGCTGCAGTTCCGTAAGCCGTCAAGACCGTAGACAACACGCGACTCAAGTCAAATCGCGCTACACTCTGCCTGGCGTTTGCGGCCAA
>NZ_QWEK01000034.1 GCF_009935845.1 Pseudoflavonifractor sp. 524-17 | reverse complement strand
TTTTCTCACCCTGCTCTATTTTACCTCGTTTATATGAAAAAGTCTGCCGAAGGGCAGACTTTTTCGACAGGCTGGGCGCCCCATCAACAGATGGGGCGCAGTTCCTTTTATATGTGACTCCAGTCAATGACGTCCTTATTTTTGACAAAATACTCCACTCCGGAGTATACCGTGGTCAGCACAATCACCGCCGTCACAGTCACGTCTACCGCCGGCGGCACCGGCAGCAGCATCAGGCAGATCCCCACCATAGTGGAGGCCGTCTTGATCTTGCCGGACCAGGCGGCGGCAATCACCCTGCCGTTATCCACCGCCACCAGACGCAGGCCGCTCACCGCGAACTCCCGCACCACTACGATCAGCAGCGCCCAGGCCGGCATACGCCCCACCTCCACAAACCAGAGCATGGCGGCCATTACCAGCATCTTGTCCGCCAGCGGATCCATGAACTTGCCGAAATCCGTGATCTGGTTGTAGTGCCGGGCCACATAGCCGTCCACAAAGTCGGTGGCGCTGGCCAGGATAAATACCGCCAGGGCGGCATAGCGGTGATAGGGGAAGTCCAGATAGAGAATCACCAGAAACAGCGGGATCATCACAATGCGCAGCAAGGTCAGTTTGTTGGCAGTATTCATCGTGTCACTCCTCGATCTCCCCGGTCAGGTCCCCATCCGACGTCCCGGTCATGCGGACGTTGACAAAGGTCCCCGCAGGCACCAGTCCGGCTCCGGTGAAGAAGACCTTTCCATCCACATCGGGGGAGTCGGCATAGGTGCGGCCCACATAGCAGCCCATCTCCCGGTCAAAGCCCTCGCACAGAACCTCCATCACCTCGCCCAAACGGCTCTCATTGTAGCCGTCCATAATCCGGGACTGGAGCTCTACCACCCGCTCCACCCGGCGCTGGGCGGTATCCGGATCCACCTGATTGGGCATGACCGCGGCAGGCGTCCCCTCCTCCGGAGAGAACTGAAACACCCCCGCCCGCTCAATCCGGCTCTCCCTCAGAAATTCGCACAGCTCCTCAAATTCCGCCTCTCCCTCCCCCGGCAGGCCGCAGATGAGAGAGGTACGCAGCACAAGCCCCGGCAGGCGCTGACGCAGTTTGTCCAGCAGCGCCACAATCTCCGCCTTGGTGCTCCGGCGGTTCATGGATTTCAGGATCTCATCATTGATATGCTGGAGGGGTATGTCGATATACCTCAGAATCTTCGGCTGTCCGGCGATCACGTCAATCAGCGCATCGTCCAGCTCGTCCGGGTAGAGGTAGTGCAGGCGCACCCAGTGGAAGGGGAGCGCGCACAGCTTGACCAGCAACTCCCCCAGCATCCGCTTCTGATACCGGTCGGTGCCGTAGCGGGTGATATCCTGGGCGATGACGATGATCTCCTTCACCCCCCGCTCCGCCAGCTCCTGGGCCTCCGCCAGCAGGCTGTCCATGGAGCGGCTGCGGTACCGGCCCCGGAGCCTGGGGATGACACAGTAGGCACAGAAATTGTCGCACCCCTCGGCGATTTTCAGATAGGCGGTGTAGCTGGGAGTGGACACCAAGCGCCGGCCATCCTCTTTGGTATGGTGGATATCGCCAAAGATTTGAGGCTGCGCACCGGCCATCAGAGCCTCCACCGCCGGGACTACCTGGTCATAGCTGCCGGTGCCCAGCATACCGTCCACCTCCGGCAGCTCCTCCAGGATCTCCTTTTGATACCGCTGGGACAGACAGCCCGTCACCAGCAGCTTTTTCAGCTTTCCCGCCTCTTTCAGCTCCGCCAGCTCCAGGATGTTCTGAATGGCCTCACTTTTGGCCGAGTCGATAAACCCGCAGGTGTTGAGCACCGCCACATCGGCCCCCGCCGGATCGCCGGTGATCTCGTATCCGGCATCCTGGACCAGCGCCATCATCTGTTCAGTATTCACCAGATTTTTCGCACAGCCCAGTGAGATAAAGGCCACTTTATATGGATTCAAGGTCAATTCCTCCCTGTTCTCAGTCATCCATCCGGTGGTCCGCCCGATAGCGGTCCAGTCCCTCCTTGATATCCTCCCAGCGGTATCCCCGCCGGGCCAGAGCATCGGACACCCGCTTGAGGGCCTTCCGGTCGTCGGGATCCGCCCCGCGCATCTTTTTTTCGATGAGGGCATTGATGCGCTCCGCTTCCTCCCCATCCCCAGCCTCGTCCTGCGCCAGGGCGGTCTCCCAGTATTCCCGGGGCACCCCACGGCGAAACAGCTCGTCTTGGATCCTCCGGTGACCGTAGCCCTTGGCAGCATAGTGCCGGGCCACTGCAGCAGCATAGGTCTCGTCATTGAGGTAGCCCAGCCTCTCCAGCCAGTCGGCCACTGCCTCCGCCTCGGCGGGGGTGGGGCCTGCCTCCTCCGCACCATCCTCGCCTTTTTTTCTGGGGGGACGGGTCAGCTTTTGAAGCAGCTCCTTTCGGGACAGCGGGCGGGCGGACAGCGCCCGAAGGGCTTTCTCCCGCAGCCGGGACTCCCTCGCCCCCCGGTCCAGCTCCGCCAGCTGAGGCTCGGATAGGTCCATTCCCGCGTACAGGCCAAAGGACACCACCGCCTCCTCCCCCACGCGGAGAATTCTGCCGTCCTCCAGGTAGAGCAGCCAGCGGCCCTTCACCCGCTGGGAGGGTGACAGCTTACTCAGCCGCATCGTCCTGACTCTCCCCGCCCTTTTCGGCGGCTGGGGCGGCGGCGCTGTCGTCGAAGTCCTCGGCGCTCACATCCACCGCGCGGCCAGCAGCCCGGGCCGCCGCCTGGGCCTGACTGGACAGCAGCTTATAGGAGTTTTTGCGGATCTCCGTCTCCACCCGCTCCGCCTCTTCCGGTTTGGACTTTAAGTACTGCTTCACCGCGTCCCGACCCTGGCCCAGACGCACCTCTCCCATGGAGAACCAGGAGCCTGATTTCTGGATGATGTCCAGCTTGACACCCAGATCCACCAGCTCTCCCACCTTGGAGATGCCCTCACCATACATAATGTCAAACTCCGCCTCTTTAAAGGGAGGCGCCACCTTGTTTTTCACCACTTTCACCCGGGTCCGGTTGCCGATGATCTCCGAGCCGCTTTTCAGCGCCTCCACCCGGCGCACATCCATGCGCACGGAGGAGTAGAACTTCAGCGCCCGGCCGCCGGTGGTCACCTCCGGATTACCGTACACCACTCCCACCTTCTCCCGGAGCTGGTTGATGAAGACTACAATACAGTTGGTCTTGGCGATGGAGCCCGCCAGCTTCCGCAGGGCCTGGCTCATCAGCCGGGCCAGCAGACCCACATGGCTGTCCCCCATGTCCCCCTCAATTTCCGCCCGGGGGGTCAGCGCCGCCACCGAGTCCACAATCACCACATCAATGGCGCCGGAGCGGACCAGGGCCTCGCAGATCTCCAGGCCCTGCTCCCCAGTGTCCGGCTGGGAGATCAGCATGGAGTCGATGTCCACCCCCAGCGCTCTGGCGTAAGTGGGGTCCAGGGCGTGCTCGGCGTCAATAAAGGCCACCTCGCCCCCCTTCTTTTGGGCTTCCGCCACAATGTG
This sequence comes from Pseudoflavonifractor sp. 524-17, assembly GCF_009935845.1. Lineage (GTDB taxonomy): Bacteria > Bacillota > Clostridia > Oscillospirales > Oscillospiraceae > Pseudoflavonifractor_A. Next base: position 38,476 of record NZ_QWEK01000034.1, on the reverse strand, counting down.
CAGGGCCAAGGTGGTCTTGCCGGAGGACTCTGGACCGTACACCTCAATAATGCGTCCCTTTGGCACGCCCCCAATCCCCAGGGCCAGATCCAAGGACAGCGAACCTGTGGGGATGGACTCCACCACCACATGGCTGTTCTGCCCCAGGCGCATCACCGTACCCTTTCCATAGGTCTTTTCAATATTGGCCAGGCAGGTCTCCAGCGCCTTTTTCCGGTCTGCCGCCGGGGCCGCCGCCTCTACCGTGGATTTTTTCTTTTCCGCCATAGGTCTCTCCCTTTCCTGCCGGTCCGCTGCCGGCTCCGTAATCTGTAGTCCCCGACCACACCAGCCACCATAGGACAAGCGGAAAAGCCATCCGTAAAATCGTGGCTGGAGTGTCTTTCGACAGGATTCAGTATCTCATATCTGCTGTCCAATAAATCGGACTTTAAATGTCTGTATTCCCAGCTGTGGCGATAGGTGCTCAATCCTTTACCACGCCGGCCACCACCCGCAGAATGCCTTGGGTATCCCGATAGCTGCGAATATCCTCATAGCCAGCCTGTTCCAAAATGGCGCCCACGTCGCTGGCCTGGCCCATCCCTACCTCAAAGAGGAGGGTGCCGCCCAGGCTCAGGGCGTTCTTCCACCCGTTGGCGATCATGCGGTAAAAGTCCAGACCATCTGGGCCTCCGTCCAACGCCAGCTGGGGCTCAAAGTCCCGGACGGTGGGCTCTAAACCCGCCATCTCCCCGCTTGGGATGTAGGGCGGATTGCTGGCGATCACGTCAAAGTCCCACAGGGTAGAGGGCGGCGTCTGCCGGGCGTCCGCCTGGGCACAGGTGACCCGGGCATTGAGGTCGTTGCGGCGCACGTTTTTTTTACAGATCTCCAGCGCCGCCTCCGACACGTCGCACAGCACCACCCGGCTCCCCGGCACATTGGCAGCTACGGCCAGGCCCACACAGCCGCTTCCGGCGCACAGATCCAGCACCCGCACCCCTTCCCCGGCGGCCCGGGCCAGCAAAATGGCCTGTTCCGCCAGCACCTCCGTGTCCAGCCGGGGGATGAGGACATCCGGCGAGATCTCCAGGGGCAGGCCGTAAAACTCCCACTCCCCGATGAGATAGGCCACCGGCTCCCCCGCCACCCGGCGCTTCACCAGCGTCTTTACCTTTTGTTCCACCTGGGCCGAGGCATAGAGACAGATATCCCGGTAAAACTGCTCCCGGCTCTTTTCTGCGGCAAAGCAGACAATTTCCCGCGCCTCCAGCTGGGCCGACTCGATCCCCGCCCGCTTCAGATCCCGGCGGGCGTCCAGATACAGATTATTATAGGTGGTCGCCATTGGGAATCACCCTCACACACAAAATCTCTCTTATCGTTTCTTATGTTTACCAGGCGTCCTTGCCCTTCTCGCTGGGCAGTACCAGCTCCAGCGCACGGATTCCCACTTGAATCATCTCGTCATCCGGCTCAAAGGTGGTCCAGTTCTGGAGCCACAGGCCCGGCTTTGTAAACAGCCGGGTGACCGGGTTGCTGCACCGGCCCACCCAGCGATTAAGCTCATAGGTAATGCTCACCACTATAGGGAGCAGAAGCAGGTGGACCCCCATACGGGCAAAGGCGTTGGTCATAGGGAAAAAGGAGAACACTACGCTGGAGATCAAAATAGACACCACGATAACCACAAAAAGGAAGCTGGTTCCGCACCGGGGATGATGCCTGGGCTGCCTGCGCACGTTCTCCACCGTGAGCGGCAGGCCCGCCTCGTAGCAGAAGATGGACTTGTGCTCCGCGCCGTGGTATTGAAACACACGGCGGATGTCCTTCGTCTTGGAGCAGAGGATGAGGTAGGCCGTGAAAATCACCACACGGACCGCGCCCTCCAGCACATTGCGGCACCACATAGGCATTCCCCCCGCCAAAAAGCCGATTCCTCCCACCACTCCGGTGGGCAGCAGAATGAACAGCCCCACGGAAAAAGCCAGCCCCAAGACCACCGCCACTGTCACCAGCAGAGAGGACATTTTCTCACTGCCCAGCTTCTGTTCCAGCCACCGCTCAAATTTTGAGGGCTCCCCCTCCTCCTCGGGGAAAAATTCCGCCGAGTACATCAGGGCCCGCATTCCGTTGGCCATGGAGGAGCCGAAGTTGAATACGCCCCGGATCAAAGGCACCCCCAGTATGGGGTGCTTATCCTTGATGAGCACCCGATTTTCCACCTGTTCCTCCAGTCCCCCGTCGCTGCGCCGGATGACGACGGCTTTCTTCTCCGGGCCCAGCATCATAATTCCCTCAATCAGCGCCTGTCCACCGATCATAGTCTGAAAGGAACCGGAATCCCGCTGCTTTTCCTCTGCCATTTATCTGCTTCTCCTTTGTCTGTGGGCTTCTGTTTTTTGTGCCTGACTCCGCTTTCATCCGGCACATATTGTTATGGTATCAAATTTTGCAGGAAAAGGCAAGCACCGCACCACACCCCTCTCTCTTTTCCGAAACGTGTTGCTGACGGAGACCTTCGGCAATTTCATGAAAAGCGATTGAAGCAAATGAGTGCTGGTGCTATAATCAGTGTGATCAATTATTTTGGTGAGGGAACGACATGAATTTAAAAAAGATTCGAATTGAAGGCATTCCCGCAATCCTCTGGGGCGGCCCAAATAATAATTGCCGCATGTGAATATCCCCATGCGAAGGAGTTTGCGGACCGCTTTGGATGTGAGCTTACAGAACAAAAAGGCGGCGAACATTGGTTCCACACTGACACAGAGTTGGATTTTTTCAGAAGCTGGCTGCAAAAAAGGCTCAGCTGATAGGATAGAATAAGAATTCGAAAGGAGGGTGTATCGTGGAGATACAACACTTTTGGAACGCGGTGCTGCGTCAGGACGCCCAGGCCCTGCGGGCCTGCTTTTGGGACGATGCCTGGGTGAACTGGCACTGCACCAACGAGCATTTTACCGTAGAGGAGTATCTTGAGGCCAACTGCACCTATCCCGGCCGGTGGGACGGCGCCATTGAGCGGATTGTGGCCGCCGGCGATACGACCATTGTGGTGGGTCGTGTGTACCCCTTGGACAGAAGCCGCTCCTTCCATGTGGTATCCTTCCTCCAGCTGGAGGGCGGGAAAATCCGCGCTCTGGATGAGTATTGGAGCGACGACGGTCCCCCGCCTCAATGGCGGCTGGAAAAAAAGCTTGGCACTCCGATTATCTGATCAGCCGCCTATGGGAAAGCGCATAGTGGCCACACAGCCGCCCCCCGGGGCGTTCCCAATGTCCAGCGTCCCCTGGTGGCGCACCACAATCTCCTCGCACACCGCCAGACCGATGCCGCTCCCCCGGGCCTTGGAGCTGCCCTTGTAAAACCGGGTCTTCACGTGGGGGAGCTCCTCCTCCGGGATGCCGGGACCATAGTCCCGCACGGTAATGACCACCTGTTCCTCCTCTCCCCAGATAGCGGTGTCAATCCGCTTTCCGCTGCCGCCATGCTTTGCGGCGTTGTCCAGCAGGTTGCAGAACACCTGGCGCAGCCGCTCCGGGTCGGCGTTCATCAGGGGAAACTCCTCCTCGCAGTCGGTATGGGTCAGCTCAATCCCCTCCCGGCGGAAGAACTCCCGGTAGGTGTACACTGCGTCCTCCAGCTCCGCCTTGATGTCTACCGGCTCAATCGACAGGGTAAACCGCCCGTCCTGAATACGGGAGAACTCCAGCAGCTCCTCCACCATGTTGATCAGCCGCCGGGCCTCGCTGACAATAATGCCCATTCCCTTTTTTACGTCGTGGGCGTCCCGGACCTCTCCGTTCATAATGGTTTCCGCCCAGCCGTTAATGGCGGTGAGGGGGGTGCGCAGCTCGTGGGAGACGGAGGAGATAAACTCATTCTTCATCTTTTCCGACTGCTTGATCTTGGTGGACATATCGTTAATGGCGTCGATCAGATCTCCCACCTCGTCGTCAAAGCTCTTCTCCATTTGGACGCCGTAGCTCCCGGCGGCGATGTGCTCGGCGGTACGGGTCACCTCCGCCACCGGTCCCACAATGGAGCGGACAAAGTACAGCCCCGATGCGTAGATGAGCAGCAGCACCAACAGACCCACCAGCAGCGCAATTCCGATAACAATCACAATCTGCCGGTCCACAACCGCCAGGGAGGTGACCATACGCAGCACCGACACTACCTGCCCGCCCACAATCAGCGGACAGGACACCGCCATCACATGCTCCTTGGTGTTGGGGTCAATCCCGGTCCATACAAAGATGTTGGATACTGGGGTGCGCTCGCTCTCTACCGCCTTCTGAATGTCCGGCGTCCCCGGCTGGTACCCTGAGGGCAGCAGCATATAGCTGGAAAAGTGTACCGCTCCGTCTATATCCAGAATCTGAAAGTCCAGCTGATCCCGGTCTTCGAACTGGTTGTTAACGAAGGCGTAAGCATTTTGATAGTAGGCCTCCTCCGTCTTATAGCTGCCGAAAAAGTTCACCGCCGTCTTGATTTTGCCCTCCAGCCCCCTGCTCAGGCTGGAGTAATAGTAGCTGATAATGGCCATTGAGAAGGCAATGACCGCCAGCAGAATGCTCAGCATCGCGGCGCTGATGGAGTTCACCATCCACCGCCGCTGGATGCCCTTCATTTTTTTCATGGATGCACCGCCTTATCAATCCAGCTTGTTCCAGTCTGGACTGGATCTAACCGCCCCACTTATAGCCGTAGCCCCAGACAGTATTGATATAGGTAGGATTGGTGGGGTCGTCCTCAATTTTGATGCGCAGCCGCCGGATGTTCACATCCACGATCTTCAGCTCCCCAAAGTAATCCCTGCCCCAGACCGTGTCCAAAATCTCCTCCCGGGAGAGGGCCTTGCCTGGGTTGTCCATAAAAAGCTTCACAATCGCGTACTCCACCTGGGTCAGCTTCACCCGCTGGCCGCTCTTTTCCAGCGTACGGTTGCGGGTGTTCAGCAAAAAGGGCGGCTGGCTGATCTCCCCTGTGTCCTCCGCCACCACGCCGCCGGTGCGGCGGTACAGGGCGTCAATGCGGGCGGTGAGCTCCGCAGGAGAAAAGGGCTTCGTCACATAGTCGTCCGCCCCGGTCATCAGGCCGGTCACCTTGTCCATCTCCTGGGTGCGGGCGGTGAGCATGATAATCCCAATCTGGGTATTGCTGGCCCGAATGCGGCGGCACACCTCGAAGCCGTCCATATCGGGAAGCATAATGTCCAAAAGGGCCACCTTGGTGTCCGGGTTCTGTTTCAGCTGCTCCAGCGCCTCTTCCCCGGTGCCGGCCTCAATGGCCTCATAACCGGCCCGCTTTAAATTGATCACCACAAAACTGCGGATATTGGTCTCATCCTCCAATACCAGTACCTTTTTCAACCCTGTTCACTCCTTATTTCTGCCGTCCCTGCTCAAACACTGTCTCTGTAAAAAGCCGCTTAATCGCTGCTTCCCCAGTCCGCCCGAATCACCTGGAAATGCTCCCGCAGGGTTTCTTCTGTCAGGCCGCAGTCCCAGCCGCCCTCCTCAAAGCAGGCGGCGTAGATGGTGGAGGGCATGTCCTCCCCGCTGTCTGCCAGGCGGAACCGTCCAGGCAGCAGCACCCGGCTCTCCCGGTTGCTCCCTGTCAGGCGGTAGATGGTCAAAAAGGGCACAGGCTCCGCCTGGCGCTCCTTGTCCCAGTAGGAGAAAACCACCGCCCGCTCTCCCCCGCCGGCCGCATCCCGGCGTGACAAGGAGATCTTACCCTCCCACTCGTCAGGCAGGATGAGATACCAACCGTCCCGGTCGTTGTAATAGGTGGTGCCCACATAGTGGGCTGTCCCGTCGATGTCATATTGGCTCCAGCGGTTCAGCCAGAAGCTGGGCAACATACTGGTCTGCCGGTATTCCTCAATAGGAATGGACTGGGACAGTTCCATAATTGAGTCCCGGTTGATGTCCATAGGCCCCACCACGGCGCTGTTTGAGCTCACCGTGTTGTGGCTGTATCCCTTTTCCCCATCCAGGGTCACATTGCGCAGGCTCTTTTCTCCCTCCGGCCCCTGTACATCCTTTTTTCCCTCCCAGACAAAAATGTCTGTGGTGCGGAAGGTATTTCGCTCGTTCAGCTCGTCAAAGAGATTTGAAGTGACAAAGAGCGCCGGCACCGAGTCCCTCAAATAGCCCCGCTGCACCGCGCTGTCCTTGGGGTCCGCAATCCCCGCGGACAGCGGCGCTGCGGAGTCCAGCTCCATCAGCCCGTCCTGAAAATCATAGAGTTCCACCTGGGGACCGCTCTCCGGTCGGGTATTGACAATGAGGATCTCCTGATCATTGTCCCGGTCCATGTCGGAGAGCTTGAACGAGACATAGTCGGTGTGCAGCAGCTCTACCACCTGGTCCTCTGACACCGAGTAGGCCGACAGAAAATGGGCCTGATCGCTCAACTGCCAAGTCACCACAATCTCCTTGTCAGGATTATTGTCCAAATTTTCGTAGGTCACATAGTTAATGGCAGTCCCGCTTCCCTCAATAATGGCCATCAGCTCATACCGATCCTCCAGCTGGCGGTAGATGTAGATTTTCAGGGGATTTTCCTGGCCATTCATCCGAAAAAAGGCAATCGCCGAGTCTACCTCGCCGTCCCCGTCCAAATCCTGGAGCTGGACATTCTGAATGTTCTCCCCTGTCAGCGGCGCGGAGTACTCTGCCCCCTGCTCCTGTACTGCGGCGATCTGCTTGGTCAGATCCTCAAATTCTTTGGGCGCTTTGGGAATGCGGTACAGATCATCATCTGATTTCAGCATACATCCGCTCAGCAGCATCAGCAGCGCCGGAAGCAGGATTGCGGCTTTTTTTCTCATCTGTTTCATGGTATAACCTCTTAAAAACCTGCCAGAGTGATATAAATTCACTTGCCTTTCTATAGGCATCCAGCCGGATCAAGGATCCGGCCTCTAAAATTCCAGTTTTTATTGTAGCACAATTTGCCCCTGATTGGTATGCCTATTTCTTTGTAAAAAATCTTTTCCATTTTTCTCTTGCCAAATCGCCTCTTTTCGTTTATAATTAGAGACCGATACGCCGGTATGATGGAATTGGTAGACGTGACGGACTCAAAATCCGTTGGTGGCGACATCGTGTCGGTTCGAGTCCGACTACCGGCACCAGCTCAGAAATTCCCCTTCCCGCCCGTTTTTGCCGCAAATACGGCAAAAACGGCGCTGGATGGGGAAATTTTTTCCGGTAAACCCGCCCCATGTGGGATACTCGCTCACAGAAAAGGGCTCTCCCCACGCATTTATGCCGGGGAGAACCCTTTTTACTCTTCTTTTTCATCCTCCCGGTCCAGAAGCGCTGCCAGGACCTCATTATAGATCCGCTCCGGCTTCGCCTGAAAGCCTTTGGACAGGCTGGCCGCCTGATCCTCATTGACGCACAGCAGCTCAATGGTCATAATATTGCCGCCCTCATCGTCCAGGGTCATTCTGGCGGTGAGGCTGCCGTCCGGCCGGGGCAGCACCTGGGTGCGTACCTGGGCGTTGCGGCGCAGGATACTGTTCACCTTGGCCAGATTGGCGTTGCACTTATGCCGCACTGAGTAGGGCAGGTTGCTCTCGCACGCCTCGCCGTTCTGCCGCCCCTTGTCGGTGATGGTGTACTGTCCGTCCTCCAGATTCAGATGACCGGTCTCCACCAGCTCGGCGGCGGCCTCGGCAAACTCGAAGTAGTCCACCCCTTCGTCGCACATAGTCAGCTCCGTCAGCGTGGGAAAGTCAATTCCAGACGCCACCCGGGCCATAATGTAGAGGATCAAAAATTTGATGTCCATTTTGCTGTGGATAAATCCAAACCGGCTCATGAAGACCACCTTTCCAAACCGCATCCGTCAGGGATAGCTATTTGCCCCTGTCTGTATTATACGGGATTCTGCCCCAAATAACAAGAGCGCGATTCTTTGACAAACCCCGGCCCTTCTCCCTCTCTTTCTTTTGTATATCTTGACAAAATCTTCCCCACAGAGTATCATAAAATTATCAGAATCACGGCTGCTAAACTTATGAAAGAAAGCGGGGCGCTTCCTATGCAACGCAGACTGCTCGTCTTCAGTCTCTGTCTGATGCTCGCTCTCTCCGCCTGCGGAAAACCAACTGCCGATCCCCCTCCTCAGCCGGAGCACTCCATTCCCCCTGTCACCGCCGCTCCCACGCCCACGCCGGAGCCCACTCCCACCCCCTACAGCGGGCCGGTCAACCCCCTCACCGGCCTGCCCATTGACGAGGCCTATGTCAACCGGCGGCCGGTGGCCATTATGCTCAACAATCTGAAAAAAGCCCTCCCTCAGGTGGGGGTCTCTCAGGCCGATATTATCTATGAGTGTCTGGCGGAGGGGGGCATCACCCGGATGCTAGGCCTCTATCAGGACCCCAGCCAGGCGGGCGCCATTGGATCCATCCGCTCCTCCCGCACCTACTATCTGGAGCTGGCTCTTGGGCATGACGCAGTATACATCCACGCCGGCGGCAGCCCAGACGCCTACAATAAAATCAAGGCTTGGAACGTCACCGCCCTGGACGGCGTCAACGGCCCCTACTGCGGCACAAGCCCCAACACCAACCTCATGTGGCGGGACAGCGACCGCCGGAAAAACATGGGCTATGAGCACAGCGTTATCACCACCGGAGAGACCATTGTCCAGCAGTTCGCCTCCTACTCCTTCCGCAAGGACCACGAGGAGGGCTGGCACTACGACATGGACTTTGCCCAGGACGGCACCCCCGCCGGCGGCGTCACCGCCAACACGGTGACGGTTCCCTTCTCCAATGTGAAGACGGGTGTGTTCACCTACGACCCGGAGCAGGGCCTCTACCTGGTGGAGGAGTATGGACAGCCCTATGTGGACGGCAACACCGGCGAACAGGTGGGGGTCACCAACGTTCTGGTGCTGAAAACCAAGTGCGCCGTTATCCCTGGGGACAGCTACGGCCGCATTACGGTGGATCTCACCAGCGGCGGCGACGGTTACTTCGCCTGCGGCGGCCAGTGTATTGACATCCGCTGGCGCAAGGACAGCCGCACTGACCAGTTCCATTATACCACCCCAGACGGCTCCCCCATTACGTTGGGCCAGGGCCGCAGCTATGTCAGCATCGTCCCCCTGGACTGCCAGGTGGAAATACAATAACCCCCAGAACCAGCAGCAGGGCGCCGCGAAAAGCGGCGCCCTGTGTGTCTATACCTCCAGAAAGAGATTGTCTTTCCGAGCGGTGCAGGTCCGCTCCAGCATGGTGACGTGGGACAAAAAATCAGGATCGTCAAAGTACTTCGCCCCTGCGGGACAGGCCCTGATACAGGCCTGGCACTTGATGCACACCCCTGTGACTTGGGTGAAATCGCTGCGGGAGATGCTGCCCATAGGGCAGACCGCGCTGCACAGGCCGCAGCCGGCGCACCGCGCCCCATCTGTAAGAGGCTTTGCCTTTAAAAACCGCGCAGGCGTACCGTCCTCTTTCAGCGGGGTATAGTAGGGGCCTGCCGGACGGGTCCGATCCACGTTCAACGCCCGCCCCCCCAGTCTTCACCCTCCGGGCCATCCGCTCCCCAAATGCAGCGAGCTCCGCCCCATCGGAGGGGTCCGGCCGGCCGGCCGCCAGGGTTTGGGAGAACACATGCCGGCTCACCACTGCCGCTCCCCCGATGGGGACAAACCCGTTCCGCTCTGCCAGCACAATCAGCTCCCGCAGGGCCTCGCCGCAGCTTCTGTTGCCGTAGACGCTCACCGGCACAATTTTAGTGTCCCCCGCGCCCCCAAGTCCCGCCTCCAGGTCCGGCAGGATTTTGTTGGGAACCCGCCCGGCGTACACCGGCGCACCCAGCACCACAAGGTCCTCCCCGCCGAATGAATACCGCTGCTTCCGGCGCTCCGATCCTGTGAGGTCAAGCCCAACCGCCTCCCGCCCCAATATCTCCCCCATCCGTCCGGCAATCAGCCGGACGCAGCGCCTGGTTCCGCCGGTAGGGCTGAAATACACGGCGTACAGCGCGCCTCCTTTCAAGCGCAGCCACCTCCTATCGCTCCGAACGCCCTCGGATAAAAAACCTGACATGGGAACTCCCATGTCAGGTTTTTCCTGCTTTTTAACGCCTTAGATTATTTGCTGTACTTCTCCTGAAGGTACTTGTCCATGGCCTCCGCCGCCTTTTTGCCGGCACCCATGGCCAGAATGACTGTCGCCGCGCCGGTGACCGCGTCGCCGCCGGCGTAGACGCCCTCCCGGCTGGTGGCCATAGTCTCCTCGTCGGCCACCAGGCAGCCCTTTTTATTGGCCTCCAGGCCCGGGGTGGTGGAGCGGATCAGGGGGTTGGGGCTGGTGCCCAGAGACATGATCACCGTGTCCACCTCCAGCTCGAAGTTGGAGCCGGCCACCTCTACCGGGCGGCGGCGGCCGGAGGCGTCGGGCTCGCCCAGCTCCATCTTCACGCACTCCATGGCACGCACCTTGCCGTGGCCGTCATCCAGAATTTTTACCGGGTTGTTCAGGAAGAGGAACTCAATGCCCTCCTCCTTGGCGTGGTGGATCTCCTCCCGGCGGGCAGGCATGGCCTCCTCGTCCCGGCGGTAGACCACGTACACCTTGGCGCCCAGGCGCTTGGCGCAGCGGGCCGCGTCCATGGCCACATTGCCGCCGCCCACCACGGCCACAGCCTTGCTGTCCTTGATGGGGGTGTCATACCCCTCCCGATAGGCCTTCATCAGGTTGACACGGGTCAGGTATTCGTTGGCGGAGTATACACCGGCCAGCGCCTCGCCGGGGATGCCCATGAACATGGGCAGGCCGGCGCCGGAGCCCACAAACACGGCCTTGAAGCCGTCCTCAAACATCTCGTCAATGGTGTAAGTACGGCCCACCACCACGTTCGTCTCCACGTCGGCACCCAGGGCGGCCAGCTTGTCTACCTCGTTCTGCACAATGGCCTTGGGAAGACGGAACTCGGGGATTCCGTACACCAGCACGCCGCCGGCGGTGTGGAACGCCTCGAAGATAGAAACCTGATAGCCCTTCTTGGCCAGGTCGCTGGCGCAGGTCAGGCTGGCGGGGCCAGAACCCACCACCGCCACCTTGATGCCGTTGGGCTCCGGCTTCTTGGGCATGGCGTTTACGTTGGCCCGGTACCAGTCCGCCACAAAGCGCTCCAGCCGGCCGATGGACACCGGCTCGCCCTTGATGCCCCGGACACAGCGGCACTCGCACTGGGTCTCCTGGGGGCACACCCGGCCGCTGATAGAGGGCAGGGCGTTGGTATCGGTGATCACCTCATAGGCGGCCTGAAAGTCTCCCTCGGCCACCTTGGAGATAAACTCAGGAATGCGGATATTCACAGGGCAGCCCGCCACGCAGGGCATATTTTTGCAGTTCAGGCACCGCTTGGCCTCATCCATGGCCATCTCGGCGGTGTAGCCCATGGCCACCTCTTCAAAATTATGGTTGCGGACATTGGGATCCTGCTCCGGCATCGGATTTTTGGTCATACTCATATTCGGCATGTTACTCTACCTCCCCTTAGTGGATCATTTCCTTACCCAGCTTCTCCATCCGGCACTCGTGGCGCTCCTTCTCCTTGGCCTCCCGCTCGCGGTAGACGGAGTTGCGGTTCATCAGCTCGTCAAAGTCCACCTTGTGGCCGTCAAAGTCGGGCCCGTCCACGCAGGCGAATTTCATCTCGCCGCCCACGGTGACCCGGCAGCAGCCGCACATGCCGGTCCCGTCGATCATAATGGGGTTCAGGCTCACCAGTGTGCGCAGGTTGTAGGGCTCCGTGGTCTTGCACACAAATTTCATCATGGGTACGGGGCCGATGGCGATGACAGCGTCGTACTGCTTCCCCGACTCAACGAGGGCCTTCAGCTTGTCGGTAACAAAGCCCTTTTCCCCATAGGTGCCGTCGTCCGTGGTCAGGTAGAAATTGGTACAGGCGGCCTTGAACTCCTCCTCCAGAATCACAATGTCCTTGGAGCGGAAGCCGGCGATGACATCCACCTCGATCCCCTCCTCGTGGAGCGCCTTGGCCTGGGGATAGGCGATGGCGCAGCCCACGCCGCCGCCGACTACGCACACCCGCTTGACCTCGCCCAGCTCCGGCCGGGTGGGCTGGCCCAGGGGACCCACAAAGTCCCGGATGTAATCCCCCTCGTTCAGGTCGCCCAGCAGCTCGGTGGTCAGGCCGACTTTCTGGAACATGATGGTAATCGTGCCCTTCTCCCGGTCATAACCTCCGATGGTGAGAGGAATGCGCTCCCCCTCCTCGTCCAGGCGCAGGATGATAAACTGTCCGGCCTGGGCCTTCTTGGCAATCATAGGGGCCTCGACCTCCAGCAGTGTGACGCTGGCGTTGAGAACCTTCTTTCTCACGATTTTAACCATAGCAATGACCTTTCCTTTCCTCCGACTCCAGCCATGTACGCCCTCCCCTTCCCCTGCCGGGACAGAGAGATACACGGGCCTTCCGTCTCTGATTCCGCCCCGGCCTGTGGAGCCGGGGGGCTCATATCGCAGAATATAAGACCATCCGGTTCAAAAACCCGTTGATATGCCTTATTTCTCACAGAAAAAGATATCAGTTCTCCAGGGTTTTGTCAAGAAATATGGGCCCCTTTGAGGGAATTTTTCAGTCCGCTTTTTTACCGGCGGTCCCACTCCCGCCAGCACGGAAAAAATATCTTCAGTTCAAACCGGGCTGCGTCCCCTTGGGCGGTCACGTCCCCGCCCATCTGCTGGGCCAGCGTTTTGACGATGGCCAGACCCAGGCCGGTATTCCGCCCGGTGCGCATCTTGTCCGCGGTAAAAAAGCGGTCGAATACCTGGGGCACGTCCTCCGGCTCCAGGCCGGGGGCGGCGTTGGCGAAGACCGCGGCCACCCGCTCCCCCTCCTGCCGCAGACAGATCTCCAGCGGTCCCGCCCCGTGGTCCAGGGCGTTGCGCAGCAGATTGGTAAAAATACGCAGCACACCCCCGGGATCCGCCTGGACCGGGGGCAGGATATCGGGCAGCTCCACCTCCACCTCAAACCCGGCCTGGGTAAAATCCCCGTAGAAGGCGGCCAGCAGCTGGGACAGCACAGGCCGCAGGTCCACCTTCTGCCGCTCCAGGGGGTACTCCCCGCCCTCCAGCCGGGAGAGATCGTAAAAGCTGGTAATCAGCGTCTGGAGGGTCTTGGCCCGGCCCGCCACAATGGCCAGATACTCCGCCCGCCGCTCCAGGGGCAGCTCCTCCCCCTCCAGCAGCTGGAGATAGCCCAAAATGGAGGTGAGAGGGGTGCGCAGGTCGTGGGAGATGTTGGCGATCTGCCGCCGCAGCTCCCGCTCCCGCCCCTGCCACCGGGACTGGTCCGCCTGGCGCAGCTCCAGCAGGCGGTTGATCTGGTCCAGCAGCGCCTCCGCCGCGGTGTTGGGCACCTCCAGGCGGAGCTTGGACCGGCTCCCCTGCTCTTCCAGGGTCTTCATCTGCTCCACCGCGCTGTTCAGGCTCCGCCGCAGCGTCCAGTTCCACAGATACAGCCCACCGCACAGCAGCGCCAGCGCCGCGCACAGTATCCTCAGTCCCATGTCTCACCCTCCCTGTATATGCGCACAGGGCGTACCTGAGCACTCAGGTACGCCGGTGTGTTAAAGTTCTATTTTCTGAAAAATTGTCAGACCCAGCACGGTGGTCCCCGCCAGCCAGAACAGGCCCACGCCCCAGCACAGCACCTGATATTCCCAGTTCAGCTGGCCGCATATTACACCCGGCAGCATCAGCACCACCGGCGCGATGACCGCCTGGAGCACCACGCTCCCCTGCTCCGGCAGCTGGTTCAGCAGGGAGACGGCGGCCAGCATCACCACGGGCGCGCCTATGAGCAGCATCAGGTAGTACGCCGCCACCCAGCCCGCATTTCCCCGAAAGAACAGACTGAGCATATGACACGCCGAGAGCATCCCGCACCACACCGGAAAGGCCGCCGCAATACAGAAGCCCGCCACCAGCAGCGCCACCCAGTCCTCTTCCCGGGCGCTGTGGGGCAGCAGCAGCCAGCCCCCGCCCAGACTCAGCCCCACCAGGAGCAGGCTCAGCCCCGCCCCCACCAGCAGGCTGGTATACAGCCTGCCCAGATAAATCCGCTCCCGGGTCAGGCCGAAGGAGAGCTCATTCTTCGCCGTCCCCATGGCGCAGCTGTCCACCATCTGGGCCAGGGCCGGTGCCGCCAATACCCCCACAATCATAGTCACGCATACCGCAGAGGCAAGCCCCTGGAAGCTGCCGTTGTGGAACGCGGCGCAGAACAGGAGCGTTCCGCCGGACAGCGCCGCCGCCAGAAGATAGATCCCCCGCTGGTGAAAGATCCGCCACAGCTCCGCCTTGATATAGTTCAGCAAAACGCTCCCCCCTTCTGCCGCCCCGGGTTTTACCGGATCTCCGACCGGTGGAAGCCCATCAGGCCCACCGCCACGGCGCCCACAGTCCACACAGCCCCTACCAGCCAGGCCCGGCCCACGTAGCTCCAGTCAAAGGCCATGTTTTTCAGATTGTCCACGATTACCGTGGGCATATACTCATAGATTTTCAAAAAGACATCGTTCACCAGCAGGCCCAAAATCTGAATGATGTTGGACAGCACCATGAGAATGCCCACCGCCAGCAGGGTGCCCACGGTAGAGCTTCTGATATTGAAGAAGCAGGCCATAATCACCGCCAAGGCGCTGATCCATAGGGGAAGCGCCCCTGCCAGACAGTAGCCCAGCATTTGAAAGAACAGGCCGTCTCCCGCTCCGTGGGGGAAGAGCACCCAGCATCCCGCCAGATAGAACCCCATCATCACCCCGCAGGCCACCACCGACAGCAGCCCCGCCGCCAGCAGCTTTCCCAGATAGATCACACTGCGGGATACGCCGTAGGACACCTCGTTTTTCAACGTGCCCCACTTGTACTGGTCGGAGAACACCACATCCCCCAGCAGAATTGTGGCATAGAGGCCAAAAGACAGCATCAGCAGCAGCTCAATCGCAGTACTTTGAAAGCTGATGTGTACGTTGCCCCGGCTGTAGGTAAACCAGTAGCTCCACAGCAGCAGGCCCTCTCCCGCCAGACACACCGCCAGGGCGATGTAAAAATACTTGCGCCGGAACGCCTTGAAACATTCCGCGGAAAAATAGTTACGCATGATGCACCCCTCCAATCAGACTCAGGAAGTAATCCTCCAGGTTGGCCCCCCGGCTGTCCAGGCCGTACACGGCCGCGCCGCTTTCCACCAGCGCCCGGGTGATCCGCTCCGGATGATCCAGATGGCTGTACAGCCGGATAATCCCGCCGGAGAGCACCTCAAAGTCCCGGATGTCCAAAACCTGCTCCAGCACCCGGGCCGCTTTGGCCGGGTCGTCCACCCGCAGCTCCAGGCAGGCCCGGCACCGCTCCTCCAGCGCCTGGGCGGAACACTGTTCCAGCATATGCCCCTGATCGATGAAGCCGAAGTGCGTGGCCAGGTTGGCCAGCTCCGTGAGGATGTGGCTGGAGATAAGGATGGTGGTCTTGCGCTCCCGGTTCAGCTGAAGCAGCAGATTGCGGAGCTCCACAATGCCCTCCGGGTCCAGGCCGTTGATGGGCTCGTCCAGCACCAGAAAGTCCGGCCGGTTCATCAGCGCCAGGGCCAGGCCCAGCCGCTGCTTCATGCCCAAAGAGAAGTGCTTGAACAGCTTCTTCCCTGTGTCGGCCAGGCCCGCCTGCTCCAGCGCCTCGTCCACCGTCCGCCGGCCGGGAATGCCCCGCTGGATACGGTAGTACTCCAAGTTCTGCCGGGCGGTGAGGTAGGGGTAAAAGCTGGGAGTCTCCACCATGGAGCCGATGCGGCTGCGCATCTTGGCCAGCGCCCGCTCCCCCTCCGCGCCGAAGAGGGAGAGCTCCCCCGATGTGGGAGCGGTCTGGGCGGTAATCATCCGGATCAAAGTGGTCTTTCCCGCCCCGTTCCGGCCCACCAGGCCGTAAATCTGCCCCTGCTCTATGGTAATGTCCGCCTGGGCCAGGGCCGCTGTCCCGCCGTACTGCTTGGTCAGCGCCCGGGTTACCAATACCGATTCTGCCATCTGGCATCCACCTTTCTGTTTTTTTGCCTTTGCTATGGTGCCATTATAGCCATCGGTTTGCAAACCATCCTAAAGCAAAGATTAAGAATGTTTAAAACCTGATGTCTGACGGATTCTCCTCAGTCCGCCATTTTAAAGCCGATGCCCCACACGGTCTTGATATACTCCCTGGGATTGGCCTTGGCCAGCTTGGAGCGCAGGTTGGAGATGTGGACGTTTACCGTGTTGTCGTCCCCCATATACTCCCCGCCCCACACCTGTTCGTAAATCTGCTCCCGGGTATAGACCTTCTTGGGGTGGCTGATCAGCAGGGCCAGAATCTCAAACTCCCGGGCGGTGAGGGGCACTGCTTTCTCCCCCGCGGTGACGGTAATGCTCTCCCGGTCCACAGTCAGATCCCCGTACGTCAGCACACTGCCGCTGCCGCCGCCGGAGAACTCCTTGTACCGGCGCAGCTGGGCCTCCACCCGGGCCAGCACCTCGGCGTTATCAAAGGGCTTGGGGATGAAGTCGTCTGCCCCCAGGCGGAGCACGTTCACCCGGTCCTCCAGTCCCGCCTTGGCGGACAGGACAATGACAGGCATGGTCTTTTTCTTCCGCAGGCGCTGGATAAACTCCTCCCCCGTCAGGCCAGGGAGCATCAGATCCAGCAAAATCAGGTCATAGCTGTACTGCCCCGCCCACAGCTCCGCCTCGCTGCCGGAAAAGGCCGGGCGGCAGGTATACCCCGCGTTGCCCAGAATGGTACACAGCAGGCGGTTGATGTCCTGATCGTCCTCTACTACTAAAATGCGGCATCCTTCCACGCTTCTCCCCCCTATTTCACTCGCAGCTTGCGGGCCAGCGCCCCGTCCGGGTCCACATAGGCCGTCTGATAGGTGGTGTACACCACCATGCCGGGCCGGGCGCCCCCCGGCTTTTTCACAAACTTCACCGGCGTATAGTCCACCGGCACCTTTTTGCCCTCTCTCCCCTGGGAGAACCAGGCGGCCAGCGCCGCCGCCTCCCGGATGCTCTGGAGGTCCGCCTCCCCCCCATCCGTCCACAGGATGACGTGGGAGCCGTGGATTTTCTGGGTGTGGAACCAGAGATCTCCCTTGCGGGCCAGCTTGCCGGTGAGCTGGTCGTTCTGGCTGTTGTTCTTGCCCACCGAAATGCGCAGGCCGGAGGAGGATCGGAATTCCATTGGCTTTCCGCTTACCCGCTTTTCCCGCTTGGCGGCGGTCTTCTGCCGCCGCAGGTAGCCGGTGTCAATCAGCTCCTGGCGGATCTCCTGCAAATCCCGCTCCCCCTCTGCCAAAGAGAGGGCCTCCAGCACACTGTTTAAATACTCCAGCTCCCCCTCTCCCTTTTCAATCTGAAGGGTGAGCATCTGCTGAGCGGTCTTGGCCCGGTTGTAGTCCTTATAATACTTCGCCGCATTCTGTTGGGGTGTACGCAGGGGGTCCAGGGAAATGTCCACCTCTCTCCCCTCCGGGTCGTAGAAGTCTACCGCATGGAGCACCCGCTGCCCCTTCGCCATCCCATGGAGATTGGAGGTAATGATGTCCCCCAGCTCCCGCAGCCGCTCCCGGTCCAGCGTAGCCGCCAGCTCCTTGGCCTGAAGGGCCAGCTTCCGCCGCACCCGATCCCTGGCGTTGGTCACTGTCTTGAGCAGATCCTGTCCCCGCTGGCGCACCCGCTCCGCCTGATCTTTGGTTTCATAGTAGACATCCAGCAGCTTGGAGAAGCTCTCCCACCGGCGGCACTCGGTCTCCGGCCCGTACTGGAGAATGGGCAGAAAGGTAAAGTCCACCGGCTTCTCGTCCCGCACCAGCAGATATGGTGTAAAGCGTTTCTCCATTACATTATCCAGCAGGTGTTCCAGCTCCGCCCCCAGGGCCGGCAGATCCTCCCCTGACCGGAAGGCCAGTTCCCGGGCCACCAGGGGGGACAGGCCGGAAAACCGGTCCACCAGCAGCTTGTCCAGCGGCATCCCGGAGGCATCCTCCAGCGCCCGCTGGCGCTCCTCTGGCAAACACTGTAAAGGATTTATCCTTTCCGGAGGCGGAGGAAGGCGGTAAAACATCCCCGGCAACACCTGCCGCTTAGCGGACAGATCCCCGTCCACCCGCCGCAGGCAGTCGGTAATGCGCCCCTCCTGGTCCAGCAGGATCAGATTGGCCCGGCGGCCCATGCACTCCAGGACAAGGCGGCGCTCCACCCGGTCCCCCAGCTCGTCAATGGTCTCCAGATGAAAGTCCAGCAGGCGCTCCATGGGCGGCTGCTCCAAGGACAGGATGCGCCCGCCGGTGAGGTGCTTGCGCAGCAGCATACAGAACATAGGCGGCGTACTGGGGTTTTCCCGGGGCAGCTGGGTGAGCTGGGCTCTGGGCTGGCTGGGGCTGGCGGACAGCAGCAGCCTGACATTCCCCGCCGGCCCCCGTACCGCCAGGATCACCTCGTCCCGGCTGGGCTGATAGATTTTATCAATTTTACCGCCCACTACAGCGGCGCGCAGCTCCTCCGCCACGGCGGAGAGACAGATGGCGTCTAACGGCATGGGGTATCCTCCTCCATTATCTTTAAAAACAGCTGGTTGAGCCGGTCAGTCCGGCCCTGGAGGTAGAGCCATCCGAAGAGGGCCTCCAGTCCTGTGGCGGCCTGGTACTCCCCCCGGCTGGCCTTCTGTGGCACAAAGTGAGGGCTCACATTCCGCCCCCGGCGGTACACATCCCCCTCCTCCTCGGTCAGCAGGGGCAGAATACGCTCCACCGCCCTGGCCTGGGCCGGCGCCGCCACATAGCGCACCGTGGCCCGGTGGAGGCTCTGGGCGCTGGCCTTCCCATGGAGGCACAGCCAGGAGCGCACCATCAGCTCATATACTCCGTCCCCCAGGTGTGCCAGACCCAAATTGCTGATGGCGTTGATCTGGTCCCGGCTGGCCGACAGATGAAAATAGTCCATAATAGGTCGCTCCTTTTAAACCACCTGGAACAGGTAGAATTTCAGATAGTTGGTCTCCGGCACATTCCACAAAATAGGGTGGTCCGGCGCCTGCTGCCGGGCCTCGATCTGCCGCAGCTCCCGCCCTGTGTCCGCCGCTGCGGCCTGGAGCATCTGGACAAATCGCGTCTCGTCCATGAAGTGGGAGCAGGAGCACGTGGCCAGATAACCCCCTCTGGGCAGCAGCTTCATGGCCCGGTAGTTGATCTCCTTGTACCCCCGGGCCGCGTTTTCAATGGTCCTGCGGCTCTTGGTGAAGGCGGGCGGGTCCAGGATGATGAAATCATAGGGGTGTCCCCCGGAGCGCTCCAGCTCCGGCAGCAGGTCGAAGACGTCGGCAGCGCGGAAGTCCATCTTCTCCTCCAGGCCGTTGCGCCGGGCGTTCTCCTGGGCCAGTTCCACCGCCCCCTGGGATACATCCACGGCGGTGACGTGCTCCGCCCCGCCCCTGGCGGCGTTGAGGGCAAAGGAGCCGGTGTGGGTAAAGCAGTCCAGCACCCGCCGTCCCCTGGCCAGCCGGGCCACCGCCTGCCGGTTGTACTTCTGGTCCAGAAAAAATCCAGTCTTCTGTCCGTTCTCTATGTCCACCTGATATTCAATCCCGTTTTCCGTGATTACTGCATGGGCCGGCCCCGGGTTAGGGCACTCCGCCAGAGAAAACCATCCCTTCCCCTCCGCCAGCCCCTCATGGGCGCGGATTGACACGTCGTTGCGCTCAAAAATCCCCCGAATTTCCTGTCCATCCTCCCTCAAGACGCGGACGAGGATAGGAAAGAGCACCGGCTTCAGCCGCTCCATCCCCAGAGACAGGGTCTGTGTCACCAGTACATCGCCAAATCGGTCCACCGTCAGGCCAGGAAAGGCGTCCGCCTCCCCAAAGATCACCCGGCAGCAGCTAATATCCGGCCCCATCACCGTCTTTCGGTAGTCCCAGGCATAGCGCACACGCCGCGCCCAGAAGGCGTCGTCAAAGGTGTCATTGGCGTTACGGGAAATCAGCCGCACCCGGATCCTGGACTGCTCGCTGAGAAAGCCGGTGCCCAGATAGCGCCCCTTCCTGCTGGCCACGTCCACCAGGCCGCCGTTTTCGCCGGCGCCCTGGATCTCCGTTATCTCTCCGTCATATACCCAGGGGTGGCCGCTCAAAATGGCCCGCTCCCCTTTAGCTGTCACAAAATATTTCGCGAATCCCCGCTCCTGTTTCATAAAAACCTCCCTGCACCGCCGCAAATAATACATCAGTATACCGCAGTTTATCTGGGAAGGCAAGGGTGGAGCGCCCCGGTCTCCTTTTCAGAAAAGTGCCGCAGTTTTACAGCTTCGGCAGTTTCTACAAAAACATGTTGATGCAACAGTCAGGGTATGCTATAATTGACTTGGCAAATTCAATTTTGAGAGGAAAAATGGATGGAACTCATTTTGATACACGGTTCGGGCCATAAGTCAACCAGTTGGAATGAAACAATTTCATATATGGAACACGATAAAGAGATTTTGTGTCCAAACTTATCTTCAATTCTCAACGGAAAAGAAGCTAGTTATCATAATTTATATTCTTCATTTAAAGAATATTGTAATAATCACGACGGACAAATAAACTTATGCGGTATTTCGCTAGGGGGGATATTAGCATTACATTACACATTGGATTTCCCCGATAAAGTAAAATCACTTGTTCTAATTGGTACTCCGCATAAAATGTCCCACTCTTTTGATTTGCGGAAAAAAGGACAGGTCTAATATTAAATCTGCATATTATTTCCACACACATATTCAAGGTTCTAAATTACAAATCATTCAAAATACGGGGCATATTGTAAATGATGAAAATCCAAAAATTTTAGCCCAAATATTAAACAAATATTATAACGAAATAAAATAAAGCCTGCCATGTTTATAGGGCTTAGACACAAAAATTTTAATTTATCGGGCAGTCACCTTCCAAACAAATCTGAAATGGAGGCAATTTGTTATGTGGACAAAAGTAAATCATGTTCTGAATACTATAATCGGATCGGTTGTGGGCGTTTTCATTGGACATGGAATCTATATATTCTGGGATTACAAGACACATCCCGATCTGTACGCGATGCAATCAGCTCCATGGTATACAAGTATTTTCGTTTACGGCATATTCACGATGATTGTTTTGATCGCTGCGGTTTTTATAAAACTAATGATTCGTAGGAAGTAAGGCCAGGGGTCCTTGTCTCAGAGCCTCAGAAAAGCACCCTGCGAGACGCGCAACCAACCATCAGTAAAATTGCGGCCTGGATGTTTCCAGACCGCAATTTTACTTCCTATCAGGCGTCGTTACTCTGTCCTTTTTCCTTAAAGCTGGCCCATACGTGGCCCTCCCGCCGGTTGGAGATCCCGCCCCGGCGGCACAGGTCCTCCGCAGCCCGCTGGCCGTTGGCGATAATGGCCTTGTCGCTGGCACGGGTGAGCTTTCCCTGGTCCAGCACCAGCTCCCCATCCACCATGACGGCAGTAATGTTCTCCATGCCGGAGGAGTAGACCAGCGTGGACACCGGATTATGCATTGGGGTGGACTTCTGGCTGGCGGCAGGGTCAAAGAAGACCAGATCCGCCCGCTTGCCCGTCTCAATGGAGCCAATTTCATTCTCCATGCCAATGGAGCGGGCGCCGTCAATGGTGGCCAGTTCCAGCACCTTCTCGGCGGTGATGGCCATGGGGTCCCCAGTCTTTACTTTGTGCTGGAGCGCGGTCAGCTTCATCAATTCAATCATATCCTGGGCGTTATTACTGGCGGCGCCGTCCAGGCCCAGGCCCACAGTGATGCCCTTTTTCAGCATCTGGGGCACTGGGGCCACTCCATCAGCCAGGTACATGTTGGAGCATACATCGTGGGACACCTTGATACCGTGGCTTCGCATCAGCTCCATATCCTTCTCGTTCACCCAGCAGCAGTGAACCGCCAGCACGTTGGGGCCCAGAATGCCCAGCTTCTCCAGCAAATCCACGTCGTTGCAGCCATGGACCCACTGGGTAGCCATCCGGGCGTACTCCGTCTCAGAGACATGGACCGTAAAGCTGCCGCCGCATTCGTTGACCACCCGCCACTGCATGTTCAGCATTTCGTCGGAGTTGGACCACATGGAGGAGGGCGCAGCCCAGATCTTCAGCCGGCCGTTCTCTGTGTTGTGATAGGTCTTGAACAGGCGGCGCAGGTCGGCCTCCACGTCCTCCACCTTCTCGCACAGGTCGGGGCAGGTACCGTACTCCACGCCGGTGTCCATGGTACCCCGGCCCACGATGCCCCGCACCCCCAGCTCCTTCACCGCCCGGCAGATGCCGTCGGTAAGGCCGGGCTTGCTGTGGCAGTGCATATAATCCACCGTAGTGGTGACGCCGCTGTGAAGCGCCTCAGACAGGCCCAGCATGGCCGCGTAATAGGTGTCCTCCGGCTCCAGGAAGACGGCGGCGGGGAACATCATGTGGGACAGCCAGTCCGTCAGCTCCATGTCGTCTCCGATGCCCTTCAGCAGCGTCTGGAACAGGTGGGTATGGTTATCGATAAAGCCGGGGAAAATCACCTTGCCGCCGGCGTCTATTACCCGGTCCGCGTGGGGATACTGTCCCTCCAGCGCTCCACTGTCCCCCACGGCGGCGATGCGGCCGTCCTCCACCGCAATGGCTCCATCCCACAAAATCCGCCGCTGTGCGTCCACGGTGACTACAGTCCCGCGCTTAATCAGCTGTATCATCCCAACATTCCCTCTTCCTTCTTTAAACTTTTACAAGCTGTACCATTCGCTGAAACCTACAGATTTGCGAGACAAAATTGCCGGAGACGGAAAAAATCCCCAGGAACACGTTGTGTATTTCAAACTTTTTAATGTGGCCAGCGGTGATTTTGGACGCAAAGATTTTTGTTAAAGCGACTGGTACAGGTTCTGAATAAACCAGTGTTCAAACAGCGGAGCCAGGCTCCTGCTCCGCTGGGGCGATACTGCCCAGCTCTAGGACAGGGGTATCCCCCAAAAAATCAGGTATCCTTTTGGCCTCCTCCACAGTCTTCTGGAAATAATCGTACAGCGCACTGGTCCGATACTCTGTATATGGGTAGCCGGACAGCGCATAGCCATAGTCCAAGGTCAGGTAGCCCATCTCCTCCAGGGCGGTAAGCATGGCCCCCGTCTCCTTGACGCTGTCCATGTTCTCTTTTGGGCCGCGCAGATACACCGGGGCCAAGGCCACAGCGGAAAAGTCCTCCTCCACGCTGCTCTCTACCAGAAAACGGGCCACCGGCAAAAACCGGTGGTGCCGCAGATGATGAAGAAATTCCTCCATCTCAGGGGTCAGCGGCCCTGCGGGCCTGGCGCACTCTTCCCCATGGGAATGGGTATGATCGTGGTGGGAATGGCCGCAGCCGCAGTGACATTCCTGGCTCATAATAAGACTTCCTCCTGTCCGTTTTTTACAGTATAACGGATTTCTCTCGAAAAGTAAACGATTGTGCTCCATTTATTGCCCCGCCCCCTCTCTTGACTTTTTACGGTCTGTCTGATAAATTGCAGTCAGTCCAGTCCTGACGGGCCTGGCGAGATCGTCTGTAATTGAGGTGTTTTTGATGTTTCGACCTATGCGCCGGAAACAACAAGCCCTGTCCATGGAGGCGGCCGAGGCTGTTCTGCACCGCGGAACCTCCGGCGTGCTTGCTCTGGCAGGGGACAGCGGCTACCCCTACGCCCTCCCCATCAGCTACGTATATGGCAGCGGTCGGATCTACTTCCACTGCGCCAGATCCGGCCATAAGCTGGACGCCATCAGAAGAAATCCCAAGGCCTCCTTCTGTGTAATCCACCAGGACCAGATTGTTCCAGAGCAGTACACAACCTATTTTATAAGCGTTATCACAGGTGTCGTAATACCCCTAGCTTTAGCTATGGGGATATAAGCCACACCTTGTTCCCCCGTATTTAGAACTACGAGGGATTGAGTTAGTTTTCTTTGAGTGGTATAATGTTCTCATGAAATATAAAAACAATCATAATGTGGTGTACTCCTGCAAATATCATGTGGTCTGGTGTCCAAAATACCGCCGCAAGGTCTTGGTCAATGGCGTTGATGTGCGCTTGAAGGAACTCATAGAGGAAATTTGCAACGAGTTTCGCATCGACATCATAGAGATGGAGATCATGCCAGACCACATCCATTTGCTCATAGAGGTAGACCCGCAATTTGGCATTCACAAGGCGGTGAAGTTGCTTAAAGGCCGGACTTCTCGTGTTTTGAGGCAAGAATACGGGTGGCTTCGCTCTCGACTTCCATCGCTGTGGACAAACTCCTACTTTGTCTCTACTGTCGGGGGCGCTCCTTTGTCTGCCATCAAGCAGTACATAGAGAACCAGAAGAAAGTGTGAGGTATTGAGATGGAATACAGCTATAAATTTCGTATCTATCCCAACACAACACAGACACAGCTGATACAGAGGACTTTTGGCTGCTGCCGGTTCGTCTGGAACCACTACCTTGCCTTGCGGAAGGAAGCGTACGAACGAGACGGGAAAACGATGAACTACAACGCCTGTTCCGGGGATATGACACAGCTGAAAAAAGTCCTTCCGTGGTTGAAAGAGGTAGACGCAACCGCTCTGCAATCCTCCCTGCGTGATTTGGACACCGCCTACCAGAACTTCTTCCGGCGGGTGAAGCAAGGCCAGAAGCCAGGCTATCCCCGGTTCAAGAGCAAGCATGACCACCGGAGGAGATATAAAAGCAAGTGCATCGGTACAAATATTAGGGTGCTGGATAAAACGGTGCAGCTCCCGAAACTCGGTCTCGTCAAGTGCCGGGTCAGCAAGGCAGTGAAAGGCCGTATTCTGTCCGCAACAGTCAGCCAGAACCCCAGCGGGAAATACTTTGTCGCTTTGTGCTGTACCGATGTTGAAATAGAGCCACTGCCCTCTACTGGGGCGGCTGTCGGCCTTGATATGGGCCTGAAAGCGTTTGCCATCACCTCCGACGGCACGGAGTATCCAAACCATAAATACCTAACCAAAAACCAAAAGAAACTTGCGAAACTTCAACGGCAGCTCTCCCGAAAATCAAAGGGCAGCAATCGCCGGGAAAAGGCGAGAATCAAGGTGGCCCGGCTGCATGAACGCGTTGCGAACCAGCGGGCTGATATGCTGCACAAATTGTCTACCGAATTTGTGCGGCAATACGATGTGATAGCGTTGGAAGATTTAGCACCGTCCAATATGGTGAAAAACCACAGCTTAGCCCGGTCTATCTCCGACGCTTCCTGGGGCGAGTTCCGGCGGCAGTTGGAGTACAAGGCGGCGTGGTACGGGAAACAGGTGGTCACGGCAGACCGATTCTTCCCGTCCTCTCAGCTCTGTTCCGCTTGCGGCGCTCAGTGGGCCGGTACGAAAGACTTGTCTGTCCGGAAATGGACTTGCCCGGTCTGCGGCGTTGCCCACGACAGGGACATAAACGCGGCAAAGAATATCTTAAAGAAAGGCTTGCGCCTGTTGGCGTAGCTGATACATACGGTAGGGCGGGACACGTCCGAACCTATACGCTCGGGGACATCGTGTAAGACCTCGCTGGTGCAGGCTGTGATGGTTGAGCCGAGAATCCCCCGGCTTTAGCCGGGGGCAGTGTCAACAGGCAAGGATCCGCACCCCCCCAAACAAAATCGCGTCCCCGTGCTCCGTCACCAGATAATTCCCCTCCGCCGGAAAGGAAAGCAAGGGAACCAGACGGAGCTTCCCGGCGTCGCTCATAAACCAGTTCCCTCCGTGGGCGGCGGCGATATCCCGCAGCGCGTCCCGGCGCATGTACTCCCCCTCCGGATAGGCACTCATGGTGTAAGGCAGGTAGACATTGCGTTCGTCCAGCTCCACCTCCATTCCGGCGGCGATATCCCGGGCCGCGGCCTCCATTGTGCAGGGGAAGGCGAAACCCTTCCGGGGCGTCCAGGTGATGTCCGCCTTTAACATGGCGTCGTATGCCTCGAGGGTCCAGCAGCCGTCCTCGTTAATCCGCCGGTTGACGAAAAACACCCCTTTGGGAAGCCACTCAGAGGACCGTGCGCCGTTTACCAGCCGGACATACCGCTTGATTACCGCGCCCCGGGGGATCTCGTCCGCGTACAGCTCCAAAGACAAGGTGGCTGACATGGCGTTGCCGATGCCAAAGGATTCAAACAGGCTGTAGTCCACAGAATGGCTTGCCTCTGCCTCCGGGCCGCACCACACATTGTTGATGTCAAAGGCGTACTCCCGCTGCGTGTTCTGCTCCCGGATGAGCTCCTTCCAAAGTTCACTCGTGGTCTGGGCCATTATTTACACCTCAATTATGGTAAAGGATGCGCTCTCCCACACCTCCTGGTCTTCTGTAATGACGCGGGCTCCAGCAGTAAAGGAAGAACAGTAGAACTCCAAATTTTTTTGACCATCAATCCCGTAATGAGTTGCGCGGAATGTCTGTTTTTTCAAAACAGCATTGAACCGCCTAAGCTCTTCAACAGGGGTCTCTCCAAGCTCAAATGAGAGCGTCAGCTTATCAGTTATCTTCACAACCCTGGCGTTTCCCGTTTTTACACGGGTCGTTTTATCGCTGTGTAGTGTGTTCCTAGTCCAGGTATAGCCCTGGGACTTGATATAAGGGGTGACGTTTACACCGCCCTCCAGTACCAGTATGTCTTTCATCGCGCCTCCTTACATCAAGAGAGGGGACCGCCCTCCCGAGCGTGTCATCCGATTGATCTCATTTACTATTGCCGTGGCCAACACCTTTCTCTCAAGTATGACATTGACCTGGATAGGCTGGTTGCTGCCTGACCCCCCTGCTGCCTGTATACCCTCTGTCACCGCCTGGCGAATCAGAGCAATGGGGGCCTCAATGTTCTTCCCGCTGCGCTGGTCACCCAAAATCGCGGCAAACTGCTGGTTCGGGGGGATTACCGCTCCGTTGGCAAGACGGGGGAGACTTACCTCAGAAACCGGACGGATATTGAATCCAAAATCTTTTCCGCCGATGCCCGGCACCCAATCCGGAACGTTAAAGCTGATTTTATTCAGCTGAGAAATTAACCAGTTAACACCACGTATTGCACTGTTGATCAGCCACTCAACTCCGCCGATTACTCCGTTAAAAATCCCCTTTATGAAGTTTCCTGCCGCTTCAAACGCATTCCCAATCGGCTCAGCAACATGGGCGCGGAACCACTCTCCCGCGCTCTGCCAAACGGATACAATATTGCTCCACAGCGCAGAAGCACCGTCTTTGATTCCGTTCCACATTCCGCTGAAAAAACCCGTCACTGGCTTAATAATATTTGTGTCAAACCAGCCGGTTACAACAGACCATATCTGCTGAATTCCTGCCCAAGCGTCTGAGGCGAGCTGCTTTACATTTTCCCACATATCGGAGAAAAACTTTTTAACTGGCTCAATGATATTTTCATTAAACCAACTGCATACTACACTCCAAACCGTTTGAATATTCGTCCATGCGTCGGAGGCAAACTGCTTAATATTTTCCCAAAAATCTGAGAAAAAGGTTTTCAATGGTTCAATGATCGTCTCGCTAAACCATGTAGAAACAGCACTCCAAACATCCTGAATCCCAGCCCACGTGTCAGAAGCAAACTGAGTGATTGCGTTCCACATATCGGAAAAGAACTGTGTAACGGGTTGAATTACGTTTTCATTCCACCACTCGCCTACGCCGCTCCAATAGTCCCGGATCCCGTTCCATGTATCGATTGCCCAATTTTTTATGTTCTCCCATAACTGACTAAAAAACTTTGCAATCGCATCCCAATTCTCTTTAATGACTACGATAGCCGTCATAACTGCCGCTACAATCCCAGCAACCGCTGCCGCCACTAAAGCCGGAGCGCCGAGAATAACCGCGCCTACCGCAGCAAAAGCAGCTCCTACAATCATCAGGATCTCTTTCAGCCAATCAAAGCCGCCTGCAAGCATGCTGAAAAAATTGGTGACCGCAAGGACTATTCCGCTTATCAGTGTTGCAATCCCGCCAAAAACGGGAGCAATTTTGGCGATCACACCGCCTATTTTTGATAGAAACGCGCCAATTCCAGAGCCGGAAATCTCTGACACAAGATTTCCAATCAATTTACTTACAATCTCCTTGCCAAGCGGAAGGAGCACTTTTGTAATGAGTCCGCCTAACAGCTTGGAGGCAAGAAATGCCGCGGCTACCAGCAGGGTATCCGGGTCAGCATTTGCAATAAACCCACTAATCGCCTCTAAAATAGCTGGAACTGCCTCCTTTATCGCGCCTGCAACGGCACTTATCACACCAGCCCAGTCAATATTGTTCAGGAATTCTGCTATTTGAGCACCGATTTTATACCAGTCTATTTTTCTGATAGTTTCCTCCATGGAATTGAAGAAACCAATTATGATATTGCTTGCAGCCTGACCCAACTGCGCCATATCCAGGTTTAGGATCAGCCCAGACATGATTTCAAGAGCCAGCTTAAATTTTAGAAAAAGAAGCTGTCCGACGGCAGCCCAATCTATTTCAGAGACCGCACCGTTGATAAATTCTGCCAGCTTATTCCCAAATCCAATCCAGTCAAATGTGTACAGAAGATTTACCAGAAATTGAAGCCCCAGGTTAAGACCTGCACCCAATTTCTTGCCCCAGAGCTCCCAGTCTATTGCAACAACCAGATCGTTGAATGCTTTTGCCAGTTCAACGCCAAGTTGCTGCACACGGTCTTTCAGCCCCGGGAAGGTGAATGCGTCATATAATTTTTGGTTAAACTCGTTGAAACTGTCTGCAAATCCTAACAGATTTTCCCGAAATCCAGGCATTGCGGCCAGAATATCGTCTAACGTTTTGACAAACAGCTCTCCCAGAGAAGAAAAAGCCTCTCCTAATTGGTCTGCTTCCTCGATCTCAGATTCATAAGATGGAATCTCCATCTCTGGGACGCTGGTGCCCATTCCAGCGGCGGCGTCCTCCAGACTGCTGGCCGTATTGTCCGCCAGGATATTAAACTCATCAAAGGGCGCTGTGACGCTCTTCATGTCTTTCCCGGCCTTTTTCGCCGCGTCCCCCGCGCCGCCAAGAGAATCCGCCAATTCATCCGTTGCACCGGAGGCGGAAGAGGCCGACGCCGCGATTCCGCCTGTCTCTTTTACGTTTGCAGATTTACCAAACAGAAGCGCTGTCACTTTTGAAAAGACGCCGGCCAATTTTGTGAGCCCGGCAATAATTGCGTTAATTCCGGGAAGTACTGCCTGCGCGATTGGAATCAAAGCATTTCCAACTTCTACTTTTAATTTTTGAAAATTGAACCCAAGAAGTGCAATTTGTCCCGAATAGGTGGTAACCAGCTTTGCGGCGTCGCCGGTCTGAAAACGGGTTTCCTCCAGAATTCCATTTACTTCCGCCTGAATTTTTTGGTCTTTCGTCAGATTGTTGGCAGTGGTTCCAATACTCTTTGCATAGTCATCCCACATCTTTGCCACGTTCTTGGTAACGCCTGCATTATCCACTAAAATACTATTTTCGTTCTTCAGACCTTCTGTTGCAGAGGATACTGCATCCCCAAGAGAATAGCTTGCTTGACGGCCAAATGCCGCTGCATCTTTTAATGCAACCATCGTCTTTTCAATCTGATCTGAGCTGTAACCTCTTGCGGCTAGGTTTTTGTAAGCTGTTACAGCATTTTCAAGTGGGACTAAACCGTCAGATATATAGTCGTTAATAAACGATTTTGCTTCGCTGAAACTCTTTCCCTGTGCTGTTACAATGCTCTCAAGCCCCATCCACGCATCATTTAGGGCAGACGCAGCTTTAATTGCCTCTTTCCCAAAATTGATAAGGGCTGCAGCCCCAAACGCAACCCCAACAAGTCCCGCAATTTTGGTAAGCGTATTCCCAAATTTTTTTAGAGAGTTTGTCATGGACAATAGCCCGCGGTCAAAGCCTCTGTGATTCAAATCGGCTTTAATTCGGACAGACCCATCGTAGCCGCCTGCCATATGTATCACCAACTTCCATTTTCAAACAAAAATTCCCGCCACCTCATAGAGATAGCGGGAATTTTGATTGATTTGGTTGTTAGTTAACCCTGCAAGTCCTCGCGCAGGTCTTTTTCCAGCTTTTCCAGCGCCGCCAGGACCTGCTCTTTCGTCTCCTGGTTCTTTGCCTCGTCCAGCCACCGAAGGATGCCTTTCAAATAGCTTTTGAACTGCAAATCAGTCATTCCCATGAGCTTACACCCTCCTTTCATATTCTAACTTTATTATACCGCAGAGTCCGGATGATTGCAAGGTATTTCTCCGTTCCTGCCGTCAGCGCAGGATTATCATCCCAAAGAATCCAAGAAACGCCGTGACGCCGATGAGGGCCATACGCAGGTAGAATTTCTGCTCCCCGGTGAGCCGTTCCTCCGTCTCCCGGCGGATGGTAATGCCGTCCTCCCGGATGGTCATCTCAAAGAGCTTCATTGGTGACGGCCTCCTCTCTTGGCGGGACCG
This sequence comes from Pseudoflavonifractor sp. 524-17, assembly GCF_009935845.1. GTDB lineage: Bacteria > Bacillota > Clostridia > Oscillospirales > Oscillospiraceae > Pseudoflavonifractor_A. The sequence continues at coordinate 7,916 of NZ_QWEK01000034.1, read as the reverse complement.
CCTGGGCCTGCCAGCGTCTGAGTACGCCCTCAAAGATGGCCCGCAGCATATTAAAGATGACTTTATAAAATATTTTGGTGATATTTGGCGTTTAACTATGGACAAACTATGAACAATATGTTAACATTATGTCCATAGTATTAAGGATGTCCATAGTATTAAGGAGGAGGAATTTATCGTGGCAGTTAAAACCAGGATGGTCACTTGCAAATCATGCGGCAAGGAGATCCCGAAGACAGCGAACATATGTCCATCGTGCGGGGCGAAACAAAAGAAGCATAAGGCGCTGGGGGTTATCCTTCTGATCCTCGGAATCTTCATTGTTATCGCGGCGGTCTTTGGCGGCAGCGATGACGAAGACAAACCACAGCGTGTCTCAAAAGAGGATAGCCCTAAAGCGTCCGCCGCAGCCACCACCGCGCCCGCAGCGACGCCTGAGCCGAAGGACGAGGTCTTCACCGTTGGCGACTCCGTCTCCTTGGATGACATTGTTGTTACGCTGGTAGATGTCTCTGAGAGCACGGGTGGGAACTATATGACCCCAGCAGATGGAAATGTATTTATCATATGTGAGTTTGAGATCGAAAACAATTCCAGCAAGGATATCTCTGTCAGCTCCATCATGTCCTTCGACGCCTATGTGGATGACTACTCCACCAGTATGAGCCTGTCAGCAGAAATGAGTAGCGACAAAAATCAGTTGGACGGTTCTGTCGCCGCAGGGAAGAAAATGAACGGTGTCATCGGTTACGAAGTTGCCAGCGATTGGAGCGAAATCGAAGTTAGATTTACCCCGGACTTCTGGTCCGGCAATGAATTTATCTTTACTTACTCCAAATAGGCCAAGCGGCCTCCGCTACATTGTAGTAGCGGAGGCCGCTGCCAATTTCAAAATTTCCGCTATCTCTATGAAGTTTTCAAGGTACACGGTGCAGGGAAGGGCTATGGTTTGTCTGTACCCTTCACCCGTTCCAGGACATTGTTTATGGTAGCTACTTCTTCCGCCGTATACTGGTTTGGAAGCGCAAATCGTTTTTTCAGGCGGATAAATTCCGCCCTGTGCTTTTGGTCCACCTCTGAGGCGTCCATGCTCCTGACATCAATTACGCTGGTAAACGCCGTATCCTTCAAATCGCCTATCATAGCAGCGAACTCAAACCAGTGTATCCGCGTCCGGCTGATATCAATCCCAAATGTTTTTCGGAACCCGGACACGATCCTGGCCGCATCGTGCTCAAAGGAATAGAGCAGCGGTTCATTTTCGTCCTCCTCCTTGGAAGGTGTTGGATTTCCGCAGGCGAGGAACCAGGACAGACCGTCCAACGCCGTTTGGAAGTCTGGAATCCCGTTCCCATAGAGCAAATGCAGCGCAGTCCAGGTCTTCTCGCTGTCTGTCAACTCTAGATCGGAGATGCACATCTGGATCTGTACCCCGATTCGGTAATCAGTACGGATAAGCCAGCCGTTGTAATCCTCCGGCAGGCGGTCCAGAAGTGCGTTATACATTGCCCATCCTGTCTGCGCTGTACTTGCTCATCCGCTGAGCCCGCTCCTTGCTGAACTCCTCAAAATAGGGCATGAGCTGAGTGAAGAAATCGTCGAAGAGCTCAATCCCAGGGACGATATCCCCGAACACCTTTTTACAGGTATCAGGGCCGAAAAGGTGATCTACCTCAGCGGATATTCTGAGATGCACATCCTTATACAGGGCAAACAGCGCTCGGTTTAGGCTTTCGCTTCCCGCCTCATGCTGCGCCCTGATCTCTTTTTCCTGCGGGTCTGCTTCCTTGGCGAACTCCTGAATCTTGTCCATCGTGGTAAAAAAGCGGTCAGGGAAGCTTTGGTCGCCAAAATTCAGGGTAATATAGTCGCCGTTGTCGTTGACCTCAATCCGCTTTGCCCCTGTGTTTACGCGAATGCCAGCCATAGTTTACGCCTCCTCTTCCTCAAACATTGCCGCTGATGTTCCGGCAGTAAACGTCTTTGTGTCCGGGTCGAAGCTCCCCTTCTCCCCGCTTCCGCGCCAGTTAATGGTGTAGCCGATGGACAGCGGGTCAGAAGCCGCGCCGCCATAGCTATCAATCTGAATGGAGACCGGCTGCCGGGTGGCAGGATATTTCCCGCTGCCAGCTGTCTCAAAGGCATCCATCATCACAATATCGGTATGGGCGTCGCTGCCGATAGGCAGGCTCTGTCGCATATTATTGATGTACTCAAAGGCGGGATCCCCCTTGACCACTTGGGATGTGACCGGCGCGTTGGGCTGGTAACCGGTCAGCTCTGTATTGGCGGTGTCTTGGTGGATGTACTGCTCAGTGCTGGTCTGGGGGTTATAGGAAATCGTTAACTCTGTGACACCGTCTCCTACAAGGGAATAGGCCCCGTCTGTTTCCTTGGGGGTGGTGTTCAAAAACAGCAGAAATGCGCTCCGTTTCTCTGCCATAAATTCCTCACTTTCCCGGATTGACCTTATAAGTCATCCGCATAAATATTTGATGATCCTCCCATCCGCCCTCCATGCGGGCGAACAGAGAAGAACGTGTGGTCTGCTCCAGCTCCTGGATTGCAAGGTTTTCTCCAATATCCGGCCTGTTCGTACTTATCCAATCGCCCAGACGATCCAGCATCTCATCCGCTTTTAATCTGGAATCTGGGCTTTTCCCGGGCTTTACGCGGTACACAACTTTAAATTGATATTCCGCAACATATGCTCCGCTGATATACCGTTCTACAATGTACGTACTTTGAACAATGGAAAGGGCCATGCAGGCTGTATCCGGTTCAATCAACTCGTAGTCAATCAGGTCAACCGAAACCGGTATGTCAGGGAATCGGTTCAGCCACGCCACCATTTTTCTTGATATCGTGTCCTCTTCGCCTGCTGATACAAATTCAATCGGTTTATCCTCTAAACTCACGCCGTATCACCCTTCCAGCAACCCGAATCCACTTGTCTAGATTCTGCGCTTTTGACGCCTCAAACCAGTGGGATTGCGCTTTCCCGTGCATTGCTTTGCTGATATTCAAATTCTTCCCTGTAATTACTTTTGACGCCCCTTTTGGCGCCCATGCACTACCGGTATTGGGGTCAATAAAGAGCTTTCCACCATAGAGATAGTGGGCATACGGGCCAGGATAGATGATGGTATCATCCTTCACACGCGTTACATAGGAGAGCAGACCTGTTCTCGCTGGAACAAACTGCTCTGTATCCTTCGCCATCTGTACCGCCATGGCATGTTTTGCCTTTGGGCCTGCGCGGGCCAGCTTTGCATTAAGTTCTAATAGCCCTTGCGTGTGTACCATGAACGATAAAATCCCCATCAGTTCGCCCCCACTTCAAAATGGGGCAGACCGCCGAAATCCTTTTCATCGATCTTGGTGATATCGCAGACGTGATCATACATCATCTCGATAACCTCCACGCGCTGGTCTGGTTCTACTGCCTCCCCTTTGACAAAGAAGGTGCTGCCGTCCACGCCGGGAGTTTTTGTCCCGCCTACGGACAGGGTCCAGGCGTCGGACTTGTCCTCCATACGCCAGAACGCCAGGGGCGGTATATACCGCTTTGGTTTCCCTGTCACACCGTCCACAGCATCCACAGAGAATGGGATATACAGGTTGACCGCATCCGCCCCCTCTAAGCCGCTCTCACGCACGTTGACAGCCTTTGAAGCGTCCAGGAGTACGCCCCGCAGGATAGTAATGTGGTTGGTCAGCTTGTCTGCCAAGGTGTCCTTGTCGGTTTCAATAGAGACGTTATAGACCGTGATGGTGTGTGGGAACATGCTCACAGGCAACACCTCCCGCCCCGGTACAACAGCCCTGTGCGGGCTAAATGGCGCTGTGCGATGCTCCGAAGCGCAGGTTTCCACGCCTCCTCCGCCTGCGCCGCAGACTGTGCGCTATCCCCACCGGAGCGGTAGGAACGGGACCATCCCCCTACCGTCTCGCTCTGGACTTCCGCACCATCCGCAGCCCCGGCGGAGAGGTTTTTTTGCGCAAGGGTCTTCGCGGCGTCGATTGTCTGGTACTGCTCGGCAAGCTCACAGCAGCACATTTTTACCTCTGCAAGCTCCGCCTGGGCCTCGGCCTTGCCTTGCGTGATGTAGTCGATGTACTGACTGCCGCGCAGGGCAAGGCGGGGGAAATCGTCCTCCGGGATAGAGCGGCCAAAATAGCTATTCGCATAGTAGTCATAGTCCGCATAGATCACGCTTCCACCGCCTTTTTACGGCTTGTCCTTGCCTTTTTCACCGAACTGCCCGCCCCAGCGTCCATTACAGACGCCGGGGTAGGCTCATCGGACAGTTCGGTTAACCCCCCACGGAGGAGGCGGGGGCGTACACGGCAAAGGGTGACCTCTTGGTTTCGTCGGGCTGGAATGCGTTGATGGGGTTGGGGATCTCCCAGCCCAGGCGCATGACCGCCCGGAGGGCTACCATGTCCTGCTGGGCCAGGGAGTAGATTACCTCCTTGGTGGCGGGATCAATGATGGTGGCCTGATCCAGCATCTTGTAGGTGATATCCTGCCGGATTGCATACACCAGCTGGGAGAAGTCGCCCGCAATCAGCAGCGCCTTTTCAAAGTCAAACGCGCCATTCATGGGGAAGTTCAGGGGGATGCCGTCCAAAGCGTACTGTGTGGCCCCCTGCATATCGCTCTTAAAGATGGGCTGGCCGGTGGTATCTTTCAGCCCGCGCAGGACCGCGCGGAGCTTTACAGCCGCCAGAGCGCCGGTAGCCGGGAAGCCGGACTCCTCCACCTTCGCGATCACACCGTCCACGCCCAACAGATCCGTGTAGGTGTCGCTGGCAGCGGTCACAACCGCGCCTGCGTCCTGAGCGGTCTCAAAGATGGACTTGCGCCAGGAGGCGGGCTTGTCCACACCAAAGAGGATTGCGTCATCAATCTTCTGACCAAATGCCTCCACCAGCCGGGGGCGGACCTCCCCCCAGATGTCATAGTTGGAATCGTCCAGCACCGCCTCGGGAATGGGCACGATGACGGCCAGCTCCTCCGCCACAATCCGCTTCTTGCCCCAGGCCATTTTGGTGGTCTGCTTGATACCGGTATCGGAGTCCACCCAGTAGGCCGTTGGCAGCATGTCCAGCACGTTCATGCTCTGGGTCTTGCTGGTCATATTGGGCAGGCGCCGGCCGAACTGGAGCACAGCGGAACCCTCTGCCACGCCCTGGATAATCTCTCTGGTTACAGGCTCCGGAATCAGGCCGGACAGATCAGTTCTGGAGATGCTTGTTACAGTAGTTGCCATAGATACCTCACTTTCTTGCGCCTCGAATGAGGCTGTTCATGGTTTCGTTTGCGTTCTTTGCTGGCTGGCCGCCGCCCAGAGGGGCGGACAAGTCCACCTGTACGGTCCCGGCGGGCGGATTGTCCTTCAAATAGGTCTCCGCCGCCTTTTGGAAGTCCACGGTGTCGGTGACCAGCTTGCCGATCTTGAAGGCGTAGTAGTCCACGTCCTCGGCGGGGACGCCCTTACCCAGCAGGAGCTTTTCCCGTTCAAACTGCTCCACTTTTGCCTGAACCTCCGCAAGGGCGGCGCGGCTCTCGCTAAGCTCTCTCTCCCGCTGCTCCTGCTTCTCCCGCTCCGACTGCCGGCTCTCTTTCCATGCGCGGAAGGCGGAAAGCTCCTCCTCCCCCGGCATGCCCTTCATAGCTTTGGCAATGCGCTTGCCGACAATGCTGTCCAGCTCCGCCTGAGTGAAGGTCTTCTCAGGGGAGGGCTCCGGCCCGGCGGCCGGGTTGGGTGCGGGGGCAGGATCGCCCTCAGCAAAAAATTGCAGTCCGATATGCCTCAGTTTCATAATCTCTCCTTCTCGTTTCCGGCCCGGCGGCCCTGATTTAACGCCTCGCGGCTAGGTTGTGTAAAATCCGTATACGCGGGTTTTATCAAAATAAAATGAGCCATTAACCACCAAAAATCGGTAGTTAATGGCTCTTGGCTCTTAAATATTCACTTCTATATCGTGCTTGCAGGCTTTGCAGCGGAAGGGCAAGCGTTCCACTCTGGTATCCGGACGAACAGGAAACAATGCCTTGCCGCAGTAAGGGCAACGATACCACCGCCCTCTTTCATGGATTTTGGTGGTCCTTTCATCAATCGACAATTTCAATGCGTTCAATTTCGTCCTCCGTAAACCCAATCAAAAATCCGTCTTCCCGCATAACATCAAAATCAAGGATTTCATTATCATCATCGTCATAATCATAACTAAATCCGAAAAAGTCTCCAACTGTAACATCTCCATCCGGAGAATAAACTTTTATCTTTTTACCAAAGTAAATGTCAGGAGCAGGAATATTCACTTTTTCCACCACCTTGAATTTGGTACGGCATGAACGCCGGTTTTACTGTAATGTATTTTAATGCTCTTTGCAGTTATTATATCACCATTTGCGTTGATTGTATAGCCTATTTCTTTCCCGGCATCTACAATTTCTTTGTTTTTCCATGTCAGTTCCCGAGTAAGTTCGATATGTCCGCTTCCAGCCTGCTCGTCTACTATTTTCTGCAATTCTTCCATCGAAATAGTAATCACACTGCGGCCGGGGATTGCTGTCTCAACCATGTGTCGTGCTTGTTTTTCTGGATTAACAGTAAGCGGATAGTCGCCCCGCCGGATTGCTTCCCTTATTGGGGCTTCCGCGTCCCTTAGAGTTTTCAAAGACGCCGCTTTCGCTTTGGATACATCATCCACATATTGAACCTTCATCCGTTCCCGCTGCTCCGGCAGACCGGCGGCTTTGCTGAACGCTCGGTATTTCTCATTCAGGCGTTGCAGGCGGATGTTGGCGTCCTGGGCGTCCTCCGTCAGCCCGGCGGCCTCATAGGCGGTTTTTAAGCGCCTTTGCTTGCAGATTTCCCGTTCCACGCGCCGCTGCATCTGGGTCGCCTGATAATCGTCGTACTCCCGGCCCTCAAACTGGATTTTGGGGCGGTTCTCCGGCTTCATGGCCTCCAGCTCCGCGTCCGTATAGGTCCTCTCGCTGACACCCTCGATAAAGGGCCAGAAGGAGTGGCGCTAGCGGCAGTTAGCCCCGCCGATGCCCTGCACATGGCCGTAGCCGCACTTTTTCACAAAGTCGGGATAACTGTTCATTGCATCACCACCTTTGCTGCAAAACGCCCTTGCAAAATGCGCTTGGAGCGTATATAATAAGAATTGGTTAGGTTAGGGGGCCATACGTCCGTCACAGGGAGGTACTCCTTTACCCCATAACCAGAGAGCCGCTGTGACCGGCTCTTATTTTTTATGTCTGATTATTTTTAAAAGGCTTCCTTTTGACAACAGCATCACATCAAGGCTGTTAATATTGCTCCGCAGGAATCGCCCTAAAATCTGGCGTTCCAATTGGGGCAAGTCCATTTCTTCCAATAAATCCAGGATGACCCCTCCTGGATTGTCGTGAATCTGCTTGATAGCGTGCTGCAGGGATTTGTCTGCGCCGTTTATGGATTGAGCCCCTTTTAGTTCCCACTTCTTTCCGTTCCATAAATAATCCGACATCTTCTCTCCGCGTTGCGTTGCTTCCGGCAGCAACTTAATATCACCGCCAAACGTCTGTCGCAGCCACTCCGCCATGTCGATCTCCGCTCGATGGCCACCAACTTTATATCCATCCCCGTATGTAACCGTCCCTCGTCCCGGCGTGGCGGCATCCAGATATTCCTGCGTCACGTCCAGCGGCGTTAAGGCAGTGCGCGGCGCCGGCTGATCGGATGCGTCCCCTATCGTCTGAATCAGCGTGGGAGATACTGATACTGGTTTCGGCGTTTTCTGTTGCTCTGGCCCCGTATCTCCGCTTTCATTCTTCTGATTTTGTCAATATTAGTTGACACATTTTCCACAAGGATTTTGAATCCTAGGCAGTCTCTTTCTTTTTCAGGGAA
>NZ_QWEK01000033.1 GCF_009935845.1 Pseudoflavonifractor sp. 524-17 | reverse complement strand
GCCCCCGCCCAGTGAGACGGAGCGGCTGAGGGCGGATATTGACTTCCTGGCGGCCATGCAGGGGGTGAGTTTGTGAGTGGGCAGAGAGTTTTGGAGATAAAAGAAAGGCTCCAAGCAACTACGCCTGGAGCCTGGAAAGTATGGCAAGCTAATGATGAATATTTCGGGGATGATAGTCCTGTTGTTGTGACTGAAAACGGGCAGTACATTGCGCAGACTAGCTATGATAATCTGAGTCATACCGTTCGGGAAACTATGGCCGCTGATGCGAGGTTTATTGCGTACGCAAAGGAGGATATTTCCTACCTGCTAGAGCGGTTAGAAATATTTCTCAGAGAATAATGGCTGCTTGATTCTATAAAGAGACTGCAAAACTTCGAATGTCATTTGTCGCATAGATGCATAGACTGGGTCGTTTTCCATTCCCTTATCTGTGCCATCTTCCGATCGGATGACCCAGCCGGTTAAGCTGTTCGTTTTGAGTCCTGAATAATTATCTGAAAGTTCCGCATCAACATGCGCACCGCCATCCATATTCGCTAAAAGCTGAATAAGGTCTTTCCGGCGATATAGTTTTCTATACGTATCACAAAATACAACCTCATAACCCCATTCTCGACAAGATATGAGTTTGCAGTGGTTGTTATTTTCAAATAGTGGATTATATCGTCCACCACTGGGACCAATAGTCATTGATAACAGGCATTGTTGCGATAATAAATTTGCTGAGTCATATTTTTGGGCTGTACTTATAAACTTCATTTTCTTTTTAAGTTGCATCTGCCCCAGCAAAGATGAAGAATCTTTTGTGTCATATAAAAGAACTCGCAGAGAAACAGCCATACGCTTTGCTTCGATTTCTGTTCCAAGGTCATAAGACTTAGCAGACGACTGTAGGAAGCAAATTTGATCTCGTAGATGCTCCCGGTAATCTTTTTCTCCAAGCTTTTTGGCCAATATAATCACCTCTTGATCCAATGATACAACATATCACCAACAATGTAAAGAGAAAGGATGTGATTCCATGAAGATATTTGAGATGGCGGCAGCTTACTATCCCCGTCTATGGGACAAGTCCCGTCTGGAGGCTCTAGTGGCCGCTGGGCGGCTGACGGAGGAAGAAGCGGAGAAGTTAATCAGAACACCAGACAGCAAGTAATGTGACAGGAGGAGTGAATCTTGAACATCCAAGAGCTTTTAGCTGGCGGGGGTGGTCTGCTTCTGGTTCTTATGACGCTGGTGCAGATCGCCCCTATTAAAATAACCCCCTGGTCGGCGTTTGCCAAGGCCGTTGGCAAAGCGGTCAACGCCGACATATCCCATAGATTGGGCGGTATTGAAGCGAAGTTGGATCATCATATCGATATGGATGATCGCCGCACCGCCGACAGCCGTCGAGTTCAAATCCTGCACTTTAATAACGAACTGCTTCGCCCCATTGATCATACGAAAGAGGAGTTTGTCGAGGTACTGGCTAAAATCGACGATTATGAGCGGTATTGTGAAGAGCACCCCGATTACCCCAATAACCGGGCGGTCCTTGCCATTGAGAACATCCGGGAGGTCTATAGGGAACGTCTGAAGAAGCGGGACTTCCTCCAGGAGAGCCGCGCAAAGGACGAAGCTGAAGCGGGGCAGGAGTAGGAAGGGGAGAAATATGTGGAATACTGAAACAGAAGAGAACACGGATATTTTTGCTGGAAAGAGAAAAGCGACTACTATGAAGGTCATCGTATGGGTCTGTCTGCTTAATGGCCTTGCCTGGGTGTGGTGCAGCTACATCTTGGCGTGGCTAGGCAGAGAGCAGATCGCCGAGAGCCTCTCACAGGTGGCGCTCACCGAAATTATTGGCGTAGTGTTGGTATATGCTGTCAAAGCCGCCGTGGAAAATCTCAGCAAGAACAATGTATGGCCGGATAAATGTGACTCAAATCCGCCCGATAGAGTTGCGTAGTATAAGGAGGAATCATGTATGGAAAGTATTCTGAACTGGTCCGCGGTTATCAACATCGTCGGTGTACTGGTAGTGTTGACCAATATCGTGGTCCAGGTGCTCAAGAAGTTGACATGGGATAGACTGCCGACAAACATTTTGGCGGTTATCGTCTCAATGACGCTCACACTGACGGTGTTCTTCGCCTATTGTCAGCTCAAAGCAATCACGGTGGCATGGTATATGGGCGCCGCAGCAGTCGTGCTGGGCTTTATGGTTTCATATGCGGCCATGTTTGGTTATGACAAGCTTATGGAGGCTATTGGAAAGGCAGGCAGTAAATAAAAACGGAAATCCCGCAGGTCTTCAAAATAGGCCTGCGGGGTTCTTTGCGTCTGTAGGATATTTGTAAGCAATCAAAACATATAGATAGGTTATAAACTGGGAGGTGTTCTTTACTTGAAAAAGACCACTGTGGTATACGTATTCGAAGACCCCAATACAGCAGAGGCTCTGCGTAAAGTGCTGCAAAAGATAGCTGCGGAGAAAGTTTTTGCGCTCGACATAGAAGGAAAAGTAGAAACGACAACCTAAATCCATGAATACCGAAGGTAAATATATTCAATCACTTTATCTTTGTTATTTTGTATGGTATACTATCGATGGATTATAGGTTGGTTGGAAGAAAGGAGCAACCAACAAATGAAGATAGCAGCTTATTGCCGCGTATCAACTGAAAAAGAAGAGCAAATGGACAGCTTGGGGCATCAGAAGGAATTTTTCGAGGAATATGCAGTCAGAAATGGCCATGAATTGGTCCGCCTGTATGCGGATGAAGGCATTTCTGGAACCAGCCTGAAAAAACGCGATGAGTTTGTTCGGCTTATGAGGGACGCTAAGCTTGGTCTGTTCGACATGGTCGTTGTCAAAGACGTTTCCCGTTTGGCAAGAAATACGGTCGATTTTCTGCAAAGTATCCGTGCCTTGAAAAGCCTTGGTGTAAACACGTTATTTCTGACCGCGAATATGGATAGTTTGGGTGAATCCGAATTTGTCCTTACTATGTTTGGCGCAATGGCGCAGGAAGAGAGCGCAAATCTTAGCAAACGTGTCAAGTTTGGAAAAAAGATCAATGCTCAGAAAGGGCGAGTGCCGCAGCGGATTTTTGGCTACGATCGCATTGATAATTTTACCCTTGCGATTAACCATAAAGAGGCCAAGGTAGTTCGAGAAATCTTCCGCCTGTATACAGAAAAGGGATTGGGTTGCCGTACCATCAGCATGACGCTGAACAACCTGGGTTACAGGACAAAGTTTGACTGCGAGTGGAATCCAAGAGGCGTCCGGCGCGTCCTTATGAATCCTATTTATAGCGGTCATTACGTTAATAATAAGTATGAGATTAAGGACTATCTGACAGGCAAACAGGTACGTATCCCAGAAGAGCAGCACTTCCATCACGAGAGACCGGAGTGGGAGATTGTTTCTCCGGAAATGTTTGCGGAAGCACAGCGGCAGTTAAGTGAAAGACGGACGCAGTATGATTGCGGCGCACCGTTTGTAGGCGCAAGATACAGCAGCAAGCATTTGTTTAGTACGCTGATCAAGTGTGAGCATTGCGGGCGGTCTTTCTGCCGGAAGCACTATACCCATGTCAACACTCGCGTTTACTGGAAATGTGTAACCAACGATCAGTATACAGCTGAGCGGTGCGGCAACACGGTCAAATTGGAAGAGGACAGACTCCTTGAAGAGATTCGGAAGTATATTTCTTCTATCATTCAGGACAAGGATACTTTTATAAAAGAGGTTCTTGCTATTGTTGAAAATCGGCGTCCGGACAGGCAAGAGGAGGTTAACACAGCCGATATTGAGCGGAAACGGAAGCGCCTGCTTGCAAAAAAGGAACGGTATCAGGAGATGTACGCCAACGATGTGATGACGATGAGCGAGCTAAAGGAAAAGACTGCCAGTATCGCCGATGAATTGAAGGCATTGGACTACAGCCTGAAGCAGTATGAACAGGCACTTGCGGTTCGTCAGGGCAGCGAAACCTTTGTACAGGCTTATATGCAGGAGATAGAGCGGTTTTTGCAACTTGAAACAGTGACAAACCTCGACTTACGGAAAATTATTGACCATATTAGTGTCAATAGAGAGGGAACCGTACGAATTGTCCTGAAAAAGGTGGATGAAATAGCAACTCTCTAAAATTTTCCCTATTTGGTATATATTATCTCTACCACCGCGGTGGGGACATTGCTCTTCTGGATCTGGATATCTGCGCCCTCAGCGACTACCTGAGAGGAGAAGATCTTGGCGGTGCTCTCGCTGCCATAGAGGATAACCCGCTTGTCAAAGACGCACAGGCCAGAGATGGGCACTGGCCGCACCGCGCCTACAAAGGCATCGGCGGTGACCCGGTAGTAGTACCGGACGTCCACCGTATAGAACCCCCGGTTGAAGCCGATGGGCTCCACGTCAATGTACACATAGAGCAGCTCCGCCTTGCCGGCTTTGACGCTCAGCGCCCGGTCGATGGCGGCCTGAGAATCCTGAGTGGGATAGAAGCGCAGATCCTCAATGCAGTCTTTATCTTTACAGCTGTCAAAGATTTTTCTGGTGTCAATACAGACGGCCTCGCGGATACAGGCGGTATCCTGTACAGGGCCTGGCAGAATTTTTTCAGGCATTGCAGTACCTCCTAACAGAGTGTTGGAATTCCTTCCAAACCATTCTATGACCTGGCTGGCATTTGGTGCGGAGCGGAGGAACAGCGGCCTGAGTCAAACCGAATATGGGAGCGGGGGGACAGGATGGAAAACTCCCCCAGGGCCGCTGAAAGGGGCAGTCCTGGGGGAGGTCAAAAATCAAGCGCGGACCAGGCAGATGCAGATAGCGGAGATCTGGGGCGGGATGCTCCGAGTCATAGCGCCGCTGTACTGGATGCGGACCTGATTGCCGGGCTGAAAGCTGGCAGCCTGGGAAGTATTGACCACGACTTCCTGGTGGGTGGCGTGATCGCAGACCAGGAGGGCGTCAGAATAGACCTGACATACGGTGGCAAGCATCGTCAAAAGAATCACCTCCAAGAGATTGGAATCGAACTATCCTATGCACTGGGGGAGGCAGGGGGAACCGGCGGCAGAGCGCCTATTTCTGAAAGCGTTCCAGCAGGGCGTTTTCCCACTTGTCGCCGAATTTGAGGGCCACCCCAAAAATGGCTAGGCCGGCCAGACCGATGAGCACCATGCCCCACAGGGGGATGGAGATGGCGGAGCCGCCCAGGGCGCAGGCCACCAACAGTCCCCAGGGGCGGGTGAGGGTGACCAGGAGAAAAAAGCGGAAGGTGGGGATATCGGTCAGTCCTGCCAGAATGCAGATGAGATCGTCGGGAAAGAAGGGGAAGAGGAAGACCAAAGCGAGAAAGGTATCCCGCTTGCGGCGGATGACTTCCAGATACCGATCGGACAGCCGCTTGCTGACAAAGCGGTCGGCAAAAGAGCGCCCCAAAATCCGGGCCAGGGTGAAGACCAGTACCGAGCCGGAGATCACCGCGGCGGCAGTGAGAAAAAAGGAGACCCAAACGCCAAAAAGCACCCCGCCGGCCAGTGCAGTGAGATTGCTGGGGATGGGGGCCAGGATGACAGAGGCCAGCTGGACAAGAAAAAAGACCAGGTGGGAAAAGGGGGCAAAGCGCTCCATATAGGCGCGCATCCCGTCCAGAGAGGAGACCGCTTGAAAAAAGCCGGTTTTCCAGAGAAAGCAGAAGCCGCCCGCCAGCAGGGCCAGCGTCAGCAAAAGCGTACCGATCCAAAGATGACTATGGCGTTTCATGTAAGGTGCCGCCCCATTTCTCCAAAGATTTCCGTGATGTAAGTGTACCACGGTTTTGAGTGGGCCGCTATAGAGATTTCATTAAGTTTTTTTGAAGCCGGGCGTGCTTTTTCAGAAAGAAAAATAAAACGGCAAGGCGCAAGGCGCCTTGCCGTCAATTCTGCTGTCCTGGCGTAATCATGGGTTCCAGCCGCCCTCTCTATCATATCTGCGTAAAAACGAAAAAACCACACCAATAATTATGGTGTGGAACTTCTGTGTACCGGCCCGCTGATCTTATCGCTCGCTTCGAATTACCTGTTCGTCGCCGCCAAAGATGAGGTCATCTACATCGGTTCCACCGCTGTTCCATACAATCATAGCGAATACTCCTTTCTCTCTTGAACTTGCCCTTATTATACACCTGTTTGTGAAAAATAGCAAGGGAAAATGGAGGCCGAATCAGATATTTTTGTGGAATATTTTGTGCCTTCCGGTCAATCTCACCGTTTTTGGCAAGAGGTTGTCTCCGTATTCGCTCAGGACCGGCGCCTGGGGAAATCTGTCCCGGTCTTGGGAACGTCCAGAGAGGAAATTCGGGCGCTTTGCCACTTGAAAAGAGAGGGGACAGGGATTATATTAGCTTTGGTGGGACGGAGGCACGGCCTTGCCGTCCCGGCGGAGAAAGGATGTCTGTAATGATGAATGAAATAATACTGGAGGCGGCACAAGCCCTCTATCCCCAGCTGAAGGCGGTCAAGGACGATATTCACCGCCACCCGGAGCTGGCCTTTCAGGAGCACCGCACCACAAAGGTCATCAAGGATCAGCTTCTGGCCATGGGGCTGCACCTGATCGACACCGGTATGGAGACCGGGGCGGCGGCCTGGCTGGAGGGAGGCGCTCCAGGTCCCACCGTGGCTCTGCGGGCGGACATTGACGCCATTGAGCAGCAGGAGCCGGCGGACAACGGCGTGGTATCGGAAGAGGCTGGGGTGATGCACGGCTGCGGCCACGATTTTCATACTGTCTGCCTGCTGGGGGCGGCGCGGCTGCTGGCCCAGCGCCGGGGGGAGCTGCGGGGGAACGTGGCCTTCCTGTTCCAGCCGGCGGAGGAGATTACCCAGGGGGCCGCGGCCATGCTCAGCCGCGGTCTGTGGGATCGGCTGCCCCAGAAGCCCACCCAGCTCTTCGGCCTGCACACCCGGCCGGAGGTACCCAGAGGACAGGTGGCGGTAATCCCCGGCGCGGTAATGGCGGGGAAGTCCCACTTTTTTATCACCCTCACCGGGGTAACCGGCCACTGCGGTGCACCCCACAAGTGCGTGGATGTCATCGTGGCGGGTGCGGCCATTGTAAATGGGATACAGACCATTGTCAGCCGCAATACGGACCCCCAGGACCCGCTGGTGTGCGCGGTCTTCTCCATCAATGCCGGTACGCCGGAGAACTTCGTCCCCGAGACCCTCACCATGACCGGGGACATCCGGGCCCACTCTGATGAGGTGATTCAGAAGACACAAAACCGGCTGGAGGCGCTGGCCAAGGGGATCGCGGCCTCCTACCAGTGCGGGTGTGAGGTGCGCTTTGTTCCGGAAGTCCCCGTGACAGACAACCGGCCCGAGATGGTGCGTCTGGCCCGGCGGGCCGCCGCCGCCGTGGTGGGGGAGGAGAACATCGTCCAGCCCCGGGGGGATATGGGCTCCGAGGACTTCGCCGTCTTTGGCCGGGAGGTACCGGCCTTCTTCTACTGGCTGGGTACCGGCTTTCCTGGTCAGAGCAATCCCTGCTGGCACAACGAGCGCTTCAAGACAGACGACAGCGCCCTCCCCCTGGGCGCGGCCCTCCTGGCCCAATCCGTTTTGGAGACGATGGAAGAATTCGGAAAATAGCAGGCAGCCGCCCCCCAGAGTTCTGATGCTCTGGGGGGCGGAATTTTTGACGTGAGCTTTCGTTAATTCAGGGAAAATGTAGTGCCGGCATCACCGGCGAAGACCAGCCAGCCGTTCTCCGGGAGGGTGACAGAGGCGTCGCCGTAGAGCACGGAGCTGGCGGTCAGATTCAGCTGGGCGTCATAGACGTAGAAGCCGCCCTGGCCCTGGATGGAGATGGTTTTGGTCTGGCCGCCGGCCTGGCCCACCTGACACCAGCGGGCATAGCCGTTTGGCTGAATGGACAGGGCCGCGCCGGGGCCGGTGTAGAGCACCGGAGCCGCGGCGGCGTCCATAAAGAGGTAGTCCCGAACGCTGAGATAGTCCACGCCGTTCTCTGTGTGGAAGGACAGGTCGCCGCCGGAGCGGGAGCCGGTGCCGGGGAGGGTGAGATACTGGGAGGCGGTGTTGGCGTCGTCAATGCGGCAGAAAGCGGCATAGCCGGAGGCCTCCGGCAGCAGGCCCACCGCAGTGACGAACTGTCCCACAGCATAGATCTGAGAGGTGTATTTCTCATTCAGCAGGAGGTAGAGGCTCTCTCCCCGGGCGGTCCAGGCCTGGGCAGCGGCGGAACCGGGATCGTTGGGCTCCAGCCGCTCCAGTCCGTAGTTGGCAGTGCCGAATGTAGGCAGGCCGGGGAGCTGGGAGTAGGCCAACTGGTAGAGATAGGTGCGGCCGTTGGACGCGGTGTCAAATTTGACAAGCATGGTTTGCTCGCTGTCCCGGAAGCTGCCGTCGCTGTAGTAGGCCAGCTCCTGGGCGCCGCCCCCCAGAGCGGCGGCGGCAGTGATGGTAATCCCCGTCTCCTGGACGGTGACAGTGAGGACGTTGCCCGGGGCGGCATAGGTGCCGGCAATGGAGGACAGCTCTGCTGGCATGGCGGCGGGCTGGGCCTCCGGCAGGGAGGCGGGAGCCTGGACAGAGACGCCCCGGGCCGCCAGGGCGTCCAGCAGGATCTGGATGCCGGCCAGCTCGTTATAGGTGCTCACTCCGCCGGAGGACACCACTGCCACCGCCAGATCGTACTGGGGCAGCACCACCAGGCCGGTGTGATAGTAGAGGGTATCGCCCCCCTTGACCAGAGCCTGGATGCCGCTGTGGTGGAAGGGGTACTGGTGGACATTGTCCCAGCCCAGGCCGTAGCCCAGCATATCGTCCTCGCTGTCCGGAGCCCACAGGCCTCGGACAGCCTCGTCGTTGGCCATGGCGTCCAGAGAGGACTGGGTGAGCAGGTCTTCCCCGCACAGGGCGCCGCCGAAGCGGGCCAGATCGGAGGCAGTGGCGTAGATGCCGCCGGTACCGACGATATTCAAAGTATCCGTAGGCAGAGCCCGAGTGTCGTCTCCCTGGTAGATGCGGGCCAGACGGTCCCGGTCAAAATCGCCGGCGGGGGTGTAGGTATCCGCCAGACCCAGGGGGCCGGTAATATTCTGGGCTAGGTAGTCGGAGAAGTCCAGGCCGGACACCCGCTCCACCACCAGCTCCGCCAGGGTAAAGCCGTCGTTGCAGTACACGCTGTAGGCGCCGGGGTCCGCCTTCAGCCGCTGGGTGGACAGCCGGGCCAGGAGCTCGTCTGTGGCTGCGCCGTCGTAGTCGTCAAAGAGGAAGGCGGACCGGGTAGAGTCCCCCATCAGGCCGGAGGAGTGGTTTAAAAGCATCCGCACTGTGATATTCTGATAGCGGGGGTCCGCCATGGTGAAGTCGGGGAGATAGGCGGTGACGGGCCGGTCCAGATCAACCTTGCCCTGTTCCACCAGCTGCATCACGGCGGCGGTGGTATAGATCTTGCTCACCGAGCCCACGCCGTACAGGTCGCTGTCGGTGAGGGCGCGGTTTTCCGTCCGGGAGAAGGTGCCGGCGTGGCCGGTGAGGGTGATCTCCCCCTCCTCCCACAGCGCGTACTGGATGCTGACGGCCCCGCCGTATTGGGCGGCGGCCTCAATGGCGGCCTGGGCGGACTGCTGCCGGTCGGAGGGGCGCTCCTGGGCGGCGGCGGGACAGGCCAGGGCTGTAGTGACGGCCACAGTCAGGGCCAGGGCAGCGAAACGGGTTGTGTGTTTCATAGCGACTTCCTTTCTGCATAGGGATTCTCTTCCTGGAGGTGAACCGCATTTTCTCCATAGTGATAGCGATCGAAGCGGCACAGCCTGATTATACTACAGTTTTATTTCTATAGCAATAGAATAAAGCTCTATAGATGTAATTATTTGCCCATAATTCTGCTATAGTGATAAAAATAGCGGGGAGGGAAAGTAGATGGATGTGGGCGGGCGTCTGGTGGCCCTGCGGGAGGAGAAGGGCTATACAACCAACCGGCTGGCGAATCTGGCGGGGGTCTCGCAGAGCTTTCTGCGGGAGATTGAGCACCGGCGCAAGCGGCCTACCGTAGACACCCTGGCCCTGCTGTGCGACGCGCTGGACATCTCCCTCCGGGATTTTTTCGACGAGGGCGGGGGAGAAGCAGAGGAGGAGCTGCTGCGCCTCATCCGGCGCATGACACCCCAGCAGCGGGAAAGCCTGCTGGCCTTCCTGCGTACGTTATAAACAAAACCGCCCTTTGGACGCCGGAAAAGAGGCTTTCCGGCGTCCTTTATTTTTGCTCCTCCTCCGGCGCCAGGACCACCACCCGGATCTCCATTACCCGGCGGTGATCCACCTTGGTGACGGTGACATCCAGACCCTCCGCCTGGAAGCGGT
This sequence comes from Pseudoflavonifractor sp. 524-17, assembly GCF_009935845.1. Classification (GTDB taxonomy): domain Bacteria; phylum Bacillota; class Clostridia; order Oscillospirales; family Oscillospiraceae; genus Pseudoflavonifractor_A. Next base: position 34,509 of record NZ_QWEK01000033.1, on the reverse strand, counting down.
CGCCCTCCTCGGGAACCCGGCCCACCTGTTCCATCACCCAGCCGGACACGGTGTTGGCGCTGCACTCCCCCCGGATGGAGAACAGGTCGAAGAGATCCGGCAGGTCGGCATTGCAGGAGATAAGATAGCTGCCGTCGGGCTGTTTTTTGAATTCCTCAATGACCTCGTCATGTTCGTCCCAGATCTCGCCCACCAGCTCTTCCACGATGTCCTCCAATGTGACTAGGCCTTCGGTGCCGCCGTACTCGTCCACGACGATGACCATGTGGGCCTTGGCCTTTTGGAGAATGCGCAGGAGGTTGGAAATCTTGGTGTTGCCGGTGGTGTAGAGTACGGTGCTGGTAAAGGCGGACACATCGTTCTGTCCGTGATAGCGGGCGGCGTGGAAATCCTTTTCGTGGATGACGCCGGTAATATCGTCGATGTCCTCATGGTAGACGGGAAGGCGGGAGTAGCCGCTCTCAGCGAAGGCGGCGGCAATCTCGTCCAAAGAGGCGGTGTCCTCCACCGCGACGATGTCCACCCGGGGGGTGAGGATCTCCTGAACCTCCAGGTCGTCGAACTCAATGGCCGCCCGGATGAGCTGGCTCTTGTTCTCGTCCAGCCCGCCCTCGGTCTCCGCCTGGTCCACCATGGTGACCAGCTCCTCCTCCGTAATGCCGGCGTTATCCTTACTGTGGAAGATCAGAGAGAGCAGCTTCTTCCACTGGGTAAAGAGGAAGTTAGCCGGGGTGAGCACCGCCAGAAAGAGGCGCAGCAGGGGGGTGGCCAGCATGGCGAAGGTCTCGGGGGACTCCTTGGCTAGGCTCTTGGGGGAGACCTCACCAAAGATAAGGATGACCACGGTGAGCACCGTGGCGGACACCGCCGGTCCCCGGGCCTCACCGATAAGCTTGATAAACAAAACCGCGCTGATAGTCGTGGCCACGTTGTTGACGATGTTGTTTCCAATGAGGATGGTGGAGAGTAGCTTGTCATAGTCTTCCGCCAGGGCGAGGGTTCTGGCGGCCCTGCGGTCGCCGTTTTCCGCCCGGTTTTTCAGACGGATGCGGTTGAGGGATGTAAATGCGGTCTCTGTGGCGGAGAAATAAGCCGACATGGCCACAAGGAAGAGAAGGGCGGCAATCATCATACTGGCACTGTCCATAAGGGAAACAATCAACTCCATTTTTCATAATGATCGGTATTGGCGGGACTGCCGTCTGGAAGTTCCTGGGAGAATCGGGTTACGCAGCAAAGGACAGCCCTATCGCCCCAAAACGGGATAAGGCTGTCCTTTTGTTCCAAAAACAAATTGCAAAGGAGGTTCGTCCACGTGGGTTCACCCACTCCTTCTGACAAAGTTTACCTGTTCTCACAGTATAGAACAGTATACCACACCTGCCGCCAGATTGCAAGGGTGAATCAGGAGGGTGACAGGCCCGGCAGGCGTGTTGCCCCTTGTCAACCGAAGGCAGCATTCCCCAAATAAAATATGCGTCTGAAAAGGCCTGTCCCCCGGCAGTTCTCTGCCGGGGGACAACACAAATTAATAAAGAGAGGGAAGAGAGAGGAGGAGTATTGATCTTCTGTTTCCTGACAGCTATAAGGATAACAGATTTCTCTTCTTCAAAAATGGACAGATTGGGAACAGTGTGTGAACTTTCTGTAAATGAGTGTCCCGCCCAGAATAGCCCGCCCCGCTATAAAAACACGGCGGAGCTTGGCTCCGCCGTGTTTTGCCGGTTTCCGGCTATGGTAAGTCAGCAGCCGCCGCAGCTGTTGTTGCAGCCACAGTTATTGTTGTTGCAGCCGCCAAAGCCGCCGCAGCCAAAGAGCACAATAATGATGATGATCAGCCACAGACCGCCGCCCCAATTTCCATTGCAACCCATAATGAGTACCTCCTAAGACGATTTCTCGGCCGTTCCAGACAGGTCTTCCCCCTCTGTCCGGCCACAGTCCATACTATGCCGGCGGCGGCGGTTGGTGCCTGGGCGTTGAGATACTCAAATTTTCATGGTTAAGCCACTCGCTGGACGGTGACCTGAGACCGGATAGCGGCGGCCTCCGCTCCGTCCAGGGCGCCAGAGGCACTCAGGGCCGACAGCAGACTCCCCCCCTGCTTCTGTTGGAGATCCAGTGCAAAGTAGGAGCAGTACGCCACATGGGCCCGCAGGAAAGTAGCGTCGGCAAAGAGGCTGTACTCTCCCGCCGTGATAAGATTCAGCTCCCGGGCCCGCGCCAGAACGTTCTGCCAGGTAAAGTCCGGGTTCTCCCCGCTGTCCCGGTAGCCCAGGGCCCGCATGACAAAGGTGAGGTACTCCCCCGCGCCGATGGGACGCAGGGGGGCAAAGGACTCCCTGCCCTGCATATCCTGCCCCACTCCGGCGGTATATCCCTTGCTGTAGGCGTAGGCAACATAGCAGCGGCACCAGTCCGGCACGTCCGCAAAGGGCATGGCGCCGGTATAGCTCCGGGCGGCGGACTCCTCCCCAATCAGGCGCAGGAACATGATAAGCCCTTCAATGCGGGTGGGGATATTCTCTAGGTCATAGCCCTCCCCGTAGCCGGTGTCTGTCCCCGCAAAGAGGCCCATCCGCTTCAGGGCGTAGGCCAGCTGGTTGTAGTCGGTGGTCTGGCTGGCGGCGAGAGTGCTGGGACCCTCGGTGGACAACACAGCTGTTTCAGAGGTAATCACCACCGACGCCGTGGTCTGCTCTGCCGCCAGATAGCGGTGGAACCGGGTCAGCGCCGTGCCTGAGGGCGCCGTGCTCCCCGCGGTCAGATCCACCACTGTGCCGCTGGGAAAGCGCACTGTTGCCCGCCCCGCCAGCAGTACAAAGGTGGAACCGGTATCCATTGACAGTGCGTCCCCCTGCTTATAGCGCTGGTCCGCCAGCCCCGCCGGGGCCGATCCGCCAAGCTCCGTCCCGCCCTGGGCGTTCAGATTCGCCTGGTGCATGGCGTTAAGCCCCTCCAGCACGCCGTCGTAAATTTCCTGCGTCCTGACGCGGATCCGATCCTCCGCCTGGGAGAGCACCCCCGGCTGATAAACCGTTTGATAGTAGTCCAGTGTAATCAGCGGGTCCGCGGCCGATCCACCCACAGCGTAGACCACACCGCAGCCAATCACCGCCAGCAGCACCAGCAGCAACACACCAAATTTTTTCATACGTCCTCCGAAATCATATAGCTTAATGTCTGCAAGCTGTCCGAAAAGTGGACATTCTCCACAAAAACATCCTCGTTTTTTGGATTCAGCTCAATATTCGTAAAATTCCAGATGCCCTTTACCCCGGCCTCCGCCAGACGGTCCGCCATGGCGCCGGCCACCGACTTGGGGACAGTCAGAATCCCAACGCTGGCTGGATGCTCTTTCAGATAGCCCTCTAATTGGTCGATGTGCAGAACAGGCACCCCCGCCACAGTCTGGTTTAACATCTCGGGGCGCACATCAAAGGCGGCCATAAGGTGGAATCCGCTCCATTCAAAGTCGAAATTTTCAATGAGCGCCCGCCCTAAAGTTCCCGCGCCCAGAAGCACCGCGGTATGTCCCGCCTGCATTCCCAGAATATTCCCAATCTCATGGAGCAGCTTGTTGATGTTATACCCGTAGCCCTGCTGCCCGAACTCTCCAAAGCAGGACAGGTCCTGCCGGATCTGGGAGGCTGTCAGTCCCATGGACTTTCCCAAGGCGCTGGAGGAGATGCGTACCACACCCGCCTGATTCAGCTCCGTCAGGTGGCGAAAATACCGGGGCAGGCGGCGGATCACCGCCTCGGATACGTTCTGCTTTTTCATCCGGATCACGCTCGCTTTTCCAAATTTTATACAGCGCACCGGGGATCGTTTTCCCTGACCCTGGCCTGACCATTGGTCTATCCGGCACAAAAGGGAACCTGACGGTTCCCTTTTGCAGTTTCCTCCCCAGCCTTTCCGCCCTGCCGGTTTTCAGCCGTCTGGCCTGATCGCTCAGCGCCCAGACATTTGATATCACCGCTGCCTTTTCGCTATTATATCACAATTGTCTATCAAAAGCAAAGTTTTCATTTGTTCAAACTCAGCGGGGAATCAAATTTGTATACGTAAAGAGATTGCACAGCAGGGCCGCAGCCTCTTCCCGGGTGGTGATCTGCTGGGGATCGATTTCCTCCGGCTCCGCCCACAGGAGGTTCTCCCCCTGGCTGTCAGACAGCCGCCATACCCCCTCTTTGGCCCAGGAGGCGTAGCCTGCCAGGCTCTCCGACGCCAGCGTGGCGCCCTCATAGGACTGGTCAAAATTGTAGTTCAGGAATCGGGCGGCGCTGCCCATGATGGCAAAATACTGCTCGTGGGTCACCAAATCATCGGGCCGGAAGAGGCCGTTCCCCACGCCGGACACCAGGCCCATTTGGGCCAAAGCGTTCACCGCCGGGCCGTACCACGCGTCCATGGGCACATCGGAAAAGGCGCTCTCTCCGCTGGGCACCATACAGTTCATAGCCTGGGCCAGCATGGAGCACAGCTGCGCCCTGGTCAGCTCCTCCCGGGGGAGGAACTCGCGCGCTCCCGTGCCGGAGAGCAGATAATAGGTGGCCAGCAGGTCGATCTCGCCGCAGTAGGGACTGTCTGCCGTGTCCGTAAAGGAGCGGTCCTCATAGGCCACCCCCGCCTGCTCCGCCGCAGCCTGGGGAGTAATCTCCCGCCAGCTCTGTCCCTCCCCCAGCCACAGTCCGGCCTGGTCGGGGATGGCGGAGAGAATGGCCTCCAGCGCCCCCCGGCTGTCCTCCTGGACAGCCTGATTGAGATTAAGGTACCAGTACTGGTCCGCCAGCCTCAGCCGGAGATAGCCTGTACACGCTCCCACTGGCTGGTCCCCGGACAGCAGCAGGGCCGCCTGCTTCGCCTGTCCGGAGGGCACCAGCAGATGGGGGATCACTCCTACCACATCCGTGGTGGTCCGGTCCGGGGAATAGTACCGGGCGGTTGTGATCTTCATCCCCTCCCCCTGGTCGAAGTACTCCGGATAACTGCTGCCGTCCAGCAGCGCCTGGGCAACTCCCTTGCCGTAGGTCCGTCCCCCTACCACCAGGCCACGGTCCATATCCCGGACGCTGGCGGCCATAATTTCAGAGGAACTGGCGGTATATCCATTGGTCAGCACAATCAGCGGCGCACTGGTCAGCGCCTCTTCCCGATGCACAAAGGGGTCCGGCCAGCCGCTGCGCCCCCGCAGGCTGCCCACAACGGATATACCGGTAAAGGCTCCGATGGCGGACACTGCCGCTTTGGTCTCTCCGCCGCCGTTATTGCGCAGATCCACCACCCAGTGTCTTACCTCGCTCCCCTTGGTAATGCTGTTCTGGAAATGCCCCGCCGTCTCCGGGCCGAAGGTGTCGCAGTCCAGGTATCCCACCCCGCCTGGGAGCATCTGGCACAGGGTAGCCGGCACCGTCACCGCCGCCCGGGTGATGGTCACGGTGTACTCCGTTCCCGCCCGCCGGTAAGTAATGCGCACCTGGGTGCCTGCCTCTCCCTTGAGCCGCTCCGAGCCCTGGGCCCCGCGGCCCTCCGCCAGGGACACGCCGTCTACCGCCACCAGCAGATCCCCCGGCTGAAGCCCCGCCGCCTGGGCCGGAGAGCCCTCCAGCACCATGGTCAAAAGCAGCCCGTCCTCCTCCACATTGGAGATAACGCCGATGCCCACGATATCCGAGTCCGACATGGATCCCAGAAATTCCCGGTATTCCTCTGCGGTAAAGTACTGGGTATAGGGGTCCCCCAGGGCTTCCAGCATGTCCTCCACGCTGATCTGATCCAGAACGGCGGGGGGAATCGGGTCAATATAATACCGCTCCAGAAGAATCCCTGCCTGCTGTACGGTCAGGGCCTGGGCGGGAAAGGTCAGCGCAGTGCAGATACAGATTCCCGCCGCCATGCGGCGGGTCAGCCATCTATTGTGCATGAAAAGGGCCTCCTTAGTTATGTTAACACCATTCTACAATAAAAAGGCCGCCTGCACAATGGGGATGGCTGTTTTGTAGCTATTTGTAATCTATCCTTCCCCCTGTTTATAGCAACGCCTGCCCTAAATTTTTCTTGACTTCTTTTTCCGGCTGGTGTATACTTAACATTGTTCTTGTTATGTATATGCGGCTGTAGCTCAGCTGGATAGAGTGACTGGCTACGAACCAGTAGGTCGGGGGTTCGAATCCCTTCAGCCGTACCAGCTCAGAAATTCCCATCACTGCTCCGTTTCCGCCTAACGGCGAAAACTGCGCTGTGATGGGAATTTCTTCGCTTTCCCCGCGAACCCGCTTGGGCTTCGCGGGGAGGACGGGGGGACATGGAGGGCAAAGGCGCTGCCGTTTCGGCATGGCGGCGAAACCTGCGCTGGAGCGGTCAGGTATTTGATGTCCTTGCCCGACTAATCGGGAATGGAGAGGGTTTGGAGGAGGAGCGGCGATGCGGCGGAGTGTTTTTTCTCTGGTTTTGGGCGTACTATGCGCCATTGCAGTGGGGTTGCCGGTGGATGCGGCAGGGAAGGGATTTTCCGATGTCCGTCTGGACAGCTGGTATGCCGGGGCGGTGGAGGAAATGGCGGATGCGGGGTGGCTCAGCGGATACCCCGATGGGACCTTCCGGCCGGAGCAGAAGATATCAGCGGCGGAATTTGTGAGTATTGTGGTCCGGTGCGGGGGGCTGCCCTACCGGCAGAGTGGGACAGGCCACTGGGCGGCAGGGCCCCTCCAGGCCGCGCTGGAGGCCGGGTGGTACGACTGGGATGAGCTTCCCCCCACAGGGGAGAAGTACGAACAGCCCATCTCCCGCCAGCTGGCGGTGAAGATCCTTATGAAAGCCCTGCTGCCGGAGGTCCGGGGAGAGTACGGCCAGCAGGCGCCTAAGATCAAAGATTTACAGGCGCTGGATGGGCGGTATTATGAGGGAGTGTTCGCCGCCTATGCCGCCGGAGTAGTAATGGGGGACAGCGCCGGCTGCTTCCACGGGCGGGACGGCCTGACCCGGGCAGAGGCCTGCGCCATCATCCAACGGGCAGCGGCGAAGCGTACCGGCTTGCCCTCAGATCCGGGGCCGGCGGCAACCCCCGCGCCCGCCCCAGTGCCGGCGGAGCCCATTCAGAGGGGCGTGTCGGAGAATGGCTGGCTTCAGGTAAAGGGGACCGCCCTGTGCAATGAAAAGGGAGAGCCAGTGGTCCTGCGGGGGATGAGCAGCCACGGCGTCCACTGGTATCCCCAGTTTACCTCCCGGCAGGCCATTGCCAACACCGCGGGCTATGGGGCCAATGTCTTCCGGGTGGCCATGTACACCGGGGAGGGAGGCTATCTCAGCCAGGGGGAGAAGGTGCTGGACCAGACCCTTCAGGCGGTGGACGCCGCCATTGCCAACGATATGTACGTCATCATTGACTGGCACATTCTGTCTGACGGAAACCCCATGAGCCATCTGGGGGAGGCAAAGGAATTTTTCGACCGGGTTTCGGCCCGCTATGGGGAAGAGCCGGCGGTGCTCTTTGAGATCTGCAACGAGCCCAACGGCGGCGTAACATGGGAACGGGATATCAAGCCCTATGCGGAGGAGATCGTAGGGGTTATCCGGAAGAATGCACCGAAATCGGTGATTCTCATCGGCAGCGGGACGTGGAGCCAGGACATCCACGAAGCGGCGGCGGATCCGGTGGCCGGGGAGAATCTAATGTACACCTGCCACTTTTACGCCGGAACCCACGGGGCCTGGCTGCGGGAGCGGATTGACGGGGCTTTGGCTGCGGGACTGCCGGTCTTCATCTCAGAGTGGGGCGCCAGTGCCGCGGATGGCAGCAGCGGCGTGTTCCTGGACGCCTCCAGGGAGTGGCTGGACTTTTTGGACCAGCGGGGGATCAGCTGGGTGAACTGGTCCCTGTGCGATAAAAACGAGACCTCCGCCGCACTGAGGCCGGGGACCGCCCCCGACGCCCAGTGGACGGAAAAAGACTTGTCAGAGTCGGGACAGTTCGTCTTCTCCCGCCTCCGGCTAAACTGAAATGACCCCCGGCGGGGATACGGCATCGCGTAAACGCTGCCGTGCTCCCGCCGGGGGTTTATATCTGTATAGAGCTGTGGGAATTCAGAAACTGCCGCCCAGGATTCGTGCAATTGTTTTGCCGTCGGCAATTTTGTCCCGCAAAGCAATACGTCTGGGCCATTGGTACAGCGTTTAAAAGGCCCGGCCGATGTCAGAGCGCATCTGCATGTTGTCAAAGCGGATGTGCTTTGCTCCGGCGTAGGCTGCGGCGATGGCGGCGTCCAGAGTATCCCCCAAGGCGGTAACCCCCAGCACCCGTCCGCCGCTGGTGACAACGGCGCCGTCGCTGCTCAGGGCGGTGCCGGCGTGGAAGACTAACGCGGCTCTGCCGGCATCCTCCAGGCCGGTGATGGGGCAGCCCTTCTGATAGGGGCCGGGATAGCCGCCGGAGGCCAGCACCAGGCAGCAGGCCGAGGCCGCTTTCCAGCGGATGTCCACCTGATCCAGAGTGCCCGCCCGACAGGCCTGGAAAATCTCCATCAAATCGCTGTCCAGCAGGGAGAGAACCGCCTGGCACTCCGGATCGCCGAATCGGGAGTTGTACTCCACCACCTTAGGGCCGTCAGGGGTGAGCATCAGGCCGAAGTAGAGCACGCCGTGGAAGGGGTGTCCCTCCGCGGCCATGGCGTCCACCGTGGGGCGGAAGATGGTGTCCATGCACTGGCGGGCCAGCTCCTCCGTAAAGCAGGGGACAGGAGAGATGGCCCCCATGCCCCCGGTATTGGGGCCCTGGTTGCCGTCATAGGCCCGCTTGTGGTCCTGAGAAGAGGGCATGGGCGCCAAGGTCTTTCCGTCACAGAAGGCCAGTACCGTCACCTCGGGGCCAGTCATATACTCCTCAATGACCACCTTTGTTCCGGCGGCGCCAAAGGCCTGGCCAGAGAGCATGGAGCGGGCGGCCTGCTTGGCCTCCTCCACGGTTTGGGCCACAATGACCCCTTTGCCCAGGGCCAATCCGTCTGCCTTGACCACAATGGGGGCGCCCTGGGCCTCGATATAGGCTAGGGCGGCGTCCAGGCTGGTAAAGGCCTGATAGCGGGCGGTGGGGATGTGGTATTTCTCCATCAAATCCTTGGAGAAAGATTTGCTGGCCTCAATGACGGCGGCGTTCGCCTTGGGGCCGAAGGCGGGGATGCCAGCGGCCTCCAGGGCGTCCACCATGCCAAGGGCCAGGGGGTCGTCAGGGGCGACCACTACGAAGTCCATGGCGTTGGACTTGGCCCAGTTTACCATGGCGTCCACGTCGGTGGCCTTAATGGAGACACACTGGGCCAGCCCGGCGATGCCGGCGTTGCCGGGGGCACAGTAGAGCTGCTTGACCAGGGGGCTTTTGGACAGAGCCCACACAATGGCGTGTTCCCGTCCGCCGCCGCCTACGACTAATACATTCATCGTGTTCAACCTCCTGGGGAGAAGATAGGGTTTATGTCAGGTATGTGGAGAAAAGGAAGTGGAGCCCCCAGATAACGACCATATGGGCGGGGTAAAACCAGTAAAAGAACCACTTGCTTCCATTGCCCCGGGCTCCGCTGTACCAGGCCAGCAGGGGAAGGGCGGCCAGTGCGCCGGCGGCGCTGAGGAGATAGTAGGGGAGCCAGGTCCGGAGGAAGGAGGGCAGCGCCTGGGCCAGGGCAGGGAGAAGAGCCTCTCCCGCTGGGAGCCAGTAGGTAACCAGCGCCTGGGCCGGAAGCTGAACCAGGTAGAGGAAGGAGGTACACAGACCCAGCATAAGCAGCTGGTTCCGGTGCGTTTCTCCCGCCAGATAGACGGCGGCTACGGTAAGCACACCCATCCAGCTGTAGTCGCTTTGCATCCAGTGGGCCAGCCACGCGCAGGGAAGGACGGCCAGCCACCGTCCAGGGCCCAAAGACGCCATCCGCTGGGCCAGATAGACGGCCAGACTGGCCAAGAAAAAGGTGGGAATAATACTGCCCCCCTGTCCCCGGAAGGGGCCCAGAAAGGGAAGCTGGGTGATAAGGGCAAAAAGGCCCAGCCGCAGCAGATAGTGGGGGAAATCGCGGGTCTTCCGGCAGCCCTCGGCCACGAAAAAGGCAAAGATGGGGAAGGCTGCCCGCCCGACATAATAGAAGAGATTGGACCAGGTGGGGCTGGCCGCCGCCAGGCCGGACAGGGGCAGAAAGATGTGGTTCCAGTGGTCGATGACCATAAAGAGGGCGGCAATGTACTTCAACTGGGTGGCGCTGAGGCCTTCCGCGGTGCGTCCCTCCATCCGATCAGTGGTGGAACAGACGGACCCCGGTGAAGGCCATGACCATCTGATACTTGTCGCACGTGGAGATAACCTGGTCGTCCCGGATGGATCCGCCGGGCTGGACGATGTACTTCACGCCCGACTGATGGGCCCGCTCTATATTGTCGCCAAAGGGGAAGAAAGCGTCGGAGCCCAGAGTGACGCCGTCCAGGTGGCGGGCAATCCAGGTCTGCTTTTCCAGCTGGGTGAGCAGCTGCGGGCATTGGGTGAAGATCCCCTCCCAGGCGCCGTCTTGGAGGAGCGCGGGGGCGTCGTCGGAAATATACAGGTCGATAGCGTTGTCTCGATCAGGCCGGCGGATGCCGGGGACAAAGGGCAGCTCCAGAACCTTGGGGTGCTGGCGCAGCCACCAGATATCCGCCTTGTTTCCCGCCAGACGGGTGCAGTGAATGCGGCTTTGCTGCCCGGCCCCCACGCCGATGGCCTGGCCGTCCTTGACATAACAGACAGAGTTGGACTGGGTATATTTCAGGGTGATGAGGGCGAGAAGCATGTCATTCTTTGCCTGCTGGGGCAGCTCCTTGTTCTGAGTCACGATGTTGTCCAGCAGGGCTTCGTTGATGTCCAGGCTGTTGTATCCCTGCTCAAAGGTGATGCCGAAGATGTTCCGCCGTTCCACCGGGGCGGGGGTGTAGCTGGGGTCAATCTGAATGATGTTGTATCCGCCCTTGCGCTTGGCCTTCAAAATGTCCAGAGCCTCCTGCGTGTAGCCTGGGGCGATGACGCCGTCGGATACCTCAGCGGCCAGGCAGCGGGCGGCGCTGGCGTCGCACACGTCGCTGAGGGCGGCCCAGTCGCCGAAAGAGCACAGCCGATCCGCGCCTCTGGCCCGAACATAGGCGCAGGCGATGGGGGAGAGCTCTCCTTCGGGGGGGAAGTAAATCTGCCGCTCCACATCGGTGAGGGGGAGGCCCAGAGCGGCCCCGGCGGGAGAGACATGCTTGAAAGAGGCCGCGGCAGGCAGGCCCACCGCCTGTTTCAAGGCTCTCACCAGCTGCCAGGAGTTGAGGGCGTCCATAAAGTTGATGTAGCCCGGCCTGCCGTTGAGCACGGTGAGGGGCAGCTCGCCCTCCTCCATAAAAATGCGGGCCGGCTTCTGGTTGGGATTGCAGCCGTATTTCAGCTCCAGTTCTGTCATGTTCTGCGCTCCTTTCAGTCCTTGGGCGGGTGATAGGGCTCGGCGCGAAACTTCCCGTCTGCGCCGCGGACGTAGGCGGTGCCATAAGGGGCGCGAAGAAGAGGAATCACATCCGGGTCGTAGTTGCAGATGGTGTTCAGGTCATAGACGTCCGTGTGGGCCAAGTCGCTGATATAGCTGTCGCTCTCCTCCCCGGAGAAAAAGCGCCAGCCGCTGTCAGGGAACTGGCCGTCTGGCTCCTCCCGGTAGCACCAGCCCACCTTTTTGCCCAGCACCGTGATGTGGTCGGTGGCGAGGCAGCCGTTGGGTTCCCCCCAGTCCGGCAAATAGAGCCGGAACTCCGGCGGCCAGAGGAGATACTCCTTTTTCCGGGGCGGAGTATACCAGAAGCCGCCGCCCCAGGCGGCGCCGTCGTCCAAAAGCATTCGGACCAGACGCAGCCACAGGTCCAAGCTCTTTTCCAGGGCGGGGAGCTTGGCGCCGCCCCGGAAATCCCAGTACAGCGCGCCGCATACCAGACTGACGGCGAACTCCGGCCAGCTGTGGAAAGCCTGGGCCTGGACAATCCAGTGCTCTGCCAGCTCGTCCAGATCCTCCCGGGTGATGAGGCCGCAGGCGTAGGCCGCCCGGAGGTGGCCCACACACTCGCTGATGTCCCAGGCCAGATAGCCCCGATGACCTGCAATGGGATAAAACTGGGCGGAAAAGTCCCGGGCGATGGTGAAGAAGCTGGGGCCGTCCTTGATGAGGGGCGTGGGGTCAAAGGGGGGACGACCTTCCCAGAAGCCCTCAAAATCCAGATAGTTGGAGTGGCAGCGCAGCTGCTGGTTACAAAACTCCAGCATACTCTCCCGGCCGGTGATGCCGAAGATCTCCTTCAGATGGGCCTGGCAGAGGTCCGCGTCCTCCGGCGTGGCGCACAGGGGGAGGGCGCTGAAGTGACTGGGGCCGGACTGGGCCGGCGGGGGAATACCGGGGGTCTTGCGCAGGGCGGGCACACCCGCCAGCAGGGCCAGAAAGGCGTCCCGGCCGCAGGGGGTGCGGGGGCGGGACGCCGCGTCCCGATAGGACTGCTCCAGTTCCCGGACCGGCTGGCCCAGCCCGGTGTCCAGAGGGGTAAAGTCAACCAGGGTTGACAGGTCCATAGTACGCGCCTCCTTAATCGTCAAAACCTGTTCCGCATTGGCGGCAGTCAGGCGTGCTTATTGAGAATGACCGTATCGGCTTCGCCGCTGTCCAGGGAGAGGAAGCGCACGAAGAGAGAAACCTTGTTATCCCCGTTCAGACTGGCCCACAGCCGGCCGGCCAAAGCTTTGGCGTCAGGGGCATCCAGGGAGATCCGGCGGGGCTCCCCCTCAAAGGAGGGCAGGGGAGTTCCGTCTCCCTGGTAGGTGTGGATGAAGTGGCCCGTCCCGGCGGTAGGGGCGTCATACTCAAAAAAGTACCGGCAGCAGCAGGCGGGATCCCCGTCCAAGCTCTTGAGAATGGACAGGTTATAGGCGCCGTTGGGCTTGACTACGCCGGAGATGCGGGGGGTGAAGTTAGGGCCGTCCGGCTCAAAAGACCGGGCATTCAGGGCGTGGCGGTAGCAGTGGCCCTGGGCGATAGCGTCCCGGATGGTGTCGGTCTGGTCCCCGTTGGTGACTACGGTGAGGCCGTTGGGCAGGTGCCGGACCGGGTGGTAAATAATCAGGGAGGGGTCGGTCATTTTGCTCTCGTCGAAGGCCTTTGTACGGATACCGTCCTGCGTCTCCTCAAAGACCCGGTTGCGGCTGTTCTCGCTGCGGCCCATGATGAAGTAGGCCATCACCGCCTTTTTGTTGTCCGCCGAGCGGCCCAGGACAATGCCCCGGCCAGGGTAGGGGTTTTGCTCCAAAAGCTGGAAGAGATCCAGTGTGTTCAAAACGATCTTCCTTTCCGTTCCATCCGGTCAGTATTCTTCTAAAAAGCGGCTCAGCCAGATCCGGCAGCGCTCCCACTCCCCAATCATAGCATAGCGTCTCCTAAAATTCGCACCGCGCGGCCCTCCACGGCCAGCTGATCCTGGCAGAAAAGAGACACCGCCCGGGGGAGCAGTATCCACTCGGCCTGCTCCATGACCCGGCGCTGTAAGGTCTCGGGTGTGTCGTCTGGCAGGATGTCCACCGCCTTTTGCAGGACGATGGGTCCGCCGTCGGCCTGCTCGTTGACCAGGTGGACGGTGGCGCCGGTGACTGTTACGCCGTAGGCCAGGGCCTGCTCATGGACATGGAGGCCATAGGCCCCTTTGCCGCAGAAAGAGGGGATCAGGGCAGGGTGGACGTTGAGAATGGCGTTAGGGAAGGCGCGGACAATCTCTGAAGTGAGGATGTGAAGGAATCCGGCCAGCACCACCAGATCGATCTCCAGCGCCTGGAGCTGGGCGGTGATGGCCCGGGTCATGGCGGCGCTGTCAGGGAAGTCCTTTCGGGAGATGACATAGGTGGGGATGCCCGCCTTTTGAGCCCGCTCCAGCGCGAAAACGCCGGGGGCGGAGGACACGACGGCGGTGAGGACGCCGCCCCCCAGCTCCCCCCGATCCTGGGCGTCGATGAGGGCCTGGAGGTTGGTGCCGCCGCCGGACACGAGAACCGCAATCTTTTTTGTCATGGCGCGCTCCATGGGTTACAGATCCAGGACTACGCCGCCGCCGCCGGGGATTACCTCGCCGATCTGGTAGGCCTGTTCGCCCACGGCAGTGAGCACGTCCAGGGCCAGGCCGGTCTGATTGCCGGGGATGGCCAAAATCATGCCGATGCCCATATTAAAGGTATTGTACATATCCCGGGTGGGGATATTCCCCGTGCGCTGGATTAGGTCAAAAATAGGGAGGTGGGGGAAGGAGGCGGTCTGGATGGCGGCGGTGAGGCCGTTGGTCATCATCCGGGGCACATTCTCATAGAAGCCGCCGCCGGTGATATGGCTTACCGCGCAGAGCTTTACGCCGTTGAGCAGGAGGGCCTTGACCGCCTGGACATAGATGCGGGTGGGCTCCAGCAGGGCCTCTCCCAGGGTGCGGCCCAGCTCGTCGTGGTACACGCTGAGGTTCTTGGCGTTCACGTCAAAGACCTTGCGTACCAGAGAAAAGCCGTTGGAGTGGACGCCGGAGGAGGCCAGGCCGATGAGTGCGTCCCCCGCCCGGAGGTCTTTGCCGTCGATGATCTTCTCCTCGTCCGCCAGCCCCACGGAGAAGCCGGCCAGATCGTACTCCTCCGGGGGGTAGAAGCCAGGCATTTCCGCGGTCTCCCCCCCCACCAGGGCGCAGCCCGCCTGACGGCAGCCCTCGGTGATGCCGGAGACAATGGCAGCGATGCGGTTTGGGTCGTTCTTGCCGCAGGCGATGTAGTCCAGGAAGAACAGGGGGGCGGCGCCGCCGCAGATGATGTCGTTGACGCACATGGCCACGCAGTCAATGCCCACCGTGTCGTGCTTGTCCATGAGGAAGGCCAGCTTGAGCTTGGTGCCCACGCCGTCGGTGCCGGAGACCAGCACCGGCTTCTTCATCCCGGTAAAATCGGGGGCGAACATGCCGCCGAAGCCACCCAGCGTGCCCATCACTCCGGGGATATAGGTGGACTCCACCATGGGCTTGATGCGCTTGACCGCCTCATAGCCGGCGGTGACATCCACGCCGGCGGCGGCGTAAGATTCGGAATGGGAGTTGTTCATCATAAACCTCCAGAATATTACTCTTTTCCCGTCCAGCAGTAGGTACAGATTTTATCCTTGTCAATGCCGATGGCGTCCAGCAGGCCGTCCAGGGACTGGAAGCCCAGGGAGGTAAAGCGGAGCTTTTTGCAGATGGCATCCAGCATACATCCGCCCCGCCGGGTGCGGGCGTCGGCGTACTCGTCCAGATGCTTTTGCCCCTCGTCCCCCTCCAGCTCCTGGACGGTGCGGCGGGTGATGAGTTCCATCTCAGACTTGCTGGAGGAGAAGTTCAGAAACTTGCAGCCGTACATAATAGGGGGGCAGGCGGAGCGGATGTGGACCTCCTTGGCGCCGGACTCGTAGAGAAAGTCCACCGTCTCCCGCATCTGGGTGCCCCGGACAATGGAGTCGTCCACCAGCAGGAGCTTTTTGTCCTCAATGAGCTCCGGCACGGGGATCTGCTTCATCTTGGCCACCTGGCTGCGCACCTTCTGGTTGTCCGGCATGAAGGAGCGGGGCCAGGTGGGGGTGTACTTGACAAAGGGCCGGGCGAAGGGCTTGCCGCTGGCGTTGGAGTACCCGATGGCGTGGGGCAGGCCGGAGTCCGGTACCCCGGCCACAAAGTCCACGTCCTGAGCGCTCCCCCGCTCCCGGTCGGCCTGGGCCATGATCTCGCCGTTGCGGTAGCGCATGACCTCCACGTTGACCCCCTCGTAATTGGAGTTGGGGTAGCCGTAGTAGCTCCACAGAAAGGCGCAGATCTTCATCTCGGCGCCGGGGGGAGAGAGGGACTCCAGCCCGTCGGGGGTGACCCTGACGATCTCCCGGGGGCCCAGCTCGTAGTAGTCGCCGTAGCCCAGCTTGTGGTAGGCGAAGGACTCAAAGGAGACGCAGCAGCCCTCCTCATCCCGGCCCACCAGCACCGGCAGGCGGCCCAGCTTGTCCCGGGCGGCGATGATCTCCCCGCCGGAGGTGAGCAGGAGGATGGTGGCGGAGCCGTCAATGACCTCCTGGGCGTGGCGGATGCCGTCCACAAAGTTGTCCTTCTGGTTGATGAGGGCGGCAGTGAGCTCGGTGGAGTTGACCTTGCCGGAGCTCATAGCCATGAACTGGGTGCCGGTGCCGTTGTCGAAGTACTGCTCCACCAGCTCCTGGGCGTTGTTGATGATGCCCACGGTAGTGATGGCGAACAGCCCCAGGTGGGAGCGCACCAGCAGGGGCTGGGGGTCGGTGTCGCTGATGCAGCCGATGCCGCTGCGGCCGGAGAAATTGCCCAAGTCCTTTTCAAACTTGGTGCGGAACGGGGTATTTTCAATGTTGTGAATCTGACGCTGAAATCCCCTGTCCTGGTCGAACACAATCATGCCGCCCCGGCGGGTGCCCAGGTGGGAGTGGTAGTCCACGCCGAAAAAGAGATCCAGCACACAGTCCCGCCTGGAGACCGCGCCAAAAAAACCGCCCAATATTCGTTCCTCCCGTGAAAGTATGGGGACGGACCGGCAAAATGCAGCCGGCCCGCCAGAGTAAGAAACGGTACCAATCGCCAAGACACATCGTTTTGGCCGCAGAGTTTTGTGCCGCGGCTATCGGTACAGCCTCTAAGATACCGTCAGTACAGCGATTTAGTCGCCCATGAGGCGGCGCATGACCTCCTCATAGGCCTCCTCCGCGCCGCCCAAATCCCGGCGGAAGCGGTCCTTGTCCAGCTTTTCATGGGTCTTCTCGTCCCACAGGCGGCAGGTGTCTGGGCTGATCTCGTCCGCCAGGACAATGGCGCCGTCGC
Organism: Pseudoflavonifractor sp. 524-17; assembly: GCF_009935845.1. Taxonomy (GTDB): domain Bacteria; phylum Bacillota; class Clostridia; order Oscillospirales; family Oscillospiraceae; genus Pseudoflavonifractor_A. The sequence goes on along the minus strand of NZ_QWEK01000033.1, from coordinate 17,604 downwards.
TGGTCTTGCCGAACTCCAGCTTGAAGTCCACCAAGTCGATGCCGATGCCCTTCATGAAGGACTTGAGGAAGTCGTTGACGGCAAAGGCGTACTTTTTGATGAGGTCGATCTCCTCCCGGGTGGCCAGCTTCAGAGCCAGGGCGTGGTACTCGTTGAGCAGAGGGTCGCCCAGGTCGTCGTTTTTATAGGAGAACTCAATGGTGGGGGCGTCAAAGACGATGCCCTCCTCCACGCCGTAGTGCTTGGCGAAGGAGCCGGCGGAGATATTACGGACGATGACCTCCAGGGGGACGATGGACACCTTCTTCACCACCGTGTCCCGGTCGCTGAGCTGCTCCACAAAGTGGGTGGGCACGCCGGACTGGGCCAGCTTGCGCATCAGGTGGTTGGTCATCTTGTTGTTGATGGCCCCCTTGCCGGTGATGGTGCCCTTTTTCAGGCCGTTGAAGGCGGTGGCGTCGTCCTTATAGGAGACGATGACCAGATTGGGGTCGTCAGTGGCGTAGACCTTCTTGGCCTTGCCCTCGTACAGCTGTTCGCGCTTTTCCATATCAAACTCTCTCCTTTGCAGTGAATACAGACTTGTCAGATGTTACAGCTCCGCCTGGAGCTTGGCCTCTTTTTCCGCAATTTGCCGCGCCATTTTGACCCGGGCCTCGTCCAATTTGGCGGCCAGGGCTTCGTCGGAGACCGCCAGAATCTGAGCGGCCAGCACGGCGGCATTTTTGGCGCCGTTAATGGCCACCGTGGCCACGGGGATGCCGCTGGGCATCTGGACGGTGGCCAGCAGGGCGTCCAGCCCGTCCATGGCGCCCCCCTTCATGGGGATGCCGATCACCGGCAGGGTGGAGTTGCCGGCAAAGGCCCCCGCCAGATGGGCCGCCATGCCGGCAGCGCAGATGAGCACGCCGAAGCCCTTCTCCCGGGCGCTGCGGGCGAACTGCGCGGCGGCGGCGGGGGTGCGGTGGGCGCTGAGGATATGGGCCTCGTAGGGGATGCCGAACTCGGCCAGCTGGGTACAGGCGGCCTTGACCACCGGCCAATCGCTGTCTGAGCCCATGATAACGGCAACTTTTTTCACAGGGAAGACCTCCTTCTGTTCAAGGGCGCGGCAAATAAAATTTCAGGTTTCAAAAAATAAATCAGGGCATCCGGCCTGCGGACACCCTGGACCTGCTTTATTTGCTATATTTGGACGCATTGGAGCCATGAACGGCACAAAATCGCGAATTGTGGCGGCAGGCGCGCTCAAGCATCCCATTTGCTCCCCTTTGTCAGAGAATGAATGCTTATACTATATCTGTTTCGGGTGCGCAATGCAAGTATATCTGTCGAAATTTGTGAGCTTGTACAACATTAGGGGGAGATAAAAACAAACCCATTGACAAATCGGAGAAGGGAGCCGGGAGAGAGCAGAAAAACCGGCGGGATAATCTGGTTTCATCCCGCCGGTCTTTTTATTCTGTGGTATAGTTGTCAAAATAGCCCTGGATATAGACGATGGGGGTGCCCTTGTCCCCAGAGCCGGAGGTAAGATCGCACAGAGAGCCGATGAGGTCGGTGAGGCGGCGGGGGGTGGTGCCCTCAGACACCATCTGTCCCACCAGACTGCCGTCCTTCTTCTTAATCTCCGATTTGATGGCGCTGCGCAGGGCCTCGCCGGACAGGCTGGCAAACTGGTTATCCGCCAGATATTTCAGCTTGAGCTCGTTGGGGGTGCCCTCCAGACCGGGGGTGTAGGCGGGGGAGACCACTGGGTCAGCCAGCTCCCAGATCTTCCCCACCGGATCCTTAAAGGCGCCGTCGCCGTAGACCATGACTTCCACATGCTTTCCGGTTTTGTCCAGCATGGTTTTCTGAATGGTGTCCACCAGGGCCTGACAGTCCCGGGGGAAGAGCTTTACCATATCCTCAGTGGACTTGTTGGAGCCCAGCAGGCCGTAGTCGGCGTTATAGCCGCTGCCGTTGACCGGGGCGTTGAGAATCTCGTCCAGACAGAAGATCCGCTCTCCGCCGGCGGCCTTGAGCAGGCGCTTGGTGCGGCGGCGGGTGTGGATGTCGCAGGCCAGCACGTCCTTGGTGTGCGCCAGCACCGCCCGGGGGTCGTTGGCAAAGAGGATCTCCACCTGCGCGCCGCTGTCCCGGATGAGCTGAGCGTAGTAGTCCACATAGTCCACGCCGGTAAAGGGGTGGACGGTATGGCCGAACAGGGCCCGGTAGCGCTCCAGAGTGAGCACGTCCTGGTAGGGATCGATCCCCTTCTCGTCCAGAAGATCGGGATCGATCAGGTGGTTGCCCACCTCGTCTGCGGGGTAGCTGAGCACCAGCACCACCTTTTTCGCCCCCTTGGCGATGCCGCGCAGGCAGACGGCAAAGCGGTTGCGGCTGAGAATGGGGAAGACCACGCCGATGGCGCCGCCCCCCAGCTTGGCCCGCACGTCGGCGGCAATGTCATCAACGGTGGCGTAATTTCCCTGGGCCCGGGCCACAATGGCCTCGGTCATGGCGATGATATCCCGGTCACGGACGGTAAAGCCGTCGTCCGCAGCGGCCTCCAGAACAGACGCGGGGACGATCTGGGACAAGTCGTCCCCACTGCGGATTATGGGGGCCCGTATTCCCCTGGAAACAGTACCGACCATCCGGCTCATACAGCAACACTCCTAAAATTTTGTTCATTGGTCTTGGGCCGTTTGACGCAGCTGCGGCCAGACGGCGGGTCTATTATACTATAAAGAGGCGGCGTTGTAAACGTTAAAGCGAAGTTTGCCGGCGGGTTCGGATTTCATGGAGTGGAGGACACGCTGCTGTGAACCATCTGGTGTTTCACGGTTGTGAATGAAGGGTTCTTAGCTTCTTTACGGAGGCGGCTTCTGCCGCACAGCCGGTTTTTGTCCGCTTTTTTGGGGATTAGGGTTGCAATATGGGGCGGAAACAGGTACAATAAAATCTGCATGTCCAGACCGGCGCACGGATGGGATCCGTTCAGGCCCGGCACAGATGGATTCAGATGGATTTTGATAAGAAGGCGGTGGTAGTGCGTTATGAACCATATGTTAGAGCATATCCTGCCCCGGGTGCAGAAGCCTGCGCGCTATACCGGCGGGGAGTATAACGCGGTGGTCAAGGACCGGGACAAGGTGGACACCCGCGTGGCCCTGTGCTTTCCAGACACCTATGAGATTGGCATGTCCAATCTGGGTATCCGTATTCTATACGGCGTGATGAACCAGATGGACGGGGTGTGGTGCGAGCGGGTCTTCGCCCCCTGGGGAGACATGGAGGAGGAGATGCGCCGGGAGGGCATCCCCCTCTACGGCCTGGAGAGCGGAGACGCCATTGCGGATTTCGATATCATCGGCTTTTCCCTGGGCTATGAGATGGCGTACACCAACGTGCTCAACATGCTGGAGCTGGCGGGGCTGCCCCTGCGCAGCGCCAGCCGGGACGAGTTCGCGCCGCTGGTGATCGCCGGCGGAACCTGCGCTTTCAATCCGGAGCCCCTGGCCCCGTTTATTGACATCTTCTCTCTGGGCGAGGGGGAGGACGTGACGGTGGAGCTGATCCAGCTCTACCGGAAGGCCCGGGAGGAGTGCTGGACGAAAGAGGAGCTGCTCATCGCCGCCGCCCGGATTCCGGGGCTCTATGTGCCCTCTCTATATGAGGTGACATACTGTGCCGGCGGCGCCATACAGTCCATTACCCCCACCCACGGCGCCCCCGCCGTGGTGACCAAACGGATTGTGCAGAATCTGAACGAGTCCTATTTTCCGGTGAAAAACATCGTCCCCTCCACAGAGATTGTCCACGATCGGGTGATGCTGGAGGTCTTTCGGGGCTGTATCCGGGGCTGCCGGTTCTGCCAGGCGGGGTACGCCTACCGGCCGGTGCGGGCCAAGGACCCGGAGCTGCTGGTGCGCCAGGGCATTGAGGCGTGCAGGAACTCCGGCTATCAGGAGATGACGCTTTCCTCGCTGTCTACCAGTGACTACCGCCGTCTGTTAGACCTGTGCGACGGACTTCAGCAGTGGTGCGACCCCAACGGGGTGAATCTATCTCTGCCCTCCCTGCGGGCGGACAACTTTTCCTGGGCGCTGATGGAGCGGCTTCAGCACGGCCGCAGGAGCGGGCTGACTTTCGCGCCGGAGGCAGGCACCCAGCGCCTGCGGGACGTAATCAATAAAAACGTCACTGAGGAGGACATTCTGTCCTTCTGCCGCACCGCCTTTGCCGGCGGGTGGAGCACAGTGAAGCTCTACTTCATGCTGGGCCTGCCCACGGAGACCGATGCGGACGTGCTGGGCATCGCTGAGCTGGCGGAGAAGGTCTACCACACCTGGCGGGAGGTGACGCCCTACCGGAACCGGGGGGTGAAGATCACCGTCTCCACCGCCTTTTTTGTGCCCAAGCCCCACACCGCCTTTCAGTGGGAGCCCCAGATCAGCCAAGAGGAATACGAGCGCCGGGTGAAGCTGCTGCGGGACAATATGCGGGGCCGGTCCATCGCCTACCACTGGCACGACCCCAAAACCAGCGTGCTGGAGGCGGTGCTGGCCCGGGGGGACCGCCGCCTGGCGGACCTGCTGGAGACGGTGTGGCGCATGGGGGCCAAGTTTGACACCTGGGACGAGTACTTTGATTATGGCCGCTGGACGGCGGCCTTTGAGGCCTGCGGGCTGGATCCTGCCTTTTATGCCAACCGCCCCCGGCCCCAGGAGGAGATTCTGCCCTGGAGCGTCACCTCCACCGGGGTGAGTTCCCGCTTCCTGTGGCGGGAGCGGGAGCGGGCCTACGAGGGGGTCATTACCCCGGACTGCCGCCGGCAGTGCTCCGGCTGCGGGGCGGATAAGCTGTACCCAGGCGGCGTGTGCGACGGGGAGTAAGCCGCTGTGCCAATCGCCTTCCCCGACGAATGGTACCTATCTTTCAGCGAATGTAAGGAGGCGTTTGGCCTGTGACCACCCATCGACTGGCCTTTTCCAAGACGGATACCGCGAAATTTATCTCCCATCTGGATTTGATGCGCACCTTCCAGCGGGCCTTTCTCCGGGCCGATCTGGCCATCAAACACACAGAGGGCTTTCACCCCCACGCCTTTGTCTCCATCCCCCTGCCCCTTCCGGTGGGGTACTCCAGCGGGTGCGAGGTGTTAGAATGCCAGATCTTAGGGGAGTCCCCGGATCTGGCTGCCGTGCCGGAGCGGATGAACCCGGTGCTGCCGGCGGGGATTCAGGTCAGCCGGTGCTATGAGGCCCGGCGCCCGGTGAAGACGCTGGCCTATGTGAACTACATCGTCACCCTGGAGTACGAGGCGGGAGCCCCCTTTGGGGCGGACACCGCCATGGAGGAGCTACTCAGCCGGGACAGCCTTGTGATGCAGAAGCGGTCCAAAAAGGCCAAGAGCGGCTTCACCGAGGTGGATTTGATTCCCCTCATCGCTAAAAAAAGCATTGAGGAGCGGCGGGATTCCGTCACGATGGACCTCACGCTCCGGGCCCAGAACCCCGGACTGAACCCAGAGCTCATTGTGGCCGCCATCCGCAGCCACTGCCCGGAGATGGCCCCTGATTTTGTCGCCTTCCACCGCCGCCAGGTTTTGGATGAATCCTTTCAAATCTGGGAATGAAAAGCCAACGCGCGTCAGAGTGTCGAGAAAATTTTTTCCACACGCTGGCGCGCGTTTTCTATTTCCACAGGCGGATGAGATTCCGGGCGTGGAGCTCTTTGAGGAGGACGGCGGCCAGGGGGGCGAGGATCATGCCAGGCGTGCCAAAGGCGGCGAAGCCGGCGTACATGGCCAGCAGCGCGGCCAGGGGGGGCAGGCCGGCGTGCCGGCCCACCAGACGGGGCTCCAGCAGACTGCGGGCCAGCATGGCGATCCCATAGAGGAGGATTAGCCCCACGGCCAGGCCGGACCGGCCCCGGATCAGGGCAATCAGAGCCCAGGGGAGCAGCACGACGCCCGTGCCAAAGACAGGGAGGGCGTCCAGCAGAGCGGTGAGCGCCGCGGCCAGCAGGGCCAGCTCCACCCGGAGGAGAAGGAAGCCGGCGGCCAGCAGGAGAAAGGTGACCAAAATCAGCAGGCCCTGGGCCCGCAGCCAGGACAGGAGCGCCTCTCCCAGGGCGCGGCCGGCCTGAGAGAGCCAGTCCTGCCAGCGTCCCGGCGCCTGCCGCCAGAGAAAGGCGGTGACGGCGGGCCGGTCGGCGCTGGTAAAGAAGGTGGCCAGGGCGGTGGTAAAGAGAAAGAGTCCCACTCCGGGGAGGGCGGAGACCCAATGGGCCGCCCGGCTCCCCAGCCACGGGACCGCCTGTCCCAGCCAGCCGCCGGCCTGACCGATCAGACTGTGGACGCCCTGCCGCAGAGGCGCCTGGGCGGGGATGGGGGCGGCGAGAATGAGCCGGTCCAGCCGGTCCTGGAGCCGGTCCAGCACCGGGGAGAGGGCAGAGAGGAGGAGGGGCAGCTTTTCCGCCAGCACCAGCAGCTCCGCTGCCAGCCGCCACAGCAGCAGTCCAGCCCCCGCCGCGGCCAGCAGGACTCCAATCAAAGTACACACGCCGGCGGCCCAGGGGCGGGTCAGCTTGGTCCGGCGGGTGAGCCAGCTTACCGGACCCTCCAGGGCGGCGGAAAAGAGCAGGGCGAGAATCAGGGGAAACAGGCAGGGGAGCAGGACGCCCAGCAGCAGCCAGCCGGCGGCGGCCAGGGCCAGGAGAAGCAGCAGACGCAGTGCGGTGCGGAACCATTTTTCAGGCAAGGTACAAAGCTCCTTTCGGAATCTGTCGTTTTCGACGGAAATAACGGCGGTCCGGCGGGTGAAGATTATCCATTCCGCCACCGTTTTTTCGTTGCATCTGCCCCTTTACTGTGCTAAAATAGAGCACATATCACGAACAAATGACTTTCTGAGAAAGACATCTGGGAGGGGACGCCGGGTGGGCAAAACACCGAATTACTTTATTGTGGAGGCGGGCGCACTGCCCGAAATATTCCTGAAGGTGGCCGAGGCCAAGCGGATGCTGGAGACGGGGGAAGTGGATACGGTAAACATGGCTACCCGCCGGGCCGGCATCAGCCGCAGCGCGTTTTATAAATACAAGGATGCGGTGCGGCCCTTTAACGACATGCTCCACGGGCGGATCATCACCTTTCAGATGCTGCTGAAGGATGAGCCGGGGGTGCTGTCGGCGGTCCTCAATATTTTTGCCCAGAGCGGCGGGAATATTCTGACCATCAACCAGGGGATTCCGGTAAATGGCTGTGCGGCGGTGTCCATTGGTGCGGAGACCTCCGGGCTGGAGCTGTCTCTGGAGGAGTTTCTCCACCGTACCCTGGCGGTGGAGGGCGTAGTGCGCAGCGAGATACTGGCGGGCTGACCTGGGCCCGCAACTGTAAGGAGGAAGCGAGAATGGTAAACGTAGCGATTTTGGGTTATGGCGTGGTGGGATCCGGTGTGGCCGAGGTGCTGACCGAAAACGCCAATCAGATTGGACGCAAGGCGGAGGAGGATATCCGCCTAAAATATATTCTGGATGTGCGCGCCTTCCCGGACAGCCCTTTTGCCAGCCGGTTTGTCCAGGACTTTTCCGTGATTGAAAATGACCCGGACGTGGACATCGTGGTGGAGACCATCGGCGGCGCGAAGGTGGCCAAGGAGTTCACCGAGCGGGCCCTGAAAGCGGGGAAGAGCGTTGTGACATCCAACAAGGAGCTGGTGGCGGAGCACGGCTATGACCTGCTTCAGCTGGCGGAGGCCAACGGGGTGAGCTATCTCTTTGAGGCCAGCGTGGGCGGCGGCATTCCCATCATCCGCCCCCTGAACCAGTGCCTGGCGGCCAATGAGATCGAGGAGATCTGCGGTATTCTCAACGGGACAACAAACTACATCCTCACCCGGATGATCAGGGCTGGCCTCACCTTTGAGGCGGCGCTAAAGGAGGCCCAGCAGAACGGCTACGCCGAGCAGGATCCCACCGCCGATATTGAGGGCCACGATGCCTGCCGCAAGATCTGCATTCTGTCCTCTTTGGCCTTCGGGCGGCACATCTACCCCAAGCAGGTGGACACCCAGGGGATTACAAAGATTACCTTGGCGGATGTGGCCTATGCCGAGTCCTGCGGCTGCAAAATCAAGCTGCTGGGCCGGGCCATCCGTCTGGAGGGCGGCCAACTGTGTGCCTATGTGGCACCCCACCTGGTCCACGGGGAGAACCCATTGGCCGGGGTGGAGGACGTGTTTAACGCCATCACCGTCAAGGGCAACGCCGTGGGGGACGTGATGTTCTACGGTCGGGGCGCGGGCAAGCGGCCCACCGCCTCCGCGGTGGTGGCCGACGTGGTGGACGCGGCCAAGCACCGCAAGACGAAGAAGTATCTCCACTGGGGCCCGGGGGCAGAGGACGCGGTGGCGCCTGCCGGCGGGCTGGAGAGCGGCTGGTACGTCCGGGCGGAGGCCGGTGCGGAGGCGGTCAGGAGCGCGTTTGGCGAGGTATCTCTCCTGGCGCGGGCCGGTGCGCCTGGGGGGGAGACCGCTTTCCTCACCGGGGCCATGAGCGGCCCGGCGTTGGAGGAGAAGCTGGCCAAGCTGGGCGGGGCCCATTTCGCCCTGCGGGTGCTGGACTGACCAGCCGGGCCGGACAGACATAGTATGGAGTGCGGGAGTGGAGACAGCTGCCTGTCCCCCGCCCGCTGAGCGGGACGGCGCCGTTCACTTAGAGCCTGTATCGCGCCTCAGCGTGGAAATCTGCCGATGCTACAGGCTCTTACTCTGAAATTTAGGGGGTACATAGATACCATGGGACTGATTGTACAAAAATTTGGCGGCTCCTCGGTGGCGGACGCGGATAAGATCCGCAACGTGGCCCGCATCATCACCGAGACCTACCGCCAGGGGCACAGCGTTGTGGCGGTGCTCTCCGCACAGGGGGACACCACAGACGATCTGATTGCCAAGGCCGCGGAGATCAACCCAAAAGCCTCCAAGCGGGAGATGGATATGCTTTTGGCCACTGGGGAACAGATCTCCTGCTCTCTGTGCGCCATGGCCATTGAGGCCATGGGCTATCCGGTGATCTCACTGACGGGCTGGCAGGCCGGAATGCGGACCAATTCCACTTATGGAAACGCCCGCATGAAGCGCATCGCGCCGGAGCGGGTGCTGGCCGAGCTGGATCGCCGGAGCATTGTGATTGTCACCGGCTTCCAGGGCATTAACAAGTATGACGATATTACCACGCTGGGCCGGGGCGGGTCTGACACCTCCGCCGTTGCCTTGGCCGCCGCCCTCCACGCGGATCTGTGTCAGATTTACACCGACGTGGACGGCGTCTACACTGCGGATCCCAGAAAGGTCACCGGCGCCCGCAAGCTGGAGGAGATCACTTATGACGAGATGCTGGAGCTGGCCAGCCTGGGGGCCCAGGTCCTGCACAACCGCTCGGTTGAGATGGCGAAGCGGTACAACGTGAATCTGGAGGTGCTGTCCAGCTTCTCCGGCCAGCCCGGCACCAAAGTCAAGGAGGTTACAAAGAACATGGAAAAAGTGAACGTCAGCGGTGTGGCAAAGGACAAAGATATCGCCCGAGTGGCCATTATCGGCCTGGCCGACGAGCCAGGCATTGCCTTTAAGGTCTTCTCTATGCTGGGCAAGGAGAAAATCAATGTTGACATCATCCTCCAGTCCATCGGCCGGGACGGCACCAAGGATATCAGCTTCACTGTGGGCGTGCAGGATATGGACCGTGTCAAGGTCTTGCTGGAGGACCGGAAGGCCGCGCTGCACTTCGACCATATCGATGTGGTGGACACGGTGGCCAAGATCTCCATTGTGGGCGCCGGCATGGTGAACAGCGCCGGCGTGGCCTCCCAGATGTTTGAGGCCTTGTTCAGCGCTGGCATCAACATCAATATGATCTCCACCTCTGAGATTAAGATCTCCGTCCTGGTGGATAAGAACGATGCCGACCGGGCGGTCCAGGCCATTCACGACCGGTTCTTCTCCCAGTTCGGCTCCAATCACTGAGAAAAGCGCAATAGATCGCACAAAGGCAATGCCTCAGGGGCACTTCGTAAAGAAGTGCCCCTCGCAATTTTTGTTAGGCGGCCGAATGTGATGGAATTGCAGGAAATTTCAATTTCCCGAAATATTTTCCTTGCATTTGTCCCAGTTTCCTGCTATAATTTAGTTATAAAATTTAGAACATTTCCAGAAAAGGGGTTGACAAACGCAATGTTTTGTGCCACCCTCAAGCAAGCAAGCAAGCAAGCAAGCAAGCAAGCAAGCAAGCAAGCAAGCAAGCAAGCAAGCAAGCAAGCAAGCAAGCAAAGCTGTAGCTATGTAGTTTTTTCATGTCCAAAATTTCATACTATTTGGGAACAGGCGTGTTTTATCCTGCCTTCGGCGGGATAAGACGCGCTTTTTGTGTCCAAAAATAAAAAGAGAGGAAATGATGTCATGAAGAAGAAAAAACTTGTCTCCGCGCTCGCTTTGACCCTGGCACTGCTGTGTGCCTTTACCCTCGGCGCCGGCGCCTCCAGTAAGCTGCAAGAGATCAAAGCTTACCTGAATGCCGACATCACCGTCAAGCTGGACGGCAAGCCCCAGTCCTTAATAGACGCCAACGGCGCCCGCATCTACCCCATCACCTATAACGGCAGCACCTATCTGCCCGTCCGCGCAATCAGCAATATACTGGGCGTCGGCGTTGGCTGGGACCAGAGCACCCAGAGTGTCCTGCTGGGCAAGCAGCCCAACGGCGTGGACCTGATTGATACCTACGACATTTATCACACGGAAAAGAGGAACTCCGAATGCGTTGCGGGACAAGTCAAGACCGCGGATGAGAAGACCGAGAGTATTTCGGGCATTACCCAATCCCATTGGATTTATCTGAACTGCGCTTGGGGGGCCGGAATTACGGTTTCGTACAATTTGCAGGGCAAGCATGACACGCTGACGTTCAGCTATTACTCTGACCGCGATGTCGTCTTGAAGGTTCTGGGAGATGACAACTCCATCTTGGGTGAGTACGCCATCACCGGGGGCGAGGTTGCCAAGACGGTCACGCTTCCCCTGTTCCGCACCAAGGAACTCAAGTTCGAGGTAGTGGCCAATAATAGAGAGTGGCCCCAGGTTAGAATCATGGACGCCTACTTGGACGCGGAGCAGTAATCCGCCAGAGATTTGAAAAGAGGCACGCCGTATAATGCGGCGTGCCTCTTTTTTGCGGATTGAGGTGCAGAGAACCGGCAGGTTTTCTCTGGGGCAAACCATTGTCATGCTGCGGCGTTATGACCGAAGCAGTAAATGCGGGGATTGAACCGTATAGGGAGATTACAGGCAGCGGCGGTAGGTACGGGTAATGGCCCGCAGGCGGCTGGATACGTCTGGGTTAAAGGCGGCGTCCCGTACCCGCCAGCTCCAGTTGTGGGGACCCATGGTGCCGGGGGCGTTCATGCGGGCGTCGGCTCCCAGGCCCAGCAGGTCCTGCATGGGCACTATGGCCAGCCGGGCGGGAGAAGCCCAGGCGCCGCACACCGCCCCCCAGCCGAAGCCCTCCTCGCCCCGCAGGCGGAGGTAGGCGGAGGCGAAGTCCCGCTCGGCGGAGCTGGCCTGGTCAAAGAGCCACTGGACAAAGGTGGGAGTGTCGTGGGTGCCGGTGTAGATGATGGAGTTGGGGGGGCAGTTATGGGGAAGATAGGCGCTCTCGCCCACGGGATCAAAGGCGTAAAGGAGGATTTTCATCCCCGGCAGGCCGCTCTGGGCGATAAAGGCCCGGACCTCATCGTCTAAATCCCCTAGATCCTCGGCGATGAGGGTGAGGCCAGGGATGTCCTCCAGCAGGCGGACCAGCTCCAGGCCGGGGCCGGGTTCCCAGTGGCCCTCCTTGGCGCTCCTGGCCTCCAGAGGGATGGACCAGTAGGTGTGGAAAGCCCGGAAGTGGTCAATGCGCACCACGTTGTACAGCCGGGCCATGTGGGCGCCCCGCTGCCGCCACCAGGCAAAACCGGTTGCCTTGTGCTGGGGCCAGTTGTAGAGGGGATTGCCCCAGTGCTGCCCCTCGCTGCTGAACGCATCCGGGGGCACGCCGGCCACCGCCTTGGGCAGAAGGGCGTCGTCCAGCTGGAACAGCTCCGGGTGGGCCCACACCCCTGCGGAGTCTGGGGAGACATAGATGGGCAGATCGCCGATGATCTGCACGCCCTTATCGTTGGCGTATTTTTTCAGGGCGTCCCACTGACGGTAGAAGAGGAGCTGGAGGAAGGTGTGGTAAGCCATTTCATCCCTGAGCGCCTCTTTCAGCGGGGCGAGGGCGGCGGGGTCCCGGCGGCGGACCTCCTCCGGCCAATCCTTGAGCTCGGCGCCGTCAAAGTGGGTCCGCAGCGCCATAAAAAAGGCGTAGTCGGGGAGCCAGTCCTCCTCCGCAGTCCAGAATTGCTCCAGATCTTTGGCATAGGCGGCCCGGCCTCGCTCAAAGGCGCGGCGGAGCAGGGGCGGACGGGTGGCGTGGAGCCAGGGGTAATCCACCCGGTCCGGATTGGGGCATTTGGCCTGTTCCAGCTCCTGCTGGGTGAGCAGGCCCTCCTGAGCCAGCTGCTCCAGATCCAGGAAGAAGGGATTACCGGCAAAGGAGGAAGGGGACATATAGGGGGAATCGCCCCCGCCGGGGGGGACGAGAGGGAGAATCTGCCAAAACCGCTGGCCGGCCGCGGCCAGGAAATCTACAAACCCTCTGGCATGGGCCCCCAGCGTCCCCACGCCGTAAGGGCCGGGAAGGGAGGAGACAGGGAGCAGAATGCCGCTGGAACGGTACTCAAGCATCAGATTTAACCTCCAGTACAATGAATATTTGCCATTCTATTATAATCTATCAGAAATAAACCCGCAAGTCTTTGTGCAAAAGGACAAGATCCCCCTGCCGGAGCCTTTCTCCAGCAGGGGGATCGGGAGGAAAACGAGGGGGTTAAGTATCGCTCATAGCCTGGCGGGCCCGCTCAATATCCGCCTGATCCCGCAGGGGGAAGAGAAGATTGACGACAATGCCCACAATGCAGGTGGCGGCTACGGAGTCGGAGAAGAGGAAGCGCAGGGCTGCGGGGAGCTGCTGCACGGCCTCCGGGTGGTTGGCCAGCCCCAGGCCCAGGGCAAAGGTGATGCTGAGTACCAGAACATTTCGCTCACTGAACCCGGCCTTAGACACCATTTTGATGCCGTTGATGAGGATCATGCCAAAGACGGAGATCACCGCGCCCCCCAGAACGGCGTCAGGGATGGCGGAGAAAATGGCCCCCAGCTTGGGGAAGAAGCCGGAGATCATCAGCACAAAAGCGCCGGTGGCGATGCAGAATTTGTTTACCACGCCGGTCATGGCCACAATGCCTGCGTTCTGGCCGAACGCGGTGTTGGGCAGGGCGTTGAAGATGCCGGCGGTGGTGGAGCCCAGGGCGTCGGCCAGAATGGCGCCGGAGGTCTCCCGCTCGGTGGCCTCCCGGTCAAAGCCGGCGATGGTGATGCCGGAGGTGTTGCCAATGGTCTCCAGGCCGGAGACCACAAAGAGGGCGGCAAAGCCGAGCACCGCCGGCAGGGAGAAGATGGGCTTGAAGTACAGGGGGATGGGGAGGGCAAACCAGCCGGCGTCCACAATGGGAGAGGGGTCCACCCGGCCCATGAGAGCGGCCGTGATATAGCCGGCGGCAAGGCCGATGAGAATGGCGGAGTTCTTCACCAAACCCCTGCCGAAGCGCTGGAGGACAATGATGATAATCAGCACCAGAAAGCCCAAAAAGAGGTTTTCCGGCGCGCCGTAGTCCGGCTTGCCGGCGCCGCCGGCAAAGTAGCTGACACCTACAGTGAGCAGGTTGACCCCAATGGTAATCAAAGTGCTGCCCACTACCAGGGGCGGAAAGAAGCGGCGGATGTACTTGTAGAAAAAACCGATGACCACCTCGGTGAGGCTGCCCAGAATACTGGCCCCCAATACGGCGCCGATACCGCCGGTGGCCGCCACTGTGGAGGCGGTAGGGACGAAGGCGAAGGAAGTGCCCATCACAATGGGGAGGTTGGCGCCGATCTGGGTGCGCCTGCCCAGCCTGATGGGGTAGAGCTGGATAAAGGTAGTCAAACCGGAGACAAACATGGCGCACTGCACCATCATAACAGTGTCCGCGCCGGAGAGACTGCACGCGGCGGCGATGATCAAAATCGGCGCCAGATTGGATGTGAACATGGCCAGCACATGCTGAAGCCCCAGGGGCAGGGCGGTGGAGAGAGGGGGACGGCCCTCCAGTTGATAGATGAGCGCCTTGTCCCGCTCTTTTTCCTGGGATGCCGGGGCAGTCATAGAACAGCAGCCGCGCAGGAACCTTTTGCAGATCCCTGCGCGGCTGGCTGTCAGGGGTGGTCCGGCTTTTTTTCCAGGCAGAGGCGGGAGGTCTTCTGGGGGGTGAGGGCGATCTGCCCGTCCCGGGCGGAGGCCAGGAGGAGATCCCCCTCCTGGAGGGCGCCGGAGAGGAGGGCCTCGGCGGCGGGGTCCTCCAGCTGGGCGCGGATAGCCCGGCGGAGGGGACGTGCACCGTAATCCGGGTCAAAGCCCTTCTGGGCCAACAGATCCAGGGCGCTGCTGTCGGCGCGGAGCGTGACCCCCAGGGGGGCCAGCCGCTGGGCCACGCCGTCCAGCAACCGCTGGGCAATGGCCCGGATCTCCGTCCGCTCCAGCTGGCGGAAGACGATGATCTCATCCAGGCGGTTGAGAAATTCCGGCTTGAAGGTGCGCTTCAGATCCCCCATCACCGCCTCCTTGAGCTCGGAGAGAGGGCGGGTCTCCCCGGCGGCGGGGGAGAAGCCCAGCCGCCCGATTTTGGCGGTGATGCGGCCGGCGCCCACGTTGGAGGTCATCACCACCACCGTATTTCGGAAGTCGGCCTTGCGGCCGTGGGTGTCGGTGACGAAGCCGTCCTCCAGAATTTGCAGCAGCAGGCTCCAGACATCCTCGTGGGCCTTCTCCAGCTCGTCAAAGAGGACCACGGCGTAGGGCCGGCGGCGGACCGCCTCGGTAAGCTGGCCCCCGGAGTCGTGGCCCACGTAACCCGGAGGGGAGCCGATGAGCCGGGAGACGGTGTGGCGCTCCATATACTCCGACATGTCGAAGCGGATGAGGGCATCCTCGCTGCCAAAGAGGGCGGCGGCCAGGGCTTTGCACAGCTCGGTCTTGCCCACCCCGGTGGGGCCCAGGAAGAGGAAGGAGCCAGTGGGACGGCCGGGCTCCTTCAAACCGGCCCGGCCCCGCCGCACCGCCTTGGCCACGGCCCGAACCGCCTCGTCCTGGCCCACCACCCGGCGGTGGAGCTCCTCCTCCAAAGCCAGAAGGCGCTCCTTTTCGCTCTGACTCAGGGCGGTGACGGGAATCCCAGTCCAGCGGGAGACCACCGCTGCCACGTCGTCTGCCTCCACCTGGCCCACGTTCTGGCCGCTGTGCCAGAGGGTGCGCTGCTGGTCCAGATCCCGGCGAAAGTCGCTTTCCGCGTCACGGAGGCGGGCAGCTTTCTCAAAGTCCTGGCTTCGAATGGCGGCCTCTTTTTCCCGCCGGGCCTTGGCCACCCGCTCCTCCAAAACGCGCAGGCCGGAGGGGGCGGACAGCCGCTCAAGACGCACCCGGGCTGCGGCCTCGTCGATGAGATCAATGGCCTTGTCCGGCAGGCGGCGGCTGGCCAGATAGCGCACCGAGAGAGTGACCGCGGCCTGGAGGGCCTCGTCGGTGATGTGGAGCTTGTGGTGGGCCTCGTACCGGTCCCGCACCCCGCGGAGGATGGCTAGGGCGGTCTCCTCGCCGGGCTCAGCCACGGTGACGGGCTGAAAGCGGCGCTCCAGGGCGGCGTCCTTCTCAATGTAGCGGCGGTACTCGTCGGTAGTGGTGGCGCCGATGACCTGGATCTCCCCCCGGCCCAGGGCGGGCTTGATGATGTTGGCGGCGTCAATGGCCCCTTCAGCGGAACCCGCCCCTACGATGTTGTGGAGCTCGTCGATGAAGAGGATGACATTGCCCAGCCGGATGACCTCGGCCAGGATGTTTTTCACCCGCTCCTCAAATTCTCCCCGGTACTTGGTGCCGGCCACCATGGAGGAGAGATCCAGGGCCAGCAGCCGTTTGGACCGCAGCTCGTCGGGGACATCCCCGGCAGCCATTTTCCGGGCCAAGCCCTCAGCCACGGCGGTCTTGCCCACCCCGGGCTCCCCGATGAGGGCGGGATTGTTCTTCCGGCGGCGGGAGAGAATCTGAATGACCCGTTCGATCTCCTCTCCCCGGCCCACCACTGGATCCAGCAGGCCGCCGGCGGCCATACGGGTGAGATCCCGGGAGAATTGGTCCAGCAGCTTGCTGTCGCCGGGGGCATACTCCCGCTCTGGCCGGGCCCGGCCGGGGTTGTGGAAGGAGGGGGGGAGCTCTCCGCCCATGGCGGCGGTGACGATCTGGGACAGCTGCTTGGGGCTCTGCCCGCAGGCGGAGAGCACCCGGATGGCCACGCTGTCCTTTTCCTGGAGCAGGCCGGCCAGAAGGTGCTCCGTGCCTACATAGGAGGCGTTCGTCTCCGCGGCGGAGGCCAGGGCCAGCTCAATGATGTGCTTGCATCGAGGGGTGAGCCCCTGGGAGGGGAGGGAACCGGGAGCTCCCTCTCCCACGGCGCGGATAATGGCGGCGCGGACAGCTTCGCTCTCCAGCCCTGCGGCCTGGAGTACCCGGGCGGCTACGCCCCGGCCCTCCCGCAGCAGGCCCAGCAGCAGATGCTCGCTGCCCACATAGCCGTGGCCGAGCTCCGCGGCGCTCTCCTGGGCCAGACGGAAAGCGGTCTGGGCCCGCTCGGTAAAGTGGATGTCGTTCAAAGGTTCACCTCGTTTGGCGCCGGTCTGGTTGTGACCCTGCTTTTTATGAGATGGCTCCATCTATGATGCCTCTTTTCCGCGTGTAAAGTCCCGCCCGCCGGCAGCGGCGGACGGCCTGAAGAAAATATACCCAGGTTTCAATAAAATTAGCATTGCAATTTCAAAAAAATGTGTTACAATGTGTTTAGTTTAACTTCGGAGGTGTTACTTATGGCATATGTGATTGGTGATGCTTGTGTGAGCTGCGGCACTTGTGAGGGGGCCTGCCCTGTGAGCGCCATCAGCATGGGTGACGATCACTATCAGATCGACGCCGGTACCTGCATCAGCTGCGGCACCTGTGCGGACGCCTGCCCCGTGGGCGCCATCAGCCAGGGTTAATTGGCACACAATAGAGCAAAAAACATGGACCTGCCCTATAGGGCAGGTCCATGTTTTTCATGTTTGGCTGTCTTGGGAAGATTTCCTGGCCAGCTCGATTGCCTCTTTTCCGGTAATATGGTCAATGGTCATTTCCGGCATACACAGGCGGTTCCAGTCCTGGTCAATGGCTTTGGCCGATTCCAAGGTGCTGCTTTCTGGGGCGTATTTGGCGGCCAGCTTCTCGATGGCGGTTCGCTTTTCCGCCGGGTCCTCTAGTTCCCGGATGGTTAGTGTATAGTGATAGTACTTGAAAAAGCACAAAACGAAGTAGTATAATGAAGATATGAGTTATCCAATAAAATACAGAGAA
>NZ_QWEK01000032.1 GCF_009935845.1 Pseudoflavonifractor sp. 524-17 | reverse complement strand
CAAAACACATATTCTGTCCACAGCGGTAACAACGTTGTGGAGACTGACAGGGAAGTCGCCTGATTTTAAGGCGTAAATGGATTTGTCCCTGAACAGCTTCATTAAGGACACCAACCGCAGGGCGGCAGGTGAGAAAGTGGGAGGATATGGAGGTTTTATTGATAGGAAACGGCCGGCTGGTAGAGGCTTTGATAGACAGGCTGAACAAAAACGGCGACAGGGTCTATCTGCTCACCGGACAGAGGGAAAGCAGGCATCTGCGGCAACGTGTGTTTGAAAAATATAACTTCTCTTATGATAACGACAGTGTAAAGGATATTTACGACAGTATTAAGCCAGATATCACCATATTTGCCGGCGCCTGGGACAGTCACTTCAACTGGCAGAAAGCCCGGCAGGAGTCGGTACGCTATACGGCGGCCCTTATCAACATTTTGACCGCCTACTCCATGCTGGGGAGGGGGAGGTTCATTTATTTTTCCTCGCAGGAGGTGTTTTCCGGCTCCTTTCCTCAAAACCTGCCGGAGTCCTGGAAACCGGCCCCCAAGAATCTGCGGAGCATGGCCATCGCCCAGGGTGAGGAGATCTGTGCCAACTACCGTCAGAACCAGGGGCTGGACATCCGGATCCTGCGGCTGGATCACCTGTATTGCGTGCCGGAGAAAGGGCGCCCGGAGGCGGATCCCTGCGGTGTTATGTGTATGCAGGCGCTGAAGAGCGGGAAAATCTTCGCCAGCGACCGGGACGTGTTCTCTATGCTCTTTGTCAAGGATGCGGCGGAGCTGTCTTACAAGGCAATTGCCGCTCCGGAGCTGGCCCAGCCGGTCTACCATATCTCTGCCATGGAGGAGATCAACGGTGTGGAGCTGGCTGAGCTGATCCAGGATGCCATGGGCAAGGGAGTCGAGGTCGTGGAGGAGTCGGTGGGCGAGGTCCACCGGGTGGTTCTGGACGGGTCCGCTTTCGCGGAGAAATTGGGACAGAAAATTTTCACGCACTATCCCGAGGGCGTCAAGCAGGTGGCCCAGTTTATGAAGCGCCACCGGGAGTCCTTTATCCAGGCAGAGGATGCCGGGGGCAGCTGGGCGGCCCGGCTGCTTCACCGGGTCCGGGTTATACTGGCCGCGCTGGTCCCCTATGTGGAGAATATTCTGTGCTTTGTCGGGGTGTTCTTTCTGAACCACTATACCGCAGGCAATGGCTTTTTCGACCGGGTGGATTTTTTCCTGCTGTATGTGTTGCTGTTCGCGGTGACGCTGGGGCAGCGGCAGGCGGTATTGTCGGGTCTGCTGGCATCGGCAGGGTACTGTTTACAGCAGATGTACTACCGCAGCGGATTTGAGGTGCTGCTGGATTTTAACCTCTATGTATGGATGGCTCAGATTTTTATTGTGGGTATGGTAGTGGGTTACATAAAAGATCAGCTCCACACCATAAAGCAGGAGAGCCAGGATGAGATCGCATACCTGGAGAACCGGCTGGAGGATCTTACCGAGATCAACGACAGCAATGTACGGATGAAGGAGAACTTTGAGGTTCAGCTGGTAAACCAAAAAGACAGCCTGGGTAAGATCTATGATATTACCTCCATTCTGGAGCGGCAGGCCCCGGAGGAGGTCCTCTTTACCGCGGTGCAGACGCTGGCTCAGCTGATGGAGTGTGGGGGAGCGGCTATCTATACCGTGGCCAACCGGGACTATGCCCGTCTGTTCTCCTCGATCTCTCGGGAGGCCAGGAGCCTGGGGAACTCCATTAAATACTCCGCCATGACCGAGATGTATCGTGAGCTGAAGGAGCGGCGGGTGTTTATCAACAAGACCATGCAGGAGAAGCTTCCGCTGATGGCCAGCGCGGTCTACAGCGGGGAGGAAATGCAGCTGATTTTCATGCTCTGGGGCATTCCCTGGCAGCGCATGACTATGGCGGAGGCCAACCGGCTGGCGGTAATTGGACAGATGGTCCAATCTGCAGTGGTGCGGGCTACCCGGTATCTGGATGCGCTGAGCAGCCAGCGGTATGTGGATGGGACCCGGCTGATGGCCGGGGATGCCTTCCGTCAGCTGGCAGGGGCGTTCCTGCGGGCACGGGATCAGGGACTGACTGAATGCGCCCTGCTGGAGATTCCGGTGTCCGGCAAAAGCCGGTCTGCCGTAGTGTCCGCCCTGAGCGAGGGGATCCGCCAGTCGGACTATATGGGGTCCGACGGGGGAGACACGGTGTATATACTCCTGTCCAATACCAACGAAGAAAACGCTGGCCTTGTGATGGAGCGCTTCCGGGCTGCCGGGTACAACAGCAGCCTGCTCAAGGAGGTAGCACTGTGAACTTGATAGATTTGATAGCCGCAAGGCTGACAAACCTGACATGGGAAGAGCGGATGTTTGTCCTTGTGTGGCTGGTGAATCTGGTGGTGGCAGTGCTCTACCTGCTGGTGGGGGCGCTGATCGTCTCCCCCCTGCGGACCAGGAAGGAGCGCAAGGCCAAGGTGGAGGTGCGCCATGACAACCGCCGGACCTATCTGGTGCGCTTTTTGATAATGGTGCTGTGCCCGGTGGTGGGGCCGCTGTTCTTTGTGTTGTCCTATGTGTTGTTCCGTCTGCCGCTGTGGATGCAGCCCCACCTGGAGGATGTGGTGTTCAGCAAGGAGCGGGTGAAAACCCATCTGAAGGCCGACGAGGAACGGGAGCGGGACATGATCCCCCTGGAGGAGGCCCTGTTTCTGAACAAGGGAAAGGATCTGCGTATGGTCATGATGAATACCATCCGCGGGGATGTGCGCTCGGCGCTGGGGGTTATTCTGCTGGCGCTGAACAGCGAGGATCCGGAAACCGCCCACTACGCCGCGTCGGTCCTCAGCGGAGAGCTGGATGAGTTCCGCGACAGAGTGCGGCGGCTATGCCGGACAATGGCGGAAGAGGAGGAAGAGCAGACGGCTGCAGAGCTGGAGCTGCTCTCCTATATGGACGGCTTCCTCAAGCAAGGGGCGTTTGTGGGACTGGAGCAGAAAAAACAGGTTCGGGTGATGGCATCAGCGGCGGAGTCCCTTTTTGGCAAGGATGCCGCCCAGCTCACCGTGGCCCACTATGAGAGCGTCTGCCTGCGTCTTATGGAGGCAGGGGAATTTGACAGCGCGGAGCAGTGGTGCCGGCGTCTGGTAGAACAGTATCCGGACTGTCTGGCGGCCTATACGTGCAGGCTGAAGCTGTACTTTTCAACGAAGGATCGGGAGGCGTTTTTTACCACCATGTCCGCCTTGAAGCAGTCCAAGGTCGTCATTGACCAGGAGACGCTGGAGCTGATCAAGGTATTTGGAGATCAAAGAATTCAGATAGAGAGCGCCCCGAAGCAGGAGACACAGGCGGCAGGGGCGTAGCGGGAGGAGACAAATGGTATCGCGCCGGAACTTCTTCTCAATCGCGGTGATTATGTTTGTCGTATTATTTATGTTCCAGTTCACCAATGTAGCGCTGGAACTGTGGAACGACTATGGGGACAACGAAAACGCAGTGGATTTGTCAAGCCTGGCGTCCAAAAGCAGTGTATTCACGCCGGACAATCTGAGTGGAGAGACACCCTGGGGGACCACACGGCCGGGGGTGATGTTTGTCGGCAGTGCGGACAGCGCCGCCGGACAGGTTGCGGCCAGCTGGGCGGCCTACACAAAGAGAGGCTTTCACACCAGTACGCATTTGGCGCAGTATGCGCCAGGCGCGGAAGTCCCAGAGCTGATGGTGCTGGACGGTGCCGGGATGAATTGGAATGACAGCACATGCCAGACACTGCTGGACTGGGCCGGGGCTGGGGCGAATCTGGTGCTGGCAACTTTGCCGGGGCCCTCTGTCATCCAGGAAAATCAGGCTCTGCGGGAGCTGTTGGGAATCTATGAGGTCCGCGCCCAGCGTACCGTGGTGGAGGGCCTTCATCTATATGAGGGCTTTCTTTTGGGCGGGGAGATCATCTACCGGAGCACGGATCAGGAGAAAAATGAGTGGCGCCAGGATCTGGAGCTGGAAATGCCTTGGTATATCCTGGACTACGGTACAAAGGTGTACATGAAGGGGCTCCCCACCGGGGAGGAAAAGGTCGAGAATCACCCTGCCGTGATCTGGCGGCGGAGCTTGGGCGGCGCTTATGTGTTCGCGGTGAACGGCAGGTATATGGAGGACGCCGCTGGGCTGGGGATTCTGTCCGCCATGGCGTCGGAGACCAATAGCTGCAGCGTCTATCCAGTGATAAATGCCCAAAATCTGGTGGTTGCCAATTATCCGGGCCTGGCTTCGGAGAACGGCGCCGCCCTGCAGCGGTATTATAGTATGTCCATGCGCGGACTGTATCAGGATGTACTGTGGCCGGATCTCACCGCAATCTATCACCGGGGAAATTTGGGCCTGTCCTGTATGATGTCCGTACAGTTTGACTATGACGACGACCGCCGGCCGGACGAGAGACGTTTTGTCTATTACATGAAGCTGCTCAATGAGCTGGGGGCAGAGCCGGGGCTGTCCGCCGGCAGCGTGTCCGATACCCCTGTTACCAGCCGTCTGGCGGCGGATTTTGAGTTCATGAACTTTGCCGGGCTGGAGTACCCGTTTACCTCTCTCTACGGCGGGGATCTGACGGAGCAGGAGCTGTCGGAAGTCTTGGGCTGGGGCGATCTGTTCATGATGCGCACAGTGGCGGTGCCCTACGATGGCAGCAGCCAGGTGGTGGGCTACCAGGCGGAGCAGGTCACCCGGCAGATGGCCGTTACCGACGGATTTCAACACACCTTTATGGCGGATTTCCGGGTGCGGAGCTTGGAGACGGCGCTGGGGTACACCAGTGTAATGGTGGACGCCGCCCGGCCGGTGTATCCCAGCAGCAAGGACGACACCTGGGACGTACTGTCCCAGCGGCTGACTTCTAATGTACCTGGCGGTTGGAAAAAGTTCGAAGCCTTCGACGCCACTACGGTTTCTGAGTGTGATGGGCGTATCCGGGACTTTCTCGCGCTGGATTATGCTTACAGCTATGAAGGAACTCAGGTATCTATCCAGCACAGCGGCAGCGGGCCGGCGTGGTTTCTCCTGCGCGTTCCAGGCAGAACGGTTGTCAATGTGGAGGGTGGAAGCCCCCGTCAGGTGGAGAAAGGCGTCTATTTGCTCGAAACCCAGGAGCGTAGTGTGACAGTGACGCTGGGTGCGGAGTATCCGGACTGACCGGAAATGTTCCAACAGACCAGCAGGGGGAGAGGGATCTATGCGCATTTGTATCGTAGTAGAGGGGTGCTACCCCTATGCCGTGGGCGGCGTGTCCAGCTGGGTGCATAGCATCATCCAGTCCTTTTCGGAGCACGAGTTCATGATTGTGACGATTATACCGGATCACTCTCAGCGGGGAAAATTTGTGTATACCCTGCCGGACAATGTGACCGAGGTACATGAGCTGTATCTTCAGGATACCGACTGGGGCAGGCGGCGGAGGGGGCGGATCAAGCGCACGGAGTATAACGCCCTGCGCAGCCTGCTGCTGGATCAGCGGATAGACTGGGAGACGCTCATCAACTTTTTTCAGAAAAAGCGCCCTTCTCTGAACAGTTTGCTCATGGGGGAGGACTTTCTCCACGCTGTGGAGGAATTTTATCAGCTCAATTACAGCCAGGTGGTGTTTTCTGACTTTCTTTGGATGATGCGATCCATCTACCTGCCCCTGTTTTTCACGCTGAAGATGAAGCTGCCCGAGGCTGACCTGTATCACTGCCTGTCCACCGGCTATGCCGGGGTGCTGGGCAGCGTGGCCAAATATTTGTACGGCTGTCCGCTTATGATTTCTGAGCATGGCATCTATACCCGGGAACGGGAGGAGGAGCTGGTCAAGGCAAAGTGGGTGCAGGGATTGTATAAAAATGTGTGGATCCACCAGTTCCGAAAGATGTCCCGGCTGGCGTATGACCGGGCGGATCTGGTGACCAGCCTGTACGAGGAGGCCCGGCTTCTCCAAATAGAGTTAGACTGCCCGGAGGAGAAGACCTTAGTTACCCCTAACGGCATTCGGGTGGAGGATTTTCAGGATATCCCAGGCAGGACGGAGGAAGACGAGGGCTGGATCAATGTGGGAGCGGTGCTGCGGCTCACCCCCATTAAGGACGTAAAATCTATGATCCAGGCCTTTGGCTTTGCTAAAGAGCGGGAGCCTGCGCTGAAGCTGTGGATTATGGGACCCTGGGAGGAGGGCGATCAGTACGCCCAGGACTGCTTTGAGCTGGTAGAGGACATGGGCCTTCAGGACGACGTGGTGTTTACCGGGCGAATCAATGTTAAGGAATACCTGGGGAGAATGGATATGACCATCCTCACCAGCATCAGTGAGGGCCAGCCCCTGACCATTCTGGAGAGCTTTGCCGCCCACCGGCCAGTCATTGCCACAGATGTGGGAAACTGCCGCGGGCTGATTATGGGAGAAGGGGATGGCTTTGGTGCGGCAGGTATTGTCACCCATATCATGAATCTGGAGGAGATCTCCCAGGCGATCCTCTACCTGGCCCACCGCCCGGAGGACCGCCGGAAAATGGGGGAGGCCGGATACCAGCGGGTGTCCGCCAAGTATCGGAGTGAACAGATGTACGAGACCTATCAGCGCATTTACAAGGACTTTTTCCAGAAGGAGAGAGACAGGAACCGGCAGACAGCGGGCGTAAGCTGAGAAGCTGTACCAACCGCCGTGGTTCTTAACGGCTTTGCCGAAGACAGCTTTTGAGAGGCGGCAAACGGGACTACTGGCCGGGAATGAGAAAGGAGGCGGAAAAGATGGCTGGCATTGGCGTCAGACTGAACAAGTTTTTTCAGAAAAGATCCCTTACGGCAGGACTGGCGGGTGTGGCCTACGGCTCCTGTCTAACAGTGGCGCCCATGGTATTGGTGATTGGCGTCTTGCTGTTGATGGAGTGGATTTTGGGGTTTGATACCCTGGATTACTACACCAGGGAGCTGTTCTCCTGCACAGTTTTATATATTTTCATCTTTGCTCTGCTCTCCGCCGCGCCCTTTAACTCCGTGCTGTCCAAGTATATGCAGGACGCCATCTTTGAGGAGCGCTATCAGGATATTTTGCCCTGCTTCTATGTGGGGCTGCTGCTGAACATTTTTTTCAGCTGCCTGCTGGGCATTCCCTTCTGCCTGTGGGAGCACTTTGTGGGGGAAGTGCCGGTGGCCTATGTGTTCACCGGCTTCTGTGGATTTATCTGCCTGGTGCTGGTCTTCTACTCCATGCTCTACCTGTCTATCTGCAAAGATTATGGAAGGATATCGCTGTTCTTCCTTGTGGGTATGACGGTTTGCTTTGTGCTCGCTCTGATACTCCATTTCTGGGTGGGCTGGGGCATTACGGAGAGCATGTTGTTCTCCATGACGATTGGCTTTTTTGTGATTGCGGTGCTGGAGTACGGCTCCGTCCGGCGGTATTTCGTGGAAAACAGCAACCGGTTCTGGCCGGTGCTGGGGTATTTCAGACGGTACTGGCATCTGGTGGCGGTCTATCTCTTCTATACTCTGGGGCTGTACATCCACAACTTTGTATTTTGGACTACGGAGATGCGCATGGTAGTGGCCAGGTCCTTTGTCTGCAACCAGCCCTATGACATGGCGTCCTGTCTGGCCATGTTCACCAATATTTCCGCCACGGTTATCTTTATCGCCCGGGTGGAGATGTTCTTCCATGACCGCTATAAGGCCTATTCTGAGGCGGTGATCGGCGGCCGGTTGTCGGATATTCGCAACGCCAAGCGCAAAATGTTCCGGGAGATTGCCAACCAGCTGATGGATTTGGCGCGGCTTCAGTTCATCATCTCCGTGGTGGTGTATCTGCTCTTTGTGGTGGTGCTGCCTCGCTTCGGGTTTGCGGGGATGATCATGCGGATCTACCCCTGCTTGGCGGCGGGATACTTCATTCTGTTCCAAATGTACGCGGAAATTCTGTTTTTGTACTACTTTAAAGATATGTGGGGGGCCATATTCACTGCGGTGAGCTTCTGTCTGGTTACATTCCTGGGCAGTCTGGCGGCGACACACCTGCCGGAAATCTGGTATGGGATCGGCGTGGTGGCGGGTTCCTTTACAGGCTGGACAGTGGGATATTTCCGGCTGCGCTGGACAGAACGGCACATGGACAGACAGGTATTCTGCCAGGGCAGGCTGGTAAAACGGGGCCGGGGGAAGCGTCTCCCAACTCAGGTGTATCAGCAGAGAGCGGAGAAGAGAGAGGGGACGGCATAGAGATGACAGTTATGATAAGAGGGGTGATCGTAGGGAGCGGGCTGCTGCTGATGGCCGCCAGCTTCCGGTTCCATGCCGGGAAAAAGATGACGTCAGATCTGGCGGCGGTCTGGTGTCTGCTGGGTCTGGCGATTGTAACGGTAGGAGCGGTTCCGGTGCTGTCCCGATGGATTGATCTCATTTCCATGTGGACAGGGATTGCGTTGCTCTGCGTGGGAGCGGCCGGCCTGGTGGGGGCGTTTCGGATTTGTCTGATGCTCTCAAAACTGATAACGGAAAATCAGGAATTGGCCATGATGGTGTCTCTTCTGCTGGCGGAGCACAGGCAGCAGAAGGGGTGGGAGGACACAGACCCCGCTGAGATAGGGGAGGGCCATGAAGAACATACTGTTTGTCATTAACACCCTGGGGGTGGGCGGGGCGGAACGGGCCCTTCTGGAGCTGCTGGACACTTTGGACAGCGGGACCTGCACCATTGACCTCTATGTCCTGCTGGGCCGGGGAGAGCTGATGGCACAGGTGCCGGAACATGTGCGGCTGCTGAACGGCGGAGTGGACAGCGGGTCGGTACAGGACGCCGCCGGACGGCGGATGCTGGCCGCTGCGGTGGCCTCCAGCTTCTTTCGGAACGGGAACTGGGCAGGCAAGCTGGGCAGCGTTCTGCGGGCCCTGCCGCCGATGCTCCGCCGCCGCCGTCTGCGGCTGGATAAGCTGCTGTGGCGGGTGGTGTCCGACGGGGCGGTCCGGCCCGAGCGGGAATACGACACGGCGGTGGCCTGGATTGAGGGCGGCGCGGCTTACTTTGTGGCGGATTACGTACGGGCAAAGAAGAAGCTGGCCGTGGTCCACATCGACTATGAGAAAAGCGGATACACCCGGGCAATGGATCAGAACTGCTGGGCACAGTTCCAGAAAATTTTTTTGGTGTCTGAGGAAATAAGGGAACCCTTTCTGCGAGTATATCCCGAGTGCCGGGACAGGGTGCAG
The DNA here is from genome assembly GCF_009935845.1 of Pseudoflavonifractor sp. 524-17. Classification (GTDB taxonomy): domain Bacteria; phylum Bacillota; class Clostridia; order Oscillospirales; family Oscillospiraceae; genus Pseudoflavonifractor_A. The sequence goes on along the minus strand of NZ_QWEK01000032.1, from coordinate 38,844 downwards.
GAGCTGCCCAATCTGGTCAACCAGGAGAAAATCCGCCACCGGGCGCAGGAGCCGGGGGGCTTTGCCGACGGCTACAGCGGGATGCGCCTGCTCAGTGTGGGGCGGCTCACCTATCAGAAAGCGTTTGAGATTGCCATTGACGCCATGAAGCTGCTCAAGGACGCCGGCTATCAGGCCCGGTGGTATGTGCTGGGGGAGGGGGACCTGCGGGGAAAGCTGGAGCGGAAGATCGCCGCCCTGGGGCTTGAGAAGGATTTTGTGCTCCTGGGGGCGGTAGAAAACCCCTACCCATATTACGCGCAGGCAGATATCTACATCCATGCCACCCGGTTTGAGGGGCGGAGCATTGCCATTCAGGAGGCACAGACCTTGGGCTGTCCCATCGTGGCCTCCGACGTCAGCGGCAACCGTATTCAGATTGTCCAGAATCAGGACGGACTGCTGTGCTCCCTGGAGCCGGGCGCCATTGCTCAGTCGATTGGGGTTCTGCTCAGCGACGATACCCGGCGTAAGCGTCTTGGCCGGGCCGCCATGGCAAAACAGACCGCCACCCAAAAGGAAATTGTAAAGCTGCTGGAATTTTGAACGGAAGAAGGGCCCAGCCTATGGAGAAGCGGGAGCTTCTGATTATCATGCCTGCCCACAATGAGGAGGCAAACCTTCCCCGCCTATTGGACCAAATGGAGGTGGAGGGCATTCCCCAGATGGCGGATGTGCTTATTATCAACGACGCCTCAGAAGACGCCACGGCCCGGATTATCACAGAGCGGGGCTACCATTCGATAAATAATGTGTTTTGCCTGGGCTATGGGGGCGCGGTGCAGGTGGGATATAAATATGCGGTCTGGGCGGGCTATCAGTATGTGATCCAAATGGACTCGGACGGACAGCATGATCCCTGCAATATCCCAGTCATCTACGACCGGCTTGTGGAACAGGACAGGGAAGGCGTTCGCCCGGACCTTGTGCTGGGCACCCGGTATTGGGCGGGTGCCAGGGACTTTACGCTGTCTCCGGCCAAGCGGCTGGCCCATAAAATGTTCCGGATCCTCATCCGGCTGATGACGGGACAGGTGATTACCGACCCCACCACCGGCCTGCAGGGCCTGAACAGAAGGGCGTTTTCCTGTTTTGCCCAATATAATAATTTCGACACAAAGTACCCGGACGCCAACATGCTGATGCAGATGCTGCTGCTGGGGTTCCGGGTGGTGGAGGCGCCCGCCGTGATGCACCCCCGCACAGCGGGGAAGAGCATTCACTCCGGGCTGCGGCCTTTGTGGTACATGATCCGGATGCTGCTGAGTACACTGGCCATTGCGTTCCGCATCAAGTTTTTGAAGATCGGAACAAGAGACAGGCAGGTTTGATAATACCGGGGAAGAGGGTGATCGCTTGGATATTACAAACACGCCATACTGGATTTTAGAATTCATCAAGGTATTGCTGGGCTATTTAGTGGTGGAATTTCTGTGGCCCCGGCTTGTGTTTAACCGTCATTTGAGCGGGAAGTCCATGCTCTATCAGTTCAGTTTCTGCGTCACAGTACAGACAGTGTTGATTAATACCGTGGTGCTGGGACTGGGCTTGCTTCACATTTTGAACCAATGGGTTGTGCGCACCGTGTTCTGGGGAGTCCCGCTCATCCTGCTGTACCGGCGGCTGGGTGTGACAGAGGAAAAGGCGGTGTCCTTTGCCGACAGGCTGTTGGTGTTTCGGTTCAAGCTGCTGTTCAAGCGGCTGGCTTGGGCCGCGGCGGACCGTGCGCGGCGGCTGTGGCGCTCAATACGGCCCCATCTGATGGAATACCTGCTGCTGGGGGGCGTTGCGGTATACGCCCTGATTTACCTCTCCTGGGGAGCGTTTCAGACCTGCTGTTATGGTTTTGGAGATCAGTACGTTCATCATTCTTGGTGCTATGGGCTTATGGAAGGGCAACCGTTTTCTGGAGGAATTTATCCAGAAGCTATGCACTGTTTGCTCTATACCATCAATACCGTATTGGGTGTACAGATATTTAGTCTGGTGCTATTCTTTGGAAGCATACAGGGGGTAGTTTTTTTGATTGCCTCCTACTGTTTGTGCCGGGAACTTTTTGGCTGGCGGTATACACCTATTTTGATGCTGGCTGCTTTTATACTACTTGTTGCCATAGGTGGGGTAGAAGTTACTGGCATGGCACGTCTACAATTTACCCTCCCCCAGGAGTTTGGCTTTGCGCCGCAGATGCTTTGTGTTATGTACTTCATTCGCTATTTAAGGGCAAGGGAAGTTCAAAAACCGTTTGGAAGTGGGCGGTTGGCTGGTTTCTTTCTGGAACCAAATCTGTTTCTCTTTATGATGGCGTTAGCGGCAACAATTGCCTCCCATTTTTATCCAACAATTACGGCCTTTTTTATGTGCCTTGGGGTATCTATATTTTACTTACGGAGAGTATTTTCTAAGAAACGGTTTTTGTCTTTGGCATTAGCCGTATTATGCGGAGTGCTGATTGCGGTAACTCCTATGATGGGAGCGCTGGCGTCTGGTATCAAATTTCAGGGTTCAATGGGCTGGGCCCTGAATGTAATTCAGGGAACTGGCGAGGAGTCACGTCAGATTTGGCAGGAGACGGAACATGTAGGACAGTCCCAACAGGGTGAACATCCCTTACCATCTGGAAATAAGATAGGTACCGCATTGGGCAAGGGATTTCAAATATTATGTCGAGGATATGCGGAAGTAATCGGAACAGAACGGACTACGTTTTACGTTATTCTACTCCCGGTTATTTTGTTGGTCTGCCTATTGCTGAAATTTATTATACATCTACTAAAAGGTACAATAGCAGACTGGACAGGAAAAGAGGGGATTAATCTAAACTGGCTTGATGGATATTTCCTTTTGGTGATAATGTTTTTCATTTTAATGCTAGTATACATTGCGCCGTACTTAGGTATTCCAGAGTTAATTTCCGGTGTGCGTATAGCCAGTACCCAGAGAATTTTGTTTTTTGCGGTGGCGGCAATTCCGTTAGATTTTGTATTCATCCTTTTGGCGGTCTGGTTGAAAACTGTTGTACTTCGCGGGATTTCCGTTTTTGCTCTCTTAGCCATTTGTGTATGGGCATCCAGTGAGAAAAATTATCATGGGTATCTGTACTATGAACTGAGTCGCTATCGTATCGCGGTAGAGGTTATGGAGAGTATTATCAACACCTATCCCGATTTTTCGTATACTGTGGTATCACCAACAGATAGTCTTTATCAGGGAATTGAAAACGGGTGGCATGAAGAGCTGCTAATTTTTATTCGACAGACTGCTGAGGAGAGATACTTCCTTCCTTCGGAGTATGTATTCATTTTTGTAGAGAAAAGACCGTTGGAGTATGCACAAAGATACTTTTTTACGGGTCCATCCTGGTTAGCTTTGGAAAAACACGCGGGAGAATGGGGGAGCCAAGCACCAAATGTCAAATCCTCTGAGATTTCCAAAGAGGAAGCGGAGAAAGAATTGATGGATCTTCCTGTTCCATTTCAATGCTATACGAACTGGGAAAGCCGTACCATTATTGAATCGAAAGCCTATTACTGGTGCCAGCGGTTCATAGAGCTTTACCCCAATGAAATGAGCGTATACTATGAGGATGACAGTTTTGTTTGCTACTACTTCCACCAAAACCCGCATTCTCCCTTTAATCTGGCCCTTCATGGAAAAGATTGATGCGGATACGTAGCTGCATTGCTGCCGTTGTGGGCCTGCTGCTGTTCCTGGTTGTCTGTGGGGGGTGGATGGAGTTGCGGAGCGTGGAAGTGCGGGCGGGGGATTTTGAGGAATCCAACCGGCCGCTGGCGAACCCGAACCGAGGGTTTTACCGGATTTACGGGTTTCAGATCACCGATGAGGAGATGGACTATCCCGCTCTGGTGGGGAAGTTTTACAGCTGGGACACAGACACCACCCTGGCGCTGGTGGAGATCAACCTGATGGAGTACCGGGAGGGGGAAATCAGTCCTGCCGGACTGCAAAATCTTGACGCCCTGCTGCGCGCTCTATGCGCAGGGGACAAACAGCTGATAGTGCGCTTTCTCTACGACTGCGAGGGAAAAAACCGGCAGACAGAGCCGGAACGTCTGGAGGTGATTCTCCGCCATATGGAGCAGGTGGGGGAGCTCCTCCGCCGGTATGAGGAGAAGATATTCACCTTGCAGGGCCTTTTTGTGGGGGACTGGGGGGAGATGCACAATACAGACTATGAGTCCGCCGCTGAGCTGCGCCTTCTGGCCCAGACGCTGGCCGGGGCCACCGGGGCTTGGCTGTCCGTGCGTACACCGGCCCAGTGGCGGCTGATTACCGGGGACGGGGCTGACCTCCGTCTGGCGGTACGGCTGGGGCTGTTTAACGATGGAATCATGGGCAGTGAGGGCGATTTGGGTACCTATGACATGGCGGCCCAGGCAGATCAGCGCCGGACCCGGGTCCAGGAGCTGGCGTTTCAGGAGATCCTGTGCCGCAGTGTTCCCAACGGCGGCGAGGTGGTAGTGGAAAATCCATATAACGACTTTGAGAACGCGGTACAGGACCTGGAGCAGATGCGGGTTACCTATTTGAATCAGGATTATGACGCCGGGGTACTGAAAAAATGGGCGGACGCCAGGGTGAGCGAGGAGGGCTGCTTCCATGAGATGGACGGCCTGTCCTATGTCGAGCGGCGTCTGGGCTACCGGCTGTTTATCCGTGAGGCGGCGCTGCGGAAGGATCTGCTGCGGCGGCAGGTAAATGTGAAGGTTATCGTCCAAAATGCGGGGTTTGCCCCGCTGTATGCGGAGCCGGAGGTAATTCTCACCCTGCGGGACGGGGAGGGCCGCCTGATAGGGCAGTACCCGGCAGAGCATAGCCTGCGGACGCTCACCGGCGGGCGGGATACGGAAAAGACCTCGGAAATCCGGGCGGCCGTCTCTGTTGAGGGACTGCCGAAGGGTTCTTATCAGCTCTGTCTTGACCTAAAAGACCCTGCCTCTGGGGAGAATATCCTGCTGGCCAACACGCAGGACAGGGATCTCAACGGCTATGTTCTGGGGGAGATTCAGATACTCCACTGATGGGGGAGGCGCGGAATGATCGGAAAGCGGGGAGCGAAAAAAGACACTCAGGAGAGAAGCCGGGCGGAATATTCCGCTATTAATGCCACTGTGGCAATGGTCACCCAAGGAATCTCCGTTGTGGTGGCCTATGCCGGCCGGGTTGTGTTCACCCATACGCTGAGCCAGAGCTATGCCGGTATCAATGGGCTGTTTACAGACATTCTGGGCATACTCGCTCTGTCAGAGCTGGGAATTGCCTCGGCTATGAATTACGCCCTGTATCGTCCTGCCGCCCAAAATGACATTCCCAAAATACAGGCTGTGATGAAGCTGTATAAGCGGCTGTATCTGGGGGTGGCGGCTTTTGTGGCTGTGATCGGCTTGGGAATGCTGCCCTTCCTCCACCATCTGGCAGGCGACTTGTCCGCCATTGAGCACCTCAAGCTAATTTATCTGCTGTATTTGGGAAATTCAGTGGTATCCTATTTGCTGACCTACAAATGGAGTGTAATTACAGCCTACCAGCGGGAGTATATTGTCTCTCTTTGGTCAACCACGTTTTTTGTGATAAGAGTCTGTATTCAGATGGCGGTTTTGCTTATTACAAAGAATTATATCGCATATCTTTTGGTGATTATTATAGGCACCATACTATGTAATGTGTATATTTGCCGTCAGGCGGAGCGTATGTACCCCTACCTGCGGGAGAAGAATGACAACGAGCTGCCGCGGGAGGAGAAGCAGGAGATCAGCCGGAATATCCGGGCCTTGGCCCTGCACCGCCTTGGGGCTGTGGTTATCAATAATACAGATAACCTGCTGCTCTCCCGCCTTACGGGGATTGTCAATGTGGCGATTTACTCCAACTACTATCTAATCATCAGCTCAGTCCGGCAGGTACTGGACCGGATTTTCCAGGGAATCGCTGCCAGCGTCGGCAATTTGGGGACCACAGAGGATCGGGATGAGCTGGAGCCGGTGTTCTACACGGCCTTTTTTACCGGTCAGTGGATCTACAGCCTGGCGGCAATCTGTCTGTATGAGCTGCTCTGCCCATTTATTGCACTCAGCTTTGGGACGCACTATCTGTTTGGCCGCTCCACTGTGCTGCTTCTGTGCGTCCTGCTGTTTTTGCAGGGGATGAGGAAGACAGTGACCACATTCTGGTACGCGCTGGGGATGTTCTGGCTGGACCGGTACAAGGCGCTGGCAGAGGCTGTGCTGAATCTGGTCATCTCTATCCTCCTGGGAGTGCGTTATGGGGTGAACGGCATCTTTATGGGGACGGTTTTGAGTATGCTTCTGGTGCCGGTATGGATGGAGCCTTACCTGTTTTTCCGCCACTGCCTGAAAAAACCTCTGGGGCCATTTATCCGGAAATACGCCGTGTATCTGGCGGTCATTACGCTCACCTGGTGGCTGGTGGATACCGTCTGCGGCTTGGTTACGGGAGGGATGGCCGGCGTTTTGATTCTGCGGTTTGTGATCTGTGTGCTGACAACCAACGGCGTGTTTCTGCTCGCCCATGTCCGGCGGCAGGAATTTAAAAGTATGGTCTGGCTGGCGAGCTCTCTGGTCAAGCGGAAGAGGGGAGACAATAAGTCTGAACGCTCAGAAAAAAATTAGGACAACAGCCAGATAGGAGAGGAGAATGCCGATGCAAACATTCTTCAAGCTGATTCAGCTTTTGGAAAAACCACAGAGAAAATATTTTGTGCTGTTTGTGCTGTTGAGTCTGCTCAGTCCGGCGGTGGACCTGTTTGGCGTATCTCGGATTATACCGGTGATTCAGCAGCTTTTTCAGTCAAATCTCTCAAACCAGATGATTGTTCAGATTGCGCTGCTTGCCGGCGTCCTTTTGCTGGCGGGCGTCTTCAACCTGCTGAAAGTACGCTGCTCCGCCGGGTTGAGGGTAGATGTTGCCCACAAATGGTCCTTAAAAATTTACGCGCTGTATGAGGAAGAAGAGCTGCAGGATCACAATGAAAAGAGTATTGCGCAGGCCATTAGCAGTGTGCGGACTGACCCTGCCGCCTGTGCCGGTATGCTTTTCTTGTATGTGGATTTGGCGGTTGACCTGCTGGTTGCCGGGGCGTACTCCGTGATGCTGATCTATATCGCGCAGGGAATTGGCATTGTCAGCTGCCTGGCTATCGCACTGTCAACGGCGGCATTCTATTTGTTTGGCTATGTTTATGCGGTTCGCTGCGGCGAAAAAAAACGAAGGCTGGAAATCAGGGCCACCGGACTGGTATCCGTGGCTTATGGGTCCTATAAGGAGCTCAAAGTTGATTCCCGGAAGGGAAAGCTGCTGGAAAAGTATCGCAGAGTTAGTGAGGAATGCGCCAAGGCACAGAAGGATTTCACGTTGCTCAAGGGAGCACAGAATGTTGTGATCCAAAACCTCATGCAGGTGGTATTGCTGCTGCTGCTGGCAGTCGTTTTGGCGGTTGGGGTGGATTTAGCCCAGGTTCTGCCTGGAGCGGTGGTTTATATTACGCTTTTGAGCCGGCTGCTTCCAGTTTCCAATCGAATTTCGTCGGCATTGACGGAACTGCAATATGCGTCTGAATATTATAAGGCGCTCAAGGAGTCGATGGATCGGTATGACGCCATACGGCGGCTTCAGGCGGAAAGAGCAAACTTACGGGAGAAACGGGTCACATTGAACTGTGGTATTCGTGTAGAAAATCTGAGCTTTCACTATCCAAATGGAAAACAGATTTTTGAAAACGCCTCGATTGAGATTCCGGCTGGCCGCTCAGTCGCCATTGTGGGGCCCTCCGGGGAGGGAAAGACCACATTTTTAGATTTGATTTTGGGGCTGCTGCATCCGCAGTCAGGACATATCTGGTATGACGATCTTGACGTTGTAGAAGGAAAAGACGCTCAGGGTCTGTGCCGGGCGGATATTGGAAATGTGGTCAGTTATATTCCCCAGACTGTCTACTTAAATGATGATACCATCCGCAGCAATGTAGCCTTTATGGTGGATGAGGATGAGGCGCGGCTGATTGAGTGCCTGAAGTGCGCGCAGATTTGGGAGGATGTCCAAAAAATGCCAGATGGGCTGGATACACTGATTGGCCGGAATGGTACCGCAATTTCCGGTGGCCAGCGCCAGCGTATTGCACTGGCCAGGGCGTTATACAAGCAGTTTGAGATTTTGATTATGGATGAGGCCACCGCGGCGCTGGATACGGATACGGAAAATGCGGTATTGGATTCCATTCGAAAGATACAAGGGGACAAGACGCTTCTGCTGGTGACGCATCACCTTAATCTGGCCAACGAATGTGAGTATGTCTACCGTCTGGAAAACCGAAAATTAGTAAGAGTACAGTAGAAAAGTTGTCTGCCATGAAGGGGTACCAATCGCTGAAGTATACAGATCTGCGAGCCAAAACCGCCGCTGAAGCAGGAATACTTTGATATTCCAAAGATTTTGCACAGCCAGGGGCGATTTTGGCTCGCAGGGATGGACACTGGGGCGATTGGTGCCCCTTTTTAGATCAATGTAATAAAGTCCGCGCTGGCCCAGCCGGTGAGTCCGTCAAACTGGACCACATACCAGTTTTTCCACTGGCCCAGGATGGACAAGGGGGCGCCGTCGTAGGCGTGGGCCAGAATCTGAGCGGTGGGGTCAGGACGGTCGCGAATATTAAGGTAGCCCCAGTTTACGTCCACAACCGCAGGCCGGGCGGGAGAGGGCTCCAGAAAGGGAAGGGAGAAGTACTCTGTCAGGGCCATCACAATGCTGCGGGCGATGGGGTCTAGGTTGCTCTTGATCCAGGCGGCATCGTCGGGGTTGTCGTGGTAGCCCAGCTCCAGGAAGACAGAGGGGGCCTGGACCCGGCGAACCTCTCCAATGGCGGTGGTGGATCGAGCCTGGACCAGGTTTGGCAGGGGATAGACAGTTTTCAGATTTTCCGCAACCAGATTGGCGGCGGTCTGCCCCTCGGTGCTGCCGGGAAAGTAGAAGACCAGGATGCCCCGCAGCTCTCCATAGCGGCTGTCTGGGGCGGCGTTGGAGTGGAGGGCGAGATGGAGATCGTAGTTTCCATCATTGGAGGCCCGGATGGAAGAAGCGGCGGTCATCTCCGGTGTGTTGCGGTCAAAGCGGATGCCGCTGGCGGAGAGATAGGGCTCCATCCGATCGGCGAGGCGGTTCATCCACTCTTCTTCTGTACCGCTGTTGACATACAGATTATTTTCCTGGGTTGAGGGGGAAAGGTACAAAATGGGCATAAGAAATTACCTCCTTTTTCCCATTATATGAGGAAAAGGAGGCAGGGTGCAGGGGCTCAGCTGTGTTGCACAGTGCGGATGCGCTCTGGCCAGGTATAGAGGTTCATGCGTTCCCCCCGGATGAAGCCGGTGAGGGTGATGTGGTGCGTCTGGGCAATCTGAATAGCCCGGCTGGTGGGAGCGCCCTTGGACAGCACAATGGGAATGCGTGCCCGGGCGGCCTTGTCCATCATATCGGCGGACAGCCGGCCGCTGACCGCCAGCACAGCCTGGCTGAGGGGGAGAGCGTGGAGCAAAGCGTGACCGATGACCTTGTCCACCGCATTATGCCGGGCCAGATCCTGCCGGGAGAGGAGGGGGTGGTCGGGCCAGTAGAGGGAGACGCAGTGGACTCCGCCGGTGCGCTGAAAGAGGGCGGAGGCAGTGAGGTTTTGGCTCATCAGCCAGTAGGCTGTGGAGGCCGGCAGGGTAAGGGGCGGTTCCTCCTGCGGCGTCTGGGGACAGGCGGGGGAGAGGGAAACCGAAACCCGGCTCCAGTCCGGCGCGGGAGAGAGGGCGCAAATCTGCTCCGAAGCGGAGATCAGGCCCCGGCTGTATAGATTGCCTGCCACCAGCTCCTCCAGGTACTCCGGCGAGCAGGACAGGGAGAAGGAGGGCACGCCGTTTACCTCCACCTGGAGGGTGTGCTCCACCACCACCTCGTCCTGGCCGGGGACGGCGGCGTCTCCCTCCGCCCGGGTGACAGGCAGCCATTGAGACAGGAGAAATTCACTCATAGACCGTTACTCTCAATCCAAAAAATAGGCCGCAGGAGCTTCTTTTGGCTCCCGCGGCTGTAGTTATGCTCAGGCCTTCTCCAGCCGGATAGCGCAGACTTTGTACTCCGGAATACGGGCGTACTTGTCCAAGGCAGCGTTAGTGATCCAATTGGGGTTGCCGTCGGGGAAATGGAAGGGCATCCAGGTCTCGCCGGGGGACACCTTGGCGCCCACCCGGGCCACCGAGGTAATGCTGCCCCGGCGGGAGGACACCTTGACCTTGTCGCCGTTGGCGATGCCCAGGCGGACGGCGTCCTTCTCATTGACCTCGATAAAAGAGGAGCCCTCGATTTCCATCAGTCCCTGAGTTTTGCCGGTCATGGCGCGGGTGTTGTAGTGGTAGAGAATGCGCCCCGTGCTGAGAATGAAGGGATATTCGCTGTCGGGGAGCTCAGCAGAGGGGACATACTCCGCAGGATAGAACCAGCCCAGACCACGAGAGAACTTGCCCACGTGAAGGATGGGGGTGCCGGGGTGGTCCTTAGAGGGGCAGGGCCACTGGAGGTACTCCCCTGCGTCCAGCCGGGCGTGGCTCATACCGCCGAAGCTGGGGGTGACAGAGGCAATCTCGTCATAGATCTCCGCGGCGGTGAGGTGGGGCTGGGGGTAGCCCATCCGGTTCATCAGATCGATGAAGATGTCGGTGTCCAGCCGGGCCTCGCCGGGGCTGTTTACTGCCTTGCGCACCCGGCACTGGCGGCGCTCTGTGTTGGAGAACACGCCCTCCTTTTCCGCGTAGCTGGCGCCGGGGAGGATAACGTCGGCGTATTGAGCGGTTTCAGTCATGAAAAGCTCCTGAAGGACGAAGAAATCCAGGCTCTCCAGGGCCTTGATTACATGGCTGGTATCGGGATCGGTGACAACCGGATCCTCACCGAAAATGAACAGGCCCTTGATTTTGCCCTCAATGGCGGCGGGGAAGACGTCAGTGGCGTGGAGACCGGGCTTGTGACTCAGGGGCACACCCCAGGCCTTCTCAAATTTTTCCCAAACCTCGGGCTTGTCAACCTTCTGATAGCCGGGATAGTCCCCAGGCATACAGCCCATATCGCAGGCGCCCTGGACATTGTTTTGGCCCCGCAGGGGGTTGACGCCGCAGCCCTCCCGGCCCAGCTTGCCCACCAGCATGGCCATATTGGACATGGACATGACGCCCTCGGTGCCGGTAGAATGCTCAGTGACCCCCAGGCAGTAGATGATGGGGGCTCTGTCTGCCCTGGCGTACAGTAGCGCCGCGGCCCGGAGGTCCTCCGCGTCGATATGGCAGATCTCCGCCACCCGCTCGGGGGTGTACTCCTTCACAATGTCCCGCAGCTGCTCAAAGCCCTCAGTGCGCTGGGCGATGAAGTCCTTATCCTCCAGTCCCTCGGAGAGGATTACATTCATGATGCCGTTGGCAAAGGCTACGTTGGTGCCGGGCCTGAGCTTGAGGTGGATGTCGGCCTGTTTGGCCAAGCCGATATCTCGGGGGTCCACCACAATGAGCTTACACCCCCGCTGAACCGCCTGGCGGATCTGCATTCCCACCACAGGGTGGGCCTCCTCCGGGTTGGAGCCCACCAGCATGATGACATCGGGCCTTTGAGTGATGTCGGCGATGGGATTGGTCATGGCGCCGGAACCCAAGGTCATGGCCAGGCCGGCAACAGAAGCGGAGTGGCAGACCCGGGCGCAGTTGTCGGTGTTGTTGGTGCTAAAGCAGGTGCGCACCATCTTCTGGAGCATATAGCAGTCCTCGTTGGGAGAGCGGGAGCAGGCGAACCCGGCCAGAGAATCAGGGCCGTACTGCTTTTTCAGCTCCATAAATTTAGAGGCGACGAGATCCAGGGCCTCATCCCAGGTGGCCCGCTCAAACTTGCCGGTCTGTTTGTTTTTGATCAGGGGATATTTCAGCCGCTCCGGGGATTGGACGAAGTCAAAGGAGCCGGACCGGCCCTTGACGCACAGCAGGCCCCGGTTGGACGGGCCGTGATAGGCCTCAGTGTCCACGATCCTGCCCTCCCCGTTGACCAGCAGGTAGTACTGGCAGCCCACAGCGCAGTGGGGACAGGTGGTGAGCACCTTTTTTTCCACCTGCCAGGGGCGGTAGTTCCATCTGCGCTTGGAGGTAAGGGCGCCGGTGGGGCAGGCGGCCACACAGTTGCCGCAGGATTCACAAGAACTCTCCCGCCAAGGCAGGCCGAAGGGGGGGCTGATTACCGAGTCAAAGCCCCGCTCCATAGTGTCAATGGCGCCGCAGCCTACAATCTTGTGACAGGTGTTGACACAGCGATGGCACAGAATGCACAGGTTGGGGTCATAGGTAAAAAAGGGGTTGGAGTCGTCCACCGGCAGCTGGGACATTTCACCGGGGCAGGAAGTCTCCTTTACCCCATACTCATAGCACAAATCCTGGAGCTTGCAGCTGCCGTTGGAGGGGCAGGAGAAGCAGTTGGTGGGGTGGTTGGACAGCAGCATATCCAAAATACCCCGGCGGGCGCTGACGACCGCCTCAGAGCGGGTTTGAATCTGGTCCCCCTCAGCGCAGTGGGCGGAGCAGGCGGTGTCCAGTCTGGTCCGGCCCCGGTTTTCGATCTCCACGGTGCAGATGCGGCAGGAGCCGTCAGGCATCAAGCTCTTGATGTGGCACAGCGTGGGAATATTCACCCCCGCCAGCCCGGCGGCCTCCAAAATGGTGGCGCCCTTTTCCACCTCCACCGGGATGCCGTCGATTGTGACATGGATCAAACTCATGGTAACTCCCTCCTCTTAATCCGCGGAAATGGCGTTGACCGGGCAGCCCGCCTGGCAGGCGCCGCACCGAATACACTTGGCGGCGTCAATGGTATGGGGCTGTTTCGCCGCGCCGGAAATGGCGGAGACAGGACAGTTTCGGGCGCACTTGGTGCAGCCGATGCACTTGTCCGGGTCAATGGTGTAGACCTTCATAGCCTGGCACACGTGGGCGGCGCACTTGTGGTGCGAGATGTGTTCCCCGTACTCCTCACGGAAGCGTTTGAGGGTACTGATTACGGGAAGGGGGGCGCTCTTGCCCAGGCCGCACAGGGAGTTTTTCCGCACAAACTGAGCGATTTCCTCCAGTTTGTCCAGATCCTCCAAAGTGCCCTTGCCGGCCACAATCCGCTCCAGAATCTCCAGCATCCGCTTGGTGCCGATGCGGCAGGGGGAACACTTGCCGCAGCTCTCCCGCTGGGTGAAGCTCATGAAGAAGCGGGCTACCTCTACCATGCAGGTGTTCTCGTCCATGACCACCAGGCCGCCGGAACCCACAATGGCGTCGTAGTTCTTCACCGAGTCAAAGTCCAGGGGCACGTCCAGATGCTCTCTGGTGAGACAGCCGCCGGAGGGGCCGCCGATCTGGACTGCCTTGAACTCGCCGCCGCCCTTGATGCCGCCGCCGATGTCGTAGATGATCTCCCGCAGGGTGGTGCCCATGGGGACCTCAATCAGGCCGGTGTTGGCGATGGCGCCGGTGATGGAGAAGGTCTTGGTGCCGGGGCTGTTGTCCGAGCCGATGGTGCGGAACCAGTCCGCCCCCCGCAGAACGATGTTGGGTACGTTGGCGTAGGTCTCCACGTTGTTAAGCAGCGTGGGGGCGTTCCAGAGGCCGTGGTCTACAGTGCGGGGGGGCTTGGTGCGGGGCATTCCCCGGCTGCCCTCAATAGAGGCGGTGAGGGCGCTGCCCTCGCCGCAGACAAAGGCGCCGGCCCCCCGGTTGACGTGGAGGTGGAAGGACACGCCGCTGCCCATGATATTGTCGCCCAGCAGGCCGGCCTGCTCCGCCTGCTCAATGGCGTAGTTGAGCCGGGAGACCGAGTTGGGGTACTCGGCGCGGACGTAAATGTATCCCTCTGTGGAACCCACAGCATAGCCGGCGATAGTGAGACCCTCAATGAGCTTGTAGGGGTCGCCTTCCATCAGGGAACCGTCCATAAAGGCGCCGGGATCGCCCTCGTCGCCGTTGCACACTACGTACTTGACAGCGGCCTCGGTATGGGCGGCTACCTGCTTCCACTTAGTTCCCGCGGGGAAGCCGCCGCCGCCGCGGCCCCGCAGGCCGGAGCGGTCAATCTCGTCAATGATCTGGGCGGGGGTGAGGTCAAACAGCGCTTTGGACAGGGCATCGTACCCACCCACGGCGATATACTCGTCCAGAGAGACTGCGTCAATACCGCCGCAGTGCTCCAGCACTACACGGGTCTGGCCGGCCATGAAGGGAATATCCTCGGGACGCTGGCAGGGTTTTCCGTTCTGATTTTCATAAAACAGCCGCTCCACCGGCTCACCCTTGAGGACAGTTTTTTCAAAAATTTCCTGGCAGTCTTCCGGCCTGACCTTGATGTACTGATAGTGATAGGGCTCAATGCGAACCAGGGGGCCCAGCTCACAGATGCCCTGACAGCCGGTATTGGCCACCCCGATATGGGAGACGTGTCCGCTGCACTCCACCGCCACGTTGGGGAGATCGGCGCACAGCCGCTGCATGGTCTCGTAGACGGCCTGAGAGCCGGAGGCCAGGCAGCCGGTGCCGGCGCAGACCAGAATGCGGCAGTCAAAGCGGCTCAGTGCCTCCTGGGCGGATTCCCGCCGGGCCAGAAGGGCGTCTCGGTTTGTCATACTCATACGCCGGCACCTCTCAATTCCCGCAGCAGCGCCACGGCTTTTTCCGGATCCATCTTGGGGTGGACCTCGTCGTTGACGGTAAGGGTAGGGGCTAGACCGCAGGCGCCCAGACAGGAGACGGTCTCTACCGTGAACAGCATGTCGTCGGTGGTGTGCTTTTTCTCGCTCAGTCCCAGCTCCTTCTGCATGGCGGCCAGAATGGGGGCCGAGTGGCGGACGTGGCAGGCAGTGCCGTCACAGACCTTGATGACGTATTTCCCCTTGGGCTCAAAGGAAAAATTCTTGTAGAAGGTGGCGATGCTGTAGGCCTTGGACTCCTTGACGCCGAGCATATCGGCCACATAGGTGAGCAGTTCCCGGGGGATATAGCGATATTCCTCCTGAATGTCCTCCAGGACAGGTATGATGGCGCTGCTTTTTTTGCCGTAGCGGGCGATGAGCCCGTCCGCTTTGGAAAAATAAGACTGATCTAACATGGGCACTCCTCCTTGTCTCCTGGTGCATAGCTGTGGGGAACAAATTCTCTGTCTAGAATACAACATTTGCGGCGGCTTGGCAACTAAAATTTAGCCTATGCAGTTTAGTATAAAAAGTTCAGTTTCTATATAAAGGAGAAAAAACCGGCCGTTGGGGCGATTTTTGCCCCGCAGGCCGGTGAAGGGTGGTCTGAAATCCAGACCGTTCAGGAAGCGGCGTCCAAAATTTTGGCCAGCGCGGCAAATTCAGGTATGCCCAGCCGCTCTCCACGGATATTCTCCGGCAGGCCGCAGGCGGACAGAGCGGCCCGCAGCTGCTCCTTGGGCAGGGGATAGGCGGCAGAGAGGGCGTTGAGCAGGGTTTTGCGCCGCTGGGCAAAGGCGGCCTTTACCAGCCGGAAGAAGACCTTGTCCTCCACAAGCGTTTGGGCTGGGGTGTCCCTTGGGACGAGGCGCACCACGGCGGAGGTGACCTTGGGCGCGGGGAGGAAGCACTCCGCCGGCACATCGAAGAGAAGGCCGGTGCGGGCATGGTACTGGCAGAAGACGGAAAAGGCGCCGTAATCGGCGGTGCCGGGCTGGGCGCAGATCCGCAGGGCCACCTCCCGCTGAATCATGACCGTGACGGCGGAGAAAATCCCTGCCTCCAGAAAGGCGGTGATCGCTGGCGTGGTGATCTGATAGGGCAGGTTAGCGCACACTATGGGGGTGAGGTTGGGCAGCTTTTCTGCCGCCAGCGCCGCCAGATCCAGCTTCATCACGTCGCCGGGGACGATCTCCACATTGGGACAGCCGGCCAGGGTCTCCGCCAGGATGGGGAAGAGGGCGCGGTCCAACTCCACCGCCGCCACCCGGTCCGCCCGCTGGGCTAGCTGCACAGTGAGGGGGCCGATGCCGGGACCCACCTCAATCACGCCGCACCCCGGCCCTGCGCCGGAGGCCTGGGCAATGGCTTCCGGCACCCAGGACGCGATGAGAAAATTCTGCCCGAGAGCTTTGGAAAAGTGGAATCCATGTCGGGCCAGGAGCTTTTTGATCTCATTGATATTACATAAATCCATAATTACCGCCTTTTGATGTCCGGTCTGTGTCGAATCAAGAGAAGGACCGGCACCAATTATACCACCTGAAGCGGGATTTGTCACGAAAAAGGCCCGCCCCTTTTGGGAGCGGACCTAGGCTGACTGAGAAGAATTTTTGCTCAGCGGAAGGAGAGCAAAGTCTCCACGTCTTTGCGCTTGGGGGGAGCAGGGGTGCCGGCGGGGTAACCCACGGCGATGAGGGCCATAAGCTCCTGGTCCTCCGGAAGATTTAAGTACTGTTCCAGACCCTTTCGGTCAAAAATGCCCAGAATGACGGTGCCTAGTCCCAGGGCATGGGCGGCCAGGCAGAAGGTCTGGGCGGCGATACCGCAGTCATAGTACTGCCAACCCCGCTCCCGGTCGGTGGAAAAGGAACCGTCCCGCTCGAAGCCGGAGCGGTTTTTCACAAAGGTCTGGGCCACTAAAGTGTGGCAGCCGCCGATGACACGGGCGTTAAAGGGGGCGTACTGTTCACAGATTGTATGCAGGGCCTCCGGGTCCTGAATGGCGAGATAGCGGCTGATCTGGGTGTTCTTCCAGGACGGCGCCCAGGCGGCCAGAGAGACGGCCTCTTCCAGCGTGTCCCGGCTGACTGGGTCAGAAGTAAAGGTGCGGATGCTCCGCCGGGTGTGAATACAGGTCTGCAAGTCCATCGCAGCGACCTCCTAATCAAAAATGAGGCGATTGGCACAGCTTCTAAAGATACCTCCATGTTAGACCGGCCGCCGGGAAAAGTCAAGGCTGTTTCCGGGCTGGAGGACAGCGCAGGAGGAGGAGCTGCTTTACATCCTCTAAAATCGCGGCACTGGTGACGCCGATCATCAGCCAGCGGCCCATACGGCTGGGGCGGCTGCTGGTGTAGAGGGCCTGGACATACGGGGTGCAGCGGGGGAGGAGGAGCTCGGCATGGCTGGTCTCCCGCTGGCCGATGGAGACCATGCAGGTAAAGGCGCCCGGAGCGGGGTAGAGGGTACACAGGGCCCGGCCTCCTTTGCGGTATTTTACATTCCAGCCAAAGGCCAGGGAGCACTTGCTGAACTCCAGCTTAGGAGCGGCGTGCCAGGTAGTGTGAAGAAACCCGCACAGCTCGTCCCAAAGAGGAAGGGCTACCAGGGCGCGGATATCCTCCAGAGCGGGAGTTTCCGGGGCGGTGAGAAGGGTTGAGTCTGTCATTTTGTTCTCCAGCGCAGCAGCATGGGGAAGAACTGGCCCATCTGGGCCCTGACCTGCTCGGCGGTGAGTTCCGGGTGCTCCCGGACCATGATAGGCATGCAGAAGTCGATCATCTCCTCCATGGTCATGTCGCCGGTAAACGCGCCGTTCTGGTAGCAGTACTTGCAGTAGTGAGGGCTGGCGGAGCCGTCGGCCTCACTGCCGTGGAGGGCGGGATCGGTGATGGGCATACCACAGGATTGACAGAAGTCGTTGGGATTGAACTGCATAAAAGATACCTCCTTTGGATTGGATGAGCCTATCTTATCACAGCAAACCTGACAACTGCTGTCAGGGCCAGCGCATCCCCGCCAAATTTCTCTGGCCAGCAGACCTAGCCGGCGGCGCAGATCCGGCGGGGACAGGACCTCCACCGCCGCGCCGAAGGAGAGCAGGTAGCCGTACAGCCATTGATCTTCCGGCAGGGTGACCTGGACCAGAAAGCTGCCATCCTCCTGAAGGGTGATGCAGCTGTCGTCAAATTCGTCGTAGACCCGATAGGCCATCCGGGGGGCGAAGGAGAGGACAACGGTAATTGAGAAGGGGAGGGAGCCTGGATTGCCGTCAATGGGGGGCGGCGCCAGCGTCTGGTCAAAGTGCTCCTCCTCCACGGTAAGGTGGAGCATCCGGCTGATCTTAAAGGTGCGGTAGGCCCCGCGAATGCGGCAGAAGCCCTGGAGATACCAGGACTGGCCCTTGAAGACCAGCCGGGCGGGGAGGACGGTGCGCGCCTCACAGCGGCCGGCGGTGCTGACATAGGAAAAGGCAATCACCCGCCGCTCCAGAACCGCCCGCCGGAGCTGCTGGAATTTATCATGGTCCGGCCCGGAGGTACCCCAGTGGGACAGATCCACCTGGAGCCAGTCCGGCGGCCGCTGCCGGAAGAGGGCGGAGAGCTTTTCCAAAGTACCCTGTGCGCCGCTGCGCACTGTCTCCGGCAGGCTTTGCAGGGCGGTGAGCAGCTGTGCCTGTTCTTCATCGCTGAAGGCGGCCCGGTCCAGAATACAGCGATCCAGCAGGGCAATGCCGCCGCCGCTGCCGGGGGTGGCGTAGACTGGAAGGCCCGCCGCCGAGAGGGCGTCAATGTCCCGGTAAATGGTGCGCACCGATACCTCAAACCGCCGGGCCAGCTCCGGCGCGGTAGCCTGCCGGCGGTCCAGCAGATAGTAGTATATCCCAAATAAACGCCCGGCTGACATAGGCCCCACCTCTGTGTCAAAACTCAGATTCCATAAGGCAACTATACCACGGGAAAAGTACGGAGTAAATAGAGAGGGGCGATAGGCGTGAGAATGCAGCCGTACACTTTCTTCTACTCAGCCGCTGCTCGCTGCGTTCAAAACGGCGCCCCCCTAATATTGATACCGTTTTCGATATTTCACGAACATCAATGCGGATAGGGCCAGGGCCATAAGTTCTGCTACTGGCGTAGCCAGCCAGATACCATTTACCCCTAAAATCACAGGCAGGATCAGCATGGTAATCAGCATAAACACGAAAGAGCGCGAGAAAGCGAGAATCGCGGAGATGATGCCGTTAGACAATGCGGTAAACATCCCGCTGGCAAAGATATTAAAGCCAATAAAGAACAGCGCCAGGGTGCAGATTCGATTTCCGGTGACGGCCAGATCATAAACCGGATTATCCGGTCGGGCAAAAACGGACACCAAAGGCTTTGTTGCGGCAAAGGACGCTGCAACCGTTACAAGGGAAATGACGGCAATTACTTTTAGGCTGGTGGAAACCAGTTTCTTTAGCTTTTCCTGATTCTTCTCACCGTAATAGTAACTGAGCATGGGAGCGACGCCATAGGAATACCCCGTGTAAAGGGAACTTGCAAACATCAGGACATACATGATGATGGTCACGGCGGCAACGCCGTCTTCCCCGGCATAGTGGAGCATCGTCCAGTTGAACATCATCGTAATGATGCCTGTGACCAGAGCGGTGGCCATTTCAGAGCATCCGTTTGTCACTGCGCTTGCGAGAACCTTGAAGCGAAAAGCGGGCTTTGTGAAGTGCAGAAGGCTCTTTTTGCGGCTGAACACAAACAGACCAGCAACGGCGGTCACAGAATAGCCCAGGCCGGTGGCAATGGCCGCACCGCTGATTTCCATATCCAGAAGGCCGATAAATACATAGTCGAGCACAATGTTCAGCACACCACCTGACACGGAACAAGTCAGAGACAGCGTTGCTTTTTCAGAGGCGATCATATAGAGCGTGAAATTGTTCATCAGCAGGATCGGGATCGTAAAGAGAAGATAGCGGCTGAGATATGAGGTGCAGTAGCCCGCAACTTCTGAGGACAGCCCCATGCGCCCAAAGATGGTTTCCATCAGGGAGTATCCAAGCATAGTCATGACCAGGCCAACGACCACGTTCACCAAAATCAGGAACGTAAAATCTTCCTTGGCCTCTTTTGGCTTTTGCTCACCCATCTTTTTCATAATGACTGCACTCCCGCCGGCTGCCAGCATGGTGGAAATGGCTGTTACCAATTGAATCACCGGGGCCGTGAGGTTGATTGCAGACAGCGCGCTCGTACCAATCAGGTTAGACACGAACAGACCGTCAACCATGGTGTAAAAGGACATAAAGACAGACATTGCAATGGTAGGAACTGCGAATTTGAGGATGCTCCTCAATGTGACCGGCTTGTTGTAAGTATTTTGATTTTCCATCATCGCTCTCCTCGTATAATAAGATTTGCAGACATCTACGGGGACGGCCTGGTCTGCGCCCTCCGGGAAGATGGACGGCTGGGGAGGTATCAGAGAAAAATCCATGTACTCAACCCCAAGCAGGTCAAGAAGTTCAAGGACTCTTATCCAGATCTGCCCAAGAATGACTGGGTGGACGCTTTTGTCATCGCCGACCATCTCCGCTTTGGCAGGATCGGCAAGGAGGTCTACATGGACGATTACCGCTATGAATCCCTGCAAACCCTTACCAGGGCCAGATTTGACGTTGTGCAGAATCTGACGCGGGAAAAGCAGCACTTTGCCAATTACCTGTTCCTCAAGTGCTCCGGTATGGCCCAAAACAAGGATATCGCCAACTCCAGCGCCGCCACTATCGCCCTCATGGAACGGTTTGAAACGGTGGACGACCTGGCCTATGCTGATCTGGATGAACTGACCGCTTTCATTGCCAAATCCGGCAGGGGCCGCTTTGCCGACCCGGAGGGCACAGCCAAAGCGGTGCAGTCCGCTGCCAGAGGTTCCTACCGTTTACCAAAGACTGTGAATGATTCTGTGAATCAGGCCATGTCCGTGGCCATCGCCACCATGCGGGCACTGGACGGGCAAATCAAAGTTTTGGACAAGGCTATTGAACAGCAATTCCAGATCATCCCCAACACATCCAGATCATCCCCAACACACTTACCTCCATCCCCGGCATTGGTAAGGTTTACTCCGCTGGTATCATTGCTGAGATCGGTGACATCCACCGCTTTAACTCCCAGGCGTCCGTTGCCAAATACGCCGGCCTTGTCTGGACACAGCACCAGTCCGGCGACTTCGAGGCCCAGCACACCAAGCTCACCAAGTCCGGCAACCGCTATCTCCGTTACTACCTGCTGGAAGCCGCCAACTCTGTGAGAAGATGCGGCTACGAGTTCCGGCGCTACTATGACCTCAAGTTCAAAGAGGCCAACCAGTTCCAGCATAAACGCGCACTCGCTTTAACTGCCAGAAAACTGATCCGGTTGGCCTATCGACTGCTGATGGACAACCGCCTGTATATCCCGCTGGAGGGTTGAGCTATCGCTCACCGCTCTGACGAACAGGCCCTGTTTCAAAAATCCGCAGGGACGGGGCTCGGATTGGTGTTGCCTTTTTTATACCTGCTTGGCTCTTTTTATCCGATTTTACAGCAAAATTTTCTGCATCACTCACTTGACTTCATACCATTAGACTTTTTACTTGTTTTTCTTCGGTATATGAGTTATCATAATCTGTACAGTAACTGTACAGTCAAGGGGTATTTTAAAAAATGGAGAAAAAGAGAAAATTGCTCACAATCGGCCAATTTGCGGCCCTGCATAGCATCAATAAGAAAACTCTGATGTGGTACGATGAAATCGGCCTGTTTCATCCGGCGTTTATCCATCCCGAAAACGGATACAGATATTACAGCTATTATCAGAGCGCCATTCTGGAAACGATCCTGCTGCTGCGGGAGTTGGATGTGCCGATTGATGAAATACAGGCATTTATGAAAAACCGTTCCGCCGCCAGCATGAAGCAGCTTTTGCAGGAGAAAATTGATGATTTAGACCGTAATATGGCACATCTGAGAGCGCTACGGAAAACACTATCGTACCATCGCCAGAATATGCAGACATTATTGACGATGGACTTATCGGAAATCAGCATTGTGCGGAAAAAGGAGCGCAGCTTAGTGACCGTAAACATCAGTCAGGACACTACGTTTGATAAGCAGGTAGAGATGATCACCGCTGAAACGAAAAAATATCAGCTTCGCCGTCTGCATGACGCCTCTTATGGGGCAATGATTGCCGTAGAAAGCCTGCAAAGCGGAAATTTCGAGGAGTATTCCAAACTTTTTATTGAAATACCGTTTCCTATAAAAAAAGATGGGCTGTACATACAGCCCGCCGGGGATTATGTGCGGGCATTTTATAGAGACGCGGCGGAAAGTTCTGCGCCGTGCTACCAAAAGATATTTGATTACGTTCAAGCGCGCGGTCTTGCGTTATCTGGGTTTTCTTATGAAGTCATTATCAATGAAAATGTAATTGACCGGACTGAAGATGCGCTCGTACAGATTGAAATACCGGTAACATCAATTGTTTTGCCGCGGCAATAAAAAACCGCCCTGCTGAATTTGTCGTTCAGCAGGGCGGTTTGCTTGCCTGTTGCAATCATTCTTGTGATACTGGTTTGAAATGAATCGTATCAAACCAGTATCACACTACACAATACATAAACTATCCCCCGTAGTTACTGCTTCTCGGCGGCTCTGCCCTTGCGTTGTGATTTAGCCCCATACGTTAATTCCTCCCAGTTCACAGGATGAACCCCGGCGGCGGCCAATGCGGCGGCTATGTTCTCCGGCATGGTCAACCCCATTTCCGCCGCAAATTCTTCCAGGTAGCCGGGGGCCAAATACAGCGCCCTCCCTGTTCCGTCCTCCATGCACTCCGCCAGGGCGGTCAGCCTGCACCCGTTCCCGGCCAGGGCCTCCCGGATGGATCGTACCAGGGCTTCATCCGCTGCCTGCCGGTCATGCCATGTAACAAGGTCTTGGTGGAGGTCACGCCCCGCGCTGTCTTTATAGTCAGCAATCCGCCGCCTGCGCCGGGGCGCATAGTCCCCCAGCGGCTCACATAGCGCGGCCATAGCCCGCTCGGCGTCTGAAAAAATATCGTCCATGCAAGACTCCTTTCGTGTGGACAGAATGGACTAAATGGACAGAATACCGCGAGCGGGACTAATTGTGTCCACAGGTCAACGGGTTTACTTTTATTTTTGGGCTGGCCTTTCTCCCGGCTCCATCCCGCTCCACGTCCTCGATACGGATATAACTGTACTCCGCCAGGACGCGTAGCGGGGCCTCTATGCCTTCCGCCTTTTTGAATTTCCCTCGAACAAGCCGGAACAGGTCACGCTTGCTGATCCCCGCCTCGCCACTGGCCGCAATCGTCTCCGCGCTGATCGGCTCATTGGCCGGAAAGCTGGACAGATGAAGGAGGGCGGCGATCCTCACCATAGCGCCCACCAGCTTGCCGCCCCAGTCCCGCATATGCTCCCATTCTCCGCCCAGCTTCTTTTCGATATACGCCTGGTAGTCCTCCCGAATAGTGTTAGCCTCCGGGGAGAGGTGGACAACACCACCCCCCTGATCTGCCAAAATGCGCCGGACAAACTGCCGGTATTCCGCCCTTGTGCTGCCGGACATACGACTTGCACATAGCATAGAGGAACCGCCCGCACAGTCCCCGCCCCCGGAAAGTGGCGTTATCTATCAGGCCATGAAGGACGGAGGGCTGAATGGCCAGTATCATGGTCAGGCGGGGCTTGGCTATGTAATTCGATTTCCTTCCGATACGGTCAACGGATATGGTGTCCCCGGCGTGTCCCTTTAGGTAAATGTCAAAGTTCGCCGCCCGGTCATACCGTCCCGCTATGCTGTCAAATACGCCGCCCTCCGCACTTGCCACGGTGATGCTGCCGCCCTGCATCTCCATCATGTCCACCAGCTTCTCCGGGGTGGTATCGTCTGCCATAAGGCGGAAGGGGTGCAATTCCTTGAAGTTGGCAAGCCGGGCCGACAGGTCAAGGGCCTCTTGCCGCTTAGCCTCAAAGTTCCCTTTCCCCTTTGCCGCGCTGTTTTGGGCGGCTTGGAGCGCCTTTTCCAGCAGCACCCGCTCCGTCTGATTTTAGGCGATCTCGGCAGCTTCAAATTCCCGCTGCTCCGCCTCATACTCATAGACCGGGCCTGACAGGGCCGATATAACCGCGCTCTTTCGTTCTCCGGGCGGGGCCACAGCCACGGGGTACAGACAAAGCGGCTCTCTCCAGTCCGGGTTAATCTCTACCTCATACTTGGATTGAAACGCCGTTGCCAAAATTCCCAGGGACAGAATGGACAGGATTGCCAAAATCCCCGGCCTCCATCAGCTGTTCAAAACTTTCTCTATCCACCTGGCTATCTGCCCCCTCTCTTTGTAAATTTGCGCTTGTTCCTCTGGTGTCCCATCGGCCAGGGTGTCCGCCCAATGCTCAAAGCAAGGTTGCCAGCGCCTCCCGCTCGGTCAGCCGGTCAAAATCATCCGGAGTATCTATCCCCTGTAAGGCGATGTGCGCCACGCGATAGGCTACGCACAGCTTGGGAATAAAGGCTTCCTGCCATTCCTCAAACGCTTTGTGCACTTTGGCAACCTCCATCCGGCGCTTTGCCGCTTGCACCTCTGCCGTCGTTGGCTGCCGGTGGAAGGGGAGGGCAAGGGCAAAGTCAGCGTTCAGCCGTTCCACCGCCGCCATAGGCTCCAACCCCAGCAGCCGCCCGGTGAAATCGATACTATCCCCGGACGCATTACACGCCCAGCAGCGGAACCGGCCAGCCCGGAAGGACATAGACGGGTGCTTGTCCGGATGGAAGGGACATAGGGCCCAGCCCTTGCGGTCAAAGGTCAGCCCATAATGGCGGGCCGCATCCTTGGCGGAAACCCTCTCCCGGACTGCCCGGAAAACATCAGTCAAGCCCCGCTCCCATCTCGGCCTGTTCCGGTGCTGCAACACCGGAGCGGGCCTTTTTGAGGTCAGCGATCCGCATAGGCAGCACCCGACACCATCCGTTCCACTTCGTCCAGGTCAACCAACCTGCATTTGCCGCCGTCAAAGCGCTTGATTTTCCCATCCAGCACCCACCGGCGCAACCGCTGATAGGTAATAACTGTATTGGTGTCGTTCGCCTTGATTTCCTCTGCTGCTTTGGGAAGTGTTCTGATCCTCGCCATTTTAACAATCTCCTTTACAAAAAAATAAAGGCACCACCGTCAGACTATCGCCTGACAATGGCACCTTTTTGCCCTTCCGCCGGACCGTTTACCGGCGTGGTTGCGCAAGCCATCGACTGGCAAAACCGGCTCAATGGCTCACGACAACGCGCTGGTGGAGAATGTCCACATCCTTGAAGGTAATAACCCGCTCCCCCTGGTACTCCTTCACCGCCAACGACTGGGCTTGGGTGTAGATGGCGATTTCGCTCATGTTATGGTTCTCCTTTCCATGCGGGGCAGCTCAATGGTGCCCATCGTGAGGCCCCATAGGTAGTTGCTCCAGTATTGGGTACAACAGGACACAACGCTCTCATCTTCCTCTTTCATGCACAGATAATGTTTGCGATCCGGAGTACATTGGTCGTATAAGATTATAAACGCACAATATGAAAGCGCAGATTCTGTAATTGTCATGGTGAAAAACTGTAAGTTTGTCAAAGATATTGGACAATGAACTCGACAGGAGAAAGCCAGGAAAGCGGCCTCATCGGCAAGTTGTTGGAACGGCGATTATGGGCAGAGAGCTGTTTTTCAAAGTCGTCAAGGGAGAAGAAAGAGCGGACAGAGTAAAAACGTTTCTGAATCCTCCCTGTGGCTGCGTTCCACCTTGCCATTGTGTCTGGGGATGTAAGGACGGATGAGTTTGTGCTGGATACCCAGTTCAGCAGCAGTTTTTTCGAAAAGAGTCAGGATATCCCGCTTGCTGTTGGAAAAACGGTTGGTAAACTCGAAACCGTTGTCGGTTTGGACACATTCGACCTGGATGCCCTTTCTGGCATACCACTTCACCAACCGCTCTAAGAAGTCCGCAGAAGAATAGGTGGACTGCTCCGGATAGGCGGCGAGAAAGCGGAGCCTGGAGAACTCATCTATGGCGGTATATTGGAACAGGCGCAGTTCCGGGTCAGTGATGCAGCGGCGAGGGACGGTCTTCACATCCACCTGGATCCGCTCGCCTGGATGGGCCATCTGCTGGTAAGACTTTGGCGTGTAAGCCTTTTTCTTCTTCTCCTGTGGGAACATCCCCAGTTTTCGCATAACTCGAAACAGGCTCTCAGGCCGACGGGTATAGCCGCGCTGTTTCAGACGGTACCACAGCTCCACCAGGCCGAGCTGCGGATTACGGTGGCGCATATCCCGGATCAGCTTCAACTCCGCTTTGGTATGCTGCTTGGGGTGGCCGTGAGGACGCCGGGACTGGCAGGCCAGAGACTGTATACTTCCGTCCCAGCGAGCCCGCCAAAAGTAGATATACGACCAGCTCTTGTTGTACTTCCGGCTGGCACGGCTTACGCCGTATTTCTCCGCGTATTTCATTAGGGATTGCCTGTATGCCATGTCCTGTGTTATACTCTTGCTCATGAAGGATGTGGCCTCCTCCCGGTTGGATTAAGTGTGGTAACTCAACTTTAACCGATGCGGCCTCATCCTTCTGCTGTTTTCTTCTGCTGTCCGATATCTATTGTACTCCTACATTAGGCCTTGTTTGAAAAATGGCAATATGCTCAGCGGCGGGATATTTTTTCGTCAGATAAAGCCGATTTGACGCAGGAATACTGGATGTATTTCAAGGAAAATCGGCAAAGTATGGCGGAAAAAGAGCCGCCGTTTGGGCGTGTTGACAATTTTCAAACAGGCCCTAGAACCGCCTGACTGAAGACAGACGCGTCCCGATTGGGCGGGGGCGGGGTTTGGGCTGGGAAGTGCCGGGCCAGCTGAGCGAGGGCGTCTTTGGGGAGGACGGCTGCGCCGTACTCGGTGATTCTGGCGTCCAGATAGGGAGCGGAGGGTGCGGGAGAACCAAATTCTCCCAGCAATCCGATCCACTGCTCTGCCTCACTGGAGAGGGAGAGCCACCAGCCGTCCTCCCACCAGAAGAGGGCGGACTCCTCCGGCGGGCCAGGCCGGGCGTGGGCAGCGGCAAGCAGATCCTCAAAGGAGCAAAAGGAGAACCAGCGCCGGCTGGGGGGGCGGACCCGGGCGAAGACCAGTACGCCGCAGCTGCCGGGGTAGGCGTCAATCTCCAGAACGCCGTCCAGTTCGATACCGGCCTCGCCGCAGGCTGAGCGGGTGAGCTCCAAGGCCCGATCCAGCGGCAGATCTTCGGGGGACAGGCCGTGCTGCCGCAGATCGGCGGGAGTTAGGTAGAGGGCGATACTGGTCGTACCAATGGGCTGAATGGTCATTGGATACCTCCTGTTTACCGATAGATATGAATGAATCCATTATACCGCCTGAATGGGAAGGGGGATAGCGGTAATGTTTGGCCGGGACGGCTGCCTTTTCTGAAAAGAGGGGGCCAGGGTGTGGAAACCTGGGGAGATTTGTGATAGACTATATCTGTATGCGAAAAAAGGAACGGCTCCCCCGGGGGCCGGGAAGGAGAATCGGGCCGTGGAACTGACGGAAAAAATGGTCTCAACGCAGATAAAGTTCAAGGGACGGATTATAACGGTGCGCCTGGACCAGGCGGAGCTGCCCAATGGACACGTTGCTGCCCGGGAGGTGGTGGAACACCCCGGCGGCGTGGCGATTCTGGCGCTGCACGATGATCAGACGGTGAGCGTGGTGCGCCAGTTCCGCTATCCCTTTGGGGAAATTGTCACCGAGCTGCCGGCAGGCAAGCTGGAGTACGGGGAGGACCACCGCCTGGCCGCCCTGCGGGAGCTGGACGAAGAGGTGGGAGAGACCCCCGGCGAGCTGATCTACCTGGGTAAAATTTATGTCTCCCCGGGCTTTTGTACCGAGGTACTGCATATGTACCTGGCCAGAGATCTGAAGCAAGGGGCGGTCCACCCGGATGAGGACGAATTTTTAGAGGGCGGGCGGGTCCCCTTTGACCAGCTGGTGGAGCAGGTGATGAGCGGGGAGATTGTGGACGGAAAAACTGTGGCCGCCGTGCTGAAGACAAAAGTACTGCTGGGGCTGTAGCGCCGCCCGGAACGCGGGGCGGGGAGATAGGGCGAAAAAGGAGGACACCATGAAAAAACGGGTTCTGATTGTAGAGGACGAGAAGAACATCGTGGATATTCTGAGCTTCAATCTGGCCAAAGAGGGCTATGAGACGCTGGAGGCCTACGACGGCGCGGCAGGGCTCCAGCTGGCGCTGGAGCAGAGCCCGGACCTGATTCTGCTGGATCTGATGCTGCCCAAAATGAACGGCTTTGACGTGTGTACCGCCGTCCGGAAGCAGAACCGATCCATCCCCATTTTGATGCTCACCGCCCGGGAGGAGGAGACCGACAAGGTCCTGGGCCTGGAGCTGGGGGCGGACGACTACATTACAAAGCCCTTCTCCATGCGGGAGCTGCTGGCCCGGGTGAAGGCGAACATCCGCCGCACCGAGGTGCTCAGCGCCGCTGTGGAGGAGGAGCCGGCGCAGGGCACCCAGATTGCCGGCGGCCGCATCTCTATCAATGCAGAGCAGATGGTGGCCTACAAGGACCGCCGTCCCCTGGATCTGACCCAGCGGGAGTATGAGCTGCTGAAGTTTCTGGCGGCCCAGCCGGGGAAGGTCTTCTCCCGGGAGGCGCTGATGGAGCACGTGTGGAACTACGAGGGCTATGTGGGAGACGTGCGGGCGGTGGACGTGGCCATCCGCCGCCTGCGTGAGAAGGTGGAGGACGACGCCGCTTCCCCCCAGTTCATTCTCACCCGGCGGGGGCTGGGCTATCTGTTCCACGGGGAGCCATAAGCGCCTGTGAGGAGGGGAGTCCATGTTTCGCAGCCTTCATATGAAGCTGGTGCTCATTATGACACTGCTGATTGTGTCACTGATGGCGGTGGTGGGCGCCTTTCTCATCAACTCGGTGGTGAGCTTCTACATCCACGATTTTTACGACCGGATGCACCGGGTCTTCAGCCAGGATGCCGCCTTTGTCAGCGACCTGAGCAATGCCGCCCCTGGGGAGGAGAACGGCGCGGAGATGATGGCCCAGATTTTGGAGACCTATAACGGCGTACTGGGCGTGGACGGACGCAGCCGCAACTATTATATTCTGGACGGTCGGGGGGCGGCCTGCCTGGAGACCTCGGACAGCCGGGGAGACCTGATACTGGAGAACACCCCCAATCTGAATACCGCCATCAATGGCCGGGAGGGGTATGAGAGCGACATCTCCGCCCCTTATATGGATGTGGCTTTCCCCATCACCCGGGGGGACAGCCGGTATATCATCTATATTCTGGACAACCGGGAGACCATTTCCACCCTGAACGGGGAGCTGATTGAGCTGATTGTAAAATCCCTGTTCTTCGGCGTGGTGATTTCCACACTGCTGTCCTTCCTTCTGTCCAAGACCATGATTATCCCCATCGAGCGCCTGACCGAGGGGGCGGAGCGGGTGGCCGAGGGAGATTTTTCCTACAAGCTGGAGGTGGCCTCCCGGGATGAGATTGGCGTGCTGACCAATACCTTCAACGTCATGGCCCAGCAGCTTCAGGAGACCCTGGCGGAGGTGGAGAACGAGCGAAACAAGCTCAACACCCTCTTTCTCCACATGACCGACGGGGTGGTGGCCTTCTCCCGTCGGGGGGAGGTAATTCACGCCAACCCGGCGGCGGCGGACATGCTGGGCCAGGCCATTCCTGTGGACGGTCCGTGTAGCTACGCCAGCCTGTTTGGGGACATTGCCCCCCTGGAGGATGTGCTGGCGGTGGAGCAGCCGGGCTATCTGGAGGGGACCCGGTGGGTGAACGGCCGCAGTCTGGAGCTGCTGCTGGCCCCCTTCTACCGGGAGGGGCAGGGCGGCGTACTGGTGGTCATCCACGACGTCACGGAGCAGCACAAAACGGAGGAGATGCGCCGGGAGTTTGTGGCCAATGTGTCCCACGAGCTGCGCACCCCCCTGACCAATATCCGCAGCTATGCCGAGACGCTGGTAGACAGCGCGGGGGCGCTGCCCCCCGCCAAAGAGAAGAGCTTTCTGGAGGTAATTTTGGGAGAGAGCGACCGGATGACCCACATTGTCCAGGATCTGCTCACCCTGTCCCGGTTCGACTCGGGGTACAGCGAGCTGAATCTGGCCCCCTTCCCCTTCGGCAGGGCGGTGCAGGAGGTCTACCACGCCAATCTGCTGGAGGCCCAGCGCCATGGCCATGACATGCGCATTCTGCTGGAAGAAAATCTGCCTGACATCGTGGGCGACCGGGAGCGGATGGTTCAGGTAATGATGAATGTGGTATCCAACTCCATCAAGTATACCCCGGATAACGGAAAGATCCTCATCCGGGGGGGACGGAGGGAGGACTGGGTGTGGATGGAGGTGTCAGACAACGGCATCGGCATCCCCCAGGAGGACCGCCCCCGGATTTTTGAACGCTTCTACCGGGTGGACAAGGCCCGCTCCCGGGAGTCCGGCGGCACAGGGCTGGGACTGTCCATCGCAAAGGAGATCGTGGACCGGCACAAGGGGGTTATCCGCCTGGTGGACCGCCCCGGCCCCGGTCTGACCGTGCGGATGGAGTTTTTGGTGGAGGGACCGGACCATGACAAGTGAGAACCCGCAGAAGCAGACCAGGCGGCGGCGGGCCGTTGAGTGGCTCAAGGATATTTTGATCGTACTGCTGGCCTGCTCGGCGGTGTATCTGACCGTGCGCAGCCAGTTCTACACCGGCCTGAGCCAGAGCGGCTGGCTGGCCCAGCTGTTCGGCCCGGAGGACAGCGGCGAGGCGGATCGGATTCTCCGGGTGGATGTGGCGGAGGCGGTGCAGCCGGCCCGGCTGTCGGTCTGCCTGGAGGGGGAGCCTGTCAAACGCTACGGCGCGCAGTACGACGCGGCTCAGACGCAGCAGGATTTCAACGCCTTCCGGGACTTCTTCCAGGAGGCCCTGGCCACCGCCCAGCCCCCCAAGGCGGTGAGTGACCTCCAGTGGCGCAAGGCTCTCCAGCGGCCTGGGATATACCTGGACCTGCTGGGGAAGGTGCCCATGTCCGCCCTGTGCCAGTGGATGGGGGAGGGAGAGGGCAACCCCAATCTGAGCGGGCAGGTCCGCTGCCTGGCGCTGGTGCGCAGCGGGGACGGCGCCGCCGCGGACCTCTACTATAAGAATGAGGAAGACGGTTTGTACTATGCCTGCGCCACCTCGGTGGCCTATGAGGGGTATTTCGCCCGCGCCCTGGCCCAGTACGCGGACAACGGCGTCCGCTTTGCCTATGAGCTGGAAGAGGAGTATTACAGGGCGCTGGACGGCGAGGTAATGGTGGGCCAGGAGGCTGTCCGGCCCAAGGGGTGCCAGCGGACCGCGCCGCTGAATATGGCGGACAGCAGCAGCCGGGCGGCGCTGGAAAAGGCCCTGTCCTTTCGGGGGACCGACTATCAGGTGCCGGGAGAGTGGGTCGTGCGGGAGGAGGACACCCTGCGGCTGTCTCAAGACGGAACTGTAACCTTTGAGGCGGAGGAGAACGGGAAAACCGCCCGCTATCCCATCGAGTCGCCGGAGGGAGTGCCCAGCCTGACCCAGTCCATTGAGACCGCCCGCCGGCTGGCCGCCAGAGGGGTGGACGTCTGGTGCGGCTCGGTGGAGAGCGCCGGCCGGCTCTATCTGGACCAGGTTCTTCCCCTGGAGGAGGAGACCGGCTGGGAGATCCTGTTTCAGTACAGTATCGACGGCATCCCGGTTCGTCTGCAAAAGGGGTATGCCGCCCGCTTCGTGGTGAAGGAGGGCCAGATCGCCGCCTATGAGCTGGTACTCCGGTGCTATGAGGAGACCGGAGAGACCACCTTGGTCCTGCGGGAGCTCCAGGCCGCCGCAGCGCTGCGGGCCCTGAATCCCAACGGCAGAATGGAGCTGTCCCTGTGCTACGAGGAGGAGGGGAACGAGGTTAAGGCCGGCTGGGTGGCCGGGTGACGGCGGAGAGGGGGCTTGATGTAAGGTGGAGTGGTCAAAAATCAAAAACATCATCCTGCTGATCCTGCTGTCGCTGAACGGGATTTTGCTCATTATGGTGGTATCCCAGGAGGTTCGCTATCGATCCTACCAGGCGATTGCCCGGCGGGAGGTGCAGATTACCCTGGCCAGCAGCGGCGTCACCCTGGCGGGGGAGGATCTGCCTCCGGATATGGACCTGCCGGCGGTCCGGCTGGACCAGGAGAACATGCACACCGGAGCGGACCAGGCGGAGGCGCTGCTGGGCCGTTGCCAGCGGGAGGACGAGAGCGGCGGCGTCCGGGTGACCTACTCCAGCGGCCAGGGCCAGCTGGACTCCTTTGGCAGCGGGCGCTTTACCGCGGAGCTTTCCCCCGGGGCCATGCCGGTCCAGGGGGAGAGTCTGGAGGAGCACGGCAGAGAGGTGCTGGAAAAGCTGGGCTTTGCGGGGCGGCTGATAGAGCGCCGGGAAGAGGGGGAAGAGCAGATTTTGGTCTACTGCCAGCTGTGGCAGGGGGATATTACTATCTTTAACTGCCAGGCCGCCCTCATCTACCAGGGGGACGAGCTGCGCCGGATAGAGGGCCAGCGGGTACAGGGGACAGGAAGTACCAGCCGGGGCGAGATGATCACGGTGCCCACGCTGCTGATCCGCTTCCTCAGCCAGCGCAACGAGAGCGGTCGGATGTTCAGCCGCATCAACGCCATTACAGCGGGCTACCGCCTGTCCGGCAGCCGGGTTTTCATGCTGGAGCCGGTGTGGTATGTGGAGACCGATACAGGCTCCTACACGCTGAGCGGCAGGGACGGCAGTCTGTTGTCATAAATAACGGGAAAAAAACTTGCGGCGCGGAATAAAATTCCGCGCCGCAAGTTTTTGAGCTGGTCAGCAGATATGAAGCTGGTCAAAGAGGGCGCCGATGGGGGCGGCGACGACCAGACCGGCGGCCTGGTCGTAGGGGGTGGGGGTCTTGTTGATCAAAGCCAGCCGATTCCCCCGGAAATACTGGATGAGGCCCGCGGCGGGGTAGACCGCCAGGGAAGTGCCGCCGATGATGAGCAGGCCGGCGTCCTGAATGGCCCGAAGGGCGCTGTTCATCACACTCTGGTCCAACGCCTCCTCATAAAGAACCACATCTGGCTTTACCACACCGCCGCAGACAGAGCAGCGGGGAACCCCCTGGCTGTGGATCATAAAGTCCAGATCATAGGATTGGCGGCAGTTCATGCAGTAATTGCGGTGGACGGAGCCGTGGAGCTCGTAGACCTGGACGCTTCCCGCGGCCTGGTGCAGGCCGTCAATGTTTTGGGTGACCACAGCCCGGAGCTTCCCTGTTCTCTCCAGCTCCGCCAGCTTCCGGTGGGCGGGGTTGGGCTTGGCGTCAGGCCAGAGCATTTTCTCCCGGTAGAAACGGAAAAATTCCTCCGGATCCCGATCGAAAAAGCTGCGGCTGATGATGGTCTCCGGCGGATAGCGGTAGCTCTGGTGATAGAGCCCGTCTACGCTGCGGAAGTCGGGGATGCCGCTCTCGGTGGACACCCCCGCGCCGCCGAAAAAGACGATGTTTTGGCTTTCGTCAATCCACTTCTGAAGCTGTTTGACCGATTCTTCCATGGCAGTTCCTCCTTCGCATCGCTGCATCTCTTCCCATAATTGGGGGATGAGTTAAGGCCGCGCTTGGCGCGCTTTGATTGATGGCTGTCCTATATCCACCACCTGGGAGTCAGTTCACCAAGCGTAACGACCTCCTCGTTATCAAAATCAATCAGCACTTCAATTTCCCCGTAACTATCCGGCATAAGCTGCGCCATCAGTTCCCGGCAGGCGCCGCATGGCGCGCCTGATTTTCCACTCGGCATGATTGCGAGCACCTTTTTGATCTCCTGTTCGCCGTTTGTTATCATATTAAAAATCGCGCTTCTTTCCGCACAGATTCCCAATGTGGAGCAGGTATCCACGCAGACGCCTGTGTAGATGTTTCCTGAAGACGACAGTATTGCGGCAGCCACGCCTCCTGCGTCTACATAATCAGACAGTTTCCTTGCGTGTTGTACGGCTCTCGCAGCCTGAAACAGTTCCCTCCAGATCTGTTCCATATGACGTTCCCCCTTCTTACCGGAAGACAACGATTTATCGCGCTGAGCGCGGGTCATAGGGCCGAGCCCTCAGCGCCGGTACCTGGTTGCCCGATATGAGCCGCCAAGGGACACGGTTCTGTTCTGAAATCAGTGTCTACAGGTATGGCTGCGCGTTTTATGGGCGCTGCCCCGGTTGGAACAGCCGCCGCAGGCGGCGCAGTGGCTGTCCCGGCCGCAGCCGCCCCGAAGCTGCCGGACAATGGCCCGGCCCACAGACCAGAAGGACCAGCAAATCAAAAGAGCCAGGGCCAGATAGATCATGTATTTTACCATATAAAATAAAACCTCCTCGCAACGAAACTCAGGCCAGCGGGAAGAGCAGAGAGCCAATCTGATAGACCAAAAAGGCGCCCAGATAGGCCGCGGCGATCTGCCATAGGATGGAGCGGACGGTCCAGCTCAGGCTGTTCATCTCCCGATAGATGGTGGACACCGCCGCCACACAGGGGACATAGAGAAGCACGAAGACCAGGAAGGCGTAGACCGCCACCGGGGAGGCAAAGGTGCCGCTGAGGGCGGCGGCCACCGCCGCGCCCCCTGCCCCGGCGGAGAAACCGCAGAAGAGGCTCATGGAGGAGACCACCGCTTCCTTGGCGACCAGACCGGTGAGGAGAGAGACCGCAGCCTGCCAGGTGCCGAAGCCCAGGGGGCGCAGCACCGGGGCGATGGCGCTGCCCACCGCCCCCAGGAAGGAATTGGCGGCGTTGTCCACCATGACGAATCCCCCGTCCCAGCCAAAGGACTGGAAGAACCAGAGCACCACGCTCATGGCCAGAATCAGGGTGCCTGCCTTGACCAGGAAGCCCCGTACCTTTTCCCACACGTGGAGGGCGATATTCTTCAGAGTGGGCAGGCGGTAGGGGGGCAGCTCCAGCACGAAGGCGGCGGGCTCCCCCTTGAAAAGGGTCTTTTTCAGCACAAGGCCGGACAGAATAGCGAAGCACAGCCCGGTGACGTAGAGGGAGAAGACCACCAATCCGCTGTGCCGGGGGAAGAAGGCGCCGGCCAGCAGTCCGTATACCGGCAGGCGGGCGGAGCAGGACATAAAGGGCACCAGCATAATGGTCATACGCCGGTCCTTCTCGTGCTCCATGGTGCGGGCGCCCATAACGGCGGGGACGGTGCAGCCAAATCCCATCAGCATGGGGATGAAAGCCTTGCCGCTCAGGCCGAAGCGCCGCAGCAGCCGATCCATGATAAAGGCGGCCCGGGCCATGTAGCCGGAGTCCTCCAGAAAGGACAGGAAGAAGAAGAGCAGGGCGATCTGGGGCAGGAAGACCAACACCCCGCCCACGCCGGAGACAATGCCGTCCAGCAGGAGGGATTCCGCCCAGGGGGCCACCTGGGCGGCGGCCAGGCCGGCCCGGATCCCCTCCGTGACCGGCCCGGTAATGATCTCCTCCACCAGATCGGACAGGGCCTGGCCGGGGCCGAAGGTGAGGGCAAACATGGCCAGCATCATCAGCAGAAAGAGGGGGATGGCCAGAACCCGGTGGGTGACAAAAGCGTCGATCTTGTCCGAGGGGGTCAAAGCCCCCCGGTCCTGTCCCCTGCGCACGGCCAGGGCCACCACGTTCTGGATAAACTGGTACCGGCTGTCCGCAATTAAGGTCTCCCGGTCCCCCAGGACGTAGGCCCCCTCGTACTGGGCGCAGACGGCCTCCACACCCCGGCGCTCCTCCTCGCTCAGGGCCAGACTCTCTTCCACCAGCCGGTCCCCCTCGATGAGCTTGATGGACGCCCAGTGGGCGGGGATGTGGGCGGCGTAGGCCCGGTCGTGAATCAGCTCCCCCATCTTGTGGTGGATCTGGTGGGTGTAGCTGTCGTAGAGATCGTCGGGCTCCACGGTGACGCCGGTGTGTATCTGCCGGTGGGCGGCCTGAAGGAGGGACTGGATATTCTTTCCGGTGCGGGCGGTGATGGGAATCACCGGTACCCCCAGGGCCTGGGAGAGGGCCTGTATGTCAATGCGGTCCCCGTGCTTCTCCACCTCGTCCATAAAGTTGAGGGCTACCACCATGGGCCGCTCCAGCTCCAGAAGCTGGGCGGTGAGGTAGAGGTTGCGCTCCAGATTGGTGGCGTCTACAATGTTGATAATGGCGTCGGGCCGCTGGCCCACAATGAAGTCGCGGGCCACAATCTCCTCCATGGAGTAGGGGGACAGGGAGTAGATGCCCGGCAGGTCCACAATGGTCACCGGCCGGCCGTCCACCTGGGCGGCGCCCTCCTTTTTCTCCACGGTGACCCCGGGCCAGTTGCCTACATACTGGTTGGAGCCGGTGAGGGAATTGAACAGGGTGGTTTTGCCGCAGTTGGGGTTGCCGGCCAGGGCCAGCTTCATGGTGCGGGTGTCGTGGCTGGCGAAATCCGGTGGACCGCCGTGCTCCGCCGCCTCGTGGGCGTGGTCGGCGCTCATCCGGCGGAGGGTCTCCTCGTCGGGGATGTGCTGAACCATGCTGGAGCGCTTCTGGCGGATGAGTCTGGCAGCCTGGGCCTCCTCCCCGGTGGCCAGAGTGATCTGCCGGGCGTCCTCCCGCCGGAGGGAGAGCTCATACCCCCGGATATTGACCTCAATGGGGTCGCCGAAGGGGGCGATTTTGCGCACGGTGATCTGGGTCCCCGGGGTGAGGCCCATGTCCACCAGCCGCCGCTTGACCGGCCCGCGCTCATTCCCCACCCGGAGAATGACGCCGCTCTCGCCGGGAGAGAGGGCCTCCAGCGTGCCCTTGCGCTGTGTGGTGTCTGTCTTCATTTCCCGCCGTCCTGTCTCCAAACTGGATAAATTTCACTTAAATTTGTTTCTGTATGAAACAATTATACGCTTCCCCGCCCTGCACTGTCAAGGGAGTGGAAACGGGTTCCGAAAAGTTCCCGCTGGGCGGAAAAAGAGGCCCGTAAGTTGGGACAACTTCCATAAGGAAGCGGACGCCCGCCGGAAAGAAATTGCTTTTCGGCGGGTGCTGCTTTATGATGAACTCATCTACAAATTCAGATTTATTAAGGAGCTGTATAGAGCAACAAATAGAGCAGAACGAAAAATCGGGATTTGGAGGAATTAAGTATGGATAAGGACAAAAGAAAATTAACAGAAAAAGAATTGAAACATAAAGATTGCTTTGAAAAAATAAGCTCTGAAATGCAACAAAAAGGATATAAAATGAAGAATGTGGTTATCAATACACAAAAAGCAAAGTATTTAGCTCTTTTAGTCATGTTTCCGTTTATGGCTTTAACATTTTGGCTCTACAATAATGTGAATGGTTTTAATTTAGATGGTATTTCCTGGGGATATGCTGTGGCGTTGCCTTTGCTTATTTTATGCCTGATCATCGTGCATGAGCTGATACATGGAATTACCTGGGGGATTTTTGCAAAAAATCATTTTCATGCGATTGATTTCGGAATCGTTTGGAGTACTTTATCTCCATATTGCACTTGCTTCGAACCGTTGAAAAAGTGGCAATATCTGTTAGGAACTGCTATGCCTACATTGGTTTTAGGAGGTGGGGGTGCAGTGGCTGCGGTGATGACAAATCAGTTACTACTATTTTTTGCGGCAGAATACATGATTTTATCAGGTGGCGGAGATTTTCAACTTATACTGAGAAGTATATTAGCTGATAAGCGAGAAAGTCTGTATTGCGCCCATCCTTACGAATGTGCTTTTGTAGTTTTTGAGAAATAGGAACGAATACTACAAATTTCTGCTTGTAGGATAGAAGCCAAAAGAAATTTGAATAACCACCGTACATACAGAACGGCACACCAAGACAGGAAATCAAGAAAAGGTTTCCTGTTTTTTTGCGCCCATTTTTGGCATTTTCAAAAATCGCCAGTATTATGCCGTGCAAAGGGGATAGAAAGAAATTTCTGAAAATTTCCGCCTATTCGGGCTTGTGCGGTTTTGTAAGGAATAGAGGGAAATTTCCGTAAATCACCATCATTTTCGCTTTGCGTGGTGTTGTAGGTAGTAAGGGGAGAATATCGCTGTTACTTTGGCAAAATCCCCGCTTGCGGCACTAAAGGTATTGAGGGAAGCCCACACAGCGGAAGCCGCCACTTTCTTAGAGCAAGATTCTACCACAGTACCAAATTTCGCTAATCGCTCATTTTGTCCTGCGGGAATCTTGTTGGGGTTGCCACCCCAAGCCCGCCTTTTTGCGGCTTGCGCCGCTTGAAAAATCTCCGAAAAAATATTTTCGGATTTTTCAAAAAACACTTCCGTTTTGCCCCCTGTTTTTCTCCTATTGGTGAGAGGGCAAAGCATAAAAAGAAAGGAGTTGAAGCCCATGAGAAAATACAACACGCCCCACCGCCACCGGGTAATCAAAACACGCTTGACCGAGGAAGAATACGCCGAGTTTTCCGAGCGTGTCACCCTCTGCAAAATGAGCCAAGCCGAGTTTATCCGGCAAGCCTTAATCAAGTCAAGCATACGCTCGGTTATCACCGTTTCCCCGGTCAATGATGAACTGCTCTCTGCCGTTGGGAGGCTAACCGCCGAGTACGGGAAAATCGGCGGCAACTTGAATCAGATTGCCCGCTGTCTGAACGAGTACGGCACACCCTATAACGCCCTTTCCCAAGAGGTACGAGCCGCCCTGTCCGGGCTTGCCGCCTTGAAGTTTGAAGTCTTGCAGAAAGTAGGTGAAGCCGTTGGCAACATTCAAACATATCAGCTCTAAAAATGCCGACTATGGGGCGGCTGAATGATGTGGTATAAAAAAAGTTGACACCCCATTCTCAAGGATTGGGTATATAATCAAGAGAATAAGGAGTGGACAA
>NZ_QWEK01000031.1 GCF_009935845.1 Pseudoflavonifractor sp. 524-17 | reverse complement strand
CTACTTTATTTCGTGTCCGATGAATTCACAGGCCGCCCGTCCACGCTTTGGGGGAGGCCAGAGGGGGGAGCATCCCCTCCGCGGGGGCCCCGCCTGGACAAAAGCACAAAACCGTGCAACTATGGCCGGTTTTTCGCATACAGTTTGGAGAGGACAACATATTTCGGGAGGGATTTTTTGTGAGATTCTTGGTTTTGAAGCGGAAACACCTGCTTTTCGCCGCCTGCGCCCTCATCGCCGTGCTGATGTTTACCGTGGTCAATCACCCGGCTATCGTGGGCGCCGCCGCCGCCAGCCGCCAGCTGCCCATCTACTGCGTCCAGCGGGACCAGAAGATGGTGTCCATCTCCTTCGACGCCGCCTGGGGCAACGAGGACACCCAGCAGCTTATTGACATTTTAGATAAGTACAACGTAAAGGCCACCTTTTTTGTGGTGGGGGACTGGGTGGAGAAGTATCCAGAGTCGGTAAAGGCCCTCCACGACGCGGGGCACGAGGTGATGAATCACTCTGACTCCCACGCCCACATGAACCAGCTCTCCAGCGCCGAGATCATCGCCGACGTGGAGGCGTGCAACGATAAAATCGAGGCCGTCACCGGCGTGCGCCCTACGCTCATCCGCCCGCCTTACGGCGAGTACAACGACACCGTAATTTCCTCCGTCCGCTCCATCGGCATGGAGCCCATCCAGTGGGACGTGGACAGCCTGGACTGGAAGGATCTCTCCGCCGCCGACATCACAAAGCGGGTGACCGCAAAGGTGGGGCCGGGGTCTATCGTCCTCTTCCATAACGCCGCCCTCCACACCCCAGAGGCCCTCCCAAGCATCATCGAGTGCCTCCTCCAGGAGGGGTACACCTTCGTGCCCATTTCACAGCTCATCCTTGCGGGGGAGTACACCATCGACCATACCGGGAGACAGTGTCCGGCAGGATAGGCCCCCCTCTGGAGCGGGCGTTACCGCGAATAAATAGTTGTATTAGGATACAACTGCTATAAAAAGAGGCTGCTCACCTTGGGTGGACAGTCTCTTTTCCGTTACTATCAGATCAACAGTATGATATAATGTGAAAA
Source organism: Pseudoflavonifractor sp. 524-17 (assembly GCF_009935845.1). GTDB lineage: Bacteria > Bacillota > Clostridia > Oscillospirales > Oscillospiraceae > Pseudoflavonifractor_A. Next base: position 47,294 of record NZ_QWEK01000031.1, on the reverse strand, counting down.
ATATTTTAGAAATGAGCGTCAGATTTTTATCTAGAAGCTGTGTATATAGGTGAAAGGGGGATTTGTATGAATGATAATGGCATAATCCAGTTGTATTGGGACAGAAACGACCAGGCCATTAAAGCAACGTCTGACAAATACGGCCATTACTGCAAGACCATCGCAAGGAACATATTAAACAGCGAAGAAGATGCAGAAGAATGTGTCAATGACACCTATTTAAATGCCTGGAACTCCATGCCGGCCCATTGGCCCGAACAACTAGCAACATTCCTTGGTAAAATCACACGAAATCTGTCATTTAACAAGTATAAACACGACCATGCTGAAAAACGGGGCGGTGGTGAGATAGCACTTGTTTTAGAGGAACTGGCTGACTGTGTATCAGACACCGACAACGTAGAACAAACGCTTGACCGCCAGGAACTGGTAAAGGCAATCAATTCTTTTGTAAGGAGCCTTTCACCAGAGAAGCGAGGCGTTTTTGTCTGCCGTTATTGGTATGCAGATTCAGTTTCAGAGATTGCAAACAATTATGGAATGTTGCAGGGCACTGTATCGAAGACGCTGGAACGGACACGGAAACAATTAAAAGTATATTTGACAGAAAGGGGCTTTGAGCTATGAGGAAAGAAGATTTTTTTGAAGTCCTTGGTGAACTTGATGATGACATCGTGAAAGGAGCTAGAACAATGATGAAGAAGAAATTGGGTTGGAAGGTTTGGGTCGCAATAGCGGCTTGCCTATGCCTTATTGTGGGAACCACCGTCTTTTTGCAGCAAAACACAACACCTGGCGGCGTTTCAATTCCCGGTACTGGCAGCGGCGGAATAGATGGAGGCCATGAAGGTATGATGTATAGCGTTGCTGTATATCCCGCGGCCGAAAGCGAAGAAAATGTGGATTCAGCAGGTATTATAAGTCTTACGGAAAGCGAAGCATTGAGCCATGAGTTGGCAGAACACCTTCCCAGTCAACTGCCGGGGAATTTTCATTACGGGCGCGGAAGTATCTATAATACCATCATGAAGGATGGAACACAGTATAATATGTTACGGGTTGAATATATCTCCGGTACAATCCCCGGACAGCAGTTTACAGAGGACGGCGGTGCCGTCGCACCCAACCCGGAAACGATTGGCTCTCTTTTTACCGTTTGTGTTTTAAACTATAAGCCGAAAACTGATATAAGTATTTATTCCTCTGCGGAAGAAATAACCGTGTCCATTCTTGAAGAAAATGGTGCTGCTTATATCCATTCTGGAGATTGTTACATTGGGGTATTTACTGAAACAGCGGAACCGGAAAGCGTTTTAGACGCCCTGAGAAATATTAACTAACCGCACACCTTTGAAAGAAATAGCCCTCCGGAGCTGCAAAACAGACTTTTGGGGGAGAAACAGTATAAAAAGGAAGCTGCTCCAATTGGAGTAAGCTTCCTTTTTATACTCTGAACACCCCTCATGGACAAGACGCTGGGAGCACAAAAGCGAATGGAGAGAAAGAAATAGGGGAAAAACTGATGGGGACAGGGGAAAGGCGGCCTCAACATTTAGGCGACAGGCAGGCAGCCGCCGGACAGCGTTTTTGGATTGCAGCGGTACATACAAAATGGGTAAAAAATATTGTCTATTGGTGCCGCTTTAGGGATAAATTCAAAGACCGCCCGTCCGCTGGGTCCAGGGCCGTTCCCCTGTTATAATTTTTTACTGTCTCCAGGGCCCGTTCCAAGGCCTGGTCCATGTTGTAGTACTTAAAATCCGCCAGGCGGCCGCAGCGGATGAGGTTGGGAATCCGGTCCGCCAGGGCCTGATACCGCGCAAACTGCGTCTGGCTCTCTTTGGTTAAAACGGGATAATAGGGCTCCAGCTTCTCTCCCTCCCGGTAGGGGAGGGGGTACTCCACCGCATAGCTGGTCCCGGGCCTGTCCTGGACCGGCAGCTTTTTGTACTCGGTAATCCGGGTATAGCCCTTCTCCTGGGGATAGGCTACCACGGGAGCGGGCTGTAAGCTGTCCTTTTCCTCGTATCTCCACTCAAACCGCAGGGAGCGGTAGGGAAGCGCCCCGTAAATGCCGCCAAACAGCTCGTCCAGCGCTCCGGTATAGACGACAGGAAACGTGGCTTCCTTCCCGTCCAACAAAAGCTTTCCGTCCTCAGCCTTCAGATGTTCCAGCGCCTCTATCCCGAGTTTTACCTCAATGTTGGGATGGTTCAGAAGATTCTCAAAAAAACGGGTGAAGGAGTGGACGGGCATAGCTTGATAGGGATCGTCAAAATAGCCCTCTCCATAGGAAAAGCGCAGAGGCACCCGCTTGAGGACGCTGGGGTCGATCTGCTCCGGCGGCACACCCCACTGCTTGGCGGTATAGGGGGCGTAGTCGTTCCGGAAGAGAAATTCCGCGTAGCCCCGCACCTCCGGATCGGGATGCTCCAGCACCTCCACCACGGTAGCGGTTTCCCGGCCAGCAAACTCCTTCTTCAATTTTTCTTTCAGGCGCTCTGCTTCCGTCGGCGGGTAGAAGGTATCGATAGTGGTAAAATTGAACGGAGTGGGCGTATATTTTCCGCCCCACTCCGCGCCGCAGGTCAGCTGATAGTCCTGCCACTGCTCAAAGCGGCACATGTAGTCATAAAGCGCTCTCTTTGGGGTATGAAAGGTGTGGGGGCCATATTTCTGGACCAAAAATCCATGCTCGTCCACATAGTCGTACAGATTGCCGCCGATGTGGTCCCGGCGCTCCCAGATTACTGCCCGCTTCCCACGTTCCGCCATGTGGCGGGCGATCACAGCGCCGCACAGCCCGCACCCCACAACCAAACAGTCCATATCAGAATCCTCCATAGGTCTCTATAAACGCCTGGAAGCTCTGTAGGGTTTTATCTTTTTCCGCCAGGATGACATTCTCTCTGCCGCCAATCAACTCCAGCGGCCACGCCACACCGATATCCGGGTCGTCCCACAGGATGCCGTCATCATACTCCCCATAGAACTTTTCCCCACACTTATAGGAGACAATGGAGTCCTCCAGCACCAGATATCCGTGGGCGCAGCCCGCAGGCACCAAAATCTCATTGTGCGTTTCCCCGATTAAATCAAAGGCCAGCCACTTTTTAAAGGTACCGCTGTCCTTCCGCAGGTCCACCACCACATCCCAAACATGACCCCAGATACACCGCACCAGCTTCGGCTGCTGCCTCACCCGCTGGAAGTGGAGGGCGCGTATCACCCCTTTATGACTGGTGGTATAAAACACCTCCGCCAAGTCATGGCGGATGCCGTTTGCCTCAAAGACCTCTTTGGAATAATCCTTGGTGAAGCAGCCGCGCACATCTTCGGCATTGAAGGGAGTTACCTCAATCAGGCCGGAAATAGCGGTCTCCTTAAACTCAAACTTACGGTTCATGCCCTGTCCTCCATTGATTTCCACCACTCCATAGTACGCCTGCAGCCCTCGCCAAAGCTGATTTCCGCCCGGAAACCGGTGTCCGCCTCGGTTTGGGCGCAGTCAAACTTATTCAGGGGCAGATCAATGCCAGTAAAGGGAATATCCCCAAACTGGAAGTCCAGCTCCGGCGCGATGGCACGCTGCATTTCCAGCAAAAATTCCTTCAGGGGGCGGGCTGTGGAGCTGCCAATCAGATATTCGTGGAAGGGCTTGCCCTTCTCTCCAATCAGCCGGAAGGCACGGGCTACATCGTCTATGTAGACAAAGTCGTAATTCTGGGTCCCGGCGGTGAACTGGGGCGCCTCCCCCCGGATGCACTTTTGTATGGTGGTACATACCACTCTTTGACTTTTCTCCCCCACGCCATAGGTGTTGGTAATCTCCGGCCAGATCAGGTCAATCCCAAGCTCCGCCGCCACCGACATGCACATCACATGGGCAGCCAATTTACCGCCGCCGTAAATATACCCCATTCCAGGCCGGTTCCCCTGGGTATAGGCCGCGGCCATAGCTTCATACTCCATAATGCTGCCGGCGCACAGGAACCGCCCACAGCCCAGCTCCTTCGCCGCCCGCAGGGAATCCACCGTCCACTGGGCGTTTTGCAGCTGGAGCTGCGTGTCCGCCCGGGCGGGTCCCGCAACGCCTGCCCATGCAAAGTGAAAGAAGATATCATACGTCTGCTTGGGCAAGCGGTCCTTTAAGCTGGCCGTCTCCGCCAGATCGCAGGGGACAAAATGCACCCGCTCACTTTGGGGGAGATTGCTGGAGCACCCGTCCCGAACCAAAGCATAGATCTCATACTCATGATGCAACAACTCCCGAACCAGGGCACTGCCTACAAAACTGTTGGCACCGGATACAATCACCTTTTTCATTGTGCGCCCTCCTCCAAATACATCCCAATCTCCCGGTCCATCTCGGCGGGAATCATTCCGCCGGACAGCCACACCCGGGTCCACTCCACAGTCTTCTGGACGGCCTGGGCGATGCGCCAGCGCGGCCTCCAGCCAAACGCGGCCTTCAGTTTGGAGCAGTCCAGCTTCAGGAAATTGGCCTCGTGGGGGGCGTCCTTCTCCGCCTGATTCAGCCAGGCAAAGCCCTCCCCCCAGGCTTCCCGGAACAGCTCCGCCAGCTGGCCGGTGGTAACGCAGTCGTGCTCGTCCGGGCCCACGTTGTACCAGCCCGCGCAGGATTTATCCTCGTACTGTCTTTTGGCGATCAGCAGATAGGCCATCAGGGGCTCCAGCACGTGCTGATAGGGGCGGGTGGAGCAGGGATTGCGCACGCCCAGGGGCCGGCCCGCCCGCGCCGCCCGGACGCAGTCAGGCAGAATCCGGTCGTTGGCAAAGTCCCCGCCGCCGATGACGTTCCCCGCCCGTGCGGTGGAAATGGCGGGGGCGCCGTCCCCGGCGAAGAAGCTGCTTTGATAGCTGTGCGTCACCAGCTCCGAGCAGGATTTTGAGTTGGAGTAGGGGTCGAAGCCGTCCAGAGGCTCGTCCTCCCGGTAGCCCCACACCCACTCGTTATTGTGGTACACCTTGTCGGTGGTCACGTTCAAAAAGCTCCTCACCCCCGGAACCAGGCGGACGCACTCCAAAAGGTTCACGGTGCCCATTACGTTAATCGCATAGGTATCCGCCGGGGCCTTGTAGCTGTCCCGGACGATGGGCTGGGCCGCCAGGTGGAGGACAATCTCCGGCCGGGCCGCCTGAAACGCGGCCATAAGGGCCGCCCGGTCCCGCACGTCCCCGATGACCGAGGTTATCTTCCCCTCCAGCCCCGCCAGGGAAAAGAGATTGGGCTGGGTGGGCGGCTCCAGGGAATAGCCGGTGACAATGGCTCCGGCTCCCGCCAAAATCCGGCACAGCCAGCTCCCCTTGAACCCGGTATGGCCGGTGACAAAGACCCGTTTGCCCCGGTAAAATTCCAGTTCCTGTCTGTCCATCAGTCTTCCCACACTTTCCAGGGCGCCTGCCCGCCGGCCCACAGCGTTTCCAGACGCTCCTTCTCACGCACCGTGTCCATGCACTGCCAGAACCCTGAGTGCTTGTACGCCATGAGCTGCCCCTCTCGGGCCACCGCCTCCAGCGGCGCTTTCTCCAGTACCGTGGAGTCACCCTCAATGTAGTCCATAAACTCCGGCTGGCACACCATAAAGCCGATGTTGATCAGGTTGCCGTCTCCCTGGGTCTTCTCCCGGAACTCCTTCACCGCTCCGTCCGCCCCGATGTCCAGCACGCCGAAGCGCTGCCCCGCGTTGTACGCCGACATGGTCACCAGCTTCCCATGGGACCGATGGAAGTTCACCAGCTCCGTGACGTCCAGGTCCGACACCCCGTCGCCGTAGGTGAGCAGAAAGGGCTCCTCCCCGATGTACTCCCTCACACGCTTCACCCGGCCCCCGGTCATGGTGTTCAGCCCCGTGTCCACCACCGTCACCTTCCACGGCTCCGACGAGTTGTGATGCACCGTCATCTCGCTGCGCCCCTTGGTGAAGTCGTATGTAATGTCCGAGGTGTGGAGGAAATAGTCCGCAAAGTACTCCTTGATTACGTGCTGCTTGTACCCCGCGCAGATGATGAACTCGTTGAACCCGTGGTGGCTGTACAGCTTCATAATGTGAAGCAAAATGGGCATACCTCCGAGGTCCACCATGGGTTTGGGTTTGAACTGGCTTTCTTCTGAGATCCGCGTGCCAAAGCCCCCAGCCAAAATGACAACTTTCATTGTGATACTCCCTTATGATCAATCTTCCTCTTCTTCTATAAGATCCTCAACGTCAACTTCCTTTTTAGGACGGTATTTTGGCCTGAAAATGTAGTAAATCTGCTTGCAGAACCGCCAGCGCAGAGACCCCTTGGGCAACAGCTTTTTGGCGAACTCCCGACGGCCTGTGCCGGGGGGAAGGAGCTTGTCCGCAAATTTACGGGCACCAGAGCGGGTGTCAAATATCTTTGCATACGTATTATACCAATTCAAATAATCTGCCGATGTTTGCCATGATGTATGAGAAGCCATCCTTTGTAAAATTATCTCATATAAAATAGTACCCCTGATTAATTCCCAAAATTCTGACGCAAAGTCTTCACTTGGATCATCCCAAGGTTTTAAATATCCAGCATAGTGAATAATATATGGATCTTCTCTCCCTTTAAAATACATTTCTTTAATGGGAAGTGGTGTAAATGTCTTAATATTTTGGGTCCTACCACCTCCACATGCCGACATAATATTCCAACGTATATCCAAAAAATATACTCTTCCTTGACATTTAACATTAAGAACATCTTGATCAACATACATATACTCGCACTTACTTCCAAATTCAGCGAGTTCGTCATCACCAAAGGTATCTCTCATTTCTTCGATGTTGAAGACAAGAACACCTGCTTGGAAATATAAATATGGATTACTCAATTTTAATTTCTTATCGCAGTATGGCTTTACTACAGGTATCGCTCCATTATATTGTCCAAGCCAATCAGCGTCTGGCGTGGCAGCTATTAGATTATCTCCAATGTCAATCTTATATAGAGCTGAAATATCATTTTTGACTAAAAGATCACTATCAAGGTAAACTATTTTCTTGTAGTTTTTAAAAATTTTTTGCACAAATAGCCTATAAAAGGTTTCGTCGCTTACATGATTATTTGCAACAAATTTATACTTTTTTATTAACGGAGTAATATAAAAAAACCGAATAGATACATTAGAATAATTATCCATAATTTTCCTCAGTAGTTCTTTGTTTTTGTTTGAAATTGAATTATATAAAAATATAAAATCATAATTAAATTGCTTAGATGCATGTTGTAACGTTGATAAAACTGTTACAGCTGCATAAGGTACGTAGTAATCACTGCTCGACAGAACTACTGGAATGTTGTTATGAGAAAATGCAGGCTCTGGGAATTCATTTCTTTCCGTATTCCAAAAAATTGAACGTTGCAAAATGCGAAACTTCAATTTTTCTTCTTTCTTACAGTGATATATATAAAATATACCTAACAACCGTTCTCCAAGATGACCACAAGTACGGAAAGCCTCTTGTCCATAATTTTCATAATTCTTTTTCTCGTTAAATTTTTCTAATACGCCAAATAAAAACGTGCAGTATTCATCGAAAAGTTTAGCATTCATGATAAACATACTACATGGATATAAGTTTTTCCCAAATATATATTTTCTTGACGAATCAGCATACTTTGGGTAATATTTTTCTATTATCTTTAAACATTTGTCTAAATCATTAATATGTAATGCTGGCGTGTGTTCATATTGTACATATACAGATTTTTTATCAACAAAAGGCGCCGATATTATCATATCATTTTTGGTGATAATATCTCTCATTTTCCCTTCATGGTTTTCCAACTTTTCTATTGCATTATCATCGATAAAATCAAAGTTTATATTTCCCCAAATATCTTCTTTTAGTTTCTCATCAGAAAATGAGAAATATCTTCTATAATGACACAATCCATAGTAATCTGCTTTTATGTTTTTCCAGGCCCAATATAGAACTGTTAACTCACAGAAACTTAATCGCTTCTCTGAAATATTATCCCCTGTATCGTCCCCCAGCATGGTAATGCCTTCGCGCTCATCGTAGACCGCGCCGCAGCGCACGGGGATATAAAGGGGGTTGTCAATGGTCTCGCTGTCCAGGTCAATCCGGTGGGACACAAAGATCTTAATGTCGGGCTTCTCCGGAGTTCCATGATACTTGAGGCATTCCACATCGGGGACTGGCTTAAACTGCTTTTCCATCAAACTACCTACTCTCTCTCATTTATACCCGCCCTGGTGAGGCGGTAATAGACTTTTTTACAGGCCTCCCTCCGGTTGGATCCCAGGGGGAAAAAGGGTTTGACCGCCGCTCTTGTCAGCCGGTCCAGCCAATAGGTGGCATACCATCGGGCCAGGGCCGCGGGGGCCATGGCCCTGGTCTCGCCAAAGAGGACCAGCTGCCGCTGGCTGACGCGCCACTGCTCGTTCGTTATCACGTGGTGGAGGAAGATGCCGAAGAGCATTTCCCCCACGTAGGCCGGGGTGCGGCGCATCTCTGGGGTGCAGCCGGCAGTGTCCAGCTCCCGTTCCACCGCCTCCATAATGGGGAACTGGAAGCGGCACAGCCGGTCAAACAGTACCTGGCTCATCACATAGCAGTTGTACCCCCGGTGCAGGCCGCCGCCGAAGTAGGCCCTGGCGGAGGCGCTGTACTCCGGCGCCAACTCCTTGATAAGAGAAAACATCCGGTCGATGACCTTCTTTTCGAAGAAGAGGCCGTCGTGGGCCTCCCACAGCTGGCGGACGGTCTTTGCCGTTCCATGGGGCAGGGGCATGCGCTCCACGGCTGCGGGCTGGGGGATCACAAGGTCATACCGGGCGATCTCCGCCGCCATGTTCTCCCTGTCCAGCAGCCCGAACCGCCTCATGGTCCTGGGGGACAGCACCGCGCAGGGCACCAGGCCGTGGTCGCCCGGCCGGTACTCCCGCGGGGCAAAGGACAGGTAGCGCCGGTAGTGGCACAGGCCGTAATAGTCCGCCTGCGCGTTTTTCCACGCCCAGTACTGCACGGTGAATTCGCAGAAGCTCATCCGCTTTTGGGAGATATTGTCCCCGGTGTCGTCCCCCTGGAACCGGGCGTCTGCGCCGGGGTCGAACACCGCCCCGCACCGCACCGGCACATAAAGGGGATTGTCCACCGCCGCGCTGTCCAGGTCAATCCGCCGGGAGACAAAGATCTTGATGTCCGGCGCGTCACATGGCATAGGCATCGCACACCTCATTGGTCCTGCCGAGCATCTTTACCATACCCTGTTCCAGCCAGAGGACCCTGGAGCACATATCCCTGATCTGGTCAATGCTGTGGGAGACGAAGAGCACGGTGGTGCCGCCTCCCATGAGCTCCATCATCCTGGCCTTGCTTTTCTCCTGGAACTGCGCGTCGCCCACGGCGAGGATCTCGTCCACAATCAGGATATCCGGGTGTACCATGGTGGCCACGGAGAAGGCCAGCCTTGCCACCATTCCCGAGGAGTAGTTGCGCATGGGCACGTGGATGAACTCGCCCAGCTCGGAAAAGTCCACAATCTCCTGGTACTTTTCCTTCAGAAAGGACTCGCTGTACCCCAGGATGGCCCCGTTGAGGAAGATATTCTCCTTCCCCGTCAGGTCAAAGTCGAACCCGCTGCCCAGCTCCAGCATGGGCACCACGTTGCCGTGGGCGGCCACGCTGCCCTGGGTGGGCTTGAGAATGCCGGAGATTACCTTTAACAGGGTGGACTTGCCCGCGCCGTTGCGGCCCACCAGCCCCAGCGTCTCCCCCTTCTTTACCGTGAAGGACACATCCTCCAGGGCGGTGAAGTCCCGGTAGTCCAGCTTCCCCCGCAGGGCGGTGGTGACGAACTCCTTCAGGGAGAGGATCCGGTCGCTGTTCATGCGGAAGCGCATGGTCACGTTGGAGACCTCTATCATTGTCTTGCTCATCGCCGCCTCCTTACAGATACAGCACAAAGCGGTCCTGGCTCCCGCGGAACACAACCGCCCCCGCCGCCAGCATCCCAAACGCCATTAAAAGGCACTGGACATAGATTGCCGGCTCCGGGGACAGGCCGTCCAGAATACACATACGGATGTTTTTCAGGAAATAATACAAGGGGTTGATCCGCAGGATGAACTTGAACTCCTCCGGCAGGATGCTCTCTGGATAGAAAATAGGCGTGGCGTACATCCACATCATGCTGAACACCCCCCACAGGAACTGCGTGTCCCGGAAAAAGACCATGGCCGAGGACAGCAGCAGCCCCAGCCCCAGGCTGAAGATCATCAGGCACGCCAAAAAATAGAAGGCCAGCACAGCGGATTTGCGGAACTCCACCCCGGTGGCCACGCACACGATAACCAGCGGGATCAGGGAGATGCCCAGATTGACCACGGAGGACATGACACGAGTCAGGGGGTAGATATACTTTGGCATATAGACTTTGGTGATCAGCGGCGCGTTGCCGATGATGGAGGTCAGGGCCATGCCGCAGGCCTCGGAGAAGAAGTTGAAGGACACGATGCCGATAAGCAGGTAGGCGGCATAGTTGGGGATATCCGAGCGAAAAATGGTAGAGAAGACAAAATACTGCACCATCATGGTGAGCAGGGGGTTGAGGAAGCTCCAGAACATACCCAGCACGGAGCGCTTGTACTTGGTGCGGAAATCCCGGCTCACCAGCTGCCGGATGAGGAAGCGGTACTGTTTCAGTGCGGTCAGGGCGTAGACCACATAGCTGTGCTTTCCCGCGGCCCAGCGGCGCCAGATATAGATAAGCGCCAGGGCCAGCGCCGCGCCGAAGCCGGCGGCGAACTCCCAGTAGTGCAGCCCCGTCCAGATATAGTCCTCGCCCGAGGCGGAGAAGCACAGGGTGCCCTGTGCGGGGGCGCCGTTTAAGGAGAGTGAGAAGCCCTCCTGCGCCGGGGCGGACTGGTTCATCAGGGGGGAGGGCGCGCTTCCGGGCTGGCAGTCGGCATAGACCTTCAGCAGCAGGGGTGCGCCGTAGATTCCCTCTATGGGCTCCCGCGCCGTCAGGGTGGTGAGCCCGCCCTCCGTGATGGCGGCCGCGTCATAGCTCTGACTGAGGAGCAGGCTTCCGTCCGCCAGGTTCCACAGCTCTATGGCGACGGTCCCGGCGTTGGGGCGGTAATAGGTGCCCCATTGGACGCTCACCGACTGGAACCGCTGGATCTCTGCGGTAAAACACTGCTCCACCACCGCGCCCTGGCACAGCTCCACCGTGCCGGACTCCGCCGCCGGCAGCTCCAGCGCGCCGCGGGACTGCCGCAGATGCAGCTGCTCCCCCGCCAGAACATAAAAGGCCGCGATCAACAGCCAGTACAAGAGGAAGATTCCCGCGCAAAACCTGGGAATGCGCACCGGCGCCTCCTGGGGATGTTTCTGACTTATGGCTCCCTTTTTCTTGCTCACCTGTGTTCCTCCTGCGTCTTTCGATAAAATTCCCGGCCATGGTTCCGTCTAACTCGCATAGGCGGGAGCTTTGGTGTGGAAGAGGCTGTCGTATTGGGTCCGGACGAGGGGGAAGACCGCGTCCAGGGCATAGCGGCCGGCGTCCTGCTGCGCCCTGCGGGCGAGCCTGATCCCCAGCGCGGGGTCGCGGAGCAGGGCGCGTATCTGGCCGGCACAGGCGTCTGGGTCGCCGTAGGGGCACAGCAGGCCGTTCTCCCCGTGGCGGATCAGATCCGTATGTCCCTTCACCTGGCTGGCCACAACAGGCACGCCCATGTACATGCCCTCCATGATATGGAAGGGCAGCCCCTCGCTCCGGCTGGCGGACGCCACCGCGTCCGCCGCCCGGTACCACGGCCCCAGGGGCACGTGGCCGGGAAACAGCACCCGCCCGGACAGGCCCAGGCTTTGGACCAGCGCCCTGCACTCCGCCAGCAGGGCCCCCTCCCCAGCCAGCACCAGCACTGCCTCCTCCGGAAGCCGCGCCATAGCCTGGATCAGCACCCACTGGCTCTTCCGCCTGGAGAACTCTGCCCCGTACAGCACGACGAAGGCGTCCTCCGGGATGCCCCAGTCCGCTCTCAGGCGGCCTCCGGCCCCCGCCTCCCCGCCGGATTCCGCCAGCCGGGAGAAGTCCACCCCCACCCCGGGGATGTATCCAATCCGCCGGCCCAGACGGTACCGCCGGGCCGCGTCGAAATCCCACTGGTTCATAGTCAGCAGCAGGTCGGTTTCAGAGGCTGTCCACCGCTCCGCCGCCAGCAGCATATTCCGCTTCACCGCCGGCGTGCCGCCGTCAAAGAGGTACCCGTGAACCATGTTCAGCACCTTCGGCCGCTCCTTCAGACCCTTCACCGCCAGCCGGGTGAAAAACGCCGCCAGAGCCGTGTGGGTGGAGATCAGCTCATACCCCTCCGCCTGGATCCGCCTGCGCAGGATGCCTGCCGCCCTGAAATTCTCCGGGGCGCCCAGCCGCTTCTCAAAGGGCAGGGAAATGCTCCGCTCCGCGCAGGGAACCGCCGCCGCAGGCCCCCCGCACGCCGCGTGGACCTCCCAGCCCGCCTCCTGAAAATACCGCAGGTACGGCAGGTGGAAGTTCACCAGATGGCCCCAGGTGGAGGCGGTAAACAGTACTTTTCTCGCCACGCACACCCTCCTTACCTCACTGCCTCGTCGTTGAGGAACTTTCCACCAAACAGCGTCTTCCACAAAATCTTCAGGTCAAACCGAAGGCTCCAGTGCTCGATGTAGTAGATGTCGTGCTCAATCCGCCGCTTGATGGACGTGTCCCCCCGCAGGCCGTTCACCTGCGCCCACCCGGTAATCCCAGGCCGCACCTGGTGCTTGACCATGTACAGGGGCACCTCCTCCTTGAACTGCTCCACATAGTAGGGCACCTCCGGCCGGGGGCCCACCAGGCTCATATCTCCCTTGAGTACATTCCAGAACTGGGGAAACTCATCCAGAGAGCATTTTCGCAGAAACGCCCCGAATCTGGTCTTCCGGCTGTCCGTCCGCCCGCTCCAGCCGGTATCTTCCGCGCCGTTCAGGCGCATGGAGCGGAATTTGTACATATAAAAGGGTTTCTTGTCCCGGCCCACCCGCTTCTGCTTGAAAATCACAGGCCCAGGCGAGGACAGGCGCACCCCTATGGCACATACCAGCATCACCGGGCTGCTCAGCACCAGCAGCAGCCCGGACCCTATCACATCCATCGCCCGCTTGCAGAACGCGTTGCCCCAGTTGTCCAGGGGAATGCGCCGCAGATTCAGCAGCGGCAGCCCGTTCAGGTCGTCAAACTGGGGGCTGGAGGGCATGTAGTCCGCGTAAAAGGGGATCAGCGACAGCTTGCTCCCCGTCTTCTCGCACGCGGCGATGATCTGCGGCGTGCGGTGGTAGTCCCCAAGCCCGATGGCGGACACCACCTCGTCCGGACGGTACGCCTCCAGCAGCGCCTCCAGCACGTCGAAGCCGCCCAGCCGCTCCACGCCCGGAAGGCCTGCGCCCCCGCCCTCCGCCACGTACCCGATGGGCAGGTAGCCCAGCTCCCGGTCCCCACGGATTTTCTCCAAATACTTCGCGGCCATCTCGCCGCCGCCCACGATCAGAACGTGCTTCTGGTTGTACCCCTTCTGCCGGAAATACCGCAGGCATCTGCGCAGCACAACGCGCTTCCCGCTCAGCGCCCCGGTGCTCAGCACAAAGAACAGGGCGAAGGTAACCCGCGAGTAGTGGATCTCACGCTCCACAAACAGCCAGCTCAGAAGCAGCGCCATGTCCAGCAGGCTCGCCTGCCACAGCCGGTACAGCTCCTGCTGGAGGGTTTTCTTCCGAAAGGACTGGTACAGCCCGAAGGTTGCGTACGTGAACAGCTGCACCGCCGTAAAGACCGCGTTCAGGCGCAGGTAGCGCGCAAACGGCACGTTCACCACCCCGCCAGGCAGCACGAAAAAGCGCATCCAGTAGGCAATCGGGAGCATGAGCAGCAGGATCGCACCGTCGCTGATCACGTTGACCTGGTTGAGCAGCCGCTGATTCTCCCGGATCATGGCGACATCCGGGAGATCAGGCTCTGGGCTGCTTCATTCAGGCTGATCTCCCCCATATGTTCCCGGTTCCACTCCGCCAGCTTCCCAGCCAGACGGATGACCCCGGTGCGGAACTCCTGCGTGTCCGCCTCGTACTCCGCCAGCAGATCAAAACCCTTCTGCCACGCGGCTGGGTCCGCCGCCACATACTCCACATACTTTTCCACCATAGCAAACCCAGACTCCACACGGCCCGTGCTGAAATAGTACCGGGCCAGGTAGATGGGGATGGTGTTGGAGTCCACACGGGTCAGGCGGGCGGCGTAGGCGTCCGCCTGCTCCCGCACCGGCTCCTCCACCTCTTTGCCCGTGACGCTGTGGACATAGGACAGCATATAGTCCGCCCACTCGAACCGGTCCAGCTTCACCGCACGCTCCAGGCTCTCCAGCGACGGCGCTTCGCTGACCAGCCGCCGCGCCGCCATATTGCCTCCCAGCAGCACGGCGTAGGCCGTGATGAGTACGGACATGCCCGCCAGGGCCAGCCGCCGCGCCCTCCCCCCCAGCCTGGGCGCCGGCAGGGCCGCCCCGCAGCACAGGTTGATCAGGCCGAATACTCCAAACGCCAACGGCAGGTAGGGGTAGGCGGAGAACACCACCTCCGTGCCGCCGTGGATCGCCGCGAAGACCAGCGCCGCCCCCAGCGCGGGCGTCAGGGGATGCACCCGCTCCGACCGCCGGGACAGCCACACCGCCCAGGCGCACCCCGCCAGCAGGGCCAGGAACAGCCCCAGCCCCACCACGCCGGTCTCCACCAGCAGCTGCACGTAGTGGTTATGGGCGTATTTGGTCTCGTAGTAGAAGGACTGCACACCCTTCGCCCCGCTCTCAAAGGCGCCCATCCCAAGCCCGATCACCGGGCTGTGGCGGAACAGCTTCAGGCCGTCCGAGAAGAAGACCAGCCGCTGGATGGCGTTCTCGTTGGCCAGGAGGCCCTGCAGACGGTTGGCGATGAACCCAGGCAGCAGGCGGTAGTGCAGGGGCACCTTCCCCGAGCCCCCCTCCCCGGCGAAGGAGAGCCGGGAAAACGTCCCCCCCTCCGGCGCCGACAGGTTGAAGTACACCACCAGGCTGTCCGCCGGGACGGTAAACACCGCCTCCGCGCCCGCGCCTGCGTACAGGACTGTGCTGGTGTGCATCATGGTCTCCGCCTGGTTCTGGCTCTCGATCACCACCTCCAGGGGCGCATCCCCCTGGACGCTCAGGGTGTACGTTCCAGGCTGGGGATACGCCGCCCGGCGCAGCCCCTCCCCAGGCTGGAGCGTCACAGGGCCGGTGACGCTCACCGCCACCGCCCCAAAGGCAATCAGCACAGCCAGAACGCCGGCGATCAGGCACAGCACCAGCCGCCCGCGGCCCAACAGCTTGTCCGCCAGCTTTTTCCCCGCGAACCGGTCCAGCAGACACAGCGCAGCCCCGCCCAGCACCGTACACACCAGGGGGACCGGATCCACACCGTCCCACGGCTGAAGGGAGGTCTGGGAGATCACCCCCGCCGCGAGGACCGTGAGCACAAGCGTCTCCACCATCACGATCAGAAGACCGCCACGCCGCTCCTTCCCCTCCAGCGCCAGGAATACCAGGAAGGCCACCGCAATCGCCCCGCTGGCGCCAAGGCTGAACGCCAGCACAAAGGACAGCGCGTTCACAAACAGCAGCGACAAGTGGGCGCGGCGCTCCCATCCGCGCTCCGACGAGCTCACCAGGCCCAAAGACAGCAGCACACCAAGCCCCGCGCACCCCGCGAAGGTGTTGGGGTTGGTAAAAATAGACAGCATCCGCACCCCGGGCTCTACGCCCGCCAGCTGGCTGTAGTCCGGCGTCACACGGCCCAGCGCAGATACCAGCGCCCCGCTCAGCCACCGCGTGGACAGCAGATCCATGCTCACCAGCCCCGCCAGCGCGCAGTTGGTCTCCAGCACTGCGGCAATCCACCGCCCAGGCCGGGCCCCCTCCCCGGGCGCCGCCGCCAGCAGGATCACAACCAGGCAAAACGACGCGAACACCTTCAGAAACTCGTATAACGCGAACTTGCCCGTCACAGCGTACAGCGTGGACACCCCATCCATCACCACCACCGCGGCGAGCAGAAGCACCGGCGCGTAAAGCCGCCCCCTCACGGCGCTCCCGCGCAGAAGCACCGCCGCAACCGCACCCAGCGCCAGCGCCATCCCGGCCACTTTTACCGTTGAGGCCGAGCTCAGACACACCGTCAGAAAAAACGCCGCCCCGACAAGAAAGGGTCCCGCGGCCTGTGGAATCTTCTTGATGATCTTCCTCACCTCTGTTAAACATTCTGGCTCTATACAAATCAGGGGGCAATCAAGGGGCCCGCCTGAAGAATTCGCAAAGCTGGGCCTGATTTTGCTGAAAATCAGGAAATGGGGAGACGTTTTTGTCCCCCGAAACGGGAATCCCCGCCCTCCTTTATCAACGTAAAGGAGAAAAATCTATGGCGTCTTACACACCAAACTGCGGCCTCCACCAGTGGGTGGGGACCGACAAATTCCTGCGCTCAGATTTCAACGGCGATTTCGCAAAAATCGACACCGCAATCGGCGGCATCCAAACCTCCCTGGCGCAGAAAGCCGACAAAACCGCCCTCAGCCAGAGCCTGGACAGCGTCAGCAGCACCTTGACCGGCATCCATGCCGCCCTCAGCCAGAAAGCCGACAAGGCCTCTACAGAGCAGGCAATTTCCGCCCTCCAGGCGCGAAGCCATGTCATTGTGGGGTATTACATCGGGGACGACGCACGTACCAGGGTTATCCCCTTGGGCTTTACCCCTAAGGCCGTCTGGGTCTATCTCTCCCGGGGCATAAGCAACTCCAACGGCTACGGCGGTCTGGCCGTAACCGGCTCCCCGGCGGGAAATGAAACCGCCAACTGGGTGGAGATTGTCCCCGGGGGATTTCAGGTGGCGGAAATCGCCGGAACCGCCGGCACAAACACCGGAAACTGGAGGTATAACTACATTGCCGTCCAATGAGACGGCAGGTTAAAACCCCGCCCCAGGCCCATCTCGGGCCTGGGGCACGGGTATTACTGCTTAGGGCAGAACGGAGACAGCTTCGGTGTCGTTGGCATTTTTATAGGTGTAGGTCAGATTGTAATTCATGGTAGTCGTGACGGGATCCATGTCATCCTTCTGAGTGGTGATCTTCACCTCCAGAGGAATCTTGCCGTTATTCAGATCACTCGACTTAATCTGATACTCGCCAACCCACGTTGCAACGGCGCGGGTGATCTTCTTGCTGACGCTAATCCGCTCACCGTTAACCTTTACAATGGGATCCTTGTCGCTGTCCGCCTGGAACTCTACCTTGAACTTCGGCAGGCTGGTCTGGCCGGCAGTGATCGTGATGTTGCCACTACCATCCACACCGTCGCCGGTCACGCCTTCGGTCACGTCGCCGGGCTTAACAGCGGGAGAGGGGGTGCCTTCCATCTCATCATAGACAAAGGCGGTCTTCACGTCGCCCTCGTTGGTGAGCACCAGAGCAACCTTCTGGTCCTTCTGGAATCTGGTCTCAAAGACGTCGTCGGTGTCCTGGACGTCCCAAACCTTGGCGCCCCGGATGGCGTAGCTGCCGGCGGGCTCGCCGGTCTCGGCATTGGCCACAGAGATGGCGTTGGCGCCCACGTTGGTGATCGCCAGGTTGTTCTTCACACGGTCCAAGTTGCTGTTGTCGAAGGTGACATAGCTGCCGCTGGTCTGGTACTCGTGAGCCTCTTCCTTGGCAACGCTGTCGTCATTCTTGGCGGACAGCTTGGTCACGGTGCCGTCCTCCAGCACCACGGGGTAGGTGTGGATGGTCTCGCCGTTCGCGGTGGTCTTGGTGTAGGTGCCGGTAACAAACGCGTAGCTGGAGCTGGAGGTAAACTTCTGATTGGTCTCAAAGTAGATGGCCTTGGCCATGGCGTCCTTGCCGGTGGCGCCCTTGTAGTAGATCACCTGGCTGCTGGTGCCAGTCCCAGCCTTCAGGCCGCTGGCGGGCAGGTTGTCCAGGCCGGCGACCACAGAGTAGCTGCCTTCCTTGTCCTTAACAAAGAACACGGTCTTGTTGTCGGCCATGACCTTCACACCGCCGAAGGTGTAGGAAGCGGTGCTGCTCTTGAAGTTCAGCTCGCTGCCAGCCGTGTTGGCGTTGGTCGCCTCAACATAGGTCTTCGAGTTGGCAACCTGAGGATGGCTCAGAGTAACCTTGCCGTCATCCAGGGTATAGGCAACCAGCACGTCCTTCGCACCCTTCAGCCCAGTCGCCATAGCGTCCTCTTTGGCGGTGTTGCCAGCGGCGTTCTGAGTGGTTGTGTTCCACTTCTTGGCGGAGGCCAGCAGGTTCACGTCATACTTGCCGGAGGTGCCGTCGGACAGAGTCAGCTTCACCTCAGCAGAGCTGAAGCCCTTGCTTTCAGTGACATTTGCGGCGGTGATGACGGCATAGTTGCCGATGGTGCCCTCGTCCTCAACATAGCCCAGGATGTTGCCGTGAGGATCCAGGTACAGGGTGTAGGAACCGTCCACCAGGTCGGGGAACTGATCAGCGGCATTGGGCTTGATCAGGTCGCTGGCCAGCATCTCACCGGAGCCGACGCCGTAGTTGGTGCCGTCCATGGTGATCTTGCTCAGCGTGGCAGTGCTGTTGTGAACATAGGCGGTCACAGTGCCAGAGACGGACTCAGCCTGCTCCAGAATGTAGGTGCCCTCATAGTTGTACACCAGGACATAGTCGCCCGCGTCCACCTCGTCGGCGTTGAGGATGTCCTCAAAGTCAACGGAGCCGATGCCGGACAGGTTCAGCTTGCTGTCCTTGGTGTTGTAGGTGTTCACCTTGGCCAGGGCGGGGTTCTTGGCGACAATCACGTCAACGGTGCCGTCGGCGTCGTTGTCGATGAACCGCTGATGCACACCAGGCATCTGCTCCTGGCCGTTGGTCTTGCTGAAGTCATCCTTCTCGGTGACCTTCACGCTCTCCACGCTGGTGGGCATGGACAGGCCGCCCTTCTTCACGGCGTCCTTCACAGCGTTGCTGTCCTTCAGCCGACCGGTGGTCTCCACGATGGTGTTGTCGTCAGAGACAATCACGGAGCCGATGACCTCCATGTTGGAGGAGTTGGGGGACAGGTCGCTCAGGCCCTTCACGTAGATAACCACGCGCTGGCCCAGCAGCTCGTCGTCAATGTCGATGGGGTAGGTGTAGGAGCGGGAAGAACCATCCTCATTCTCCCAGGCCGCTCCGTTGTAGCGGACATCGGTCAGGCGGCTCTTGCCGGTGACGGTGGTGCCGTCTTTCAGGGCAATGAGGTCAGTGGCCTCAACCACGCCCTCTACCTTGCGGACCTTGAAGCGGTTCCACAGCATGGTGCCCTTCTCAGTGGCGTAGACGGTGCCGTCATGCTGACCATCCAGGTTGCGGTACTCCACTTCCAGGGCCTGCACACCGTTGTAGATCATCTGGGCCACGTTGTCGCGGTTGATGGTCACGGAGGGGTTCAGGCTGTCCAGATCGTTGTACAGGCCGATCTTGCTGGCCAGGGTGTTGGTGGCCAGCTCCCAGTTGGCGCCGCCGATGCCCTCAAACTCGGGCTTGTAGCCCAGGGCGCAGAGGATCATCTTCGCGGCAGCGGTGCCGTTCAGGGGGTCGTCGGGCTTGAAGTTGCCGTCGCCCACACCGGCGATAATGCCCAGGTTGGCGCAGTAGGCGATGTAGGTCTCAGCCCAGTGGCCCTGGGTGTCCTTGAAGCTGGACTTGCCGCCGTCGCCCAGGACGGGGTCCTTGCCGCCGCCCAGCATACGGGCGACGAGGGTACACATCTGAGCGCGGGTCAGGGTGCCCTCGGGCTGGAAGGTGCCGTCGTTGGCGCCGGAAATCACACCCAGGGAAACCATGGTGTTGACCGCCTCAGCGTTCTTGATCTCGTCCTTGTCGGCGAAATCTTCGTAGCCCGCAGCGCCGGCCCCGGTGGCCATCATGCCCATTACCATGACGGAAGCCAGGCCCATGCTGAGAGCTCTCTTGAGGTTTCTCATTTTGGAGTTCCTCCTTGTTCGAATTTGAGCCAAAAAGAGTTTTTTCGCCAGTTTTCAGAACTTTTCGCCCCTTCACCGGCGTATAACTCCCCTTGCCTCATGCTCGCATTTTAAATCATCGCGGCGATTTCGTCAACCGCTTTTCCGCAGTTGTAACAAACGTGTAAGATTCCTTCCGTTTTGTGACTGCGCCCGCCGGGACGCCCCCTCCCCCGCCAAAACCCGCCTTGACAGCGCCCCGCCGGGGGGTATGATAAGCATGTAAGGGCGCTGCTGCAAGCGGTTGGCCCTCGCCGTTTTTCCCCTTGACGCGCCGCCTGTCTTCCTGTATAATAAGGATTGGAAAAGCAGGACGCTTTTCCTGAACTTGTTCTCATTTTGGAATCTTTCCTTGTGGATGGCCCGCTGTCTCTCAATCGAGGCAGCGGGCTTTTCCTATTTTTTTGATTTTGAGTGAACTTTTTCTCTGTTCCTGCGTCTAAAGAAAGAACGGTCGCCGGCGTCCTTTTTGAAAATGACAAAATTTTAAGGTTTTGTTAAGAACTTGTCACCAAATTGACATTACCCTGGGCCCCCGGCTGTGCTATAATCAAGTCGCCTGATGAAAGTAAGAATTGCAGGAGGTTATGAACTATGTCGGAACAGCAGACACCCGTTCTTGCCAAGGCAGAGGCGCCCGCCGCCCCCGTCCAGCCCGGTCCTACGCCGCCCGGCGCGCCTTTGAAAAAGAAGCGGCGCAAGCGGAATATACGCAGCATTATTACCGCCATCGTGCTGTTAATCGCCCTGGCCGTGTCCGGCTATTTTCTTTGGAAAAATGTTCTGTCCGATCCGCCGGAGGACAAGGGAGACGTGTTGACCGACTTTGCCTACCGGGGCTCCATCTCCAGTATGGTGCAGGGCAGCGGCGTGGCCCGGGCCAAGTCCACGGAGACCATCACCCTCACCGCCAGTGGCACCGTTCAGGAGGTCTATGTGGCCGAGGGGGACCAGGTCACGCAGGGGGATCCCCTCTATGCCATTTACAGCGAGGCCGCCCACCAGGCTGTCACCGACGCGGAGAAGAATATTTCCAGCCTCCAGGAGGAAAAAGCCGGCCTCTTCAAAGACCGGGCCGACCTCCAAAAGGAGCGGGCTGACCTGGTGGAGGAGCGGCAGGAGATCGAAAAGGACATTGACAAGCTCACCGTCCGCGCCCCCTTCTCCGGCAAGCTGGTCCAGGTGGAGGACCTGCACAAGGACAACAACCTGTCCGCCAATACCAAGGTAGCGGTGCTGGTGAACGACAAAAAGCTCCGCCTGTCCCTCTACTACAGCTACGCCTATGAAAACGACATCAAAACCGGCCAGAGCGCCCAGGTATCCATTCCAGCGGTAATGGGCTCCTTCCCCGGCACGGTGGAGGCCATCAACAAGGTCAGCTTCATCACCCCCGAGGGCTCCAAGTGCTTTGAGGTGGTGGTGGTCATGGACAATCCCGAGACGCTCACCGAGGGCATGGACGCCTCTGTGGCGCTCACCGCCGCCGACGGCACCGCCATCTACCCCTACCAGAACGGCCAGCTGAAATATTACGAGACCCGGGAGATCACCACCGCCCTGGACGGCCCCGTGGTGGAGAGCCGCCTGCTCAACTACGCCGACGTCACCGAGGGCCAGGCCCTGGTGATCCAGGGGGATAAGGAGGTCCAAAAGCGCATCAAGGACAAGGAGGACGAGATCGCCGCCAAGGACGAGCAGATCGCTGCCAAAGACGAACAGATCGCCGCCAAAGACGAACAGATCGTGGACGCCCAGAAGAAGCTGGCCGACGCCCAGAAGGCCCTGGGAGACTTTAACGCCGTGGCCTCCATCAGCGGCACGGTCATGTCCTGCTCTCTGGTGGCGGGGGAAGACGTGGAGAGCGGCAAGGTGGCCGTCTCCATTGCCGACACCGCCATCATGACCGTCACCATCGACGTGGACGAGCGGAACATCTCCGGCATCCAGACCGGCATGACCATCGACCTCAGCGACTGGGACGGCAACATTTTTATGGGCATTGTGGACGCGGTGAGCCTGGAACCCAAGTCGGAAAACGGCATCACCACCTACTCCGTCTCCGTGCGGGTGGATAACCCGGACGGCGCCATGCGCAGCGGCCAGTCCCTGGACTACAGCTTCGCCGCCAACGAGAGCCTGGACTGCATTGTGGTCCCGGGCATCTGTGTGCGCTATATCAGCGATATCGAGGGCAACAACATCTCCGTAGTCTATCTCAAGGCGGACAGCGCCCCCGACAACGCCATTGAGCTCTCTCCCGAGGTGCAGAAGGACGTGCCGGAGGGCTTCTACGCGGTCCCGGTGGAGGTGGGCCTGTCGGACAACTCCACGGTAGAGATCAAGTCCGGCCTCAACGAGGGGGACGAAGTCTTTACAAACTACAATAAGGAGCAGGCCGACAGCTGGTAAGAACCTGCATTCATAGCCGGGGAACGCTGGACGGCGTTTCATGGCTGTGAATCCAGGGTTCTGATTCCGCTGCCGGGCCTGACCGGAGGTGACCGCGTTGCTCATTCAAATCCAAAACGTCTTTAAAATTTACAACGAGGGCTTCGAAAACGAGGTGCGGGCCCTCAACGGCGTCTCTCTCTCCATCGACCGGGGGGAGTTCGTCGCCATCGTGGGCCAGTCCGGATCCGGCAAGTCCACGCTGATGAACATACTGGGCTGTCTGGACATCCCCACCTACGGGGACTACCACCTGGACGGCACTGATATCACCGAGCGCAGCGACCGCCAGCTCTCCCACATCCGCAACAAGCAGATCGGCTTTATCTTCCAGGGGTTCAATCTCATCCCCACCCTGTCCGCCTATGAAAATGTGGAGCTGCCTCTGGTCTATCAGGGCATCCGCGCCCGGGAGCGGGAGGAACGGGTCATGGACGCCCTGGAGCGGGTCAATCTGGCCGACCGCTGCGAGCACAAGCCTACCCAGATGTCCGGCGGACAGCAGCAGCGGGTGGCCATTGCCCGGGCCATTGCCACCCATCCCCCCATCATCCTGGCCGACGAGCCCACCGGCGCCCTGGACTCCAAGACCGGCCAGCACGTGCTGGAGATTCTCCGCAGGCTCTATAAAGAGGGGACTACCATTATTCTCATCACCCACGACAATGGCATTGCCGCCACCGCCCCCCGTGTGGTGCGCATCTCCGACGGCGTCATTATCGAGGACAGACAGCAGGAGGTGACTTGGCTGTGAATCTGGTCCGCTCCATCAAAATGGCCTTTAAATCCATCGTGGCCCGGCGGGGCCGCACCTTCCTGACCATGCTGGGCATCATCATCGGCCTGGCCGCCGTCATCACCCAGATTACCTATGTCAAGGGACAGAGCAAGGAGATCATGGCCTACTATGAGAGCATGGGTACCAATCAGATTCAGATCTCCGCTTACAAATGGGGCTCCGGCAGCGCCAATCTGTTCCAGAGTCTCTATGACTACTGCCTCCAGTTAGACGACCTGGTGGAGGGCGTCACCCCCAATGTGTACATCTGGGGCACCGTGCAGTACGGCACCAAAAATTCCGACACCATGGATTACTCTCCCCAGCTCTACCTGGGCAGCGACCAGTGGTCTTTGTGCAACAACTTTACCATCAGCCAGGGCCGGGATCTCACCTATCTGGACATCAAGGCCGCCCACCAGGTCTGCGTCCTGGGCTCCCGGGCCAAGGAGCTCTTCTTCGACTACTCCGACCCCATCGGCAAGACCATTACCCTCAGCGGCGTCCCCTTTGAGGTGGTGGGCGTCTACGCCCGGAAGGATTTTTCCGAGTCCGCGGAAATGGGCTGGTCTCTGGACAACGTGATCGTATTCCCCTACTCCACCACACGGGCCCTCGCCGCCTCCGGCCAGGATTACTCCGATATGAGCGAATTTGTGGCCAAGGCCAAGAGCCGGGAGGCCCTCACCGAGGCCGTCACCCGGCTGGACGGCTTCCTGGCCGGCCTCATCGGCGACCCCAGCACCGGCAACAGCTATGGGCATTACAGCGTCTACAGCCCGGAGCAGGGCCGGGAATCCACGGAAGAGGCCAACAAGAAGCAGGAGAACATGATGGCCGGCGTGGCGGCCATCTCCCTGCTGGTGGGCGGCATCGGCATTATGAACACCATGCTTGTTACCGTCACCGAGCGCACCCGGGAGATCGGCATCCGCAAGGCCATCGGCGCGGAGCGGCGGAGCATCATCGCCCAGTTTCTCATTGAGGCGTGCATCATCTGCGGCATCGGCGGCCTGCTGGGCATTCTGGCCAGCTATCCCGCCTGCTGGATCTACTGCCGGAAGGAGCTGGGCTATATTGTCAACCCAGACGCCTCCATTATGATCACAGGGGTAGTTGTATCGGTGCTTCTGGGCGTTGTATTCGGTATGTACCCCGCCATCAAGGCCAGCGGCCTCCAGCCGGTGGACGCCCTGCGGGCTGAATAAGAATCTGTATTCACCACCGGGGCGGCAAAAGAGCCGGACAGTGTCCAACGGTTATGAAGACAGGTGCTAAGAACCGTCTTCCCAACTCCAAGAGAAAAGGAGAGAGAAACCTTATGAAATTAAAACGCATTGTCTCCGCCCTGCTGGCGGCGGCCGTTCTGGCGGGGCTGTTGATCCTCCCCGCCGGCGCGGCGGCGGACGGCGCCGGCTTCAACGACATCAGCGACCCCGAAATTGCCGAGGCCGCTGAGATTCTCCGCCTGCTGGGCGTGGTCAGCGGCACCGGCGGCGGCTTCAATCCCGGCGGCATCCTTACCCGGGCCGAGTTCTGCAAGCTGGCCGTGGATGTGATGGACAAGGGCGCCCTGGAACCCGCCCAGCGGGGCCGCACCATCTTTCTGGATGTAGGCCCCAAGCACTGGGCCCGGGGCTACATCAATCTGGCCTCCTCCCTCACCACCTCCGGCGATATGGTGGGCACGGGCTCCTCCTCTGACGGCGAGCAGGCGGCGGACCGCCTGATCATGGGTGTGGGCAACGGTACCTTCCAGCCCGACCGCCCCATCACCTATGGGGAGGCGGTGGCTATCCTCGTGCGCATTCTGGGCTATAACACCAGCGACATCTCCGCCGGATCGGCCTGGTATGACGGCTATCTGGCCGTAGCCCGGCAGAACGGCCTGGCCGACGGGCTGAGCCTGGACGGCGGCTCCCACCTCACCCGGGGGCAGGCCGCTCTCCTCTTCCGCAACCTGCTCTTTACCGACCTGAAAGACAGCGACCAGTGCTATCTGGTGGCCAAGCTGGGGGGCAAGCTCACCGGCGACACGCTGGTGCTGGACATCAGCACCAACGCCAGTTCCGGCTCCAACACCGTCACCGTGGCCAACGGCACCGCTGTCCTCACCCCCAAGACCAACCGCGCCTCCCTCTCCTCCCAGCTGCGGGGCACCCGGGGGGAGATGGTCCAGGACCGGGACGGCAACTTCCTCACCCTGCGCCCCAGCAGCACCGACACCCTGCGCCGGGTGAGCGTCTCCGGCAAGGTAGACGGCAACTATATTACCGTCTCCGGCGGAGAGCAGATCACCATTCCCCACACCACCACGGTCTGGAGAAACGGCGAAGCCACTACCTTTGATAAGGTGTGGACCTACCTCTATTCCGGCACCCCCCTGGTGCTGTGCTACAGCGGCGCCGGCAAGCTGGACTACGTCTATCTCTCCTCCGCCTCCGAGGCCAGCGAGGACGTGATGGTGGCCCGCACCAAGCCCAACGGCACCTCCAACCCCTTTGTCGCCCTGACCAAGGGGGACCCGGACTATCAGATCTACAAAAACGGCGTCCCCGCCACTGTGGCCGATCTGCGCCAGTACGACGTGGCCACCTATGACCGGGGGGCCAAGATCCTCTACGTCTCGGACACCCGCCTCACCGGCATGTATGAAAACGCCTATCCCAACCCCACCGCCCCCGCCACCATCACCATGCTGGGCCAGGAGTTTACTGTCCTTCCGGGCGCTGTCAGCGATCTGTCCGCCTTCCGCCCCGGCAAGACGGTCACTTTGCTGCTCACCGCGGACGGACGGGTGGCCGGCGCGCTGGACACCACCGTGGCCCGCTCCACCACCGTGGGTGTGGTCACCGCCTGCACCTCGGACAGCGCCAAGGTAGAGCCTCTGCTGGACATCTACAACGCTAAGGGCGAGCGCATTGTCTTTGAGGGCAACCCCGGTCTCAGCGCCGCCAATGCCGAGCGCATGGTGGGCCAGCTGGTCACCATCTCCTCCGGCATGGAGGGCCGCATCAATCTCTCCCGCCTGAGCGGACGGGGGGCCAGCGGACCCATGAGCGTGGCCGGCCGCACCGTCAACGGCGTATCTCTGGCGGAGAACGTGCGCCTGTTTGAGCGGGTGGGCACCGGCCAGCCCAAGGAGATCGAGTACAGCCAGATCACCCGGGAAACCGTCCCCGCCTCCAAGATCCTCTACGTGGGCAAGGACTACGCCGGCAAGATCAACCTGCTCATCTTCGACGATGTCACCGGCGACCAGTACAGCTACGGCTTCGCCCGCTTCGTCCCCGCCCAGGAGACCACCGGCATGGAGTACAGCAACGCCACCATCACCGTGGAGAACGGCGGCTCCAGCGACACCCTGATCTGCGGCACCACCTTCCACAACCGGGAGGCCATCGGCATCGCCGCCTCTCTGGAGACCATGGACGGCTCCCACAAGCTGGCCGGCTCCGTCACCCTCCAGTCCGCCTCCAACGTGAAGCGGGAGGCCTACGACCCCGACACCAAGACCATGGTGGTCAACGGCATCACCTTCCCCGTCTCCGAGGCGGTCTGGTGCTACAACCGCACCACCGGCCACTGGTTCTCCGCCGGCCTGGCCGGCCTGGAGGAGGCCCGCTCCTACTCCAACACCATGACCGTCTACTATGACAAATCCCCCGAGTCAGGGGGCAAGATCCGTATCGTAACCGTCTCCTGAGCGCCGGAACACCCCCATCCCGCCGGCGGGATGGGGGGATCGGCTGAAAAATGGAACTATGCCCGCAAGCCCTAAAGGGCGCGCTGCAGTTTTTATTCTGCAGCGCGCCCTTTTGTCTTCTTTGTCTCGTTTCCCGCCTTCCGGCTCAGTAAGTCTCCAGCTCGCCCTCCCACCGGGGGGCCTCACTGTCGTACAGGCCCAGCTGGTCCAGGACGCGTACGGCAAAGAAGTCGGCCAGCTCCTCCAGGGAGGCGGGCTTTTGATAAAAGGAGGGACACGCCGGCATAATCACCGCTCCGCACTGGGAGAGGGTGAGCATATTTTGCAAGTGAATCGTATTAAGAGGGGTTTCCCGCACCGCGAGAATCAGCCTGCGCCGCTCCTTCAGCACCACATCCGCGGCCCGCTCCAGCAGATTGTGGGACGCCCCGTGGGCGATGGCCGACATAGTGCCCATAGAGCAGGGTACTACCACCATACCGTCTGTCCGAAAGGAACCGCTGGCGATGCTGGCCCAGATGGCATGGACGTTGTGCCAGTACAGCTCCTGGGAGCGGTAGCGCACCCGCAGGGCGGCCTCCACGGCGGCGGCGTCCCCCTCCGGCCAGCCCTCCAGCTCACTCCGGGCCACCAGGGCCCCCGCGTCCGTGACGCACAGGTGGACCCTGTGCCCCAGGTCCAGCAGCCGGCGGAGCACCCGGTCGGCGTACAGGGTGCCGCTGGCCCCGGTGACGCCCACAATAAACTGTTTCATACGGCCCTCTTACTGGTAGTCCTTCAGATTCACCTGGGGATAGCGCACCCGCTCCAGGCAGCGGCTCTCGTCGCTGAGGGTGGCGTCGATGCCCATCTTGGTCTGCACGCCCCGCTCGTCGGAGCAGGGATCCAGCTCGTGCCCCTGGGCGTTGGGCACGTAGAAAATGTCATTCTCCGGGATGACCCGGTTGGACAGGGCCCACATCACGTCGGCGGGGTCGTAGATATCCACGTCCTCATCCACCACAATGACGTTTTTGATGTTCACATAGGTCATCATTGCGGCCAGGGCCACGTTTTTGGGCTCTCCGGGGTTCTTCTTGCGCAGCCGCACCAGAGCCAGGAAGCCGGAGCCGTAGGGAGGGATGTGGACGTTGATGACCCCCTTGCTTACGTAGGTGGTGAATTTTTTCAGCAAAGGTTCCCGGGGCAGCACATTGCCCAGGTTGATATGCTCAAAGGAGGCGCCGTTAATAGTCTGGTAAATGGCCCCCTTCCGGTGGGTAATGGCGGTGACGTGGATAATGGGGCTGTTCCAGGGGGCGGAGTAGTGGCCGGTGAACTCTCCCAGGGGGCCCTCCAGCTCCCGCTGGTTGGGCAGGATCTCCCCCTCGATGATGAACTGGGCCTCGGCGGGCACATAGATGTCGTTGGTGACGCACTTGACCACCTCCATAGGCCGGCCCCGGACGGCGCCGGCCACCTCCATCTCGTCCCCGTCGTACCGCAGGCCCGCGCCCACGTAGACCACCGGGTCCGCCCCGATGGCCACCGCGATGGGCAGGGCCTTGCCCTGGGCCTCGGCGGCGTCGTAGAACTCCTTCAGATGGCGCCACTCGTTGATCATAATGCTGATCTTATCTTTGCCCTTGACGTGCATCCGCTGGAAGGAGAGGTTCTGCCGGGTGCCGTCCAGCTCCTTGGAGACGATGACGCCGCCGGTGATGATGGGACCGCCGTCCTTGGGGGCGTGGACCGGCACCGGCAGACGGCCCATATCAATCTGATCCCCGGTGAGCACTACCTCCTGACAGGGGGCGTTCTCCACCGCTTTGGGCTTGATGGGGTGCTCCAGCTTATCCGCCAGAAAATCGGTGATCTCCTCCTTGGCGCAGCCCAGGGCCACGGCGATGGCGTCCATGGACCCCAGCAGGTTGCCGCACACGCCGAACTCCTTGCCCTTGACCTGGGGAAAATATCCCGCCCGGCCGCTGGGCTCCAGGGTGGCGATGACCGAACCGATCTCGTGGTTCCAGTCCACCTCTTTCTTTGCGGTAAACAGCAGGTTGTGCTCCTCCAGCGCCTGGAGGAAGGTTTGCAAATCCCGGATTTCGCTCATGTCCACGTCTCCTTTTCTCGTTCCAGTCGTCTCATTCAATCATTCCAGACAATCCGCCAGATCCCGGGCCATCTCCCGGGCCCGGGCCAGAATGGCCTCCTCGTCCGCTTGGGTGAACTTTCCCCCGGACAGCAGGACGCGCCCGTTGACCACCACGGTATCCACCCCCCGGCAATCCCCGGTATAGACCAGGGCGGCCTCGGCGCTGCCGCACACCGGGCAGGTCTTTACGCTGGCCATGGGGTCGTAGAGGACAAGATCCGCCCGCTTCCCCGCCTCCAGAGAGCCCACCAGTTTATCCAGCCCCAGGGCCTTCGCCCCCTCAATGGTAGCCATGCGCAGGGTCTCATGGGCGGTGAGGCTCCGGGGGTCCCGGGAAAACGCCTTTTGCAGCAGGGCCCCGGCCTTCATGGTCTCCAGCATGTCGTTGCTGTTGTTGGACCCCGCACCGTCGGTGCCCAGGCCCACGGTGAGGCCCAGATCCAGCAGCCTGCGCACCGGCGCCACCCCGGAGGCCAGGTACATGTTGGACACCGGGTTATAGGACACCCTTACCCCATGCCGCCGGTAGGCGTCCAGTTCCTTCTCCCCCAGGGCCACGGAGTGGACAGCCAGCAGATCCGGCCCCAGCAGGCCCGCCTCCTCAAACCAGTCGATGGCGTCTGTTCCAAAGCGCTCCTGGCTCCCTGTGTTATCGCTGCCGGTCTCAAACAGGTGCATCATAATGGGAGTGCCGGTTTTACCGGCATAGGCCCGGGTCTGGCGCATCAGGCTGTCGCTGAGCCCCCAGCTGGCGGCGGGGGCCAGCCAGAGGGTCATCATGCCGTCCCCGGTCTCGTACCGGGCGCGGAGATCGTCCACGTCGGCAAAGATGGACTCGGCGTTCTCTACCACCTCGGGCCGGCCGATGTCCCGGTAGCCCCGGCCGTACACCATGCGTATGCCCAGGGCCTTCGCCCGTTCCAGCTCCGCGATGCCCAGGCCGGGCACCGGCTGGTGCTGCATATAGTCGGCCACAGTGGTCACGCCGCTGCGCAGGGCCTCCAGAATGCCCAGATCCACCCCGGCCTCCATGTGCCGGGGCCGCAGGGCCGCACCCACCGGGGCCATGGCTTTGGGGAACCACTCCTCCAGGCTCAGATCGCTCCCCCGGCCCTTGGTCAGCTCCTGATAGAGGTGGGTGTGGGTATTGACCAGGCCGGGCAGCAGGATTTTCCCGCCGCCGTCCTGAAGCCGGGCCCCCTCCGCCTCCGCCTGGGCGCGGATGGCCCCGCTCTCCCCCACGGCTGAGATGGTCCCGTCCTCTGTGTAGAGGATGCCCCCGTCTGGGTAGGTCCGGTCTTCCCCGTCCATGGTGAGGACATGGACGTGAATCCATCCCCGGCTCATCCGTTCTCCCGCTCCTTATTATAGAGTTCTTTTCCCTTATTGTAAATAAGGCAGACCTCCGCCAGCTTTTTGGCCAGATCGGTGGCGGTCTTCATGCCGATCTCGTCCTCGGCGGCGCCCTCCGCCCCCCGGTCCTGGGACCAGACCTTGCCGCCGGTGTAGCCGCCGGATTCGTTGGTGACAATGTTGATGGCCCGGGTGCCGAAGAGGTTGATGAGGTCGGTGACGGTCTGCTCCTGACCCCCGTTGCGGGTGCCGCCCACGCCAATCGCGGCCATGAATTTGTTGCGCAGCATTCCGGGGTAGCAGTGCATGGCCGGGCGCATCCGGGAGCACACCGCGTGGATCTGGGGCGTGGCGGACATCACATACACCGGGGAGGCCACCAGAATGCCGTCCGCCTCAATCAGCGTTTCAAAGAGGGGCTGCATATCGTCTGGAATGCAGCACCAGGTCTTCTCCCGCTTACAATAGCCGCAGCCATTGCAGGGGGCAATCTTTTTGCCCCGGACCGTCACCAGCTCGGTCTCCACCTCCGGAGAGAACGTCCGGGCGGCGGCCAGGGCCTGCTCCAATACGTACTCCGTCGCGCCCTTCCGGGGACTGCCGCTCAATCCAACAATTTTAATCATGAGTTGGGTTTCCTTTCCGTTCCGCCCGCGGGCGGTTTATGGTGTTCAAGCCTGTGAATCTCCGTAAATCAGCTTCTGCCGGGTGTAGAGGAAGCCCCTGTGCCACCCTACGCTGAGCAGAAGGGCGTGTGGGTGGCGCTCCGCGGTCTGTCCCGCCCAGGTACCCAGGGCGGTATTGCCGCCGGCCATTACGCCGGAGTAGTTGAGCAGGTACTCGTCCAGCAGTTCCTCCCGGATGAGCTGCCAGATATACCCCGGGGCCTCCACCGACACATGGGACAGGCCGCTCCGGCGCAGCAGAGACAGCAGCCCGGCGGTATCCGCAACTTCCTCCCCGGCGGTGAGCACCCGCAGCACGCTTTGGTCCTCTCTCAAATCACAGGGGCTGTCAATCAGGCGCACCGGCTGGTCCAAATGCTCCCGCAGCCACGCGCCCCCCACCTGGGAGGTAAGAATCACCGGCCGCTCCGGCAATTTCAATGTAGGATGCTCCAAAGGCACATCCCGCCCGTCAATGGACACGATGAGGTTCAGGGGGGCGGCGTCCTGTTTTCCCAGCCCCCGCCGGGCGGCGATGAGGTCCGGATCCGCCAGATCCGCCCGCCAGGCCCGGCTGGGACGGGCCTTCAGGGTGCCGGTGCCCAGAATTACCCCGTCGGCATAGGCCCGGCACACGTTCATGATCCAAAAGTCCGTCTTCCCCCCTATGGGGTCCCGCCGGTTCTCCTTGGAGATGAGGGTGCCCTCCGGGTTGTCGGGGAAGCCCATCTTCCCGTCAAAAGAGAGCACCATACACCCGTAGAGATAGGGCCGATCCGCCGGGGCGGGCGGGAATTTCAGCTCCCCCAGCACCGCCTTTACCTTTTCCGGCGTCTCCATGGGGCTGTCCGCCGTCAGGGCGGAGAGCAGCTCTGGATTGGGGTAATGGACGGGAAAACCCATCTCTTCCACAGAAAAGGCCATTTTACCGCTCCCCTTTGATAAAGGGCTTGCCCATGGCCTTGGGTCCCACCGTACGGCCCACCACGCCGGCCAGTACCACCATGGTCAGCACGTAGGGCAGCATCTGGAAGAACTGGTGGGGCAGAGAGATGCCCATGGCCTGCAGGCGCAGCTGCACCGCCTCCGCCCCGCCGAAGAGCAGAGAGGCGCCCATAATGCCGAAGGGGTTCCACTTGCCCACCGTCACGGCGGACCAGGCCACATACCCCCGGCCGGAGGTCATGTTCTCAATGAAGACCGACACCTGGCCCAAAGACAGGGCCGCGCCCCCCAGCCCGCCCAGCAGGCCGGCCAGGATGATGGCCACATAGCGCATCTTGTCCACGTGGATGCCCAGGCTGTCCGCGGCGTGGGGCTGCTCCCCCACCGCCCGCAGGCACAGGCCGAAGGTAGTCCGGTTGAGCAGGTACCAGATCACCGGCACCAGCAAAAAGGCCAGATAGGTCAGCAGGCTCTGCCGGAACAGGATGCCAACGACGGGAATGCCGCTGAGCACAGGGATTGGCAGGGTGGGAAAGGTATTGACGGAGGAGGGCTGGCCGTTGGGGTACATCACGGTGAAGAGGTAGCTGGTCAGGCCCAGAAAGAGCACGTTGATGCCGGTGCCCGCCACCACCTGGTCCACTTTTACCGAGATGCTCATCACGCCCAGCACCATGGACGCCGCCAGACCGGCCAGCATTCCAAACACAGCGCCAATCCACGGGTTCCCCGTCATGTGGGAGCCATATACCCCAAAGAAAGCCCCCATAATCATAATGCCCTCCATGGCAAAATTGATAATTCCGCTGCGGGCGGTAAAGAGGGCCCCCAGGCTGGCCAGCATGATGGGGCAGGCCATACGCACCATGGCCTCCAAAAATCCGCTTAAAATATCCATAACTGACTAAGCCTCCTTTGCCGCCGCGCCCTTTTTGCTGGTAAAGAGCTTGATTGTGAAGCTGCGCAGCACCGCCTGCATCAACACGAAGAGAATGACCAGGCCCTGGATGACGTTGACCAGAGACACCGGCACCTGGAGGGTGCGCTGCATGGTGTTGGCCCCGGTGCGCAGCGCGCCGAAGAACAGGGCCGCCACGGTGACGCCCGCAGGGTGCAGCCCCCCCAGCAGGGCCACGGCCATGGCGTCAAAGCCATAGCTGGAGCTGAAGCCGTTCATCAGCCGGTGGTGGATGCCCATGAGCTCAATGGCGCCGGCCAGGCCGGCGAATACCCCGGAGAGCACCATGGCCAGCACCATGTTCCGGGCCACCTTGATGCCGTTGGTGCGCGCGGCGATGGGGTTGTTGCCCACGGCCCGCATCTGATAGCCCAAGGGCAGCTTCCACAGCAGCAGATAGACCGCCACCACGGACACCGCCGCCACAATCACCCCTGTGTGCATCCGGGTGCCGGGGAGGATGCTGCTCAGCCAGGCATTCTGAGACAGCAAATCGGACTGGGGATAGAAGCCGCTCTCCTCCTGAAGGGGGCCGGAGGAGATCAGGTAGGATACAAAATAGGTGGCCACGTAGTTGAGCATAATGGTGTTGATGATCTCGCTCACCCCCAGCTTTGCCTTGAGGAAGCCGGCGATGGAGGCCCACAGCCCGCCGCCGATCATGCCGGCAATCATGGCCAGGGGCACCAGAATGGGCTTGGGCAGGCCCCCCATATAAATGCCCACGATGGTGGCCATCAGGCCGCCGATGACAATCTGCCCCTCTGAGCCCAGTGAGGTCAGGCCGGTACGGTAGCAGATGGTCAGGCCCAGGGCCGCCAGCAGCAGGGGTACGGTTTTAATCATGGTCTCCGCGGTGCTGTTCTTGGTGCCAAAGGCCCCCTTGATCATGGCCTGGAACGCGGCCAGGGGGGACTTGCCTGACAGGGCAATGAGCACCGAAGTCACCACAATCACCAGCAGCAATGCCAGGCCCAGGCCCAGAAGCTGCTGGAACAAGGGGCTTTCCGACGGTTTTCTGCGCTCCACACGCACCTCATGCCTTCCAAACGAAAAACTCACGCAGGATCACCTTCCTTTTTCCCTTGTCTGGTTCCGCCCATCATCAGACCAATATCGCCGTAGCTGATGGTGCCGGGGATAAATTCCCCCATAATTTCTCCCTCATTGATGACCAACACCCGGTCGGACACCGCCAGAACCTCGTCCAGGTCGGCGGAGATGAGGAGCACGCCGGCCCCCTGCTCCTTGCGCTCCAGCAGCTTGTGGTGGACGAACTCGCTGGCGCCGATGTCCAGGCCCCGGGTGGGCTGGACCGCCACCACCAGCTTGGGATCTTGGGAAAACTCTCTGGCGATGATCACCTTCTGCTGGTTGCCGCCGGAAAAGGACCGGGCCGCCGCCTCCGGACTGCGGGGGCGGACATCGTATTCCTCCACCAGCTTTTTGCCGTTCTCCCTGACGGCGCGGTTGTCAAAGATATGGTTTTTGGTAAAGGGCGGCCGGTCGTAGCAGTTGAGAATCATATTCTCACTGGCGCTGAAGTTCATCACCAGCCCCTGGGTCATCCGCTCCTCGGGGATGTGGGCGAAGCCCCGCTCAATGCGCCGGCGGGTGGGCACGCGGGTGATCTCCTCCCCGTCGAAGAAGACCTGTCCCGACTGGATCTCCGCCAGGCCCATCACCGCCTCGGACAGCTCCAGCTGGCCGTTGCCGTCCACGCCGGCAATGCCCAATATCTCTCCCTTGCAGATATGCAGCGACAGATCCTTCAGGGACGAGGCCCGCTGGCTGCCGGTTACGTTTACATTGCGCATCTCAAAGATGGCCTCCTGAGACTTCACCGGCGTCTTTTCGTACTGGAGGGATACTTTTTTGCCCACCATCATGTCGGCCAGGTCGGACTCCTCCACGTCGGCGGTGAAGACGGTGGACACCGCCGCGCCGCTGCGCAGAACCGTGACCCGGTTGGAGATCTGCTTCACCTCCCACAGCTTGTGGGAAATAATAATGATGGACTTCCCCTGGGAGACAAACTGCCGCAGGATTTCAAAGAGCCCCTCCACCTCTGTGGGGGTGAGCACCGCGGTGGGCTCGTCCAGAATCAGGATATCCGCCCCCCGGTAGAGGGCCTTGACCAGCTCCACCCGCTGCTGGGCGCCCACGGACAGGTCCGCCACCTTGGTGTCCAGATCCAGCTGGAAGCCGTACAGCCGGCACAGCTCCTCCACCTCCCGCCGGGCCCGGTCCAGCTTCATGGGGGAGAGCCTGCACTCCTGCCCCAGCACAATATTTTGCAGCACCGTCAGGGGCGGCACCAGCATAAAGTGCTGGTGGACCATGCCGATATTGTGGGCGATGGCGTCCTTGGGCCCGTTGAGGGCCAGGGGCTGGCCCCGAAGCAGAATCTCCCCCTCCTCCGGGCTGTAGATGCCGTACAGGCAGTTCATCAAAGTGGTCTTTCCCGCGCCGTTCTCCCCCAGAAGGGCGTGGACCTCGCCCTTTTCCAGGTCAAAATTGACCTTGTCATTGGCGATGAGCCTGCCAAAGCGCTTGGTGACGTTCCTCATCTCCAATACCTTTTCTCCCATAGCGTTTTCTCCCTTCCGCATTTAAAAACCTGTTTTTAATAGGGCCGGGGGCCGCCGCCCCCGGCCCTGGTTATTTGCAATCAGATTACTGCTCAAAGGAGGACTTGGGCAGGATGCCGGCCTCTTTCAAGGAGCCGTCCTTGATAGCGGCCACGATCTCGTCAATCTTCGCCTTCTGCTCGTCGGTCAGCTTGGAGTCGTTGCCGTGGAAGTCACTAAGGTAGAGGGCACCCTCCTTCATGCCGAACAGGTTCAGCTTGGGCTCAAAGGTGCCGTTCACCCCAGACTCCACAATGGCGCGGATCATAAAGGGGTTGCTCTGAATCATGGACACCATCACGGTCTCCGGGGCCACGTCGTACTGGTCGCTGATGTAGCCGATGTGGAGGATGCCCTTTTCCTTGGCGGCGTCGATGACGCCGAGGGAGGCGGAGTTGGCGTTGGCGCTGAGCACGTCGGCGCCCTGCTCAATAAACGCCACGCCCATTTCCTTGCCCTTGGCCACGTCGGTCATGGTCTCGGTATAGCCAATCAGCACGTTGATGTCAGGATTGATGTACTGAGCACCCACCTTGAAGGCCTCCGCCGCGTCCTTGATGTGGGGGGCGGTGGATCCGCCGATGACGCCCACGGTGCCGCCCTGAGAGTACATGGCGGCGATGGCGCCCGCCGTAAAGCCGGCCTCGGGGGTGTTAAACCGGTAGGCGCCCACGTTGGGCTCGGCGGCGTTGTTGCCGTTCATCACCGCAAAGCTCACATTGGGAAAGGAGGGGGCCACGGCCAGGGCCGCGTCAGAGAACTCATTGCCCACACAGATGACCATGTCATAGCCCTGGTCGGCATAGTCCCGCATGACCGCCTCAAAGTCGGGCTGGGGAATGGCCTCGGTATAGGCCCCGGTGACGCCGAACTCCTCCTGGGCCATCTGAAGGCCCTCATAGGCGGACTGGTTCCAGCCGGCGTCGTTGATATAGCCGGTGAGCAGCATGGCCACCTTGTAGCCGCCCTCGCCGCCGCCGTCGGAGGGATTGGGGGCCGCGGAGGGATTGCTTCCGCCGCCACCGCCGCCGCAGGCGGCCAGCATGGTCACCAAGAGCGCGCCGGAGAGAATCTGTGCAAGCTGTTTTCTGATCTTCATTGTCATATCCTCCTGTCAATCAATCATATCTGCCCTTTTTGGTCTTTTCCAAACAGTTTGGCCAATTCCGGCCCATCCCCCCTCTCTGCGATCTCACGGTCCAGGCCCTATTTCTCAGGCGCTTCCCATACCTCAATGCGGAAAATGGTGGGCTTATCCGGGTCCGGACAAGCCACCCGGGTCACGTTGGGTTCCCCATCCCAGGGATGCCGCCCCCCCAGCTCAAGCACTCGGAGCTGGGGCCACAGATTGTGGAACGCCGCGGCGCAGAAATTGCTGGGGCAGCGCTCAAAGTCAAATTCAAAAACCTGGCCCTCGGTGTGGCAGTGGCAGGGCCGGCCGGTGTGATCCACCGGGCACTTCTCCACCACAATCCGGGCCCTTTTCGGGTTGTTATACCGCACTTTTGTCTGATCCATGAGATGATCCGCCCCTTTCTTCCGGCTGCAGCGCCAATTAAAAGAATTAATAAAGAAGATTATGCTATAATTATAATCCATGGCACATCAATGTCAATATTTAATTAAATAGCACATCTATTTTTGTGTATTTAGGATAAATCTTCCCTCTTAATTCCAGTTAAAAACCCCTTGTTCTTAAATTAAAGAAAAATAAAAGAGCTAATAAGACTTTAATTAGGAAAACCGGTTGCATTCCGGGGTATTTGTGCTACAATAGAGGAAACACGGACATTTTGGGAGGATGTGTGCCCTTTGAAACAATATAAAATCGCGGTTATCATTACAGAGTATATCCGCCCCTATTTTGAGGAGGCGTTCCACCGGCTGGCGCTTGACTGCGAGGCCAGCTTCTACAATTACGACCCCCTCCAGGGAATGGAGAAGACCTACCATCAGGTTCCTGCCAGCATAGACGGCATTCTCACCATCGGCCGGCGCTTCACCACGGCGCTGGTGTCTCTGGAGGGGAAGGGCCGGCGTCCGGTGGTGCCGGTGAATTACGATGACGCGGCCCTCTACCGCCTGCTGTGGCACCTCCACCTGGAAAAGGGCGTGGCGGATTTTTCCCGCATCTACTGCGACTTTCTGGACCAGATCCACATGAGCGTGGAGGACTTTCTCACCACGGATTCGGGGATGACGCTGTCCGACTCCATGGGCCGGGCGGGAGACGGGGGCAGTCCGGAGACCTTTCAGTACACAGAGGATCTGCACTATCAAAAGCTGCTGTCCATCTGGCGGACCCAGAAATTTGACGCCGTCATCACCCGCTACAGCGGGCTTATCCCCCTGCTGCGGCGGGAGGGAATGTGCGTGTACTACCCTCACCCCAGCCTGTCCACCATTGCGGACGCCTGCGCGGGGCTTTTTCGGGAGATTGAAATCCGCGCCCTTCAGGAGAACCAGCCTGCGGAGATCCACTTCAACTTCTCCCCCGCCCTGGCCCAGCAGGAGGCCCCCCTCAACCCCGACTGGGTGGACGCCCAGTGCCTGCTGCTGCAAAACGCCTTGACGCAGTTTTTCTCCGACTCAGCCCTGGGGGTGGAATTCCGCCGCTCCCACTTCGGGGTTCGGGTGCTCACCGACCGCCGGGCGGTGGCCTGGTGTACCAATAACTATAAAAACTGCATGATTCAGGACTATCTCTTCCAGCGCCTGGGGATCCATATCCACATCGGCTACGGCATCGGCGCCACTTTATACGACGCCAAGCTCAACGCTGTCCACGCCGCCCGGGAGAGCGAAATTTTAGGCGGCAGCTACCTCATCAACGAGAAGCAGGAGCTGATCGGCCCCCTGGGCCAGGACGCCATGCTGGTGGTCCCCACCACCCCCAAAGAGCTGGCGGGGGATTTTACACAGTGCGGCCTGTCTTCCCTGACGGTAATGAAGGTGCTCACCGCCATCAAGCGTATGCCAGACGGCCAGATTACCGCCCGGGAGCTGGCGGTAAAGCTCTCCGTCACCCACCGCAGCGCCAACCATTTTCTCAGCGCCCTGGAAAAAGTGGGTATGGTAAAAGTGGTCTCCACCCGCCGCATGACCACCCGCGGGCGGCCGGAGCGGGTGTACGGCCCAGTCCAGCAGCGCCTCCAGGCCGACCGGAGCATGTAAAAATCCGCACTCAAAAAAATACCCCGGGAGCGGCAATCACACCGTTCCCAGGGTATTTTTATGCCTGCAAGTCCCCTTCCAATACCATTTGGCGGTATTCCAGAAAGCGGAAGCCCAGGCGCTTGTAGAGCCGGATGGCCTTTTCGTTGGCGTCCGTGACCTCCAGACGCAGGCGGGCGTGGTTGGGGTACGCGTTCTTCAGCCAGCGGAAGACCTGTGTACCGTACCCCTTGCCCCGGCACTGGGGAGACAGGTACATCTCCTCAAAGAAGACGCACCGGCCCCCCACCTCGCCGGAGTAGCACTGGGTCACATAGGCATAGCCCACCGCCTGTCCGTCCTCCAGCAGCACCAGCCCCCGGAGCAGGGGCTCCCCCGGGTCCGCCGCCGCCTGAAAGGTCCGCTCCAGCACCGCCGGGTCCACCGGATGCTCCACCGCGGGGCTGTGGTAAAAGGTATTCACCATGGGCAGGACCAGCTCCCGGTCCGCCCCTGTCATCTCACGAATTTCAAACATCGTTTCCTCTGTCTCCCCGTCAATTAAAAATATCCGCGTGCTCGGTAAAGAGCCTTTGCACCTGACGGCGCAGCGGCTGGTGTTCCGCTTGGTCCAGCGCCGGGTCAGCGCGGAGGAGGGCCTGCGCCGCCTGCTGGGCCTCTTTGAGCACCCGGGTATCCCCCGCCAGGTCCGCCAGGCGGAGCTGGGGCAGGCCATGCTGCCGCCGGCCGAAGAAGTCCCCCGGCCCCCGAAGCTTTAAATCCTCCTCCGCGATTCGGAAGCCGTCCGCCGTCTGGGTGAGCACCTTCAGCCGGGCCCGGCTCTCCGGATTGCGGCTGCCGGTCACCAGCACACAGTAGGACTGACAGCTCCCCCGGCCCACCCGGCCCCGGAGCTGGTGGAGCTGGGACAGCCCGAACCGGTCCGCGTTCTCCACAATCATCAGCGAGGCGTTGGGCACGTCCACCCCCACCTCAATCACTGTGGTGGACACCAGCACGTCCATCTCTCCCGCCGCGAAGGCCGCCATGGCAGCCTCCTTTTCCCGGGGGCGCTGTCTGCCATGGACAAAGCCCACCCGCAGGTCAGGGAAGACCTCTGATTGCAGCTGTCCGGCGTAGACAGTCACCGCTTTCAGGCTGGCGCTGCTCTCCTCCTCCGCCTCTTCCACCGCCGGGCAGACCATATACACCTGCCGGCCGGCTTTCACCTGAGCGCGGACAAAGTTGTACATCCGCGCCCGCTTGTCCTCTCCCACCAAAAAGGTCTGGATGGGCGTGCGCCCCGGCGGGAGTTCGTCGATGACGCTCACATCCAGATCCCCATAGATGATCAGCGCCAAAGTGCGGGGAATGGGGGTGGCCGACATCACCAGCACATGGGGCGGGCAGGGATGCTCCCCCTTGGCGGTCAGGGCCGCCCGCTGGTCTACGCCGAAGCGGTGCTGCTCGTCCGTCACCACCAGGCCCAGCTTGGCAAACTCCACCCCCTGGGAGAGAATGGCATGGGTACCTATCAGCAGGTGGATCTCCCCCGCCGCCAGGGCCGCTTTTACATTCCGCTTCTCCTTCGCACCCAGCCCGCCGGTAAGCAGGCCCACCCGCAGTCCGGCGGGGGCCAGCACGGCGGACAGGGTGCGAAAGTGCTGCTCCGCCAAAATTTCCGTGGGGGCCATCAGTGCCGATTGCCACCCGCACTGCCACGCCAGAAAGCAGCAGGCCGCCGCCACCATGGTCTTTCCAGAGCCCACGTCCCCCTGGACCAGCCGGTTCATGGGCCGGCCGGAGACACAGTCCGCCGCTGCCTCGTCAATGGCCCGGCGCTGGGCCTTGGTCAGTGTAAAGGG
This sequence comes from Pseudoflavonifractor sp. 524-17, assembly GCF_009935845.1. Lineage (GTDB taxonomy): Bacteria > Bacillota > Clostridia > Oscillospirales > Oscillospiraceae > Pseudoflavonifractor_A. The sequence goes on along the minus strand of NZ_QWEK01000031.1, from coordinate 6,527 downwards.
CAGCAGGGCGAAAAAGGGGGTTAGATCCCCCCCCTTGAACACCGGCCCGGGGGCGGTCTGCCGCCGGCCCCGGAGCAGGGACAGTCCGGCGGACAGACAGAACAGCTCCTCAAAAATCAGCCGGCGGCGGGCCTGATCCAAGGCCTGCTCCGACGCGGGGAAGTGGATGTTCCGGCAGGAGAACTCCGCCGCCGCCAGCTGGTGGTCCCGCCGCACCGCCGGCGGGAGGATCTCCTCCACCTCTCCGGCGCAGGCGTCCACGCACACCTGGGCAATCCCCGCCAGGCGGTTGTTGGAGATGCCGGCGGTGAGGGGGTAGACCGGCATAATCCGGCCGGTGAACCGGGCCCTTCCCTCCGGCTCAAAGACCGGGTTGCTCATCTGCCGCCGCGGCCCCTGTCCGGTGACGCAGCCGTAGAACACATAGCTTTCCCCGGGAATCAGGGCCTGTTTCACATAGGTCTGGTTAAAAAAGGTCACGTCCATGGCGCCGCTGCTGTCCACCGCCCGCACCTTGGTCACAGACAGGCCCTTGCGGATCTGGGACATCTGGGGGGTCTGAGCCACCATGGCCGGGATGCACACCGGCTGTCCCTCCGGGGCGGAGCGGATAGACGAGCGGACGCGGCGGTCCTCGTAGCTTCTGGGGTAGTAGCGCAGCAGATCCTCCGCCGTGGTCAGGCCCAGCTTTTCCAGCCCCTTGGCCCGGGCCGCCCCGATGCCGGGGAACGCTTCCAGCTGGGTCTGCCCGGTAATGGACTCCAGTTTCACTGTCCCACCCCCCCTTTTTTGCCGCGCCCCTTTACAGGCCGCATTTTTTCACCCATTTCTCCCCGTGCCACCGGAGGGTACACAGCACCCCCCGGAGGATAAGATCGGCGCTCATGGCGATCCACACCCCCGCCAGACCCAGGCCGGCCTTTCCCACCAGCACCAGGGCCAGGGTAATCCGCACCCCCCACATACACACCAGACCGGTGGCCATGGGGAAGCGGACGTCGTGCGCCCCTCGCAGGGTGCCGGACAGGACGATGGACAGGGCAAATGGGGGCTCCGCAAAGCAGACAATGCGCAGCATCAGCGCCGCCTCCCTCACCACGGCGGGGTCCGTATTGAACAGGGCGGACAGCATGGGGGCGAACAGAAAGAGCAGCACCGCCAGCACGGTGCATAAAATCAGCGCCGCCAGGGCGGCCAGAGAGCCGAAGGCCTTGGCGTCCTCCTTGGACCTGGCCCCTACGGACTGGCCGACCAGGGCAATGCCGGCGTAGGAGATGCCGTAGGCCGGCAGGTAGCACAGCCCCTCTGCAGTATTGGCAATCTGGTGGGCCGCCAGGGCCACCGTGCCGATGGAGGCCACCAGGGCGGTGAGGGCGATCTGCCCCAGGTTGATGGTGGCCCGCTCCAGCGCCGAGGGCAGGCCCAGGTACACCGCCATACGGATGATCGCCCGGTTGGGACGCAGGCCCTCGGCAAAACGGACCCGGAACCGGTCCCCCTGACGCAGGCCGATGAAAAGCAGGGCGCTCCCCGCCACCGTCCAGGACAGGGCGGAGGCGATGGCCGCCCCCTCCACACCCAGGCCGGCCCCGGGGACGGTGACCGCCCGGCCCAAGAGCCGGACGGTCCGTGTCTCATAGATAAAGAGGCAATTCAGCGCAAGATTGCACAGATTGGCCAGGGTATTGAAGATCAGCGGAGCCTTTGTATTGCCCATACACCGCAGAATGGCGGAGAAAATGGCGCTGGCCGCTATCCAGGGCATGGCCAGGGTATAGTACCGCAGATAGGCCGCGGCATGGGGCAGTACGTCCGGCTTCGCCCCCAGCCACAAGGGAATATACCCTGCCAAAATCTGGAATATTACCAAAGAAACCGCCCCGCACACCAAGGTGCCCAGAATCCCCTGGCGGATCACGTCCCGTGCCAGGCTGTCGTCCCCGGCGCCGATGGCGTTGGACACCTGCACCGAGTACCCCACACCCACCCCGGCCAGAATCCCGCTGATGAGCCAGAGGGAGGCGGCGTTCACCGACACCGCGGCAGTGGCCCCCGCCCCCAGCACCCCCACCATGGCGGTGTCCACATAGCTGACCATGGTGGAGAGAATCTGTTCCATAATGGCAGGCCAGGACAGCCGCCACATGGTCTTCAGGCGCGTCCCTCCCCCCAGGAGATTTGTGGTCATTCTATTCCCCCCAAGCTCAAATGATCAAAATCAGAATTATCCCCATATGAGACGGCGTTCTGCTGGTTTTCAAACAGACGCCGGGAGACAGGCGGAAAACCTATACCCCGGTCAGGTCAAAGGCGGGGATGAAGGCGGACTGGGCGGCACCGTCCTCCTGGACGAAGCCGGCCAGCCCCAGGTTCTCCATATAAACCTGGGCGCTGCGCCTCTCTGAGCCCCGAATTGTACGGTTGATCTCCGGGTACTCCGCCGCCCGGCCCCAGGGGGTATACTGGCTCATCAGAGAGAAGGGCACCGCCCCCCTTGGGAACTGCTCCGCCACCCAGTCCATAACGGCCTTGGCCTCCTTCAGCCGACCGGGGAGAATCAGGTGGCGGATGATTACCCCCCGGCGGAGCAGGCCGTCCCCATCATAGACGCAGGGGCCAGTCTGGCGGTACATCTCCAAAAGGGCGGCCTTGGCTGTCTCCGGATAGTCCGCCGCCCCGGAGTACCTCTCCGCCGCCGCGGGATCCAGGTATTTCAGGTCCGGCAGGTAGATGTCCACTTTTCCCTCCAGGGTTTTCAGGGTCTCCACCCGCTCATATCCCCCAGAATTCCACACCACGGGGACAGAAAGCGGCGCGTCCAGGAGCTCTGCCATCACATGGGCGAAGTGGGTGGGATTGACCAGATCAATATTGTGGGCCCCCTGGTCAATGAGCTCCTGGAAAATGGCCCGCAGGCGGTCTACAGGCACAGGCTTTCCAAAATTTTTGTGGCTGATTGCTTCATTTTGGCAGAAGACACATCCCAGAGGGCAGCCGGAGAAAAAAACAGTCCCCGCCCCCCGGGCGCCGGAGATAGGTGGCTCCTCCCAGTGGTGGAGGGCCGAGCGCGCCGCCACCGGGAGGCTGGGCATGGCGCACCGGCCCTCCCCCCGGTCCGGGGTGCGCAGAGCGCCGCACCGCCGGGGGCAGAGATTACAGATCATAATAACCGGCTCCCTTTATTACTGCACTGTTTCACATTTCTGGTGTCCGGGGCCCAGATTTCCCTCTTTCCAGTGCCGGCGGCACAGGCCGATGTACTGGTCGTTGGCCCCCAGCACCACCTGCTCCCCCTCCTTGAGCACCACGCCGTTTTTGTCGAACCGGGCGTTGCAGGTGGCCTTTTTACCGCACCAGCAGATGGTCTTCACCTCTTCGATGATGTCCGCCCAGGCCAGCAGCTCCTGGGAGCCAGGGAAGAGGTCCCCTTTGAAATCGGCGCGCAGGCCGTAGCAGATGACGGGAATATTACGCTCATCCACCAGAAGGGTCAGATAGCGCACCTCCTCCCTAGTGAGGAACTGTGCCTCGTCCACGATAATGCAGGCGTAGCAGCACAGCTCCTCCGGTGGCATTTTCTCCAGGTCGGAAAAATAGATGCACGGGTGGGACAGGCCCGCCCGGGAGGCCACAAACCGGGCCCCGTCCCGCTGGTCAATGGAGGGTTTGACCAGAAGGGCCTCCTGCCCCCGCTCCTGGTAGTTATAGCGCACCATCAGCGCGTTGGCGGTCTTGCTGGAGCCCATGACTCCATATCGGAAATACAGCTTTGCCATTCTCTCTTCCTCATATTAAACTCTTTCCCCATTGTCAGACAAAAATCTAAGAACTGCAACGGGTTTCGGCTGGAAATTGAAGTTCTTTTTGATACTTTTTCGTTCAAGAAAGAGTATCACATCAGCTTTTTCAGCAGGCCCAGCCCCTTTCCCTTATGGGGCGGGTAGCGCAGCGGGACCTCGGGACCGAATTTGCGCAGGATGGACTTCTGGTGGGAGAAGGTGCGGAACCCCGCCTCTCCGTGACACACCCCCATACCGCTCTCCCCCACGCCGCCGAAGGGCAGATTGCCGTTGGCCAGGTGAAGTACCGTGTCGTTGACACAGCCGCCGCCGAAGGGAAGGGCGTCGCTGATCTTCTTGGCCATCCACTTGTTGCGGGTGAAGGTGTACAGCGCCAGGGGCCGGGGCTTGGTCTGGAGATGGGCGATGAGATCGTCAATGTCCGTATAGGTGAGCACCGGGAGAATGGGGCCAAAAATCTCCTCTCCCATCACCGGGTCGTCCTCCGACACATCCACCAGCACAGTGGGCTCTATTTTCAGGGCGGCACGGTCCCCGCCGCCTCCAAAAGCCACTGTACCGTGCCGTGTCAGGGCCTGGAGGCGGTCAAAGTGCTTTTCGTTTACAATTCTGCCCAAATCCGGGCTGGCCAGAGGGTTCTCACCGTAGCACTTTACAATCTGCTTTTTCAGCTTCTCCACAAAAAAGTCCCGGGCGTCCTCCCGCACCCAGAGGTGATCCGGGGCCACGCAGGTCTGGCCGGCGTTGAGGAATTTTCCCCACACAATCCGCCGGGCGGCCAGGTCCAGATCGGCGTCCGGGGCCACAATCACCGGGGACTTGCCCCCCAGCTCCAGGGCCACGGGGGTGAGGTGCTTTGCCGCGGCGGCCATCACAACCCGGCCCACCCCGGCGCTGCCGGTAAAGAAAATGAAGTCAAACTTCTCCTCCAGCAGGGCGGTATTCTCTGCCCTGCCACCCTCCACCACCGCCGCCAGGGCGGGGTCGAAGACGTCGGAAATGAGAGCGGCCACCGCCGCGGAGGTTCTGGGCGTGTAGGCGGAGGGCTTCACGATTGCGGTACACCCCGCGGCAATGGCGGAAATCAGTGGGACCAGCGTCAGCTGCACCGGGTAGTTCCAGGGTGCCAGGATAAGAACCGTGCCGTAGGGCTCCCAGTATATTTTGCTGCTGGCGGGGCTCAAAAACAGGGGGGTGCGGGCCCGGCGGGGCTGACCCCAGCGCTCGGCGTGCTTCCAGGCCAGGGACAGCTCCCCCCGGACCACCGCCAGCTCGGTCTCGTAGGCCTCAAACCGGCTTTTGCCCAGATCCTGCTCCAGGGCGGCGAGAAGGGCCTCCTCGTGGCGGTCCAGTCCCTTTTTCAGCCGGCGGAGCATCTCCCGCCGCAGGGCGATGCTCCGGGTCAGACCCTCGTTAAAATAATTCCGCTGGGCGGCAACCAGTTCCTTTAATTCCATTGCGCACTCTCCTCCATACCGCTCAAGGCCAGGTCCGCCGCGAAGCGGAAGGCGTTGGGGACGGCGTATTCCCGCTCCAGGGCGGCGGCGTCCGCCCACACCCACCCGGCGGGGAGGACGCCGGCCGCGGCAAAGACCGTCTTCAGATCCATATGCCACTCAATGTGGGTAAAGACGTGCCGCCCCACCCGGGATTGGGCGGCAAAGGCGCAGGAGGACCCGGCCCACACCTGCTCCGGGAGGGGGACAATCCCCCAGCGGTCCAGAACATCCTTCTCCCCCTGGGGCTGGCTGGGGAACTCCCACAGTCCCGCCAGAAGCCCCCGCCCCGGCCGCCGCCGCAGGGCCACCTTCCCCCCATAAAAGAGAAGGTAGACTGTGCGCTTCTCGATCCGGCGGGCCTTTTTCGCCGCCTTCACCGGCAGCTGGGCGATCCGGTCCTCCCGCCGGGCGGCGCAGAGGGGGGCCGCAGGGCACTGCCCGCACAGGGGCGCCCCGTTGGGCAGGCACACAATGGCCCCCAGCTCCATCAGGGCCTGATTGTAGTCCCCGGGGAGATTGCGGGGCATGGTGTCCAGCAGGGCCTGCCGCATCCGGCGGCGGGTCTCCGGCCGGGTGACGTCCCCCTCGTCCCCGGTGAGCCGGGCCACCACCCGCAGGACGTTGCCGTCCACCGCCGGCACCGGAACGCCAAAAGCAATGGAGGCGATGGCCCCGGCGGTGTACTCCCCCACCCCGGCGAGAGAGAGAATCTCCTCATAGGTGTTTGGAAAGGCCCCGTGAAATTCTTCCATCACCTGCCGGGCGGCCTTTTGGAGGTTGCGCGCCCGGTTATAGTACCCCAGCCCCTGCCACAGCTTCATCAGCCGGTCCTCTTCCACCAAGGCCAGATCCGCCACCTCCGGCAGGGCCTCCATAAACCGGCGGTAGTACTCCAGCACCGCCGCCACCCGGGTCTGCTGGAGCATGATCTCCGACACCCACACATGGTACGGCGTGGGGTCGGACCGCCAGGGCAGCGTCCGGGCGTTGTCCTGAAACCACTGGAGCAGTGGGATGGGCAGCTGTTCAAGTTCCTTCACGGCGGACCTCCAACCTCAGATTTTGCGTTGGACCCTATTGTATCATACCGGACCTGCCCCTTCAAGGGCACAAGCGCAAGTCGTCCCCCACAAAAAAGCCGCGGGACCCAAGTGAAGTGCGCCCAAAAAGTTAGACAAAAATAAGGCGGTAAAATTGTTCAAGCAGCCGAAAGGGCTTGTTGTCTGTG